>DATJQO010000102.1:0-42062 GCA_035505695.1 Mycobacterium sp.
CACCACCGCATGCTACGACCCGGCGGCTGGACCACCCGCAAAAACACCCACAGCGACACCGAATGGATCCCACCCCCACACCAAGACCGCCGCCAACCCCGCACCAACACCTTCCACCATCCCGAAAAACTCCTACGCGACGACGGGGATGACGACGACTGTTAGCGCGCAGGCTTCATGTGTACTGCCGGCAGCGTTCGACAAGAATCTCGGCCAGCAGTTCCGGCTCGCTGACCATCAGACAGTGACAGGTATCGACTTCGGTCATCGACTGAACACCACCGAGCGCTTCAATGTACTTGCGCTGCAACTTCGGTGAGAGTGCGCGATCCCGGCCGGTCAGTATCCAAGTCCGTGGTATGCCGCTAGGCATTTCCCGCCGAGGCAGCGTTTCCGTCAGGATGCGCAGTGATTCCGGATAGAGCTTGCCATGCATGAATCGGTGGCGACGCAAGGGAACTCCGTTCACGTACGCGAACCTCACCAGCCATGCCGGTGTTTCACGCGGCACGCCTTTCTTCGCGAAGCGTCGGGCGATTCTCGCAAGCACCCATGGCGAGCTGTCGACGATGGCTGTGCCTTCCAGCGGCAGGAAGGCCGCGGCAAAGATCATTTCGCACACTCGCGAGGCCCCCAGCTTCGTGACACTCCTGGCAGCATCACGCCTCCCATCGAATGGCCAACGATGACGACGTTCTGCAACCCGGCGGCCTCGATGTCGCCAACCAGCGATTCGACGAAATCAGCGACCGTCATCTCCCTCAGGTCTCCGGGCTTGCCTCGCCGGCCCGGCATGTCGGGGGGTGAGCACGGTCAATTCCGGTGCCAACCGTTGGATCTCCTGGACGGTCAGCTCCCATGAATCGGCGGCGAGCCCGCCACCATGGACGAGAACCAAAGCGGGAAGTGCCATCGCGGGCCTCCTTGCGCGCCGAGCTCAGGACCGCATCTTAGAGCGCACGACTAGCCCGAGTCACCCCGCAAGCGTCGCCCGAGTGCACACGGTGACATAGGGCAGCGCCAGGCCGGTCGAATTGGCCAGCACCGGATGGGTCGCCAGCAATTCACGCACCTGGTCGAGTGTCCTGGTGCGGACCTCGGCCGGTGAGGTGATGCAATAGCTGCGAGACGCGACCAAGTCGATCAACGCTTGCGGCGTCAGGTAATTCGTCCACTCGACTCGATGCCGGGCCAGATCGGTGAACGGCTCGGGCAGCGTCACTTCGGTGCGGCCTCCGTCACCGTCGCTGCCGATGATGCGACCAAGCTCGCGCACCCAGCCGAGCCGTTCGTCGCGCGTGTTCCACACCAGGCCGAGCCGTCCGCCGGGTCGCAGCACCCGCGCGACTTCGGGTATCGCGCGTTCGGGATCCACCCAGTGCCAGGCCTGCGCGACCAGCACCGCGTCAACACTGTTGTCCGGCAACGGAATCTCTTCCGCGGTACCCAGCAACGCGCGAGTCTCCGGCAGCGAAGAGCGCAGCACTTCCAGCATGTCTGGGATTGGGTCGACCGCCACCACGTCCAGGCCGCGTTCCACCAGCCGGGTGGTCAGCTTGCCGGTGCCGGCACCGAGGTCGAGCACGTGGCGCGCGCCGTGCGGCAGCAGCCAGTCGATGGCCTCCGGTGGGTAGGACGGACGTCCCCGCTCATAGGCTGCCGCCGCCGAGCCGAACGACAGGGAGCGGTCGTGCCTCGAGCGGATCACCGTTGACACGTGCCTTCCAACCCGCTCGGTTCGAGCGCCAAGACGAGCGTCTTGCGGATCAAATCACCGACCGCCTCGGATTCCACCAGGAAGCCGTCGTGCCCGCAGATCGAATCGACAACGTGCAGACCACTGCAGCCCGGCAGCAGCTCGGCCAGCTCCTTCTGCAGGCGCAGCGGATAGAGCCGGTCGGAGGTGATGCCGCCGACCACAGCCGGTACCGGGCAGCCACGCAAGGCGTTGTGCACCCCGCCGCGGCCACGGCCAACATCGTGGCTGTTCAGTGCCTCGGTCAAGACCACGTAGCTGCCCCCGTCGAAGCGTGCCAACAGCTTGTTGCCCTGGTGCTCCAAGTAGCCTTGCACCGCGTAGCGGTCGTCGCGGGCCGTATCGTCGTCGCTCTGCCTGCCATTGCCGAACCGGGTGTCCAGTTCGACTTCGCCGCGGTAGGTCAGGTGGGCGAAGCGGCGCGCGATGGCCAGCCCGGCATCCGGTTTGCGCCCGGTGCCGTGGTAATCGCCGCCCTGCCAGTTCGGGTCCGCTTTGATGGCCGCGATCTGAGTGGTCTGCGTGCCGATCTGGTCGGCCGTGGCGCGCGCCCCGACGGCCAGCAGCAGACCGGCCCGGACCCGCTCGGGGTGACCGACCATCCATTCCAAAGCCCTTGCCCCGCCCATGGATCCGCCCACCACGGCGGCGACCTCGTTGATGCCGAGCGCGGCCAGCGCGGCGATGTCCGCCTCCACCTGGTCACGCACCGAGATCATCGGAAACCTTGAGCCCCAAGGCTTTCCGTCACGCGCCAGCGAGCTGGGGCCGGTGGAGCCGCGGCAACCGCCCAGCACATTGGTGGCCACCGCGCACCAGCGGGTGGTGTCGATCGGCGCGCCCGGCCCAGCCACCCCGTCCCACCAGCCGCCGGTGGGATGCCCCGGTCCGGCGGGCCCGGTGATATGCGAGTCCCCAGTCAGTGCGTGCAGCACGACCACCACGTTGTCACGCGTCGGCGACAGCTCGCCCCAGCGCTGAATGGCGATGCAGACGTCGTCGATCACCGCACCGCTTTCGGTGGTCAGCGAGCCGATGTGCACCAAGCCGATCTCGCCTTCGGCCGGCAGCGTTTGGGTGGGGACGTCGGAGATCGTCACGGCTGAACTCCTTTAGAACGCCGCCACGGCTTGCGGGTCGGCGCCCGAGGCCTCGTCTGCGGCACGGTATTTGCGTGCCGCGGCGAAGCCGAGCTCAAGGTCGGCCAGGATGTCGTCGATGCCCTCGATGCCGACGGCCAGCCGCACCAGCCCGGGCGTGACGCCGGTGGCCAGCTGCTCGGCCGGGCTCAGCTGGGCGTGGGTGGTCGACGCCGGATGAATCACCAGCGAGCGCACGTCGCCTATGTTGGCGACGTGACTGTGCAGCTTCAGCGCGTTCACGAACGCCTTGCCGGCCTCGACGCCGCCGGCCAGCTCGAACGCCAGCACCGCGCCGGTTCCCTTGGGCGCCAGCTTCTTTGCCCGCTCATGCCACGGCGAGCTGGGCAGTCCCGCGTAGTTGACCGACAGCACGCCGTCGTGACCCGCAAGAAACTCGGCGACGCGTTGCGCATTGGCGACGTGGCGCTCGATGCGCAGACTCAGCGTTTCGATGCCCTGGGCCACCAGGAAGGCGTTGAACGGCGACGCGGCCGACCCGAGGTCACGCAGCAGTTGCACCCGCGCCTTGAGCGCATAGGCCGGCGGCCCGAGCTCGGCGTAGACCACGCCGTGGTAGCTCGGGTCGGGGGTGGTGAAGCCGGGGAAGCGGCCCTGCGTCCAGTCGAAGGTGCCGCCGTCGACGATGACGCCCGCGATCGCCGAGCCGTGGCCGCCCAAGTACTTTGTGGCCGAGTGCACCACGATGTCGGCGCCGTGCTTGAACGGTTGAATCAGGTACGGCGTGGCGATCGTGTTGTCGACGATCAGCGGTACCCCGTTGGCACGGGCGACCCCGGCGACCCCCGGAATGTCCAACAGATCGATCTGCGGGTTGGAGATGGTCTCACCGAAGAACGCTTTGGTGTTCGGCCGGACCGCCGACTGCCAGGAATCCAGGTCGTCCGGGTCATCGACGAAGCTGACCTCGATTCCCAGCTTGGCCAGCGAGTAGTGAAACAGGTTATAAGTGCCTCCGTACAGCCGGGGGCTGGACACAATGTGATCTCCGGCACATGCGAGGTTCAATATGGCGAAGGTCTCAGCGGCCTGTCCGGAGCTCAAGAAGAGCGCGGCCACCCCGCCCTCGAGCGCGGCGATGCGCTGCTCGACCACATCGGTGGTTGGGTTGCCGATCCGGGTGTAGATGTTGCCCGGCACCTCGAGCCCGAACAGGGCGGCGGCATGTGCGGTGTCGTCGAAGGTGTACGACGTGGTCTGGTAGATCGGCAGGGCGCGGGCGTTGGTGGCCGGGTCCGGTTGCTGACCGGCATGCACCTGCTTGGTCTCGAAGGACCAATGCGCGGTCGGGTCGGTCTCGTCGTGGCCGGTGTCAGAGCTCATCAGCGGTGCTTTCTTCTCAAGAGACTGGAATCTGGTATCGGGATGCTCGCGCTTACCGCCGACACGCAATGAGACGCGAAAGATCGTGGTGAATGCACATCACGTTTCCCCTCTAGTCAGGGGTCCGTTATGGCGGACCCGCGCTTGCCGCGCAGCCTGTGGCTACTAGACCTGGTCTTTCACCCGGGGCACCCCACCGCGGTTGGAGGGTTGCCGGCCAGCAAGCCGGGGCTTAGCGCTGGCGCTCATGACCAATACGAAGACTATCTTATCGAGCCGACCTGATGCCAACCCCGTACCACCGGCCGTTTCGGCGCCACAGTGCACATAGCTCGACACCAGCCCAAACACCCTTGATAACGTGGGCAGGAAGAACGCTGAGCCCCGCAGAGATGTGACCGCTGATGATGCCGGGAGAGGGACCGTGAGCGCCGAACAGCCGACCGTCACCTACACACTGACCGACGAAGCGCCGCTGCTGGCGACCTACGCGTTTCTGCCGATCTTGCGTGCCTTCGTCGAGCCGGCGGGCATCGCAATGAAGAGCAGTGACATCTCGCTGGCCGCGCGGATCCTCGCCGAATTCCCCGAGGACCTGAGCGAGGAACAGCGCGTTCCGGATAACTTGGCCGAACTGGGCCGGCTGACGAAGCTGGCCGATACCAACATCATCAAGCTGCCGAACATCAGCGCCTCGGTGCCCCAACTGATCGCCGCCGTCAAGGAACTGCAAGGCAAGGGATACAAGATTCCGGACTTCCCGCAGAGCCCAAAGACGGGCGAGGACAAGGAAATCCGCGATCGCTATGCCAAATGCCTTGGCAGTGCGGTCAATCCGGTACTGCGACAGGGCAACTCGGACCGGCGTGCGCCCAAGGCCGTCAAGGAGTACGCGCGCAAGCACCCTCACAGCATGGGGAAGTGGTCGCCGGCCTCGCGCACTCACGTCGCGACCATGCGGCACGGCGACTTCTACCACGGCGAGAAGTCGATGACGCTGGACCGCGCACGCGACGTGAAGATGGAGCTGCAGACCAAGAGTGGGCAGACCCTCGAGCTCAAGCCCAAGGTCGAGCTGCGCGAGGGCGACATCATCGATTCCATGTTCATGAGTAAGAAGGCCCTGGTCGAGTTCTACGAGGAAGAGATGCAGGACGCCTACGAGACCGGCGTGATGTTCTCACTGCACGTCAAGGCGACGATGATGAAGGTCTCCCATCCCATCGTCTTCGGCCACGCGGTGAAGGTCTTCTACAAAGACGCTTTCGCCAAGCACCAGGAGCTTTTCGACGAACTCGGCGTCAACGTCAACAACGGCCTGGTGGATCTCTACGACAGGATCGAGTCGTTGCCCGCGTCGCTGCACGAGGAGATCATCCGCGACCTGCACGCCTGCCACGAACACCGGCCCGAGCTGGCGATGGTCGATTCGGCCAAGGGCATCACCAACTTCCATTCGCCCAGCGACGTGATCGTGGATGCGTCGATGCCGGCGATGATCCGCGCCGGCGGCAAGATGTGGGGCGCCGACGGGCGGCAGAAGGACACCAAGGCCGTCAACCCGGAGTCGACGTTCTCCCGTATCTACCAGGAGATCATCAACTTCTGCAAAACCAACGGGCAGTTTGATCCGACCACGATGGGCACCGTGCCCAACGTCGGCCTGATGGCGCAGCAGGCCGAGGAGTACGGCTCCCACGACAAGACGTTCGAGGTCCCCGAAGACGGGGTGGCCAACATCGTCGACCTCGACACCGGGGAAATCCTGCTGACCCAGAACGTTGAAGCCGGTGACATCTGGCGGATGCCCATCGTCACCGACGAAGCGGTCCGCGACTGGGTCAAGCTGGCCGTCACTCGCGCGCGAAACTCGGGCATGACGGTGGTGTTCTGGCTGGACACCGAACGGCCGCACGAAGTCGAGCTGCGCAACAAGGTGAAGCAGTACCTGAAGGAGCACGACACCGAGGGCCTGGAGATCCAGATCATGCCGCAGGTGTGGGCCATGAGGTACACGATCGAGCGCGCGGTGCGCGGGCAGGACACCATCGCCGCCACCGGAAACATCTTGCGCGACTACCTCACTGACCTGTTCCCGATCCTGGAGCTCGGCACCAGCGCCAAGATGCTGTCCATCGTGCCGCTGATGTCCGGCGGCGGAATGTACGAAACCGGGGCGGGCGGTTCGGCGCCCAAGCATGTGCACCAACTCGTCGAGGAGAATCATCTGCGCTGGGATTCCCTCGGTGAGTTCCTCGCTCTTGGAGCGTGTTTCGAAGACATCGGGATCAAGACCGGCAACGAGCGCGCCAAGATCCTGGGCACGACGCTGGACGCCGCGATCGGCAAGCTGCTCGAGAACAACAAGAGCCCGTCGCGCAAGACCGGCGAACTCGACAACCGCGGCAGCCAGTTCTACCTCGCGCTGTACTGGGCCGAGCAACTCGCTGCGCAGTCCGACGACGAGGAGTTGCGCGAGCACTTCGCCGTGCTGGCCGACGCGTTGAGCAAAAACGAGGAGGTTATCGTCGCCGACCTCGCCGAGTCCCAGGGCGAGCCGGCCGACATCGGTGGCTACTACTACCCGGACAGCGAGAAGACGACGGCAGTGATGCGGCCAAGCAAGACATTCAATGAAGCGCTAGCAGCTTCGCAAGGCTCCTAAGGCTAAGGGCCGCAAGAGAAAGTCGAACTCGAAGATGGCAGGCGAACCCAAGATCAAAGTCAAAGGCCCGGTAGTAGAGCTCGACGGTGACGAGATGGCCCGCGTCATCTGGAAGTTCATCAAGGAAATGCTGATCCTGCCGTACCTCGACGTCAATCTGGAGTACTACGACTTGGGCATCGAGAACCGGGACCGCACCAACGACCAGGTGACGATCGACGCCGCATATGCCATCAAGAGGCACGGTGTCGGCGTCAAGTGCGCCACCATCACCCCCGACGAGGCCCGCGTCGCCGAATTCAACCTCAAGAAGATGTGGCTGTCGCCCAACGGAACCATCCGGAACATCCTGGGCGGCACCATATTTCGGGAGCCGATCGTGATCTCTAACGTCCCGCGGCTGGTTCCCGGCTGGACCAAGCCAATTGTCATCGGCCGTCACGCTTTCGGTGACCAGTACCGGGCGACCAACTTCAAAGTGGACAAGCCGGGCAGCGTGTCGATCACCTTCACGCCGTCGGACGGCAGCCAGCCGATCGTGTATGAGGTGGTGTCCATCCCCGAGGACGGCGGTGTCGTGATGGGGATGTACAACTTCAAGGAGTCCGTCCGCGATTTCGCCCGCGCCTCCTTGGCCTACGGCCTCAACGCGAAGTGGCCGGTGTACCTGTCCACCAAGAACACCATCCTCAAGGCCTACGACGGCATGTTCAAAGACGAGTTCCAGCGCATCTACGAAGAGGAGTTCAAGGACAAGTTCGAGGCCGAGGGGCTGACCTACGAGCATCGGCTCATCGACGACATGGTCGCCGCCTGCCTGAAGTGGGAGGGCGGCTATGTGTGGGCCTGTAAGAACTACGACGGCGACGTGCAGTCGGACCTCGTCGCGCAGGGCTACGGCTCGCTGGGGCTGATGACGTCGGTGCTGATGACGGCCGACGGCAAGACGGTCGAGGCGGAGGCCGCGCACGGCACGGTGACCCGCCACTTCCGCCAGTACCAGGCCGGCAAACCGACCTCGACGAACCCGATCGCCTCGATCTTCGCCTGGACGCGCGGGCTGCAGCACCGCGGCAAGCTGGACAACACCCCCGAGGTAATCCAATTCGCGCAGACGCTCGAGGACGTCGTCGTCGCCACGGTGGAGAGCGGGAAAATGACCAAGGACCTGGCCATCCTCATCGGTCCCGATCAGAAGTGGCAGCAGAGCGAGGAGTTCCTCAACTCGATCGCCGAGAACCTGGAAAAGAAGCTCGCTAACTAGCCGACGGCTTCTCGACCGCCCCGCTGCAATCCTGGATGAAGCTGTCGATCAGCTCGGCGATGCGTTCCGGCGCCTCGAACATCGGAATGTGTCCGACGCCGTTTAACACCGTGAGCTTGTGGCCCTTGGGCAGGGCGTCGGTGAAATGCCGGCTGAACCTGCGGGGCGGCACCACCCGGTCCTTCTCGCACAGCACCAGGTGAGAGGGCGCCGCGGTGTGTTCCAGTTCGCGCAGCCCATGCAGCAGCAGCGCCTTGATGAGCAGCTGGAAGTACGCCGGGCAGTGCGTGACGTCGTCGACGATCGCCGACAGCTGGCGGTCGCTGACCCCCTCGGGCCGCCCGCTCACCGGCACGGTGCCCAACTGGCGGCTGAACGGCAGCCGAAATATGCGTTGGCCGAGCAGCCGGGTCAGCAGCCAGATCGGCAATCCCGAGACGAACTTGGCGATCACCTCGAACTTGACCGGGCTCCAGCGCGTCCATCCGCCCGCCGGTGCGATGCCGATAACGCTGCGCGCCCGCCCACGCCGCTCCAGCTCGAAGGCCACCCAACCGCCCAGTGAGTTGCCGACGATGTGCGCGGTCGTCCAGCCCAGTTCGTCCATCTGTTGCTCGACGTAATCAGCCAGCGCCTCCGACGACAGCAGCCAGGTACCGGCGCGTGGACCGCCGTTGTGACCGGGGAATGTCGGCGCGAACACCTCGTAGCGGCCGGTGTCGGCCAACCGCTGGGCCACTTCCTCCCATACCGTCTGCGACATCAGGAACGGGTGCAACAGCACAACCGGCTCCCCGGAACCAAGATGGATCGGTGGCCGAGGTCCCATACGTCTCTCCATTCGAGGCGACGGCGAGTGAGCGGAGCTCACGAGCAAGGAGCCGAGACGTCTCATACCGCGACATTAAGGGCGGTACCGCCGGTACCGCAACCAAGGGGTGACCGGTGGTCGAACCGCCCCGAGTCCGTATGAAAAGACATGAAAAGATCGGTGCATCATGAGCACCGCTACGGGATCGAGCCGGCTGTTCTCCGGCGTGCAGCCCACTTCCGACTCGCTTCACCTGGGTAATGCGCTGGGCGCCATCACCCAGTGGGTGACGTTGCAGGATGACCATGACGCCTTCTTCTGCGTGGTGGACCTGCACGCCGTCACCATTCCGCAGGATCCCGAGGCGCTGCGTCGCCGGACCTTGCTCACCGCCGCGCAGTATCTGGCGCTGGGTGTTGACCCCGCCCGCAGCACCGTGTTCGTGCAGAGTCACGTCCCCGCGCACACCCAGCTGGCCTGGGTGCTGGGCTGCTTCACCGGGTTCGGGCAGGCATCGCGGATGACGCAGTTCAAAGACAAGTCGACGCGTCAAAGCAGCGACTCGACCACGGTGGGCCTGTTCACCTATCCGGTGTTGCAGGCCGCCGACGTACTGGCCTACGACAGCGACCTGGTGCCCGTGGGTGAGGACCAGCGTCAGCACCTCGAGCTGGCCCGCGACATCGCGCAGCGATTCAACAGCCGCTTCCCGGACACCTTCGTGGTTCCCGACGTGCTCATTCCCAAGGTCACCGCCAAGATCTACGACCTGCAAGACCCGACGTCGAAGATGAGCAAATCGGCAGCCACCGACGCCGGGTTGATCAACCTGCTCGATGATGCGGCCATGTCTGCCAAAAAGATTCGCTCGGCCGTGACCGACAGCGAGCGTGAGATCCGGTTCGACGCCGACGCCAAACCGGGCGTGTCCAATCTGTTGAGCATCCAGTCGGCGGTCACCGGGGTCGGCATCGACAAGCTCGTCGAGGGCTACGCCGGCCGCGGCTACGGCGACCTGAAGAAAGACACCGCCGAGGCAGTCGTCGAGTTCGTGAGTCCGATCAAGGCCAGGGTCGACGAATTGATGGCCGACCGCAGCGAATTGGAGTCGGTGCTGGCGGCCGGCGCGCAACGGGCCGACGAGGTGGCAGGCAAAACCGTGCGGCGGGTCTACGATCGGCTCGGGTTCCTTCCGCAACGGGGTTAGGTTTCACCATGAGCGAGCCGGCCAAGGCGGGCATCCTGGATCGGCTGCGGGCCCGGTTCGGATGGCTCGACCATGCGATTCGCGCCTACGAGCGGTTCGATGAACGCAACGGTGGGTTCTTCGCGGCCGGCCTGGCCTATTACACGATATTTGCGTTATTCCCGTTGCTCATGGTCGGTTTCGCGGCCTTCGGATTCTTGCTGGCCCGGCGGCCGCAGCTGCTGAAGACGATTGACGATCACGTCCGATCCCAGGTGTCCGGCGCGCTGGGGGACGAGCTGCTGGGCTTGATCAACTCGGCGATCGACGCACGGGCGTCGGTGGGTCTCATCGGTCTGGCCACCGCGGTCTGGGCGGGCCTGGGCTGGATGTCACACCTGAGGCAAGCGCTGACCGAGATGTGGACCGTGCAGCGCGTCGATTCACCGGGCTTCCTGCGTGACAAGCTTTCCGATCTGTTGGCGATGATCGGCACTTTCGCGGTGACGTTGGTCACCATCGGTCTGACCACCCTTGGAAACGACGCTCCCATGGCCGCGTTGTTCAGCTGGCTTGGCATACCGGAGTCTCCGGCATTGGACTGGCTCGTGTACCTCTTCTCGATCGTGACCTCAACTTTGGTGTCATGGTTGCTGTTCACCTGGATGATCGGCCGGCTACCGCGCCAGAAGGTCAACTTGGTCGATTCGATGCGGGCTGGGCTGATGGCCGCGATCGGGTTCGAAGTGTTCAAGCAAGTAGCGTCGATTTACCTCAGGGTAGTGCTGCGCAGCCCGGCGGGCGCCACCTTCGGCCCGGTGCTGGGTTTGTTGGTGTTCGCCTACATCACCGCGTATCTGGTCCTGTTCTGCACCGCGTGGGCGGCGACGGCATCCAATGATCCGCGCGCCGAACAGGTCGCCCCGCCCGGGCCGGCGATCATCGCTGCGCGCGTGCAACCCGACGAGGGCCTCAGCGGGCGTCAGACATTGACCGCGATGGCCGTGGGAGCCGTTGGGGCGCTGACACTTTCCCGCGTCACCCGCTTTTGGCGGTAGTTAGATCGCCAGCCAGTCGCCCTGGGCCATGATAGCCTCGACCTGCAAATCACGGTCCAGCACAACAAGGTTCGCGCGGTAGCCGGCGCGCAGACTGCCCACGTCCGGCAGGCCGAGAGTCCGCGCCGGTGTGGTCGCGGTCGTCTGCACGGCGACAAGCAACCCCGCGAACTCGGTTAGGTTGCCGAAGAGCTGATCCATGGTGGCGGTGCTGCCCGCGATCGTCGACGTTCCCCGCACCCGCGCCACACCGAAGACCACGTCGATCGGCACCGCGCCCAGCCGAAAGGCTCCGTCGGTGCAGCCCGCCGCGGCGATGGCATCGGTGACCACGGCGACTCGGTCCGCACCGGCGGCATCGATCACCGCGCGCAGCATGGCCGGGTGGACGTGCACGCCGTCGGCGATCATCTCGACGGTGACCCGCGGCTCGCGTAGTAGCGCGAGCGCCGGACCGGGCTCGCGATGGTGCAGTGGTGGCATCGCGTTGAACAGGTGCGTGCCCACCGTGGCGCCCAACGCGATGGCCCGTTGGGTCTGCTCATAGGTCGCGTCGGTATGCCCCAGTGCCACAACCACTCCGGCGTCGAGAAAGCGTCGGATCGCCTCGTCGGCCCCCGGCAGCTCCGGCGCCAGCGTGACCATCCTGATGGCGCCGCCGGCCGCGTCCAGCACGGCATCGATCTCGGCGCGGTCCGGATCGCGCATCTGGGTTCGGTCGTGCGCTCCGCAGCGAGCCCGGCTCAGCCACGGGCCCTCTAGATGGATGCCCGCGATGGTGCCGTGCCGGGAAGCTTCGGCGAGCGCGCGCACCCCCGCGAGCAGCTGTTCCGGCGAGGCGGTCACCAGGCTGGCGAGTGTGGTGGTGGTGCCGTGCCGCAGGTGAAATTCCGCCGCCGCGGCGATGCCGTCGCGGTCGGTGTAGGAAGCCCCGCCGCCGCCGTGCACGTGCATGTCGATAAAGCCAGGAACCACAGTGCAATCGGGAAAGTCCCGATCGACGGGCCGCGGCGGTGCGCCGGTCCCGGACGCCGAAATCTGCGCTCCGCACGTCTGTAGCCACCCCGGCCGGCGGACCTGCCCGTCCAGGACCATGGTGCCGGCCCGGATCAGGGCCACTTTTTCTCCCAGCGGCCGCCGTTTTCCCAGAAGTGCCGGATGTCCTCGAGCTGGCGGCCCTTGGTTTCCGGCGCATATCGGTAGACGAAGCCGAACGCGATCAACGCGAGTATCGCGAATACCGCGAAAGCCCCTGCGCCGCCGAGGGAATGCAGCATGGTGAGGAAAACGGCGGCGACGATGGCGTTGGCGACCAGGTTGGAGGTGAGCATGGTGCTCGATCCGATGGAGCGCAGCCGGGTAGGGAAGCTTTCGCTGGCGTACACCCAGCCCAGCGAACCGAAGCCCGCGGTGTAGCCGAAGATGAACAGCAGCACGCCGGCGAACCCCAAAGCCAGTCCCGCGCCGCCCAGACCCCGGGCGAACACGGCGATCAGCACGATGTCCGCCGCGATCATCATGGCGATGCCGCACAACAGGATTGGCCGCCGGCCCACCCGGTCGACGAGAAGCAGCGAGGTGCCCACGGCCGCCAGGCCCGCGACCTGCACCAGTGCCGGCAGCCCGAGCAGCGCGAAATTGCCGGTGAAGCCCATGGCCTGGAAGATGCGCGGGCTGTAATAGATGATCGCGTTGATGCCGGTGATCTGGATCAGGAAGCCCAGGATGACCACGAAGACGGTGGCCCGCAAGTACGGCGGTCGCAGCATCTCGGATATGCCGCCTTTAAAACTGGGCGAGCCTTCGCTCAGGGCGCGGTCGATCTCGGCGAGTTCTGCGTCGACGTCGGCTCCGGGCTCTATCCGGAGCAGCACCCGGCGGGCGTCGTCGCGCCGTCCTTTCAGCAGGTACCACCGGGCGGTGTCGGGCATCCGAATCAGCAACGGCAGCAACAGCATCGCCGGTACGGCGGCCAGCCCCAGCATCCACCGCCAGCTGTGGGCGCCGGACAATAGGTAGCCGGTCAGGTACCCGATGATCAGACCGCTGACGATGGTCAGTTGGTAGGCCGTCAGCAAGGAGCCGCGCACCGCCGCGGGGGCTGATTCCGCCACAAATACCGGCACCACCACCACCGTCACGCCGATGGTCAAACCGAGTGCGAATCGGGCCAGCAGCAGCATCGGCAGCGTCACAGAGAACGCAGCCAGTAGCGCGAACGTCGCATAGGCCACGAGGATCAGCAGCACCGACTTTTTTCGCCCGATCGCATTGGCCAACACGCCGCCGCCCAGCGCTCCGACGATCTGGCCGATCACCACCATCGTCGTCAGTAGTTCCTGCTGCCGGGTCGTCAGACCGAATTGCTCGGTGATGAACAGCTGCGCGCCGGCGATGATGGACAAGTCGTAGCCGTAGATGACGCCCACGCTGGCGCCGGTAAGCCCGACCAGCAGGCCCCGCGACCGGGCCGGCGCCGATGTCAACGGTGTTGCGGTCGGCGGTTCATCGAGCGTGCGACCATGATCAAACTAAACACGATGATGGCGCCGATGACGGCAACACCCACCCTAATGGGCAGCGCTTCCGCCGATGGCAACATCCCGCCGGCCTGGGCGCCATTGGCCTGCCGGTCGGCGGCACTGTCGCGCTTGGCCGGCATCAGCGAGGGATCGGGTTCGATCAGGGTGCCGACTTGGGTGCCTTGTGGTGTGGAAAACCCGTAGTCGAGCAGGTGCGCCGCCTGTTCCCAGGGAGCGATCGGTTGCCGGGTGCCGCGCAGCAACACCGCCATCAGCCGCCGCCCGTTGTGGCTGGCTGCGCCCACGAACGTCTGACCCGCGTCGTCGGTGTAGCCGGTCTTGCCGCCCAGCGCGCCGGGATACTTGTAGAGCAGCTGGTTGTCGTTCTCCAGCTCGTAGCCGGGGTGGTCGCCATGGCCGGGAAAGTCGAAAGTGCGGGTCGCGACGATGTCGGCGAAGGTGGGGTTCTGCCAGGCGTAGCGATAGAACAGGCCGATGTCGTAGGCCGACGTGCTCATGCCGGGACCGTCCAGTCCGGACGGCGTCGCAACCCGGGTGTCGCGGCCGCCGAGCTTGGCGGCCAGCACGTTGATCTTCTCCAGCGCCTGCTGCATACCGCCCAGCTGCATGGCCAGCGCGTGCGCGGCGTCGTTGCCGGAGTGCATCAGCAGCCCGTGCAGCAGCTGGTTGACGGTGTACGTCCCGCCGTCGTCGACGCCGACCTTGGTGCCCTCGGCGGCCGCGTCATCCTTGGTTCCGACCACCGATTTGTTCAGGTTCAGCGCGTTGATGGATGCCATCGCGACCAGCACCTTGATGATGCTGGCGGGGCGGTGACGGCCATGTGGGTCTTTGGTGGCGATGACCGCGCCGCTGTCCAGGTCGGCGACCAGCCATGCTTCCGCCGAGACGTCATTCGGCAGCGGCGGCGTATCGGGCGCCGCGACGACCCCGCAGCTGCCGAGGGCCTCCCCGCCGACGGGCTTGGCGGGCACCGCCAGCGGGATCGGCGCCTCACCGGCTTGCGGCACCTCGGACGAATCCACCGCGGGCGGGGTGTTGACCTGGTACGGGCAGCTGGGGGCGGCGCTGGGTCCGCCACCCGGCTCGGCCGCTGCGATCGGCGCAGCCAACGCGGCCGGGGCCGCCGTTATGATTACGGCCGCTGCCAGGCACGACGCGGAACGTAGAAAGGTCATCGTCTGTGCACAGTAAGCGATCTGGGCGCGGATTTCCGGGAGCCGCGCTGTGACTGGTGGGACGAAAGTTACACGGTAGTCGGCGTCCGGCGGCCACCCAACCGACCCGTTAGGCTGGCATGCGGTGAACGATAGATGGTGGTCCAAGTGGCGACGCTACGGCGACGGTCCGCAATCGCTGCAACAGCTGCTCAAGCAGGTGGAGAAGGCAACGCAGGTGCGGCGCTCCGGGCTTGACCGGGTACTCGCGGAGTTGAAGGTGCATCGTGACGCCACCGCCGACCCCGACCTGCGTTCCGCGCTCACCTGGCTGTGCAACGCGCAATCGCGGATGGCGAGCAGCCCGACCACGGCGCATTCTCGGGAGGTGCTGCTGGCCGCCTACGAGGTCAGACGGATCCTCGCCAGCGCTGGCTAGAGCTGTTTGCCGGCGTCAGTGAGCACACTCCGCAGGATCGCCTCGATAGTGTCGAACTCCGCGTGACCACTGATCAGCGGCGGCGCCACCTGCACGACGGGGTCGCCCCGATCATCGGCACGGCAATACAGCCCGGCGTCAAACAGCGCGGGCGAGACGTAGCCGTGCAGCAGCCGTTCGCATTCGGGCTCACTGAAGGTTTCCTTGGTCGCTTTGTCCTTGACCAATTCGATTCCGTAGAAATATCCCTCGCCGCGCACATCGCCGACGATGGGCAGGTCGTACAACCTGGCCAGCGTGGTGCGGAAGCTGTCCGTGTGGTGTTTGACCCGGTCGTTGAGACCCTCACGCTCGAAGATGTCGAGGTTGGCCAACGCCACCGCGGCCGACACCGGGTGACCACCGAACGTATAACCGTGCGGGAACACCATTTTGCCGTCGTTGAACGGCTCGAACAACCGCTCGCTCGCGATCATCGCGCCCAGCGGGGAGTAGCCCGACGTGAGGCCTTTGGCGCAGGTGATCATGTCGGGCACGTAGCCGAAATCGTCGCAGGCGAACATCGATCCGATGCGCCCGAACGCACAGATGACTTCGTCGGAGACCAGCAGCACGTCATATTCGTCGCAGATCTGGCGCACCCGTTCGAAATAGCCAGGGGGAGGGGGGATGGCGCCGCCCGCGTTCTGCACCGGTTCGAGGAAGACCGCGGCCACGGTCTCGGGCCCCTCGAACTCGATCGCCTCGGCGATGCGGTCGGCAGCCCACTGCCCGAAAACCTTGATGTCGTCGGCGAATGGTTCGGGCGCGCGGTAGAAATTGGTGTTGGGCACCCGGAAGCCGCCGGGCGTCACCGGCTCGAACGGCGCTTTGTATAACGGCAGGCCGGTGATCGCCAGCGCGCCCTGAGTGGTGCCGTGATAGGCGATGGATCGGGAAATCACCTTGTGCTTAGCGGGTTTGCCGGTGAGCTTGAAGTAATGCTTGGCCAGTTTCCACGCGGTCTCGACGGCCTCGGTCCCGCCGGTGGTGAAGAACACCCGGTTCAGGTCGCCGGGGGCGTAGTGGGCGAGTCGCTCGGCGAGCTCGACCGCCGTCGGGTGGGCGTACCCCCACAACGGGAAGTACGCCAGCGTGCTCGCCTGCCGGGCGGCGGTCTCGGCGAGTTCGGCGCGGCCATGGCCGACTTGCACGGTGAACAGCCCCGACAGCGCGTCGAGGTAGCTCTTGCCGCGGTCGTCGAAAATGGTGACACCCTCGCCGCGTACGATGGTCGGCGGCCTGATGCCGGCGCCGTGCCGGGCGAAGTGCAGCCAAAGATGTTCTGTCATAGTGATCCTGAGCCTAGCGCTCGACGCCCGTCTGCTTGCCTCGCGCTAGGCTCGCGATATGACCGGGACCGAACAGGTCTCACAATTCGAAGCCTTGCGGCCGCACCTGATGGCGGTCGCCTATCGGCTGACCGGCACGGTGGCCGATGCCGAGGACGTCGTGCAGGAAGCCTGGCTGCGCTGGGACAGGCAAGAGTCAGCGATCGCCGACTTGCAGGCCTGGCTGATCACCGTGGTGAGCCGGCTGGCCCTGGACCGGCTGCGCTCGGCCGCGCATCGTCGCGAGACCTACACTGGCAGTTGGCTGCCGGAGCCGGTGGTCACCGGATTTGATGACGCAGATCCGCTGTCGGCGGTGGTGGCCCGTGAGGATGCCCGGTTCGCGGCGATGGTGGTGCTGGAGCGTTTGTCGCCCGATCAGCGGGTGGCGTTCGTGCTGCACGACGGATTCGCCGTGCCCTTCGCCGAAGTCGCCGAGGTGCTGGGGACCAGCGAGCCTGCCGCCCGCCAGCTCGCGTCGCGGGCCCGCAAGGCGGTCGCGGCGTCACCGCCACCAAAACCCGATCCCTCGCACGACGAGGTGGTCGGCCGGCTGATGGCGGCCATGGCAGCGGGCGACGTGGCGGCCGTGGTGGCGCTGCTGCATCCCGACGTCACCTTCACCGGTGATTCAAATGGCAAGGCGCCCACAGCAGTTCAGGTGATCCATGGTCCGGACAAGGTGGTCCGCTTCATGCTCGGCCTGGCGCAACGCTACGGCCCGGCGATGTTCACCTCATATCGGCTGGGGCTGGTCAACGGCGAGCTCGGTAGCTACACGGCCGGCTGCCCGGCCAGTGACGGCTATCGGGAGATGATGCCGCGGATCACGGCGATCACCGTGCGAGATGGAAAGGTCTGCGCCCTATGGGATATCGCCAACCCTGACAAATTCACCGGTTCTCCCTTGGGCCGTCGATCCTGAAGCGACGGCCAGTCCGAGGCGCAGTGCGCCGGCGGCTTCGCTCGCGGCCTCGGCGAATCGACCGGCAAGGCCGACAAAGTTGAGGAATCCGTGGGGTCGGTCGGCCTGGCGGGTCCCTGCCACCGAGATGCCGCCGGCTCGTAGTTTGGCCGCGTATGCCTCGCCGTCGTCGCGGATCGGGTCGAAGCCGGCCCTGGCGATATAGGCGGGGGGCAAGCCGGCGACCTCCCCGTGCAGCGGTGACAGCCGCGGATCGCGTAGATGGTTCCCGGCGGTAGGTAGTTTGCCAGCGCCCACCGCAAGTTCCGGTCGGTGAAGGTGGAGCCTTGGGCGAATAGGTCACGCGACGGCCGCCGGGTGCTCAGGTCCGTCGGGGCATACATCAACAGCTGAAATGCCGGGACGGCGCCACCTCGCCGCACCGCTTGCCACGCGGTCACGGCGGCGAGGTTGCCGCCGGCGCTGTCACTTCCGACAGCGATGCGGCCCGGATCTGCACCCAAATCCGTGGCATGACCGTGCGCGTATTCGAAAGCCGCGATCGCGTCGTGGACCGCGGCCGGGAATTTGTGCTCGGGCGCGCGCCGGTACTCGATTGACAGCACGCGCACACCGGCGCGGCTGGCCAGGTAACCGGGCAACGGGATCGTGGCTCATTCGCGAACCGACCGAGAAGCCGCCACCGTGGTAGTACACCAATAGTCCGGACGGCTCCGGCAGCTCCGCGAGGGTGTACAGGGTGGCCGGGATGTCGCACTCCTCGGTGGGGATGCCGACCTCTCGGACCGCGATAGCTGCGGCCGATTCGTACCCTAGCGTTGTCCCGTGGCCTCGTTCGGCTCGTTTAACATCTGCGGCGACCCGCCGCGCCCGCGATCGCCGCTGGCGGCCCACGGAATGCGGCAACTGTCACCGGAATTGAAGCCCTGCTCGGTAATCCCGAGAGCGGAGTTCATCCGGGCCCGCATGTTCTCGATGCCGATCTGATAGGTCAGCTCGATCACGCCCGCGTCGCCGAAGCGGACCCGCAGGTCGTCGACTTGCCCGTCGGTGACGGTGTGTGGATCGGTCGTCACCGCGTCGGCGTAGGCGATGGCGGCGCGCTCGTCGTCGGTGAAATGCGGTGACGTTGCGTAATTGCCTATGTCCGCGAGCCGCTGGATATCGAGGCCGTCGAGGCGTTGCAGCATGGAGCCGAAGTCGACACACCATGAACACCCGATCCTGCGTGCCGTCCAGTACACCGCAAGCTCCCGCACGCTGACCGGCAGGATGCGCGACGCCCGTTCGACCATGGTTTCGTGCACCGCGCCGGCGACCATCAGCCCGCGATGATGCGCCGCGACGGTGAAGGGCTCGGGAACCTGACCATAGCGCCGCTTGGCGATTCGGTACATGGCGCGGGTCAGCAGTCCGGCACGCTCGGGGGGCAGGGGCTCGATGCGAGTTTTCGGTGTCATAGCCCTCAGACGAGACAGGTCCGCAATGTGTGACGGGCAGTGCGTTGCCAAGAGTCGTTTTCCGGTGCAGCGCCCGGGTACCCGTGATTTACCCGCTTCTCACATGCCGGGATCGGACCGCGACGACGACCGCGTCGGGCCGGCGCATGTGGCCGGTACCGGCCGCGGCGAATCAAAGACCTGACACTCGGCGTCGTTGACCGCGCGGTAGGCATCGCGCCCAGAGGCGGCAATTTGCCTCGTCGGCCCGAAGGGCGCCGTACCATGCGGCTAGCCTCTCGACATCGATGATCGGTGGGTAGCGATTGGGAGTCGACGATGACCGCGCTGTTTAGCCCGTGGTGGCGGGCCGATCAGTATGACTGGCTCTCCGGTTACCTCGCTTCCCGGCGCCTCAGTGGTGCCACTCGGGCGCTGATTGCATTCATTGCCGCGTCGATGGTGTTGTGTCTGCTCGCCCTGCTGGCCGGCGCGGACGGTCCCCGTGGGTCGGTGCCGGTGGCGATGACCTGGGTGGCCGTCGCCGGTGGGGTGGCCGGAGCGCTGCTGTGGATATGGCGCTGGCCGACGCGCTCTCAGTCGGTCGTTTTCGCCATCACATGCAACACCGCCGTCGCCCTGGCCTGCCTGGCGCACCCGAACCCGTTGGCCGCCTTGATCGGATGTATCGCCTTCGCGACTTTCGGCGCCTACATGGCGTTCTTTCACACCACGGGACTGGTCCTGTACAACTTCGCGGTGGCCGCCGCCGTTGGCTCCTGGGAGGCCCTGGCGCTGGCGAGATCTGGACACCCCAACCTGGCCGGGGTGGATCTGTGGCTGGTGATCGAGGTCAACATCGCCCTACCGCTGGCCATTCGAATCCTGGTGCGCGCCTTGTCGGGAGATCTGCTGCGCGCCGACCGCGATCCGTTGACCGGCCTGCTCAACCGGCGCGCCTTTCAGCATGAGGCGCTGGGGATGATCCTGGGCCGACGGGGCATCGACTCCCACCTCGTGGTCATGCTGATCGATCTCGACAACTTCAAAGCCCTCAACGACCGGGGTGGCCACGCCGCGGGCGACCACGCGCTGGTCCAAGTCGCCCAGGCGCTGTTGGCCGCTGCCGACAACCAGACGGTGGTGGCGCGAAGCGGCGGTGAGGAATTTCTCTTGGCCGGCACCGCCTCGAGCTGCAACGCCGAGGCTTTGTCCGCGAAGATGTGCCGGGCCATCGCGGCCTCCGCCGCGGGAGTCACGGCCAGCATCGGCACCGCCTGCGCGCGTCTCGACGACACCGCGGCCGAAGAACCGCAAACACTGCTGCAGCAGATGATCACCGCCTCCGATATCGCGATGTATGCGGCGAAACGGTTGGGGGGCAACCGAACCAGCCATCACGAACTTTGTGACCGGTCCAGCTAATCAGCGCGAGAACATGATCGCGCGCTTGACCTCTTGGATGGCCTTGGTGATCTGGATGCCGCGCGGGCAGCACTCGGTGCAGTTGAAGGTGGTGCGGCACCGCCACACGCCATCCACCTCGTTGAGAATGTCGAGACGCTCGGCGGCCGCCTCGTCGCGGCTGTCGAAGATGAAGCGGTGCGCGTTGACGATCGCCGCCGGCCCGTAGTAGCTGCCCTCGCTCCAGAAGACCGGGCAGCTGGTGGTGCAGGCCGCACACAGGATGCACTTGGTGGTGTCGTCGTAGCGTGCCCGGTCGGTCGGGCTTTGGATGCGTTCGCGGGTCGGTGGATTGCCGCTGGTGACCAGGTACGGCTTCACCGCTCGATAGGCGTCGAAGAACGGCTCCATGTTGACCACCAGGTCCTTCTCCACCGGCAGCCCGCGGATCGGTTCGACCGTGATGGTCAGCTGCTTGCCCTGCTGCCCCTTCTTTTTTTGAGGCAGCAGATCGCGCATCAGCACCTTGCATGCCAGCCGGTTGACGCCGTTGATGCGCATGGCGTCGGAGCCGCATACGCCGTGCGCGCAGGATCGCCGGAAGGTCAAGGTCCCGTCCAAATAGCTCTTGATGTAGATCAGCAGGTTGAGCAGCCGGTCGCTGGGCAGACAGGGCACCCGGAAGCTTTGCCACCCACCGGTTTCGGCGAACGCCTGGGGCTGGTCCGGGTTGTACCTGGCGATCTTCACCGTCATCATCACCGCCCCCTCCGGGACCGGCGGCTGGGGGTCCCTCCCGCTCGCGGGGGATGGCGGTTCGAGCGCGGTCTCGGGTGCCTCGTCCGGTTGCAACGCCTCGCCTGCGGTCATCAGTACTTCCGTTCTTTGGGTTCGTAGCGGGTCTGCACGACGGGCTTGAAGTCCAGCGCGATGTCGCTGAGCAGGTCGGTGCCCTGCTTGTAGGCCATGGTGTGGCGCATGTAGTTGACGTCGTCGCGGTTGGGGTAGTCCTCGCGGGCGTGGCCGCCGCGGGACTCTTTGCGATTGAGCGCACCGACCACCGTGGCTTCGGCCAGCTCCAGCAAGAAGCCGAGCTCGATGGCTTCCAACAGATCGCTGTTGAAGCGCTTTCCCTTGTCGTGCAGGGTGATTCGGGAGTAGCGCTCCTTGAGAGCGTGGATGTCGGTGAGCGCCTGCTTGAGCGTCTCCTCGGTGCGGAACACCGCGGCGTTGTTGTCCATCGACTGCTGCAGCGCGCCGCGGATGTCCGCGACACGCTCGTTCCCATGCTCGGACAGGATGTCGGCGACCCAGCCCACCAGCATCTCCTCCGGGTTCGGCGGCATGTCGACGAAGTCGTGGGCATGGGCGTAATCGACGGCCGCGATGCCGGCCCGGCGGCCGAAGACGTTGATGTCCAGCAGCGAGTTGGTGCCCAACCGGTTCGCGCCGTGCACGGAAACGCAGGCGCACTCGCCGGCCGCGTACAAGCCGGGCACGGTGGAAGTGTTGTCCCGCAACACCTGTCCGGTGACCGTGGTCGGGATGCCGCCCATGACGTAGTGACACGTCGGGTACACGGGAACCAGCTCGTGCACCGGGTCCACGCCCAGGTAGGTGCGGGCGAACTCGGTGATGTCGGGCAGCTTGGCCTCGAGCACGTCCTCGCCCAGGTGGCGTACATCGATGTAGACGTAGTCCTTGTGCGGACCGGCGCCACGGCCCTCCAGAACCTCGAGCACCATCGACCGCGCGACGATGTCCCGCGGCGCCAGGTCGACGATCGTCGGCGCGTAGCGCTCCATGAAGCGCTCGCCCTCCCCGTTGAGCAGCCGGCCGCCCTCACCGCGAACCGCCTCGGAGATCAGGATGCCCAGGCCCGCGAGGCCGGTCGGGTGGAACTGGTGAAACTCCATGTCCTCCAAGGGAAGTCCCTTACGGAAGACGATGCCCATGCCGTCACCGGTCAACGTGTGCGCGTTGGAGGTGGTCTTGTACATCCGGCCCGATCCCCCGGTGGCGATCACGACGGCCTTGGCGTGGAAGACGTGGATCTCGCCGGTGGCCAGCTCATAGGCCACCACGCCGGTGGCCACCGGGCCGCTCGGCGTCTGCGTGAGCACCAGGTCCAGCGCGTAGAACTCGTTGAAGAACTGCACGTCGTGCTTGACGCAATTCTGGTAGAGCGTCTGCAAGATCATGTGGCCGGTGCGGTCGGCGGCGTAACACGCCCGGCGCACCGGCGCTTTACCGTGTTCGCGCGTGTGACCGCCGAAGCGACGCTGGTCGATGCGGCCCTCGGGGGTGCGGTTGAACGGCATCCCCATTTTCTCGAGGTCGAGCACCGCGTCGATGGCTTCCTTGCACATGATCTCTACGGCGTCCTGGTCGGCGAGGTAGTCGCCGCCCTTGACGGTGTCGAAGGTGTGCCATTCCCAGTTGTCGTCTTCGACATTGGCCAGCGCAGCGCACATGCCGCCCTGGGCGGCGCCGGTGTGGCTGCGGGTGGGGTACAGCTTGGTCAGCACGGCGGTGCGCACCCGGGGCCCCGCCTCGACGGCCGCCCGCATGCCGGCGCCGCCCGCGCCGACGATCACCACGTCGTACAGGTGTTGCTGGATCAACTCCTCCTCGCCTCCCTGCGAATCAGGAAATGTTCGGGTCGAATGTCAGCAGCACGTAGGTGCCCAGCACCAACGTGAACCCCATCGACAACAGCAGCAGCGAGTTCAGCCAGAATCGGGTGCTGTCTTTGCGGCTGTAGTCATCGATGATGGTGCGCAAGCCGTTGCCGCCGTGCAATTGCGCCAGCCACAACAGCGCCAAGTCCCAGAACTGCCAGAACGGCGAAGCCCAGCGCTGCGCCACGTAGTTGAAGTCGATGCGGTAAACGCCGTTGTCCCACATCAGCATGATGAACAGATGCCCGATGGCCAGGACGAACAGCGCGACTCCCGAGAACCGCATGAACAGCCACGCGAACTTCTCGAAATTGGGGATGCCGGCCCGCCGGCGCGGGGAACGCGGATTGTCCAGGCTGGCGGGGCGGTCGTGGAAGCGTTCCCGCACCGGCGCTGTCTCGCCCCGGCCGAGTTGAAGATCGGGGCTGCTCATCGCAGGTGTTCCCAGATGTGGATGCCGGTCACCACCCCTGCCGGCACCATGAGCAAAAGGAAGACGATGGCCACGATCCAGAGCATCAGCCGCTGATAGCGGGTGCCTTCGGACCAGAAGTCGATCAGGATGACCCGGATCCCGTTCAAACCATGGAAGAGCACCGCGGCGACCAGGCCGTATTCCATCAACCCGACGATCGGCGTCTGGTAATCATGGATCACCGCGTTGTAGGTCTGCGGGCTGACCCGCAGCATGGCGGCGTCCAGGACGTGGACGAACAGGAAGAAGAAGATCGTCGCGCCGCTGATGCGGTGCAACACCCACGACCACATGCCCGGGTCGCCCCGGTACAGGGTGCGTGGTGGCCGCCGCTTGCGCGTCGGCGCCTTGGATGTCACTGCTTTCGCCGGATCCGCGGTTGTCGCCTGCGTAGTCACCCCAGTCCTCACCGTCTTCCTCGGAGGTCAAACGCCACTCAAGGCGGGCAGTTCAGCCTAACCCGGCTGCGTCCCCGCGTGCCGCGAACAGCCCGTCGGGCCAACTGCCCGCTCAGGGTTAGGGTGACTGTCGAGATTCGGCCCACGGGTGAGCGGGGTTGCGGTATGCCTAATATTGACTGGAAGATGTTGCGGGACAACGCGATCCACGCGGCAACGGGTGCCTATGCGCCGTACTCGCGATTCCGGGTTGGCGCGGCCGCGCTGGTTGACGACGGCCGGGTGGTCACCGGTTGCAATGTGGAGAACGTCTCATATGGCCTTGGTCTCTGTGCCGAGTGCGCTGTGGTATGCGCCCTACATTCGGGCGGGGGCGGCCGGCTGGTCGCGCTGGTGTGCGTGGACTCCCGTGGCGCGCCACTCATGCCGTGCGGGCGATGCCGTCAGGTACTGCTCGAGCATGGTGGCCCGGAGTTGCTGATCTACCATCCGGGTGGGGCGCGCCGCCTGGCCGACCTGCTGCCCGACGCTTTCGGTCCCGACGACATAGCCCGGGGCCGTTCTTGACCGACTACACATTCGATGCGCCGACGGTGATCCGGACCAAGCGCGACGGCGGCCGGCTGTCCGATGCCGCCATCGACTGGGTCATCGACGCCTACACCCACGGCAGCTTCGCCGAGGAACAGATGTCGGCGCTATTGATGGCCATCTTCTTGCGTGGGATGGACGGCGGCGAGACCGCCCGCTGGACGGCGGCGATGGTGGCCTCCGGTGACCGGATGGACTTCAGCGACTCAGCACTGCCCACCGTCGACAAGCACTCCACCGGCGGTGTCGGCGACAAGACCACACTGGCGCTGATTCCCGTCGTCGCGGCCTGCGGTGCCGCGGTGCCCAAGGCGTCCGGCCGCGGCTTGGGCCATACCGGCGGCACGCTGGACAAGCTGGAATCCATCGCGGGCTTCACCTCGGAGCTGTCCAACCAGCGGGTGCGCGAACAGCTGGCCGACGTCGGCGCGGCCGTCTTCGCCGCCGGCCGGCTGGCGGCCGCCGACAAGAAGCTCTACGCGCTGCGCGACATCACCGCCACCGTCGAGTCCCTGCCGCTGATCGCCAGCTCGGTGATGAGCAAGAAGCTGGCCGAAGGGGTGGGCGCGCTGGTGCTCGACGTGAAAGTCGGCACCGGGGCATTGCTGGACTCCGAGCAGCAGTGCCGCGAGCTGGCGCACACCATGGTCGAGCTGGGCGCCACGCACGGGGTGCGCACCCACGCGCTGCTCACGGACATGAACTGCCCGCTGGGCGCGACCGTCGGCAACGCCCTCGAGGTGGCCGAGTGCCTGGACGTGCTGGCTGGCGGCGGCCCGCCCGACGTGGTGGAGCTGACACTGCGGCTCGCCGAAGAGATGCTCGGCCTGGCCGGGATCGACCACCGCGATCCCGCCGACACACTGCGCGACGGCACCGCGATGGACCGGTTTCGCCGGCTCGTCGCCGCCCAAGGCGGGGACTTGTCGGTTCCGTTGCCGATCGGTGCGTATACCGAGACCGTGACCGCCGGCAGGGGCGGCACAATGGGCGATATCGACGCGATGGCAGTAGGGCTGGCAGCTTGGCGGCTCGGCGCGGGGAGATCCCGACCGGGCGAAGAGGTGCAGTCCGGCGCCGGTATCAGGATTCACCGCCGCCCCGGGGAGCCGGTCGCGCCCGGCGAGCCGTTGTTCACCCTTTACACCGACACCCCGCAACGCTTCGGCGCCGCGATGGCCGAGCTGGACGGCGGCTACACCGTCGGCGACACCCCTCCGGTTTCCAGGCCGCTGATCATCGATCGGATCGTCACGTGACCACACCCCTGGATCTTCCGCAGGTCAGGCAGGCGCCCAAGGCACTGCTGCACGATCACCTCGACGGGGGACTGCGCCCGTCGACCGTGGTCGACATCGCCGCCCAGACCGGCTACGACGGCCTGCCCACAACCGACGTCGACGAGCTGGCGACGTGGTTTCGCACCCAGTCGCACAGCGGCTCGCTGGAGCGCTATCTGGAGCCGTTCTCCCACACCGTGGCGGTGATGCAGACTCCCGACGCGCTGCACCGCGTCGCCTATGAGTGCGTGGAAGACCTGGCCGCCGATTCGGTGGTCTACGCCGAGGTGCGATTCGCCCCCGAGCTGCACATCGACCGTGGGCTGTCCTTCGACCAAATCGTCGACGCCGTGCTGGCCGGATTCGCCGACGGCGAGAAGGCTTGCGCCGCCGCGGGCCGGCCGATCGTGGTGCGCCTGCTGGTCACCGCCATGCGGCACGCGGCGGTGTCCCGCGAAATCGCGCAGCTGGCAATACGATTCCGGGACAAGGGAGTTGTCGGGTTCGACATCGCCGGCGCCGAAGCCGGCAACCCGCCGACACGGCACCTGGATGCTTTCGAGTACATGCGAGACAACAACGCGCGCTTCACTATTCATGCCGGTGAAGCGTTCGGGCTGCCATCCATCCACGAGGCGATCGCCTTCTGCGGCGCGGACCGGCTGGGTCATGGGGTGCGCATCGTCGACGACATCGACGTACTCGCCGACGGCGGTGTTCGGCTGGGCAGGCTGGCATCCATCTTGCGGGACAAGCGGATTCCGCTCGAGTTATGTCCCAGCTCCAACGTGCAGACCGGTGCGGTCAAGAGCATCGCCGACCATCCGTTCGATCTGCTGGCCCGGACTCGGTTCCGGGTGACCGTCAACACCGACAACCGGCTGATGAGCGATACCTCGATGAGCCTCGAGATGTACCGGCTGGTGCAGGCATTCGGCTACGGATGGAGTGACCTGGAGCGGTTCACCATCAACGCGATGAAGTCGGCGTTCATTCCGTTCGACGAGCGGCTGGCGATCATCGACGACGTGATCAAGCCGCGGTACGCGGTATTGATCGGCTGATATGCCCCACGGCGCGCTGGCAGAGGTTCTTTACCGCGGCAACCGGGTGCCGGTACGACGACCCGTCACGGCTTCGTAGATCGCGATCAGGACGATCGCCGCGCCGACTCCGATGAAGAACGGAATCCACGCGATGCCGCCGTTGGCATTGTGGTACCCGAACTGGCTGGCCACCGCCGAGCCGATCAAGCCACCTACGGCGCCGATCACCACGGTCATAACCACGCCGATGTTCTGCTTACCCGGCATGACGAGGCGCGCCACCAAACCGATGATCGCGCCCACCACGATGGCGAGGATTATCGATCCGATCATTTTGAGCTCCTGTCGTAGCGGCGCCCCTAGTGAGCGCCATCCTCGACTAGAGATTCCCGGAACCCGAAGAGTTCTAACATCGGCCCGTGCAGCGCCGGCGTTCGGCGAATACTGTGGCTGGACATGAAGTTGCCGCTGCTCGGCCCGGTGTCGCTGACGGGCTTCCAGCATGCCTGGTTTTTCCTGTTCTTGCTGGTCGTCCTGCTGGTGGTGGGTCTGTATGTGATGCAGCAATTAGCCCGGCGTCGACGGGTACTGCGGTTCGCCAACATGGAGGTCCTCGAGCGGGTGGCGCCGGCCCGGCGCAGCCGGTGGCGTCACGTGCCGACGATCCTGCTGGCCGCCGCACTAGTGCTGTTGACCACCGCGATGGCCGGGCCGACCTCCGACGTCCGCATTCCGCTCAACCGCGCGGTTGTCATGCTGGTTATCGACGTGTCGGAGTCCATGGCCTCCACCGACGTCCCGCCCAACCGGCTGGCCGCCGCGCAGATGGCCGGCAAGCAGTTCGCCAACGAGCTGACACCGGCCATCAACCTCGGACTGGTGGAATTCGCGGCCAACGCCTCGCTGCTGGTGGCCCCGACGACCAACCGGGAAGCGGTGAAATCGGCGATCGACAGCCTGAAACCGGCCCCGAAAACCGCGACCGGAGAAGGCATTTTCACCGCGCTGCAGGCGATCGCGACGGTCGGTTCGGTAATGGGCGGCGGCGACGGACCGCCACCGGCGCGCATCGTGCTGGAATCCGACGGCGCCGAAAACGTGCCGCTGGACCCCAACGCGCCGCAGGGCGCGTTCACCGCGGCCCGAGCCGCCAAAGCCGAAGGGGTGCAGATATCCACCATCTCGTTCGGCACGCCGTACGGGACGGTCGACTACGAGGGCGCCACCATCCCGGTCCCGGTCGACGATCAAACGTTGCAGAAAATCTGCGAAATCACCGACGGTCAGGCGTTCCACGCCGACAGTCTCGAGTCGCTCAAAAACGTGTATTCCACCCTGCAACGCCAGATCGGCTACGAAACCGTCAAGGGGGACGCCAGCCTGGCCTGGATGCTGCTCGGTGGCGTCGTCCTGGCCGGAGCCATATTGGCCGGTCTGTTGCTGAACCGCCGGCTACCGGCGTGACGATCAGGTCGGCAGCCGCCGGTTGATCAGCAGCGCCAGCACCGCCGCGATCAAGGCGGTGATCACGCCCAGGCGCAGCCACCCGGCGCTGCCCGGCCCCGCCACGATGCGGTAGCCGATTTCGTTCTCGATGGCGTTATAGCTCTTGTTGAGTTCGGCGATGTTGCCGGCGGTGTAGGACTGGCCGCCGGACAGGCTGGCGATCGTCTTCATCTGGTCCGTTGAGACCGGGACGGCGACCCGCTGGCCGTCCATTTCGATCTCGCCGTTCTTGGTTCCGAACGCGATCGTCGAGATGGGCACGCCCTCGTCCTTGGCCAGTCGCGCCGCGGTGTAAGCGCCATCATGGGGATCGCTGGGATCGGTCGGTTTGTTCTCGCCGCCGTCGGAGAGCAGCACGATGCGGGCCGGGGGCGGCTTGTCCCCACCGGTGACGGCGGTGGCCGAGATCGCGTGCAGGGCGGTGAAAATCGCTTCACCGGTGGCGGTGCTGTCGGCGAAGTCGAGCTTTTGCAGCGCATCGATCGTGGCCTGGTGCTGGGGGGTGGGCGGCACCAGCAGATACGGCGTACCGGCGAAACCGACCAGCCCGAGGTTGATGCCCGGCGTCAGCTGACTGGCAAACTCGGTGGCGGCCTGCTCGGCGGCCTTGAGCCGGTTGGGTTGGACGTCTGTTGCCCGCATCGACTGCGACATGTCGATGACCAGCATGATGACCGCGCGATTGCGCGGTATGCGCATGTCGTGCGTCGGGGTGGCCAGGGCAACCGTCAGCAGGATCAGGCTGAGCAGCGACACGGCGATCGGCAGGTGCCGCCATCGCGACTGCGGCACGTTGGCTTCGGTGTACCGGCGCAACCGGCGCCCGCGGTGAGCCAGGACCCAGACGTAGACGGCGAGCAGCGCCAGCGGAAGGAGGCCGAACAGCAACATGCCCGGGCGCTGGAAACCGTATAGCGGTAGTGGACCGATCCCGGGAAGCGACACCCGCCAGTAAAGATGAGTCTTGGGTACCCGTCAAACTCAGGACGTCATTCGCGCCGCAGCCGTCCGTCGACGAATTGCTCGAGTTTCTCCCATTCCCGGACCGCCGCGGCATACGGGGGTGTGGGCTTGGCCACCGAATCGGGCTCCAGCACGTAGGCCACCAGCTTGCCCAGCGGCCGGTCTTCCTCCAGCGCTTTGTCGACGGTGGGATCCTCGGAGTAGTCGCCGACGTCGCGGAGCAACTCGACGGCCAAGTCCAGCTGGTCGCGGTCGACGGCGTCCGGACCATCGGCAATGTCGTCGGCCAGACCGCTGAGCACGTAAATGTTGTCGTCGGTGACCTCTACCGCCAGCGAGCCGTCGGTCGCGGCGGTACGGATGTCGTCGTAGGTGCTCAAGTCGGCCAAATCGTGGTCGTGCTCGTCGGCGAGGTAGCGGGCCAGCGCCCGCTCGGAGCCGAACACGCTGATCCTCCCGTTGCGGCCCAGGAAGATCGGGCGATCGTCCAGGTAGCACCGCAGCGTGTGGAAGGTGCCGGAACTGGTCATGATCCGGATCGGGTCGATGCCCACCCGCAGCCAGAAGTCCTTGTCACTGCCCAGGATCACGGTGTCGCGGGCCGCGCGGGGTTCCTCGTCGACGCCGGCGCCCTCTTCCTCGACGTCTTCGGCGTCCTCATCGGGGGTCTCGTCAGCCGCCTCGGCCGTGGCTTCGTCGGCGGCCTCTTCGGTGTCAGGCTCGTCTGCGGCCTCGTCCTCTTCGCGTTCTTCGGCCAGTTCGTCGGCGGCCTTGGCCGATAGCTCCGCATCAACCCCGGGTGTGCTGACGATGTTCTCGATCGCGCTGAGCACGTCGTCCCAGCTGCGCCCGATGACCTCGCCGATCGCATTCCAGCGTTTCTGGCCCGCTTTGCCGGTGAAGTGGTCGATTCCGCCCGACACCGTGCCCAACGTAGGGTTGCCGCTGAAGAACTTCGACACCGCCGCCAGCTCGCACACCGATCCGATGGACGACACCATCGCCAGCGTGGCGGCCAGCGCGTTCACCGACTCCTCGGTCGGCTTTTCCGAGACCAGCTCCTCGACGGCGACCAGATCGAAGCGAGAGGCGGCGGCGGGTTCGAGTTTGTGGGCGTGTGCCGCCGTCAGGTCCTTCCACGCCGGGTGGTCGACCAGGTCGTTGTCGGTGTCGGACCGCACGAACGCGACCAAGTCGGCGACAGAGGAGAAAACGTACAGGTCCTCGTCCTTGCCCAGAAACGCTTCCCACTCGTCGCCGGCGTCGCGCCAGCGGGGTGCCCACACGGTGTAACGGTCACCGGCGGACAGGCTCAGGCGGATGGGCACGAGGTCAGCAGCCATGCGGCACAGAATAGCGACGACGGCCGAAGCCCCCGGGTCTGGCTGCCCGGCTAGCCCCAGATGTCGGTGATGGGCGCAGCGCTGGCCGCAAGGCCCGTCTTGGGCAGCCCGTACATCTGCTCCAAGGTGGAAAGCACGTTGTAGTGGTTGATCTGCTCGTTGTAGGTGCCGGGCTTGACATGCGCGCCGTAGATCACCGTCGGGATCTGGTTACGGGGGCCGCCGTCGTCCTCGTCCCAGGTCACGATCAGCAAGCTGTTGTTGGCCACCGCCCAGTTCGCGTATCCGGACAGCTCGCGGCTCAGCCAGGCATCGCCGGCGGCGATGGAGCCGTCGTGCATGTTGTCATCATTGTTGGGAATGACGAACGACACGGTGGGCAGGTTGGCGTAGTTGCCCATCGGAAACGCCGAGAAGGGCAGCGAGCTGGTCGCCGGGATGTTGGTGAAGTTGGCCCACGGCACATGCTTGCGCGCGTACTTGCCCGCGCTGCACACCGTCGAGCCGGCGGCGGGCAGACCTTCGGCGTAACCGACGAACGTGTAGCCCGCGGCCAGCAATTCAGAGCCCAAATTCGGGGCGGCGCCGCCGTCGACCGGGCAGGCATCCTTGGTCACCCCGAACGTGTTGCCGGCGAAGAGCGCCAAGTAGTTCGGCTCGCTGGGATGGGTTTCGGCGAACGACTGGCCCATATTGGCGCCATTGGCGGCCAGCGCGTTGATGAAGGGTGCCGCCTTGTTGCCGATGATGTTGTTCTGCGATCGGTTCTCTTCGATGGCGATGACGACATGGGCGGGCTGCGGAACGGCAGCCGCCGCAAGGCCCAACCAAGAGGCCGGCGGTCCGGCCGCCAGCCCCGTCACCGTCACCGCGCCAAGCATCGCCAGGGCACGACAAGCCCTTCGTTTCAGCAGGCTTCGACGTCTACCTGGTCGCAGCATGCGGCCAGCATATGGGCGGCTCCGGCACGCCGATGCCGCCGACGCGTGCGTGTGAACTCCGGCGTTAAGTAAACGCAGCCCGATTGTTATATAGGGTCAAACCCCGTGGAAGTGCGCATCGTTGACCACCCGCTGGCGACCGCCCGGCTGACGACGCTGCGCGACGAACGCACCGACAACGCCGGCTTCCGGGCAGCGCTGCGCAGCCTGACCGCGATGCTGGTCTACGAGGCCACCCGCGACGCCGTCCACGAGACGTTTCCGATCCGCACGCCGCTGGCCGAGACCCTGGGGGTGCGGCTAGCCGACCCGCCCCTGCTGGTGCCGGTGTTGCGGGCCGGGCTGGGCATGGTCGATCAGGCCCTTGCGCTGTTACCGGAGGCCCGCGTCGGCTTCGTCGGCGTCGCCCGGGACGCGGAAACCCACCAGGCCACTGGATATCTCGAGTCGCTGCCCGACGACCTGACGGACCTGCCGGTGATGGTCCTCGATCCCATGCTGGCGACCGGCGGATCCTTGACGCACACCATCGGTCTGCTATTAGGCCGCGGCGCCACACGAATCACCGTCTTGTGCGTCGTGGCCGCACCGGAAGGGGTCGCGGCGTTGCAGGCCGTTACGGAGCAGAAGGCACCGAACGCGCGGCTTTTCACCGTCGCCGTCGATGACCGGCTCAATGAAATCGCCTATATCGTCCCCGGTCTCGGCGACGCGGGCGACCGCCAGTACGGGCCGCGCTAAGTACCCCAGCAGCGCACCGCGGTGACCAGTTCGTCGCGCAGCGCGCCGGCGCGTGCCCGGGCGGCCGGCAGGTCATCGGTCACCGCGCAGCGAACTTCGGTGTAGGACTTGAACTTCGGCTCGGTTCCCGACGGCCGCACCACGACCCGCACCGACGTTTCATCGTCACCTCCGGTGAAGATCAACGCGTCGGTGAATTCGGTGGTGGTCACGGCGAATCCGGCCAGCCGGCTCGGCGGGTCCGCCCGCAGCCGCTGCATCAGTTCGGCGGCCTGCGCGGCGCCGGCTACCCGACGTGACACCGCCGCAACCTCGTGCACCCCGTAACGCCGGGCGAGATCGTCGAGCAGCTCGGGCACCGAACGACCCCGCTCGTGCAGCGCGGCCACCAGGTCGCACACCAATACTGCGGCGCTGATGCCGTCTTTGTCGCGCACGGTGGCCGGGTCGACGCAGTGCCCGATCGCTTCCTCGTACGCGTACACCAGGGTGCCGCCGGGGACCTGCGCATCGGCGCGCGCCAGCCACTTGAATCCGGTGCGGGTTTCGACGTGGGTTGCGCCGTAGCGGTGCGCGATCTCGGCCAGCATCCGCGACGACACCACGGTGCTGGCCACCACCGTGGTCGTGGTCACCTGCTGCCGCGACAGAATGTAATCGCCTAGCAGCCAACCGGTTTCGTCACCGGACAACATCCGCCAGCCCGACGCGGTGGGTATGCCCACCGCGCATCGGTCCGCGTCGGGATCCAGCGCGATCGCGACGTCGGCCCCCACATCTGCCGCCAGGGTGAGCAGCGCGTCGGTGGCCCCGGGCTCCTCCGGGTTCGGGAACGCGACTGTGGGAAAGTCCGGGTCCGGTGCGAATTGGGCTCCGACGGTGTGCACCTGGCCGAAGCCGGCACGGTGCAGTGTCTCGACGGCCACCTCACCGCCCACCCCGTGCAATGGTGTGAACGCCACCCGGACCGAACCAGTGCCGCGCCGCAACCCGGCCGCCCGCTCGATATAGCGCTGCACCAGATCGGTGTGCGTGGGGGAGACGGGTTTTCGGGCGATCTGGTCGGCCGGGGGAGCATCGGCCATGGCGGATTCGACGTCGCGGTCGGTGGGGGAGACGATCTGGATGCCGCCGTCGAAGTAGACCTTGTAGCCATTGTCGGCGGGCGGGTTGTGCGATGCGGTGATTTGGATCCCGGCGGCGGCACCCGTCTGGCGGACCGCGAACGCGACGACTGGGGTGGGCATCGGCCCGGGCAGGAGCAGGACCGAAAATCCTTCGGCGGCAAACACTTCCGCCGTTACGGCAGCGAAAACCGCCGAGCCGTGCCGAGCGTCGCGTCCGACGATCACCGACGAAGCGCCCGTGCCGCGCCGCTTGAGCACCTGTGCCACGGCCCAGGTGGCGCGCGATACCACCGCCACATTCATGGCGTCCGGCCCGCCGCGCACCGGGCCGCGCAAACCCGCGGTGCCGAACCTGAGTGGTCGCGCGAAGCGCGCGGCTAGTTCGTCGGCGTCAAGGGCGGCGAGCTCGGCGGCCGTCTTCGGGTCGGGATCGTGCGCGATCCACTCCTCGGGCGTCATGTCCTCAGAGCCTGGTGATGATGGTGGCGAGCAGCGCACCCATCCGGCTGACGGACGCGGCGCCGGCGGCAAGCACTTCGGCGTGGCTCAGCGGCTCGCCGGTGATGCCGGCGGCCAAATTGGTCACCAGCGAAATCCCCAGCACCTCGGCGCCGGCCGCCCGGGCCGCGATGGTTTCGTGCACCGTCGACATGCCCACCAGATCGGCGCCCAGCGTGCGCAGCATCCGCACTTCGGCGGGCGTCTCGTAGTGCGGCCCGGGCAGGCCGGCATAGACCCCTTCGGTCAGCTCGGGGTCGGCCTGGTGGGCAAGCTGGCGCAGCCGCGCGGAGTAGGCGTCGGTCAGGTCCACGAACTGCGCTCCCACCAGTGGCGAACGCGCGGTCAGGTTCAGGTGGTCGTTGATCAGCACCGGCTGGCCGACCTCCAGGTCCGGGCGCAGTCCACCGGCCGCATTGGTCAGCACGACGATGCGCACGCCGGTCGCGCAGGCGGTGCGTACCGGGTGCACGACGTGGCATAGGTCGTGGCCCTCGTAGGCATGCACGCGGCCGACCAGCACCAATACCCGGTGCGCTCCGATGCGTACGGACAGCAGCTCGCCGGTGTGGCCGACGGCGCTCGGCGGCGCGAACCCCGGAAGCTCGGCCTGGGGCAGCACGGCGGTTGGCGAGCCGAGTGCGGAAACCGCCGGCAACCATCCCGATCCGAGAACGACCGCGACGTCATGGGCAGCGACCCCGGTGCGCTCGCCGATGACCTGCGCCGCCCGCCGCGCGAGGTTGCCGGGGTCCGGCGCTGGGTCGCTCACAGTGGGCGAGCCTAACGGGATGCGGGTCGATGGGATACTGCCAGAGTGCCCACCTCCCCGTTAGACAGCGTCGAGGATGTCGTGCGGCAACGTGGTGTCGATCTGGTCGAGTTGTCCCATGCCATCCATGCCGAGCCCGAGCTGGCGTTCGCCGAGCATCGCAGCTGCGCCAAGGCGCAGGTGCTGGTCGCCGAACGCGGCTTCGACATCACCGCGGCGGCCGGTGGCCTGGACACCGCGTTCCGCGCCGAGTTCGGCAGCGGTCCGCTGACCGTTGGGATCTGCGCCGAGTACGACGCGCTGCCCGAAATCGGTCACGCCTGCGGCCACAACGTCATCGCGGCGTCGGCGGTGGGGACCGCGCTGGCGTTGGCCGAGGTGGCCGACGACTTGGGGCTGCGGGTGGTGTTGCTGGGAACTCCCGCCGAGGAGGCCGGGGGTGGCAAAGCGCTGCTGCTGCAGGCCGGTGTGTTCGACGACGTCGCCGTGGCGGTGATGGTGCATCCCGGGCCGACCGACATCGCGGCGGCGCGTTCACTGGCTCTTTCGGAAGCGATCGTGGACTACCGGGGCAAGGAATCGCACGCCGCCGTCGCCCCGCATCTGGGCATCAACGCCGCCGACGCCGTGACCGTCGCGCAGGTAGCGATCGCGGTGCTGCGGCAGCAACTGGCGCCGGGCCAACTGATGCACGGGATCATCACCGACGGCGGGCAGGCCGTCAACGTCATCCCCGGTCACGCGACGTTGCAGTATGCGATGCGGGCGCTTTACTTCGATTCGCTCAAACAGCTGGAGGACAGAATGTACGCGTGCTTCGCCGCGGGCGCGCTGGCCGCCGGCTGCGAATACGAAATAAAGAACCCGGCGCCGGCCTACGCCGAGCTCAACCCCGACCCCTGGCTGGCCGACGTCTTTCGTGACGAGATGCGCCGCCTGGGACGGGAACCGGTGGCCCGCGAGTTCGAGGCGGGGCTGCCCATGGGCAGCACCGATATGGGCAACGTGACGCAGGTGCTACCGGGGATCCATCCGGTGATCGCGGTCGACGCCGGTGGCGCCACCGTTCACCAGCGCGAATTCGCCGCCGCCGCCGCCGGCCCCAGCGCCGACCGCGCGGTCGTCGACGGCGCGGTGATGCTGGCTCGCACCATCGTCCAGCTGGCCCAGACTCCGGCCGAACGCGACCGGGTGATGGCGGTACAAGAACGTCGGGCACACGTATGAGCCTCGCTGACACGGCCAGATCCTGGCTCGCCGCGCATCACGACGACCTGGTCGAATGGCGCCGGCACATGCACCGCTACCCGGAATTGGGGCGGCAGGAATACGCCACCACCCAGTTCGTCGGCGAGCGGTTGGCCGACGCCGGCCTCAACCCCAAGGTACTGCCCGGCGGAACGGGACTGGTCTGCGATATCGGCCCCGAGGGCGAGCCGAGGATCGCCCTGCGAGCCGACATGGACGCGCTGCCGATGGCCGAACGGACCGGCGCACCGTACGCCTCCACCATGCCCAACGTGGCACACGCGTGCGGGCATGACGCACACACCGCGATCCTGCTCGGCACCGCGCTGGTGTTGGTCTCCGAGCCCGAGCTGCCGGTCGGGGTGCGGTTGATCTTCCAGGCTGCCGAGGAGCTGATGCCCGGCGGCGCGATCGACGCCATCGCCGCCGGCGCGATCATCGGGGTGTCGCGCATCTTCGCCCTGCACTGTGACCCTCGGCTGGAAGTCGGCAAGATCGCGGTCAGACACGGGCCGATCACGTCAGCGGCCGATTCGATCGAGATCACGCTGTATTCCCCGGGCGGCCACACGTCGCGGCCGCACCTGACCGCTGACCTGGTTTACGGACTCGGGACCCTGATCACCGGGCTGCCCGGGGTGCTGTCGCGCCGCATCGACCCGCGCAACGGCACCGTCCTGGTGTGGGGCGCGGTCAACGCCGGAGTGGCCGCCAACGCCATCCCGCAGAGCGGTGTCTTGTCCGGAACCGTCCGCACCGCCAGCAGGCACACTTGGCTCGAGCTGGAGAACATCATCCGCGAAACCGTGTCGGCGCTGCTGTCGCCGCTGGGCATCGAGCACACGCTGCGATACCACCGCGGGGTGCCGCCGGTGGTCAACGAGGACGTCTCGACCCGCATCCTGACCCATGCGATCGAAGCGATCGGCCCCGACGCGCTGGCCGATACCCGGCAGTCGGGCGGCGGCGAGGACTTCTCCTGGTACTTGGAGGAGATTCCCGGCGCGATGGCGCGATTGGGTGTGTGGTCGGGGGAGGGACCTCAGCTGGATCTGCATCAGCCGACGTTCGATCTCGACGAGCAAGCGTTGGGGATCGGACTGCAGGTGATGGTCAACATCGTCGACCAGGCCGCGGCGTTCGGTTAAGCCGAAGTCCCCGGGCCGATGTTGCGCGCCGGACGCGTCCGTAGGCTGTGCACGTAATCGCTTGGCGCTCCGGCAATTTCGGCGGCATCGGCCATCACGCCGAGGTAGCGTGCGGACGGGAGGCCGCCTTCCCAGGCGTCGAGCACATAGAGCCAGGCCAGCACGGGGTCGGTGTCGGTGTCCGACGATATGCGCTCCACCCGGCAGCGGATCTTGTTATGGACGCCGAACTCCGAGCCCTCCCACCGGTCGAGGTTCTTCTCGTCCGCCGGGGTCATGTCGTACAGGACGACGAACACCCGCGAGTTGGGGTCTTCGACGATGGTGGCCAGCGCGCCCTCCCAGCCGATGTCCTCGCCGCCGAACGTCAACCGCCACCCGTTCAGCCAGCCGGTTCCGGCCATCGGCGAATGGGGTGCGCGCTCCAGCATCTGTTCGGGATCCATGTTGGACCCGTACGCGGCGTAGAGCGGCACGGGGAAAGCTTAAACGTCACACCGTCGTCTCAGGGCTGCACGGTGCAGCGTCTCGCGGTTAGGTTAGGGCTGTGGTGACTCGCATCGTGATCATCGGTGGCGGACCGGCCGGTTACGAAGCCGCGCTGGTGCCCGCCAGCTCACACCCGGACACGACGCATGTCACCGTGATCGACTCCGACGGCATCGGCGGGGCCGCCGTGCTGGACGACTGCGTGCCGTCCAAGACGTTCATCGCCTCGACCGGGTTGCGGACCGAGCTGCGGCGAGCGTCGCGGTTGGGGTTCGAGATCGACATCGAAGATGCCAAGATATCGCTGCCGGAGATCCATGCCCGAGTAAAAGACCTGGCCACAGCGCAGTCGGCCGACATCACCGCCCAGCTGGTCGGCATGGGTGTGCACATTGTCGCCGGCCGCGGCGAGCTGGTGGACCCGACGCTCGGGCTGGCCCGTCACCGCGTGAAGGCCACCGCCGCCGACGGCACCACCAGTGAGCACGACGCCGACGTCGTGCTGATCGCCACCGGCGCCAGCCCGCGGATCCTGCCGTCGGCCCAACCCGACGGCGAGCGCATCCTGACCTGGCGGCAGCTCTACGACCTGGACGCGCTGCCCGAGCACCTCATTGTGGTCGGCTCGGGGGTGACCGGTGCCGAGTTCGTCAGCGCCTACACCGAGCTGGGCGTGCAGGTGACCGTGGCGGCCAGCCGGGACCGGGTGCTGCCGTACGAGGACGCCGACGCTGCACTGGTGCTGGAGGAGTCGTTCGCCGAACGCGGCGTCAAGCTGGTCAAAAACGCCCGGGCCGAGTCGGTGGTACGCACCGACGCAGGGGTGCTGGTCACCATGACCGACGGACGCACCGTCGAGGGCAGCCACGCGTTGATGACCATCGGGTCGGTTCCCAACACCAGCGGGCTCGGCCTGGAACGGGTCGGCATCGAGCTGGGGCGGGGCAATTACCTGACGGTCGACCGGGTCTCGCGAACCTCGGTGCCCGGTATCTATGCCGCCGGGGATTGCACCGGTCTGCTGCTGTTGGCGTCGGTCGCCGCCATGCAGGGCCGGATCGCCATGTACCACGCGCTGGGTGAGGGGGTCAGCCCCATCCGGCTGCGCACGGTCGCGGCGACGGTGTTCACCAGGCCCGAGATCGCCGCTGTCGGTGTGCCGCAGTCGATGATCGACGACGGTTCGATACCCGCCCGAACCATCATGCTGCCGCTGGGGACCAACGCGCGGGCCAAGATGTCGGGGCTCCGGCAAGGTTTCGTCAAGATGTTTTGCCGGAAGTCCACCGGCGTGGTGATCGGCGGGGTGGTGGTGGCGCCGATCGCCTCCGAACTGATCCTGCCGATCGCCGTGGCGGTGACCAACCGCATCACCGTCAACGAATTGGCGCAGACGCTCACGGTTTACCCGTCGTTATCCGGTTCGATCACCGAGGCCGCTCGCCGCCTGATGGCGCACGACGATCTCGACTAGCCTTGTGTGGCACGGTCCTACTGACGAGTAACCGACAGGAGTTTCCCGGTGAGGAGTCCTCTGCCGTGAGCAACCCCATACAGGCGCCCAAAAGCGCCCAGACCTGGGCGGCTTCCACGTTGGGACCTCAGCAGCGCGCGTTGGCGTGGGAGCGACTCGGCGCCGAGCAGTTCGATGTGGTGGTCATCGGCGGCGGCGTGGTGGGCTCCGGCTGCGCGTTGGATGCCGCCACCCGGGGGCTCAAGGTGGCGCTGGTCGAGGCGCGTGATTTCGCGTCGGGCACGTCGAGCCGCTCGTCGAAGATGTTTCACGGCGGGTTGCGCTATCTCGAGCAGCTGGAATTCGGGCTGGTGCGCGAGGCGCTCTTCGAGCGGGAGCTGTCGCTGACCACCCTGGCGCCGCATCTGGTCAAGCCGATGCCGTTCTTGTTTCCGCTGACCAAGCGCGTGTGGGAACGTCCTTATATCGCCGCGGGCATCTTTCTTTACGACCGGATGGGCGGCGCGAAATCCGTTCCCGCGCAAAAGCATCTGACCCGGGCCGGTGCGTTGCGGTTGAGCCCGGGCCTCAAGCGCAGCGCGTTGATCGGTGGGATTCGCTACTACGACACCGTCGTCGACGACGCCCGGCACACCATGACCGTCGCCCGCACCGCCGCCCACTACGGCGCGGTGGTGCGGACCTCCACCCAGGTGGTCGCGATGCTGCGCGAGGGCGACCGGGTCACCGGCGTGCGGGTCCGCGACTCCGAAAACCGCGCAGTCACCGAAGTTCGCGGCCACGTCGTCGTCAATGCGACCGGGGTGTGGACCGACGAGATTCAGGCGTTGTCCAAGCAGCGCGGGCGATTCCAGGTGCGCGCGTCCAAGGGCGTGCACGTGGTGGTGCCCCGCGACCGCATCGTCAGCGACGTCGCCATCATCCTGCGCACCGAGAAGTCGGTGATGTTCGTCATTCCGTGGGGCACCCACTGGATCATCGGCACCACCGACACCGACTGGAACCTGGACCTGGCCCACCCCGCGGCCACCAAGGCCGACATCGACTACATCCTGCACACCGTCAACACCGTGCTGGCGATCCCGCTGACCCATGCCGATATCGACGGGGTGTACGCCGGGCTGCGGCCACTGCTGGCCGGGGAGAGTGAGGAGACCTCCAAGCTGTCCCGTGAGCACGCCGTGGCGGTGCCCGCCCCGGGCCTGGTGGCCATCGCCGGCGGCAAGTACACCACCTACCGGGTGATGGCCGCCGACGCGATCGACGCGGCGTCGCAGTTTGTTCCGGCTCGGGTGGCGCCGTCGATCACCGAGAAGGTCAGCCTGCTGGGCGCCGACGGCTACTTCGCGCTGGTGAATCAGGCCGAACACGTTGCGGCACTGCAGGGTTTGCACCCCTACCGGGTGCGCCACCTGCTGGACCGCTACGGTTCGCTGATCGGTGACGTGCTGGCTCTGGGCAGCAAGAGTCCGGAGCTGCTCAGCCCGATCAAAGAGGCGCCCGGCTACTTGAAGGTGGAAGCCCTCTATGCCGTCACCGCCGAAGGTGCCCTGCATCTGGAGGACATCCTGGCCCGCCGGATGCGCATCTCCATCGAATACTCACACCGCGGCGTCGATTGCGCTCGCGAGGTTGCCGACGTGGTGGCGCCGGTGCTTGGCTGGACGGCCGCCGACATCGAGCGCGAAGTGGCGAACTACACCGCGCGGGTGGAGGCCGAAATACTGTCCCAGGCCCAGCCCGACGACGTGTCGGCAGACGAGCTGCGGGCCAGCGCGCCGGAGGCGCGTGCCGAGATCCTCGAGCCGGTACCGCTGAGTTGAGACCCGCCCCGCTTCCTGTTCGCGACGGATTGGGACCTGCCCGGGTGCGGCTGCAAGGTGGCCCGGTGCTGGCCGAGCTGACCGCCCGTTTCGGCGCGCCGGCGCGTGAGAAGGTGCTGGCCGGGGAGGTCGTCGACGCCGACGGCGCGGTGATCGACGACGTCACGGCGCTGCCCGCCGGCTCGTCCGTCTACCTGTACCGCGAGCTTCCCGATGAGGTGGCGGTGCCCTTCGATATTCCGGTTCTCTATCAGGACTCGGACATCGTGGTCGTCGACAAGCCGCACTTTCTGGCCACGATGCCGCGCGGAAGCCACGTCGTACAAAGCGCACTGGTGCGGCTGCGGCGGGCACTGGCACTTCCAGAGCTGAGCCCGGCGCATCGGCTCGACCGGCTGACCGCGGGCGTGCTGCTGTTCACCGCCCGACGCGAGGTGCGCGGTGCATACCAGACGCTGTTCTCCCGGGGTCTAGTGCGCAAGACGTATCTGGCGCGGGCCGCCGTCGACCCGGCGCTGGTGTTTCCGCGTGTAGTGCGCAGCCGGATCGTCAAGCATCGGGGCGTTTTGCAGGCCGTCTGCGAGCCCGGTGCGCCCAACGCCGAGACATTGGTGGAACTCGTTGGCGCAGAAGGTCTTTACCGGCTGACGCCGCGCACCGGGCGCACCCACCAGCTGCGGCTGCACATGGCCTCGCTGGGTATACCGATCACCGGGGATCCCTTGTATCCCAACGTCATCGACGTGGCGGCCGACGACTTCAGCACGCCGCTGCGATTGCTGGCCCAGCGCATCGAGTTCACCGACCCGCTGACCGGTGTCAGCCGCGAGTTCGTCAGCCACCGACCCAGCCCGTGATCCGGTTGTCGTAGGTAGGTCCGTGGCATACTCGAATGTATGTTCGATGAGGTTCGGGCGCGGTTCGACGTGATGTTCGGTGAGATGATGGAGTGCCGCCATCGGTCGACGACGCCGGAGTCGGTGGGGCTGGTGGAGCGGATTGGTGCGGCGGCGCGGTT
>DATJQO010000103.1:0-9804 GCA_035505695.1 Mycobacterium sp.
GGAGCTGCCGGCGGCCGTTTGGCCGGGGGCGGACTCAATGACTTTGGCGCGACCTCCTTGGTCGCGGCCACCGGCCACGGTTCAGGCGCGATGACCTGCTGGGCTGGGGCGATGAGATTCTGCAGCGGGGTGGGCAGCAAACCGACCGTCGCGCGAAGGCCGACTCCAAAAGCGACCTCTAGTGCCAGCGCCGCGCTGATGCCGGCCACCGCCACCGCGCTTCCCAGCAGCAGGGCCCGAGTGCGACGCGGCTCCTCGGCTGCGGGGTCTATGACGACGGTCGCGGTACCGGCTTCTCCGTCTGCCACGGCGCTATAAGCCAAGTCGTCCACGCCTCGCTCGGCATCGGCGACCAGATATTCGGGTTGGGCATGCGCGTCGAGGCAACCCGTGCCGGGGTCTTGTGCATAGGCGAACGCGGCCGTCGTCGACGCACCCAACCACGCATTCGCCGACGCCAGGGCCGCTCCACGGGCCAGCGCCGTGCCCGGCTCCTCCGGCACGCTCACGGTCAGCGATGTCGCCTCATCCAAATCCCGCTTGACTGAGGCGATGTCAACCCCGGAGCCCACCACAAACAGGCCGCTCGGACGTGTTGGCAGCTCATCGAGCCCGGCGATCATCTGCCGCAGCTGCGCAGTTTCCAGGTGCCCGGACGCGCCGTTCAACTGTTCTCGGTGAACATCACCGATGGAGCCGTCGGAGGTCTTGACGACAGCCAAAGTTGCGGTGTCGGGCTCGACGAAAAGTAGCGCAGTGCGTTCGTAACCCATTGCCTGGCCGAGAGATTGAGTCAAAGCGGTGGCGGCCACGAACGCCGAGACCAGCATGACGTTCTCGAGCTTGTGGGCGGCCAGCGCGTCAGCAAGGGCTGTCGCCTCGAGCTGGTCGGTGATGGCCATCCCGATGGTGGACAACTCAAGCCCCGCGTCGGCAGCATCTTCACGGATCCCCAAGATAGCGGCGATGACTCGGTCAGACGCGCTGATGGTGGGCGAGTCGTTGCTGGCGATGACGGGGAACTCCTCTTCGTCGACCGTGACGCCCTCAGCGTCTTGACCTTGAAGCAGCACCGTCCGAACCGAGTCTGGTGCCATCGACATTCCGAGCGCGATATCCACGGCGGATGCCTCCCAACTTCTTTGCGGCAAGCCGTGGTCTGGGGGAGCAGAGACCACGCGCACCGCTACCCGATCGTCGCGCGGCAACCTGTATCAGGGTCCGGCCGCAGCTGTGCAGGCGTTAAGTGAGAAGCAATGGAGCCGATGACGGGAATCGAACCCGCGTATTCAGCTTGGGAAGCTATTTCCACACGCGAACCTGTCTTCGAAGCTGCCGGGTAGACCGGCGTCCGAGGGACCGAAAATTGCGACGCTAACTGCAGTTTCTTGCGTACCGTCTGCTCGCTCATATCCGAGCGACCATTACTGAGTGGCACTCCTTTCCTGATGGGTGGCCGGGCAACGTTGAGCTAGCGCTGATCGACGCTGTGCTGTCGATTCGCGCGGTGTACGGGGTGTCCGCGGATAGGGGCGTTCGCGGCGCGATTAAGCGGTACAGACAGGAGTCGGGTCGATCTAGTTGGGACGATCTAGATGCACTCGGCCGCGTCGATGCAACTTGGTTGCAAGGAGTGCTCGCGAACAAGCAGAGGACTGGCGGTGTTACGAAGGCGGAAGCCATTGTCGATGCCGCTGGCCGCTTGGCGAAGGTTGGCGTGATTAGTTCGGCGCATGTGGTGCCAAATTCCGCGGACCAACGTGCTGCTTACTGCGGAACGCGCGGTCTGGGGCCGGTCACGTGGGAGTACTTCTTGATGCTTGTCGGCAATGACGGAGTGAAGGCTGACACGCTCGTTAGTCGTTTCGTCGAAGAGGCGATTGGCCGCAAGCCCAGTTCCGACGAAGCCCTCCTGGTAACCGAGGCTGCAAAGGTGCTCGTTATGCCGGCGGCTGATCTGGATCACACTATCTGGCGTTACATGAGTAGAGAGCGACGCGACTAGCAGCCGGTCGCGGCCGGTTGCCGGACGGCAGTACGGCTCGCGTCCGCGACCGGGCCGACTAGGGGTGCGCCAGCCGTGGGCGCTCGTTTGGCCGTAGCCACATGCGCCGGGCCAGGGTGGGCGTCGGCTAACGGGCGATCTGCTCGCCGGGGTAGCCGTGTGCCTGCCCCTTGGGTCGGTGGTGCTGCCGGGGCGCGCCGACGCCGTACGGGTTTCGGGGCGGGTCCACGCGAGGCGCGCGGGGCATGTAGATGCCGCCCTCGCTCGGTGGCCGGCCATTGAGCTGCGACGCTACTGGGCCCGGTCCCCAGCTGAACTCTGTGCTCTGGTCACCGGATTGCTCGCAGTGGAGCTGGAGCGGGTTTTGCGTTCCGCAGCGCGGCGGGTCGGGCGGTGGCGGGTCGCGCCATGGTTCAGGGGAGTGCACGTACTCGGCCAAGGCTACGTCTCAATCGTCGTCGGCGGGGTGTAGGTGAGGTTCTCGGTGATCCGGGCGACGACCGCCGCGCCCCGGTGCCGGGTGCCGACGCCGAACCCGCGAACGTAGAAGCTGTCCTGTAGCGGGTAGGGGCCGTGACCGGGAATGTGCCGCAGCCCTTGGTAAGCCGATCCCGCCGTGCACCTGGATGCAATCCTGCGCGCGCCGTCGCGCGGCCGCCGGCGCCAGCGTCGCCGCGACGGCGGCGGCGAACTCGACATGGGGACCGGTGATGTCCCAACCGTTTTCGCGCGCTTCGTCGATAGCGCGGGCGGCGTCCCACACCGCCGCGGTGACCCGCTCGGTGTCCGCGATCTCGGCGCAATTGTGCTTGATGGCCTGGAACTGCCCGATCGGCCTGCCGAACTGCTCGCGGATCTTGGCGTATTGCGATGCCGTGTCGGTCGCCCAGCGCGCCACCCCGATCGCCTCGGCGGACAGCAGCGTCGTCATAAGCGCGTGCGCCGTCGCCATGCTCAGGTTGCACAATGCGGCGTCGGCGCCGACCTCGACGGCGTTGGCCCGCACGTGGGCGATGGGTCGCAGCGGGTCAATGCTTTTCACGGGCTCGATCTCGAGCTCCTCGGCACGCAGCACCACCCATGCGCGGACCTCGCCGCGCAGCACCAGCACGTCGTTATTGGGGCCCGGCGGGTGGCGGTCAGCCCGCAGCAGTCCATCGCGTAGGCGGCGATGGCGGCGCCGGACGCCAGCTCCGAGAGCACCTTCGCGTTCGGGTCGTTGGCGGAGATCAGGGCGCTGGCGATCGCGGACGGTACAAAGGGACCGGGCACCGCGCCGTAGCCGAACTCGGCCAGCACGACAGCCAATTCGAGGATACCGAAACCCTGCCCGCCCACGGACTCGGCGAGATGCAGACCCTGCAGGCCCTGTTCGGCCGCCGTCCGCCAGTACGGCGGCGGATTGTCGATCGGGGTTTCCATTGCCGCGTGCAACGCCTCGGACGGCGCGATGCGCGCTACCAACGACCGCGCCAAATCGGCCAGGTCTTGATGCTCAGCAGTTATCGCGAGTTGTCCTGATCGTACAGCATGCCTTCTACCTCCAGCTTTAGCGTCCATGAGCCTAAATCCCGTCGTGTGTAAGGGTCCGAGTCAAGATATTCGGTATGAGCACTCCTGATCTGACCGCCCTGCTGACCTCCTGGGAATTGGCCCTTAAAGGGCAGCGCAAGAGCGCCCACACCGTTCGTGTCTACACCTCCGGGGTGAAGCTCTTACGCGCCTGAGCCGCCCGCGAAGGGACATCTAGGAGGTCGGGCTTCTGGTCCTCTGGCCACGGCTCCGCGATCGGGAAATCAAGCCCCCCGAAGGCGGCACTGCCAGCAGGCCGGTCCAGCCATACACATGAGGCAAACCACCTGACCAAGGCGTCAAACTTGATTCAAGAATCCGGCTTGGCCGATGCTAGCTTCGCTAGGCGGTATCGGGGACCTGTGGGGTCGGCCGATCAGCGAAGAAGCCTACCGCGGTGGCATCACGGTCGCCGCCAGTTTCGCGAAGGACGGGGGCAGACCACTTGCGCTTGAGACGAGATTTCAAAGACATCGCGCGCTTTTCCACCAGGAACCAGCTCAGCGCGGCTAACGGCAGGGTGGCTATCGTCGCTAGGAGAAAGAACACCGACGGATTCAGACTGACAAGCCCGCAGATGGCCAGCAACTGCTGAATCGGCCACCCGTAAATGTAAACACCGTAGGACAGATCCGTCCGTAATCTCAAGCGCTTGTTGTGGATCAGGGCACCCGAAACGACCACGGCATACGCCAGCGGAACGGCGGCGACCACCCGATAATCAGGCAGCAGGCTACTGGCTGCCACAATGGTCACGCTCACCGCGACCAGCGACCACCGGGCGGGAATCAGGTCTTGGAAGTGATACAGGAGTGCTCCTGCGGCAAACATCATGGCGCAGCGCACAATGGTCTGACGCATACTCTCTGGTGGGAAAGGAATTAACGTCGCCGCAAACACTGCCAGCGCCAACGCCGCCGGAGAAACCCATCGGCGATGTGCGAGTCCGATGACGCCCAGGCCAGCAACAGCCAGGTAACACATCAGCTCATATTCGAGGGACCACAGCGAAGCATTCCATCGGCCCACCACGGGGACCCCGTGTGGTGTTCCGCCGACGCCGGGTTGGAGATAGAGCACGGCGCTGTTTTTCACGATGTACTTGATCGGCCCGGCGGACAGCAGCAGCTTCGCGGCCGAGCCGCCCTGAATCCCCACACCGATCGGGGCGATGACGAACGCGGTCACCACCAGACAGACGTAGAGCCCGGGGAGGATACGAACAGCTCGAGCGACGAGATAGTCACGGACTCGTGGGTGGCTGAGCCAACTCGCGGTGATGAGGAATCCTGAGATCGCAAAGAACCCGTCCACCCCTACCTCGGAAAGAAGCTGGCGAACCGCCACGGGCGACACGGTGCGGCCCGTGACCTCGAAGGAGTGCCACAGGATCACCGAGGTCGCCAGCGCTAGCCGGAAGGCATTCAGTGCATTATTTCGCGGATCGAATGCCTGCCCGAGTTTCATCCCTGTGTTGCCGCCCCGTGTGAATTCGGCAACGGCAGCGGTCAGGCCACTAGGCCGACCATGATCTCTGCGCGTTCGTTGTAGGTTTTGCATGGTCAGCCATCGACCGGAGTTCCCGGGGCTTGCGCGAAATCCTCGACGGACGGTGACGTGGTCATCGGGGGATGTCGATGAGGCCGATCGGGAGCTCATCGACGTCGATCAGCCGGGCCGATGAGGCTGAGTTTCCCGGTGAGTCGCTGGTCATGTTTCGGCTGCCAATCTGTAGGTAAACAGCTACCGCGGCGGAGCCCGAGTAGGACCATACCGAGTGTCGAGCTACTGCGTAGCTTACATACTCTTTGGCGCATTGTGAACGAATTGCCGAACTCGGAGTTCGGCCCAGGGAGCACTCGTCTACTTCGAAAATTGCCCTGAAGAGTAGGTTGCACGGGACATGGCGACCGAGGAAAACGCCTGGTGCTGTCGGCAGCACCTCAACTAACTCAACGGTGTGCGCCGTGTCTACGGGCCCTTCACAAAACGGCGCTGCAGCCGGTCGATGAGAATCTGCGCCTCGTTGATGTCACGGCGCAGCGCAGCCGCTTCGCTCCGCATCGCGGGCGCTCGGGCGTTCCTGCTGGTGAGATCCTGACGTTCGATCGAAGCTAGCTTGCTGCTCATCTCGTGCAGGTGAACGCGCAATGCGCGGACGAACTGCATGGCCTGGGCAGCCTAGCCCGCACCCACGGGGTAGTCTTCGCGGCACACGGCATCTGTGTACGTGGCTATCGACGCCAGCGCCGCCGACCGCGCGGCGGCTGCGGCGACCTACGCAGAGAGCTTCTTACGTATCCCGGGCCGCGTGGCCCGAATCTAGTGTCGAGTGCGTAGGCACCCGGACCGGTGAACACCGGCAGAAAGAACGCCCAGCAGTACACCACCGACAGTTCACCGCCGTTGCTGATGGGCCAGAACCTGTGCGGAAGGTGTTGGGTGAAGAACGCGACAGCCATCTCGCCGGAGGCAATGAAAGCCGCTGGACGCGTGAATAGCCCAAGGCTGATCAGCTCGCCCTCGCTGCCGACCGAATGGCCCGTGAGCTACTCGGAATCGCCGCTGGCGCAGAGTTCGAAGCGGTGAAGCTGGCCGCTGTGAAGCACGCACTCGACCGCGCGGGCCTCAGGGCCAAGCAGTCCGTGGAGCTGTCGGCGAAGGAACCCGAACGGTGGGAAGAGCTCACGCTGTCCGTGGTGCGCGCCAGCCGCGAGGCTTGGTTGCGTCGGCGCAGACTACCGTCCAAGAAACCACCCGCCCCGGCGACCCCCGCCTTGGAGGTTGTGGACGCGGAGCTAGTCCCCGAGCCCGACGAACACACCGCGCCACACGCTAGCTCCACTGGAGGCCATGCCGACGGCGACGACCGGGGCGATGAACCCGCCGCGCGGACCGCAACGCCGAGCCGGCCAGCCGCGCGCTTGTTCCCTTGGAGGACGCGACCGCAGATGTGGCGCAAGCGAACCGTGCAGCGCGGGCCGCGTGTGGACGGCGTGGGCGTTAGCGCCGTTTGTACCGGGCTTTGTAGCAGCTGGCGTAGCTTTATCCCCAGGAATGACTCTTTTCGGTGCTTCGCTCTGAGCAGGTGCGGATTCAGGCGTGGACGGAGGCGGGCGGCACGTCTTACGGCAAGCTCGATAGCGACGACATTCGCAATCTGTTACTTCCTTCCGAAGAGGCGTCGCGTATGTCAGCTGCTCCAGCGGCTCGCAAGTAGATGGACGCCGTCGAAGTCATGTACGAGGTCTGGGGAAACGTCGGCACGCTTTCCGATCGGCGACCGATTCTCAACTCACCGCTGATCGGCCTGATCGACGCCGCCAGCGAGCCGATGGAAGACAACGACTGATCGTGGCCGCGCGTCGACGTAAGGGACGGTTACGGGACCGAGCGGACTGCGGCTCCTGCTCCAAACGGTATCTGGCCTGCTAAACGTGGAGCCGATGACGGGAATCGAACCCGCGTATTCAGCTTGGGAATCATAGGAAGGCGCGGGGTCGTCGACGTCGAAGTGCGTTGATGGGGGGCCGCGGGTTGCCTCGGTTGACCGGGGTTGACCGGGGTTAGTGGCACGGATGTGGCACGACTAGTCGGGAGGCTGTCGAGGCGGATCCCGACGTCGTCGACGACGGTCGTATCAGTCGGCAAAGAATCACCGGTTCCTTCATGGACCGAACTCGCCGCCACTCACGGACCGAACCCATAATTCGTCGCGAGTAAGGAGTGCGGCACTGCGCTACGACTTCTAGAGCAGTGGGTCCCGGCCAAGAATGCCTGCCCCCACGGGAGCGAGGGCAACTTGGTGCTTTTGGTGAATCCGAGGCTGGCCTCACTGGGTAGTTATTCAATTAACTCTTCTTATCCCATCGTTAGTGAATAAGCTTCGCCAGTTATTCACGTATATAGGGGGTTAAGTATTAGGGGCCGTTGGGGACTGGAATCGTTAACCCCGACCCCTCCCCGAAACACACGCGACCGCCTCGGTGGCAGAGGACAGCGGCACGGGCCGAACATAGAGAAACGCCTGGAAGATATCTAGAAGTGCCTAGAATCACCTAGAAGACCCTAATCTAGGCGGTAGGGAATAAGGTCCTCTAGCTCTCGGGTCATACGAGATGACGGATAGGTTACGGAGGTGAGGCGGAATGCCGCAGTTGTTCGTGTCTTACTCACGGGCGAATCGGGCAGACGTTGACGAGCTGATCCGCCGCCTACCCGGGCTTGGTTATCAGGCCTGGGTCGATTCCTCGCTTCGGGGCGGCCAAACCTGGTGGGAGGAAATCCTGCGCCGGATCCGTGAGTGCGATGCGTTCGTTGCCATCGTGTCCCGTGACTCGCTGAACTCAGTGGCATGCCAGCGTGAACTCGAATGGGCGCTGGCGTTGGGCAAGCCGCTGCTACCAGTAGCGCTAGAGCGCCTAATACAGGCTCTTCCGCGAGAGATCTCGACGCGTCAGATCGTCGATTACTCGCAACCGGGCATGGATGCGGCATACGCACTTGCTGGCGCGCTTGCAACCCTACCCCCGGCACCTGCCCTACCGGAGGTCTTACCTGAGCCGCCAGCAACCCCGTTGTCCTACCTCACCGACCTGGTGGAACAGGTAGCCCAGTCGGCGCCACTAAATCATGAACAACAGCGCCAGATAATCACACAACTTCAGTCAGCACTTCGATCCGCCGATCCCGAGGAGCAGCAAGGTGCCCTATACATTCTGGAGAAATTCAACAGCAGAGATGACTTGTATGCAGACGTAGATCGAAGTTTGGGACAGCTGCGCATGGAAGGCAACAGAGGGGATACGCCAATCGCACCGCCGCCGCATTTGCTGGAAACCCGGCAGACCGACAAACCGACCGTATTGCCAGAGAAAGCTGCGCTGACGCCTGACCAAGACGCGCTGGCCTCCCCGGTAAAACCGCAGCAGAAACAACCGCAGCCGCAACGACCTCAGCCGCAGCCGCAGCCAATACAGCCGCAGCCGCAACAGCCTCAGCCGCGGCCGCAGTGGCAACAACCTCAGCCGCAGCCGCAGCCGCAGGGTCTGCCGTGGCAACGCCAGCCATTCTTGGAACATCCAGGTCCGCCAACACGGCCACCGAATAACTACCTCATTCCGGCCGTCCTGGTCACCATGTTCTGCTGCCTTCCCTTGGGGATTGTGGCGATCGTCAAGTCAGGCCAGGTCAACGGGTTATGGGCGCAGGGCCGTTATGCTGAGGCGCAGGCGTCCGCCGACAGTGCCAAGAAATGGGTGATCTGGTCGGTCGTCGCCGGCGCAATAATCGCCGTCATCTATGTCATCTCGGTTGCGGCCGTCAACACCTCGAATACGAACGCGGCGATGCTTGCCGCGATGTTCTAAGAGAGCAACCCGTAGGCGCACACTTGACGTATGCCCACCTATGACCGCGCCGACCTATCCAAACTGCTTCCCGCTGTTCGCTGCACCGCCCGCAGACAAGACGGACAGCCCTGGAGAACAGCCGATAAGCGGCTGCCTCCCGCTTGGAAATTCGATGAAGATTGGGGCGCCCGTGCTGCTCTGTTTCTCCTGCGTGGCGACGACAGCCGCCGCGCAGGAGGATCGTCGCCTCTGCGTCGATGGGTCCGAACCAGAACGACGGAACTAGTACGACAGTACCACTAATTTTGCCGTCACTTTGCCGTCAACCCGCGCGGATCAGGGCGAACAACGGCGAACTGTCACGAATGCGTATTCGCAGGTGACGGGCATGCACGAATAAGTGCGAACCCAGCCGAACTGGGCTTCAATCGCCTTGTAAGCGAGCGGTCGTCAGTTCAATCCTGACAGGGGGCTCATCGCTAGTCGGAGCGCTATTTTTCCGATCCGACACCGATCAAGATTGCACTCGATACGGGACGCTCGATAACTTGCATCGGGAAAACCTCGAACACGCGTGCCGCACACGGGCGGCGTGGATGTTTCGGACTTCGCCGAAGAGGAGCTGGCGGAGATGGCCAAGTCGTGGTAATGCCTTCGCCGTGGCCGGACAGCGTGACCGCAATCTGCGCGTTGAAGCAGGATTCATCGTCGGCTTGCCGTCCACCCAGATGAACAGTGTTGCCCGTCGCTTTCGATGACGATGACGGCGTCACCGTAATTGACGGTGACGATTTGGGTGTTGGTCGGCACGTTGACGTGGTTGTCGGCGCAGTGAGGTGATCGTTGGCATGTTGACGGCTCGGTTCGGCGTTGATT
>DATJQO010000104.1:0-70827 GCA_035505695.1 Mycobacterium sp.
TCGAAGCCCAAGGATTCAAGGTCACCCTCGAACCCGCCGCCTAACACCCCAAATACACACTGCCACAAACAAACCCGGCTCCTCTACAGTCCCGGGGTGGTAACGTCTGCCGTGGTCACCTTGATCCACGTACCAGCCCCCTTTTCCCCGGCGTGTCGGGCGCTTTTGTGTCTGCTCGGCGAGCTACAGCACCAGCAGCATCCGGGAGTTGCCCAAAATGTTCGGCTTGACGTAGCTCAGGTCCAGGAATTCGGCGACCCCGATGTCATAGGAGCGGCACATTTCTTCGAACACCTCGGCGGTGACCGGCGTGCCCTCGATTTCGGTGAATCCGTGCTTGGCGAAAAACTCCGTCTCGAACGTCAACACGAACAGGCGCTGCAACTGCAGCTCGCGGGCGACCTGAAGCAGCCGGTCGACGATGGCGTGACCGATGCCGTGGCCGGTCATCGCCGGGTCGACGGCGACGGTGCGGATCTCGCCGAGGTCGGACCACAACACGTGCAGCGCCCCACAACCGGCCACCTTGCCCGGCGCGTCGGGGCTCTCGGCCACCCAGAACTCCTGGACGGCCTCATAAAGGTTCACCAGGTTCTTTTCCAGCAGGATCTTGCCCGCGTACGTGTCGACGAGTTCCTTGATTGCGGGGACGTCAGATGTTCGCGCGCGCCGGACGACCGGCCGGTGGTCCCGTGAGCTTTGGGTCACGGGCAACAGTATCGGCAACGGCGATGGGTGCGCTGGTCAACGGTTATTCTGTTGCCGTGTCGGGGCAGCCGCAGATGGGTCCACTCACCGGACCGACAGGCCGCGCCCGCATCGCCAACCTGGCCAACACCCTGACGTTGTTGCGGCTGGTGCTGGTGCCGATCTTCCTGCTCGCCCTGTTCGCCGGGGGCGGCCACCAAGTCGGCTTCCGGATCGCGGCGTTTCTGATTTTCGCCGTTGCCTGCCTCACCGATCGATTGGACGGACTGCTGGCCCGCAACTACGGCATGGCAACCGAGTTCGGCGCGTTCGTCGACCCCATCGCGGACAAGATGCTGGTCGGCTCGGCGCTGATCGGGCTGTCGATGCTCGGCGACTTGCCCTGGTGGGTCACGGCGGTGATCCTGTCCCGCGAGCTCGCGGTCACCCTGCTGCGGTTGATCGTCATTCGCCGCGGAGTCATTCCGGCAAGTTGGGGCGGCAAAGTCAAAACCGTCGTGCAGGTGGTGGCGATCGGGTTGTTCATCCTGCCGCTGTCCGGGCCGTTTCGAGTGGCGGCGGCGGTGGTCATGGGCGCCGCGATCGTGTTGACGATCGTCACCGGCATCGACTACGTGGTGTCCACCGTCAAGGAAGTTCGCCGCACGCCGCGCTGAACGGGAACCAGGACCACTGATCCCGCGTTATCCGGGTGAGCGCCTGCTGCATTCGAGCTGTCTACGTATTCGAGCTGTCTACGTATTCGAGCTGCCTACGTGCCGAGCAGGGCCAGGACGAAGGAGGGCAGGGATGCCGCCATTGGTGCGCGAGGTGATCGGCGACGTGCTGCGCGAGGCCCGGACGTCGCAGAGCCGGACGCTGCGCGAGGTGTCCGATTCGGCGCGGGTGAGCCTCGGTTATCTGTCTGAGGTGGAACGCGGTCGCAAGGAGCCGTCCAGCGAGCTGCTCAACGCGATCTGCGATGCGTTGCAAGTCCCGCTCTCGTCGGTGCTCACCGACGCCGGCGAACGGATGGCCGGCCACGAACGGGCGGCCTACGCCGCGCCCACTGACGGGGCGAGCGGTAGCAGCATCGACGCCAGCACCAAGGTCGTCATCCCGCCGGTGGCCTCGCTCGCGGTCGCCTGAGCGCGGACACGCGATCGGGCGCACAGGGTGTGGCGATCGGCGCCGACCCACTAAATTGAGCGGCAGGGCGCTTGTCCGGCATACACGAAAAGCGCATACACAAAAAGCGAAGGTGGAGCTGACCCATGGCCAATCCGTTCGTCAAAGCGTGGAAGTACCTTATGGCGCTGTTCAACGCGAAAATCGACGAGCACGCAGACCCGAAGGTGCAGATCCAGCAGGCCATCGAGGAAGCGCAACGCACTCATCAAGCGCTGACCCAGCAGGCGGCACAGGTGATCGGCAATCAGCGGCAGCTGGAGATGCGGCTCAACCGGCAACTGGCCGACATCGAAAAGCTTCAGGTCAACGTGCGCCAAGCCTTGACACTGGCTGACCAGGCCGCCGCGGCCGGCGATGCCGCCAAGGCCACCGAGTACAACAACGCCGCCGAGGCGTTCGCGGCTCAGCTGGTGACCGCCGAGCAGAGCGTCGAAGACCTCAAGACGCTGCACGACCAGGCGCTGTCCGCGGCGGCCCAGGCCAAAAAGGCGGTCGAACAGAATGCGATGGTGCTGCAGCGGAAGATCGCGGAGCGCACCAAGCTGCTCAGCCAGCTCGAGCAGGCCAAGATGCAAGAACAGGTCAGCGCATCGCTGCGGTCGATGAGCGAGATCGCCGCTCCGGGTAACGTTCCCAACCTCGACGAGGTACGCGACAAGATCGAACGCCGCTACGCCAACGCGCTCGGCGCGGCCGAACTTGCGCAGGGCTCGGTGCAGGGCCGCATGCTCGAGGTCGAGCAGGCCGGTGTGCAGATGGCCGGCCACAACCGGCTCGAGCAGATCCGCGCGTCCATGCGCGGCGAAGCTTTGCCGACCGGTGGCTCACCTGCCGCCCCGGCGACTCCGGCCCCGGCCGAGACCACCGGCGGCGCGGTCACCGAGAAGCCGCTTGGTCAGTAACGCGGCGACGGTCGTTCGATGGCGGTGAAAACGACTCAGCGGGGTGTGTGGCGCGCATTGCTGCAGCGCGGGTTGGACACCGCTGCCGAGGTTTCCGATTTGGTGGCCCGAAAGATCAGCGCTGCCGCCGATCCGCGAGCCCGGCAGTTGCGGCGCCGTCGCCGCGCGCTGCGGTGGGGCCTGATATTCAGCGCCGGGTGCGTGTTCTGGGCGGTGGTGACTATCGTGCTGGCGGCGTGGGGATGGTTCGCACTGCTGCTGGAGATCACCGGCGCGGTCGCGGTGGTCATGGCAATCCCGGCGACGCTGTTGCTGATCCGCTACTACTGGCTGCGTTCCGAGCCGCTGCCGGCGCCTCGGCCCACGAACGTCCGTCGGCTCCCGCCGCCCGGTTCGGCGGCGCGCCCCGCCATGTCGGCCCTGGGCACCTCCGAACGGGGTTTCTTCTCGTTGTTGGGCGTGATGGAGCGGGGCGCGATGTTGCCGACGGCCGAAATACGCGACTTGACCGCGGCGGCCACCAAGACGTCGGCGGCCATGGCGGCCACCGCCGCGGAGGTGGTGTCGATGGAGCGGGCGGCGCAGTACTCGGAACCATCCCGGTCGTATCTGGTGCCCACCATTAACGCGTTCACGGCCCAGTTGAGTGCCGGTGTTCGTCAGTACAACGACATGGTCACTGCTGCAGCGCAATTGGTGTCTTCGGCAAACGGCGATGGGTTGGCCGCCACGCAGCGCTACCGCACCGAATTGACCGACGCCACCGACCGGCTGGTCGCTTGGGCGCAGGCGTTCGACGAACTCGGCGGATTACGTGGCGCCGGCTAGTCGTCCCCGCGCTAGAACGTGGCTTTCAGCGAGGGCAGCGCCAGCGCCGCCACACCACGCAAGGTCGCCTTGAGCATGTCGAAAAAGTCGAAGTAGTCCCGCCACAACGTGATTCGTCCGTTGTGCACCTCGAACACGCCGCATATCCAGAACTGCAGGCGCAGTGGACCGAAAATCAGCGCGTCGGTGCGTTCGGTGAGTACCGCGCCGCCGTCGGCGGCGATGCGGTGGATCTTCACCTCGAACGCGGCGCGGCCTTCCATCCGGCGAAACAGCTGCATGGCCCGTGCGCGGCCATGAATCGTGGGCAGTCCGACGTTCTCGTAGACGAGGTCGTCATCCAACGCGGCCTCCGCGGCTTGGTAATCCGCATCTTGCAGGGCATGCAGGAAACCCTCGACCGTGCGGATGTTCGCAACGGCTGTCCCAGTCACCTCGGTCATGGTTGCCAGCGTATTCGAAACGCGGCCGTGTGTGACGGCCGCGTGCTGTGGCAGGGTAGGGCGGATGCGTGTCGCCGTCGTTGCCGGGCCGGATCCCGGGCATTCGTTTCCCGCGATCGCGCTGTGCCAACGCTTCGCCGAAGCCGGTGATGAGCCCACGCTTTTCACCGGCCCCGAATGGATCGAGGCCGCCCGCGCCGCCGGCATCGACGCCGCGCCGCTGGACGGCCTGGTGGCCCTCGACGACGACCTGGACGCCGGGGCCCGAATCCACCGGCGTGCCGCCCGGATGGCGGTGCTCAACGTGCCGGCGCTGCGCGATCTGGCGCCCGACTTGGTGGTCTCCGACGTCATCACCGCCGGCGGCGGTATGGCTGCCGAGCTGTTGGGCATCCCATGGATCGAACTCAACCCCCACCCGCTGTACCTGCCGTCGCGGGGATTGCCGCCGATCGGCAGTGGACTGGCGCCGGGCACCGGCATCCGCGGCCGGATCCGGGATGCCGCGATGCGGGCGCTCACCGCCCGGTCGTGGCGGGTGGGCCTGCGGCAGCGCGCGATCGTGCGGGCCGAGATCGGATTGCCGGACCGCGATCCCGGACCGCTGCGCCGGCTGATCGCCACCCTGCCCGCGCTGGAGGTTCCGCGGCCGGACTGGCCGGCGGAGGCCGTCGTGGTGGGCCCGCTGCACTTCGAGCCGACCGACCGGGTGCTGGACATCCCGGTCGGCTTCGGGCCGGTGGTGGTGGTCGCGCCGTCGACCGCGTCGACCGGTACCGCGGGATTGGCCGAAGTTGCGCTGTCGTGCCTGATACCGGGGGACACGCTGCCGGCGGGATCACGGCTGGTGGTCTCACGTCTGGGCGGCGCGGAGCTGGGGGTGCCGCCGTGGGCGGTGGTTGGACTGGGAAGCCAGGCCGAGCTGTTGACGCACGCCGACCTGGTGATCTGCGGCGGTGGTCACGGGATGGTGGCCAAGACACTGCTGGCGGGCGTTCCGCTGGTGGTGGTGCCCGGCGGAGGGGATCAGTGGGAGGTGGCCAACCGGGTGGTCCGGCAGGGGAGCGCGCGGCTGATTCGGCCGCTGAGCGCCGACGCGCTGGTGACCGCGGTCGACGACGTGCTGTCGTCACCGCGCTACCGGGAGGCCGCCCAGGCTGCCGCCGCCAGCGTGGCCGGGGTCGCCGACCCGGTACGGGTGTGCCGCGAAGCGCTTGCCTTAGCGGGGTAATTCGCTGGGTATGTTGGCTGACGTGCGGCTGACGGAGTTCAACGAGCGGGTGGTCCTGCGATTCGGCGCCGCGTACGGTGCGTCGGTGCTGGTCGACCACGTGCTGACCGGCTTCGACGGCCGGACCGCCGCCCAGGCCATCGAGGACGGTGTCGAGCCCCGCGACGTGTGGCGGGCATTGTGCGTCGACTTCGACGTGCCGCGCGACCAGTGGTGAACTCATTCGGTCTGCGCCCACGGCGTCGAGTGTGAACCAGCGGCGGCCCGTCTCGGCTTGGGGTGTCGCCGCCCAGCACGCACACTCGACGCCACGCCACGGCGTGTCTCCTTGAATCGAACAGGTGTTCGGCTACTGTGGTGAGCGTTCACCAGAGACAACTTGTCGGTGGCCTTCTCTAGTGTCACGGCCAACCGACCGATACCGGTCAGAAGACACACCGACGATAGGAAGAGGCACCATGACGCAAGCCCCTGACCGCGAGAAGGCTCTCGAACTGGCGATGGCCCAGATCGAAAAAAGTTACGGCAAAGGCTCGGTGATGCGTCTCGGCGACGAGATGCGTCAGCCGATTTCGGTCATCCCGACCGGATCCATCGCGCTGGACGTCGCCCTGGGCATCGGCGGCCTGCCCCGCGGGCGGGTCGTGGAGATCTACGGCCCGGAATCCTCGGGTAAGACCACCGTCGCGCTGCACGCGGTGGCGAATGCCCAGGCCGCCGGCGGCGTCGCGGCGTTCATCGACGCCGAGCACGCCCTGGACCCGGATTACGCCAAAAAGCTTGGCGTCGATACGGATTCGCTACTGGTCAGTCAGCCCGACACCGGTGAACAGGCGCTGGAGATCGCCGACATGCTGATCCGCTCCGGCGCGCTGGACATCCTGGTCATCGACTCGGTGGCGGCCCTGGTGCCCCGCGCGGAACTCGAAGGCGAGATGGGCGACAGCCATGTCGGCCTGCAGGCCCGGCTGATGAGCCAGGCGCTGCGGAAAATGACCGGCGCGCTGAACAATTCGGGGACCACAGCGATCTTCATCAACCAGCTCCGGGAAAAGATCGGGGTGATGTTCGGCAGCCCGGAAACCACGACGGGTGGAAAGGCGCTGAAGTTCTACGCGTCGGTGCGCATGGACGTGCGCCGGATCGAGACGCTCAAGGACGGCACCAACGCGGTCGGCAACCGCACCCGGGTCAAGGTGGTCAAAAACAAGGTGTCACCGCCTTTCAAGCAGGCCGAATTCGACATCCTCTACGGCAAAGGCATCAGCAGGGAAGGTTCGCTGATCGATATGGGTGTGGAACAGGGTTTCATCCGCAAGTCCGGTTCCTGGTTCACCTACGAGGGCGAGCAACTCGGACAGGGTAAGGAGAATGTCCGCAATTTCCTGATGGAGAATGCCGACATAGCCAACGAGATCGAGAAGAAGATCAAGGAAAAGCTTGGCATTGGCGCGGTCGTGACCGATGACGACATCCTGCCCGCCCCCGTCGATTTCTGAGCCCTCCCGTGAAGAGCAGGCGCGGGCGCTGTGCCTGCGCCTGCTCACCGCGAGAGCGCACACCCGGGCGGAGTTGTCCGGCCAGCTGTCCAAACGCGGCTACCCCGACGACGTCACCGAGCGGGTGCTCGACCGGCTGGCCGCCGTGGGCTTGGTGGACGACACCGACTTCGCCCAGCAGTGGCTACAGTCCCGCCGGGCGAACGCCGGGAAGAGCAAGCGGGCCTTGGCCGCCGAACTGCACACCAAGGGTGTCGACAGCGACGTGATCACCACGGCGCTGGCCGGGATCGATGCCGGTGCCGAACGCGACCGCGCCGAGCAGTTGGTGCGGGCCAGGCTGCGGCGGGAGACGCTGGCCCCGGACAGCACCGACGACGCGCGGGTGAGTCGCCGGCTGGTAGGGATGCTGGCACGCCGCGGCTACAGCCAGAACCTGGCGTGCGAAGTGGTACTTGCCGAGTTGGCCGCCGAGCGGGAGCGCCGCCGGGTCTAGGGCTCCTGATGTGCGGTTTCTCAAGCGCGCAATGGTCGCCGTACCATGGCCCCGTGACGTCAATGCTGGCTTCGGCGCGTACCTATCAGGTGCGCACCTATGGCTGCCAGATGAACGTCCACGACTCCGAGCGGTTGGCGGGTCTGCTGGAAGCGGCCGGCTACCGGCGGGCCGCCGAGGGTGCCGACGCCGACGTGGTGGTCTTCAACACCTGCGCGGTGCGGGAGAACGCCGACAACAAGCTGTACGGCAACCTCAGCCACCTGGCTCCACGCAAGCGGGAAAATCCCGACATGCAGATCGCAGTCGGTGGCTGTCTGGCCCAAAAAGACCGGGACACCTTGGTGCGCAAGGCGCCTTGGGTCGACGTCGTCTTCGGCACGCACAACCTCGGATCGCTGCCCACACTGCTCGAACGGGCCCGGCACAACAAAGCCGCCCAGGTGGAGATCGCCGAGTCGCTGCAGCAGTTTCCGTCGTCGCTGCCCAGCGCACGCGAATCAGCTTACGCGGCTTGGGTTTCCATCTCGGTTGGGTGTAACAACAGCTGCACATTCTGCATCGTCCCGTCGCTGCGCGGCAAGGAGGTCGACCGCAGCCCGGCCGACATCCTCGCCGAGGTGCGATCCCTGGTGGCCGACGGCGTGCTCGAAGTCACGCTGCTGGGCCAGAACGTCAACGCCTACGGAGTCTCCTTCGCCGACCCGGCGCTGCCCCGCGACCGCGGCGCCTTCGCCCGGCTGCTGCGCGCCTGCGGCGGCATCGACGGCCTGGAACGGGTGCGGTTCACCTCGCCGCATCCCGCCGAGTTCACCGACGACGTCATCGAGGCCATGGCGCAGACACTGAATGTCTGCCCCGCCTTGCATATGCCGCTGCAGTCGGGATCCGACCGGGTGCTGCGCGTGATGCGCCGGTCGTACCGCGCCGAGCGCTATCTGGGCATCATCGAGCGGGTGCGGGCGGCGATGCCGCACGCTGCCATCACCACCGACCTGATCGTCGGGTTCCCCGGTGAGACCGAAGAGGACTTCGCGGCCACGCTGGACGTCGTACGGGAGGCGCGCTTTGCGGCCGCGTTCACCTTCCAATATTCCAAACGGCCCGGCACCCCGGCCACCGCCTTTGACAGGCAGCTGCCGAAAGCCGTTGTGCAGGAACGTTACGAGCGGCTGGTCGAGCTGCAGGAGCAGATCTCCTTGGCGGGCAACCGCGCGCTGATCGGGCAGACCGTGGAGCTGCTGGTCGCCGCCGGTGAGGGACGCAAGGACACCCGCACGGCGCGCATGACCGGACGAGCGCGCGACGGTCGGCTGGTCCACTTCACCGCCGACCCGAACGTACGGCCCGGTGACATCGTCACCGCAGTGGTCACCCAGGCCGCGCCGCATCATCTCATCGCCGATGCCGGCATCCTCACCCATCGCCGCACCCTGGCGGGGGACGCATATGCTGCCGGGCAGCGCCGGCGCGGTACCGCTCTTGGCATGCCCGCCGTGGGCGCGCCAGTCGACCCGATCCAACCCTCTGGATGTGCCCGATGAAGAAGCAACACAACGACTTCGACGCTCTCCGCAGCGAAATTGACGCGGCAGAACGCCGGGTCGCACACGGGATAGACCCAGGCCCAAGGGCTTTCGTCATATCGATCCTGGTATTCCTGCTGCTGGTCTCGTTCATCCTGCCGCACACCGGCGATGTGGGGGGCTGGGATGTGCTGTTCGGCAGCCACGGTGCCGGCGCCGCCGCAGTGGCGCTGCCGTCGCGGGTATTCGCTTGGCTGACGCTGGTTTTCGGGGTCGGATTCTCGGTGCTGGCGTTGCTGACGCGGCGCTGGGCGCTGGCCTGGATTGCGCTGGCGGGTTTGTCGATCGCCGCTGCGGCCGGGCTGTTGGCTGTCTGGTCGCGCCAGACCGTCGCCGCGGGCCATCCGGGACCGGGAGTCGGGCTGATCGTGGCCTGGATCACCGTGCTGGCCTTGACGTATCAATGGGCCCGGGTGGTGTGGTCGCGCACCATCGTGCAACTTGCGGCCGAGGAGCAGCGGCGCCGGGTTGCTGCGCAGCAGCAGTCGATGACGCTGCTGGACAGCCTGGACAAGTCGCCCGATAAGGAAAACCGGCCGGACGGCCCAGGGTCCGAAGACGGCCCTTAAGTTCTGCGGTTCAGCGCCTCGGCGGCCGCTTGCGCCCACTGCCGCCACTGCTCGGCGTTGGCCTTGGCCTCTTCGGCCTCTTTGGTGCGGCCCGCCGCCGCTGCCTTGCGGGCCTGCTGTTCATACTGCTCGGCGCGCGTCCGGAACTGCTCGGCCCGAGCCTGGGCTTGCGGATCCGCCCAACCGGTGTCGCCGGCGTCGCGGACCTTCTGCTCGACGGCGCGCAACCGTCGCTCCAACTCGGCGGACCGTTCCCGCGGCACCTTGCCGATCGCGTCCCATTTGTCAGCGATCGCGCGCAGCGCCGCACGCGCGGCGTCATGGTTGCTCGTGTCGATGTTTTCCGCTTCGGCCAGCAGCTGTTCTTTGGCGGCGGCATTGGCCCGCAACTCGGCGTCCTTTTCCGTCGTGGCGGCGTTACGCGCGGTGAAGAAGGAGTCCTGGGCAGCCTTGAAGCGCCGCCACAACGCGTCGTCGACCTCTTTGGATACTCGTCCCGCCGCTTTCCATTCGGTGAGCAGCTTGCGAAATTCCGCGCTAGTGACGGTCCAGTCGGTGGAACCGGACAACTCTTCGGCCCGTTCACACAGTTGTTCCTTGGCCTGGCGCACGCCCGATCGTTCCCGGTCCAGCTCGGCGAAATGGGACCCGCGGCGCCGGTTGAAGGCCTCACGGGCCGCCGAGTAGCGCTTCCACAGCGCGTCATCGACTTTGCGGTCCAGGCCGCCGATGGTCTTCCACTCGTCGAGGATTGCGCGCAACCGGTCGCCGGCGGCCTTCCATTGGGTGGAGTTGTCGGCCAAGTCCTCGGCCTCGGCGGCCAGTGCCTCCTTGCGGGCGGTCTGGGTGGCCCGGTGCTCGTCGCGCCTGGAGCGCTCCGCGGCCACGGTGGCCTCGGCTTGGTCGATGAGGGCGGTCAACCGGCCCGCGAGTGCATCGATGTCGCCCAGCACGGCGGCCGTGGGCAAGGTTTCGGCCAGCTCGGAGGCGTGGGCTTTGATCTTGCGGGCGTCACCGGTCCCCGCCGCCAGCCGCTCCTCCATGAGCGTCACCTCGGTGCTCAGGTCGTCGAATCGCCGGCCGAAGTGCGCAAACGCGGCTTCCCGGTCGCCGGCCTGCCAGGAGCCGACGATGCGCTCGCCGGCCGCGGTGATCAGCCATACCGTTCCGTCGTCGTCCACCCGGCCGAATTGATGCGGATTGCTGGGCGGGGCAGCTGCCACCGGGTGGACGGTAGGTCGCGGCGCCGGCCCGGGACCGGGACGTGGCCCCGGACGTGGCGCCGGCACCGGCCTGGCCGAATCGTTGCTGAGGGGCTCGTCAGCCATCATGCGCTCGTCACCTACCCTTCGCGCGGTCGGCATCCGCGCACCTGCCGCGCGTAGCGGCACCAATTGCTGCACCCGTCGGGTGGCCATCACGGTCCTACCAACTGGTGTTTAACAGTATTCAAGCAGCTTGGCGGGCCGAACACCGCCACCCCGATGTTGCCGCCCGGGACGCATCCGCAGTAACCCGCGCCGCGGCGGGTGTCATAGTCTTTGGACTCGCTTAGAGTTGGCCCAGCTGTTACATAGCTTGGTGAAGTACTAATCAAAGGGTTACCCGCTTGAACCGTTAACCCCGTGCGCAACGTCATACAGTTGCAGTTGAACTGATCGCGAATTCTGCGTGTATTTACCCGCACGCCGGGGAAAGCTCGATCGAAACGTTGTGAGTTTAGGGGGCCCATGTCCAAGGTGGATGTCGCGGCGCTGATCGCTTTGTGCGCCGCGCTGGCGTCGGCGGTCGGCGATGTGATCCGGCAGCGCTCCGCACAGGAGATCACCGACAAGCAAGTCGGCCACCTGGAACTCTTCCGCATGTCGCTGCGGGACACCCGGTGGTGGCTCGGCGGCGGGGCGGCGATCGTCAATTACAGCCTGCAGGCCGGGGCCCTGGCGTGGGGTTCGGTGGTTCTGGTCACCGCGCTGCAGGTGACCGCGTTGCTGTTCGCCTTGCCGATCTACGCCCGGCTGACCAGGCGCCGGGTGACCCGCTGGGAATGGGCGTGGGCCGTCACCCTGGCCGCCGCGCTGGCGGTGGTCATCATCGTCGGCGACCCGGCGTCCGGCGAGCAGCGGGCTTCGGTGGAAACCTGGCTCATCGTGGCCGCGGTGATGGTCCCGGTGTTGGTGTCGTGCGTGTTCGCCGCCCGGATTTGGTCCGGCAGCCCGTTCGCGGCCGTGCTGCTCGCGGTGGTTGCCGGTTCGTCGCTGGCGCTGTTCGCGGTCCTGACCAAGGGCGTCGTCGAAGTGAGCGAGCACAGCCTGGTGGGCGTGCTGGAGTCGCCCGAGTTCGTCCCGTGGCTACTGGTGGCGTTGGTCGGGATGATCTTCCAGCAGTCCGCCTTTCGCGCCGGAGCGCTGACCGCCTCGTTACCGACGATGACGGTGGCCAAGCCTGTGGTGGCGGGTTTGCTCGGGGTTCTCGTGCTCGGTGAAAGTCTTAATACCGACGGGCCGAAGGCGTTCGTGCTGATTGGGGCCGTCTCGGTAGTGATCATCGCAACGGTCGCCCTGGCTCGCGGCGAGGCGGCCACCATCGCTGCCCAAACCGGACGCGACGACGCAGCTGCCGTGCACCACGGGCAGCCGTCCGGTGAAGGCGAGGCCGGCTCTTCTAGCGATCCCGTTGTGGTCCTCGACACCCCCGCTTTGGGTACCGCCATCTAGCCCAATTCGCGGTTCTCGCCCGCGTCTTGGGCGCAGGGCGGCGCCGGAACGTTAGTTTGGTGGCGTGCTCAGCGCCATCGCGATCATTCCGTCGGCGCCGGTGCTTGTCCCGGAGCTGGGCGGCGCGGCCGTCGCAGAGCTGACCGCCGTGGTGTTGGCAGCGGCCGCTGTGCTGCCCGCGAACTGGATGGCCATCGGCATTGACCGGGCCGACGACGTCTTGGATCCCGATGGCCCCAGATCTTGCGGCACCTTCGCCGGTTACGGTGCCGACGTGCCGGTTCGGCTCTCGCCCCGGGGCCACGACGCCCCTGGACCGCCGGTGGAGCTTCCGGTGTGCGCGTTGCTGGCCGCCTGGGTGCGGGGGCAAGTCCGGCCGGACGCCTCGGCGCAGGTTTGTCTTTACGGCTGGGACCACGACGCCGGTACCGCTGTGCAACACGGCAGGCAGTTGCGTGCCGAAATCGACCGTCTCCCAGAGCCGGTCGGCGTACTGGTCGTGGCCGACGGCGCCAACACCTTGACCCCGGCCGCCCCCGGCGGATACGAGCCGGGTGACGCCGATGCGCAACTTGCCCTGGACGACGCCCTGGCGGATGGCGACGTGTCCGCCCTGACCGGGCTGCCGCCGCAAATCCGGGGCCGGGTGGCGTTTCAGGTGCTGGCCGGTCTCGTCGAGCCGGGACCGCGGGCGGCCAAGGAGCTGTACCGAGGGGCGCCTTTCGGCGTGGGCTACTTCGTCGGCGCCTGGCAGCCGTGAGAGCCGTGCGACCACTTGCGATCATCGGCCCCACCGGCACCGGCAAGTCGCAGCTGGCGCTCGACGTCGCCGACCGACTCAGCGGCGAGGCCGGCGCGGAAATCGTCAACGCCGACGCGATGCAGCTCTATCGCGGCATGGACATCGGCACCGCCAAGCTGCCGGTCGAGTCGCGCCGCGGCATCCCGCATCACCAGCTCGACGTCTTGAGCGTCACCGAGACTGCGACCGTCGCCCGCTACCAGCGCGCTGCCGCCGCGGACATCGAGGCGATCGCCGCCCGCGGCGCAATACCGATCGTGGTGGGCGGCTCCATGCTCTATATCCAGTCGCTGCTCGATGACTGGTCGTTTCCCGCGACCGAACCCGCAGTTCGGGCGCGCTGGGAACAGCGGCTCGCCGAGGTGGGGGTGGGGCGGCTGCACGCCGAGCTGGCCCGTCGCGACCCCGCCGCCGCGGCGGCCATCCTGCCCACCGATGCCCGGCGCACGGTGCGGGCGCTGGAAGTGGTCGAGCTCACCGGTCAGCCGTTCGCCGCGTCCGCCCCACGCATCGGCCCGCCCAGATGGGACACTGCCATTGTCGGGTTGGACTGTGAGACAACGTTTCTCGATGAGCGACTGGCCCGGCGCACCGATGCCATGTTCGAGCAGGGCCTGGTCGAGGAGGTCAGCGGGCTGCTCAGCGAGGGCCTGCGCGACGGGGTCACCGCGTCACGGGCGTTGGGCTATGCCCAGGTGATCGCCGCACTCGACGCTGGCGGAGGACCGGACGCGCTCCGTGACGCGCGCGAGCAGACCTTTGTGGGCACCCGGCGCTACGTGCGACGGCAGCGGTCCTGGTTTCGCCGCGACCACCGGGTGCGCTGGCTGGACGCCGCGGATCCGGCCGCTCTGGTCGACGGCGTGATGCAAGCGTGGCGGCAAGTATTCTGAACTGCATGATCTTCGCCAAGGGCCACGGCACCGAGAACGACTTCGTGGTGCTCCCGGACGTGCCGGCCGAGATCGACCTCACCGCGGCGCGGGTGGCTGCCCTGTGCGACCGGCGGCGCGGACTCGGTGCCGATGGGGTGCTGCGGGTCACCAGCGCCGGCGCTGCCCTGTCGGCCGGCGTGATCGAGCGTCTGCCCGACGGCCTGCGCGCCGACGACTGGTACATGGACTACCGCAATGCCGACGGTTCGGCCGCCCAGATGTGCGGCAACGGCGCCCGGGTCTTCGCGCACTACTTGCGCGCCAGCGGGATGGAAGGGCGGGACGAATTCGTGGTCGGGTCGCTGGCCGGTCCCCGTCCGGTCTTCGTGCACCGCGCCGATGCGACCAACGCTGATATCACCGTCGACATGGGCAAGGCCAATGCACTAGGCCCCGGCGATGCCGTCGTCGGTGGCCGGCGGTTTTCCGGTCTGGTGGTGGACGTGGGCAATCCGCATTTGGCGTGTGTGGATGCCAACCTCACCGCCGAGGCGCTGGCGGGGCTGGACGTGGCGGGGCCGGTGAGCTTCGACCATGCCCAGTTCCCGGACGGGGTCAACGTCGAAGTCCTCACCGCGCCGGCCGGCGGTGTGGTGCGGATGCGGGTGCACGAGCGTGGCGTCGGGGAAACCCGCTCGTGCGGCACTGGAACGGTTGCGGCCACGGTGGCGGCACTCGCAAGTACCGGTGCGGCCACCGGCACCCTGGCCGTCCGGGTGCCGGGCGGCGAAGTCGTCGTCACCATCACCGAGGCCGCCAGCTTCTTGCGGGGCCCCTCGGTGCTGGTGGCTCGCGGGGAACTCAGCGGGGAATGGTGGCACGCACAGCAGCGTTAATTCAGATGCACGGCGCCGCTTCGCCGTGCATCATTTCTTACTGCCTATGACACATCCTGAATTCTCCAAATACGCTCCGCCAGTTGCGGAGCCAAGCACGGGTGAGCTTGCCCTCGAAGATCGGTCGGCGCTGCGCCGGGTTGCCGGTCTGTCGACCGAACTCGCCGACGTATCCGAAGTCGAGTACCGCCAGCTTCGACTGGAGCGGGTGGTTTTGGTGGGCGTGTGGACCGACGGCAGCGCCGCCGACAGCCAGGCCAGCATGGCCGAGCTGGCCGCGCTGGCCGAGACCGCCGGCTCGCAGGTGCTCGAAGGCCTCATCCAGCGCCGCGACAAGCCCGACCCGGCCACCTATATCGGCTCGGGTAAGGCCCGGGAATTGCGTGAAGTCGTGCTGGCAACCGGCGCCGACACCGTCATCTGCGACGGTGAACTCTCGCCGGCCCAGCTGACCGCGCTGGAGAAGGCCGTGAAGGTCAAAGTCATCGACCGCACCGCGCTGATCCTGGACATCTTCGCCCAGCACGCCACCAGCCGGGAGGGCAAGGCGCAGGTGTCGCTGGCTCAGATGGAGTACATGCTGCCGCGGCTGCGTGGCTGGGGTGAATCGATGTCGCGGCAGGCCGGCGGTCGTGCCGGCGGCAGCGGGGGAGGCGTGGGCCTGCGTGGTCCCGGTGAGACCAAGATCGAGACGGACCGCCGCCGCATCCGCGAGCGGATGGCCAAACTGCGCCGCGACATCAAGGACATGAAACAGGTCCGCGACACCCAGCGCAGCCGTCGGCTGCGCAGCGACGTGCCGTCGATCGCCATCGTCGGCTACACGAACGCCGGCAAATCCAGCCTGCTCAACGCGCTGACGGGGGCGGGGGTGCTGGTCCAAGACGCACTGTTCGCCACGCTGGAGCCCACCACCAGGCGCGCCGAGTTCTCCGATGGCCGCGCGTTCGTGCTCACCGACACCGTCGGGTTTGTCCGGCACCTGCCCACCCAGCTGGTCGAGGCCTTCCGCTCCACGCTGGAGGAAGTCGTCGACGCCGATTTGCTGGTGCACGTGGTCGACGGCTCCGATGTCAATCCACTGGCCCAGATCAACGCTGTCCGGGAAGTGATCTCCGAAGTCATCGCCGACCACCACGGCGATCCGCCACCGGAGCTGCTGGTGGTCAACAAATGCGACGCCGCGAGCGGTTTGATGCTGGCCAAACTTCGTCATGCGCTGCCCGGGGCGGTGTTCGTCTCGGCCCGCACCGGCGAAGGCATCGACGTCCTGCGGCGCCGGATGGCCGAACTGGCTGTTCCGGTGGATACCGCCGTGGACGTGATGATCCCCTATCACCGCGGGGACCTGGTGGCCCGCCTGCACGCCGACGGGCGCGTCCAGCACGAGGCGCACGAGCCGGGCGGCACCCGGATCCGGGCCCGGGTGCCGGCGGCGCTGGCCGGTCGGCTGCGGGAGTTCTCCGCCCGCTGACAACCCGCGTCAAGCGACGCGGCCAAGACCATCTGCCTACCAACCGTATGGTTGGTATATGTTGGGCGGCAGAGTCCCAGTCGCCGGAGGTCAGTCATGGGCAGTGCGGTCAAGTACCAGCGCACCCTGTTCGAACCGGAGCATGAACTGTTCCGCGAGTCCTACCGGGCCTTCCTCGATCGCCACGTCGCGCCGTATCACGACGAATGGGAGAAGGCGAAGATCGTCGACCGCGGCGTCTGGCTCGAGGCCGGCAAGCAGGGCTTCCTCGGCATGGCGGTGCCGGAAGAATACGGCGGCGGCGGTAACCCCGACTTCCGGTACAACACGATCATCACCGAGGAGACCACCGCCGGTCGCTACAGCGGCATCGGCTTCGGCTTGCACAACGACATCGTGGCGCCCTACCTGCTCGCCCTGGCCACCGACGAGCAGAAGCAGCGCTGGCTGCCCAAGTTCTGCACCGGTGAGCTCATCACGGCGATCGCGATGACCGAACCGGGAACCGGCAGCGACTTGCAAGGCATCAAGACCCGCGCCGTCAAACAGGGCGACCACTATGTGCTCAACGGCTCAAAGACATTCATCACCAATGGAATTAACTCCGATCTGGTGATCGTCGTGGCGCAAACCGACCCCGACAAGGGTGCGCAGGGGTTCTCGCTGCTCGTCGTCGAACGCGGCATGGAGGGCTTCGAACGCGGCCGCCACCTGGACAAGATCGGCCTGGACGCCCAAGACACCGCCGAGTTGTCGTTCACCGATGTCAAGGTTCCGGCCGAAAACCTGTTGGGCCAAGAGGGTATGGGGTTCATCTACCTCATGCAGAACCTACCGCAGGAGCGGATTTCGATCGCCATCATGGCGGCTGCGGCGATGGAGCAGGTGCTAGCAGACACGCTGCAATACACCAAGGAGCGCAAGGCATTTGGCAAGCCGATCGGGAGCTTTCAGAACAGTCGCTTCCTGCTTGCCGAGCTGGCGACCGAAGCGACCGTGGTCCGCATGATGGTCGACGAGTTCATCCGGTTGCACCTGGACAAGAAACTGACGGGCGAACAAGCAGCAATGGCCAAGTGGTACTCCACCGAGAAGCAGGTGTACCTGATCGACCGCTGTCTGCAATTGCACGGCGGCTATGGCTACATGCGCGAGTACCCCGTTGCCCGTGCCTATCTCGACGCGCGGGTGCAGACCATCTACGGCGGCACCACCGAGATCATGAAGGAGATCATCGGCCACAGCCTCGGGGTCTGACTTCCTCGACGATCGCGAACACGGTGCCGGACAACAGCATCGGTTTCCGGCGCAGCGCCGTGCCCGCGAACGGCCCTTTTTGCCGGGTGCAACTCGAGAGACCTGATGGCTTCACGTACCGTCGGCACATGCGTTTCCGCTATGGCCCTTTCTTCATCGCGCACCGGCAAGCCGGCGAGCACGATGCAGGCGAGGGTCCGGCCGGCTTCGGGAACTCTTACCGGCCCGGTTGGTCGCGATTCGGGCGTGGCTCTGCATCATTTCGACATCGCCGCGGTATCCGTTTTTGTAAAATTTGTAATTCGACTTCGCATTTCTCGTTGGCTGGAGCAAAGTTATGCGAGCCCGGCGAAAATGCGGATCGTAACTGGGTTGCTTCCCCGCGGTGGCACTGCGGCCCGCCCGCCGGCTGTGCAGGTACGGACATAGCCGCAGATAGGGGTATATCCGTCGGCTGGGAGGCTGGGTGAACGGGCAGAGAGGTCACATGCGCAGGCTGATCGGGAGCGCGCTGGTCAGCTTGACCGCCACAGCAATAGCCGCCGCCTTGCTGGCGCCGGCCGCGGCGGGAAGCCCTATCGGCGACGCCGAGGCAGCGATCATGGCCGCGTGGGAGAAGGCCGGCGGCGACAGTTCACCCCTGGGCGCCCGGAAGGGCGACGTCTACCCCGTCGCTGACGGTTTCGCCCTCGACTTCGACGGCGGCAAGATGTTCTACACCACCGCGACCGGTGCCAAATACGCCTACGGGCCCATCCTCGACAAATACGACTCGCTGGGCGGCCCGGCCGGCAGCGATCTGGGCTTTCCCACCATCAACGAAGTGCCCGGCCTTGCCGGACCCGACAGCCGGGTGAGCACCTTCTCGGCCAGCGACAAGCCGGTGATTTTCTGGACACCCGACCACGGCGCGTTCGTCGTGCGCGGCGCGATGAACGCTGCGTGGGACAAACTGGGCAGCTCGGGCGGCGTCCTTGCTGCGCCGGTGGGCGACGAGACATACGACGGCGAAGTCACCTCACAGAAATTCAGCGGCGGTCAGGTTTCGTGGGACAGGCAGACAAAGCAGTTCACCACCGACCCACCTGGACTGGCCGACCAGTTGAAGGGCTTGCAGGTTCCGATCGATCCCACCGCGGCCATCAACACGGCCTGGCGCGCGGCCGGCGGTCCCAATGGCCCGTTAGGGGCCAAGAAGGGCGGGCAGTATCCGATCGGCGGTGACGGAATCGTCCAGGACTTCGCCGGCGGCAAGGTGTTCTTCAGCGCGGCCACCGGCGCCAACGCCGTCGAGAGCGACATTCTGGCCAAATACGAGTCGGTGGGCGGACCGGTCGGCAGTGACCTCGGCTTCCCCACCGCCAACGAATCCGACGGCGGCATTCCGTCCAGCCGGATCTGCGCCTTCTCCGCGGCCGACAAACCGGTGATCTTCTGGACTGCCGACCACGGTGCGTTCGTGGTGCGCGGAGCCATGAAAGCCGCCTGGGACAAGTTGAAGGGCCCCACCGGCAAGCTGGGCCCGCCGGTCCGCGATCAGGCCTTGGACGGCGACGTGGTATCGCAGCAGTTCACCGGGGGCAAAGTCATGTGGAACCGGGCGAAGAACTCGTTCACCACCGATCCGCCCAATCTGGCACCGTTGTTGTCCGGTTTGCAAGTCCCGGGCCAAAACCAGCCCAGCAGTTCGGCGATGCCTGCCCACACCAAGAAGTTCACCTGGCATTGGTGGTGGCTGGTGGCCGCCGCCGGGGTGCTGCTGCTGTTCGGCTTGGCCGTGCTGCTGGTGTTCGGGCTGCGACGGCGCCGCCGTGGCAAACAGAGCGGTGCCTACGAGCCCGGCCGTGACGTGGATCTGGGGTACGACGCCGCGCCGGACCGGCACTGGGGCCGCGAAGACGCCGACGCGCCCGAGCATTTCGCGTCGGGTGAGCAACATCCACCCGAAAGTCATGCACCGCCGGATGACGGGTCGGCCGCCCGAGTCAGCTGGCCGCGTGGCGGCCCGGCCGAGTACCGATTCGGCGACGAGGAGGAATACCCGGACGCGGTGGACACCGACTCCATCCCGGTCGTCTCGCGGGCGATCCTCTCGGAGGCCGGCTATCCCGAGGCCGAAGCCGAATACGGCGAGGCTCACTTCAGCGAGGCGGACTACACCGAGGCGGAGTACACCGAAGAGGATTTCACCGAAGCCGACTTCAACGAGCCCGGCTACGGCGACGATGACTACGCCGGACCCGCCCAGCCCGGTGCCGAGCAGGAGCCCGCATACCCCGATGCCGGCCGCGAGGATGCCGGCTTTGAGGCGGGTTACGACGCTGGTTACGACGAAGCCGCATACCCCGACGTTGCCGTGCCACATACCCCCCCGGACACCAATCCGGAGGCCGGCACCGCTGCCGCCGCCGCTCCCGAGGCCGCCGCCGCTCCCGAGGCCGCGCTGGCCGAGAGCGACGCGGCCGACACTGCCGTTCTGGGTGCGGTCTCAGGCGCCGAGCAGCGGGCGGGCCGGCACGCAGCCGCAGATACCGAGGACGTCGCAGAGCCGGCCCAACCTCCGGCCGGCGAGGCGCTCGCCACGGCCGGGCGCCCGACCATCCACCTGCCCCTCGACGACCCGTACCAGGCACCGGACGGATATCCGATCAAGGCGAGCGCTCGCTTCGGGCTGTACTACACGCCGGGCAGCGAGCTCTACCACGACACCCTCGCCGAAATCTGGCTGGCGAGCGAAGAGGTCGCTTTGGCCAACGGCTTCATCAAGGCCGATTGACCCGCCGGATCCCGGTTACCTCGTCGCGGCTATATCTTGCGGATCACGGTGACGACCTTGCCCAGCACGGTTGCGTCGTTACCGGGTATCGGGTCGAACGCCGGGTTGTGCGGCATCAGCCACACTTGACCGCCCGCGCGCTTGAACGTCTTGACAGTCGCTTCCCCGTCAAGCATGGCCGCGACGATGTCGCCGTTGTCGGCGACGTTCTGCTGCCGAACCACTACCCAGTCGCCGTCGCAGATCGCAGCCTCGACCATCGAGTCACCTACCACCTTGAGCAGGAAGAGCGTGCCCTCACCGACCAGCTCACGCGGTAGCGGGAAGACGTCTTCGACAGCTTCTTCGGCGAGAATCGGTCCACCGGCGGCGATGCGCCCGAGGACGGGGACGAAGGTGGGTTCCGGCAACGCGTCCGAGCCGGCGACTTCGGTGGCGGGGGTCACCGCCTCGTCGTCGGCACCCCGGACGTCGACGGCGCGGGGCCGGTTGGGATCGCGGCGCAGGTACCCCTTGCGCTCCAAGGTGCGCAGCTGGTGAGCCACCGACGAGGTCGACGTCAGACCCACGGCGTCGCCGATTTCCCTGATGCTCGGCGGGTAACCGCGGCTGGTGACCGACGCACGGATGACGTTCAATATGGTGCGCTGCCGTTCGGTCAGCGAGGAATCCGCGGAGTGCAGCCGGCCGTCTGAGCCGGCCGATGACGTGTCGTTGCTGTCGCTCATGCACTGAATGTAACCCTGCGGCGGCCAAGAATCAAACATGTGTTCGACTAGCGTGTCGCCACTTGCCACGTCCGTGAATCGCCCGGGAAGCCGCGAATCACAAATGTGCAACTCTTCGCGCGGCGGGGTATTTCTGCTCCTTGTCAGTAGTAGGGACCGACGAACTTGTCGGTGGGGTGATCTAGCGTTTGGTGGTGCGACACGCTTCGCTCAAACGTTCGGATGGCGAACACACGAGCGATATAGTATCGAACACACGAGCGAGACCTGAGTTGGACCGGAGGAACGAGATGACAATCATCCACACGCTCGCGCCGCGTGCCAACAGCCTTCGGCGCCCGATCAACGGACCGGTCGAAGGGGTCCGTCACAGCCGGGATGGGCGGGCTCGGTCGCGCCGGCCCGGGCCGTCCAGACCGGCGGGCGCGCCACCGCGTCACTACGGCACCGGTGTCGCGATGTCCGCCGTGCCGCATCGCAAACGCCCGGTGACCGCGGCGACGACGGTCGGACTGGCGCTGGCCGCCGGGGTGATCACGCTGTGGTTGGGTCTCGTCGCGAATGTCGGGCAGGTGCTCAACGGAGACCCCGGGGGCTCGGCCGCGCGCGTCCCTGACCGGCTCGCCGTCGTGCGAGTTGCGACGGGGGAGTCGCTTCAGGACGTCGCTCACCGAGTGGCGCCGGACGCACCGGTCCGCCAGGTCGCCGACCGGATTCGCGAACTCAATGAGCTGCACTCGCCGGCCCTGGTTGCAGGCCAAACCCTGATCGCTCCGGTCGGCTGACGTCGGTGACGCGAAAACCCGCTTCGCGCTAAGAGTCTCGGTGTCACCGAAGCCGGCGCCCATGCTGTGCCACTCCATTAGCCGTGCAGGTCAGCGCACAGGTACGCTCGGAGTCTGCGGTACCTGGTCTCGGCACGGCGAAGGAGCGGCCATGCACTGTCCGTTCTGCCGTCATCCCGATTCCCGGGTGATCGACTCGCGCGAAACCGATGAAGGGCAGGCGATCCGGCGCCGTCGGTCGTGCCCGGAGTGCGGACGACGTTTCACCACCGTGGAGACCGCCGTTTTGGCCGTGGTCAAGCGCAGCGGGGTCACCGAGCCCTTCAGCCGCGAGAAGGTCATCAGCGGAGTGCGGCGCGCCTGCCAGGGCCGTCAGGTGGACGATGACGCGTTGAACCTGCTGGCCCAGCAGGTGGAAGACGCGGTGCGTGCGGCGGGCTCGCCAGAGGTGCCCAGTAACGAGGTGGGTCTGGCCATCTTGGGGCCGCTGCGTGACCTTGACGAAGTCGCTTACCTGCGGTTCGCCTCGGTGTACCGCTCTTTTGAGTCCGCGGAGGATTTCGAGCGCGAGATCCAGGCCCTGCGGGCGCACCGCGAGGTGTCGACGCCAAGCTGAGGGGCCGCGGCGTGTCACTAGGCTGTTCTCATGCCCCCGGACTTGCATCCCGATCTCAAGGCGCTGGCGCCACTGTTGGGCACCTGGGCGGGCCGGGGTGCGGGCAAGTACCCGACGATCCAGCCGTTCGACTATCTGGAAGAAGCCGTGTTTTCCCATGTCGGCAAACCGTTCCTCGGCTACGTGCAAAAGACCAGGGCGGTAGCTGACGGTAAACCGTTGCACGCCGAGACGGGATACCTTCGGGTGCCGCAGCCGGGGCGTGTGGAACTGGTATTGGCACACCCCAGCGGAATCACCGAAATCGAAGTCGGCACCTACTCGGTCACCGGGGACCTCATCGAAATCGAGCTTGCCACAACGGATGTCGGTCTGACCCCGACCGCCAAAGAGGTAAGGTCCCTGGGCCGTTCGTTGCGCATCGACGGCGACGAGCTTTCGTACTCGGTGCAGATGGGTGCGGTCGGGCAACCGCTGCAGGACCACCTGGCCGCGGTGTTACACCGGCAGCGCTGAGCGCAGTTGAGCCCATGGCCCGAGCGCCTTCAGGTCGCGCTGCGTTCGTCCGAACCCATAGCATTCAGCACGGCGACCCGGGTCGGGGCCGGGCCGGTGACGGCCCTCTCGCCGCCGCCGGTCCGAAGCAACGCGCGAAGGGCGGCCTGATCGTATTCGGCGGGCTCGGTGGTGTGGATGAAGCGTTCGACCACGTCGATGAAGCGGGCCGGGTCGTCGTGAAAAGGAAAATGCCCCGACCCATCGAAGATCTCGAGGCGGGAGCCGGGCATCGCGGCATGCGCCATCCACGCGTGACGGACCGGGACGACCACATCCTTTGTGCCCCAGACGATCTGCACCGGAATGGCCTCGGTCAAATAACATCGATCCAGCATGGTGACGATCTGCCCGCGCCAGTCCACCACCGCCCGCAAGGTCCGGCTGAATGCCGCTGAGGCCGTCGGTTCCGGCAGGTCATCGAGGATGCGCAGGACATTGGGCAAATCGCGGCCCAGGCCGGTGCTGCCGAGCGCGGTGCCCAGCACCCGCCCGAAGATCTGGACGGCCGGCAGCACCAACGGCAATCGCAGCAGGGCAAGGGCTTCGCTGCCCAGCGGCAGCGAAGCCAACCGCAACACGAAGTTCACGTCCCTGGTGACGCCACCGGCGCCGACCAGGATCAGGCGCTCGACCAAATGCGGGAACTGGTAGGCGAATTGCATGGCCACGCCACCGCCCAGCGAATGACCGATGATGGTCACGCGCTCGACGTCAAGCACGCTGAGCAGGTCCCGCATGCCGTTCGCGTATGCGGCGACTGAGTAGTCCGCGCGGGGTTTGTCGGACTGCCCGTGCCCCAGTAGGTCCGGGGCGATGACCGTAAACCGTTGGGCCAGCTTGGCCTGCACGGTATTCCAGGTGGTGGAGTTGTCACCGATGCCGTGGATCAGCAGGATCGCCGGTCCAGAACCGGCGATTCGGTACGCCCGCTTGTAACCATGGATGGTGCGAAATTCCAGGCGGGGTGCGGTCACTTCGCGCACCGGGCGGAGAGTGCTTTTGCGCTTCCGCTCGGTCATATGCGCCAACCTTGGTGTCGGGCCGGGCTAAGGCGGTCTGGCTAACGGCGTCTGGAAAACTCAGGCCTGGTCATCGTCGTCGAACTTCTTCTCCGCCTGCTGGGCTAGGAATCGCTCAAACTCTGCGCCCAGCTCGTCGCCGCTAGGCAGATCCTCGTCGTTGGTTAGTAACGACCTGTTCTCCTGAGCGTCGATGAAGGCATCGTACTGGCGCTCGAGCGCGGCCACCACTTGAGCCACTTCGGCGCTCGCCTCGACCTGTTCGTCGATCTTGGCCCGGATCACCTCCGCCGCTTCGGACAACACCGACAGCGGGAGCTGTAGGGACGCGGTCTTGGCCACTTGCTCGAGCAACGCCTGGGCGGCGGCCGGGTAGTCGGTCTGGGTCAGGTAGTGCGGGACGTGCACGGTGTAACCGACAACCTCATGACCGTGCTGGGCCATTCGGAATTCCAACAGGTTGGACGCGCTGCCGGGGACCTGGATTTCTGAGATCCACGGCTGGAAGTCGGCGATCAACTCCGGGTTGTTGGAGTGGGCGGTCATGGTGATCGGTCGGGTGTGCGGAACAGCCATCGGCACGGTACCCAGCCCGATGGTCTGCCGCACTCCCAGGCGCTCGGCCAACAGGCGTACCGCGGTGATGAAGCGCTCCCACTTCAGGTCCGGCTCCATCCCGGCCAGCAGCAGAAACGGGTTGCCCACGCTGTCGCGGAGTGCGAACAGGCTCAATTCCGGATCGTCGTAATGGGTGAAGTGGTCGGTCTTGAAAGTCATCAGCGGCCGCCGGGAGCGGTAATCCAGCAATTCGTCGATCGCGAAGGACGCGACCAGCTCGGTGTTCAGGACCGCCTTCAGATGCGTGGCGGCCAACCGTATCGCATGACCGGCGTCCGAGAAGCCCTCCAACGCGTGCACCAGGACCGGCCCGCGCCCGTCCGAGGTGGACAACTGCGGCGCCGGCAGCTCGAGCTCGTACATGCCGGCCTGTCCGGGCTGATAGTCCTGCTCGTCCGGATCGTGGTGGTGAGCCATTCGGGTTGCCTCCTCCCGGGGGTCCTTCCAGGGTGCCCTACCAAGTGTCCCCTGAATCCGTGGGCACCAATATCGAATAGCGAATTGAAGTTCGCTTTTACGTATGAAACGCGATGACGCCGGAACGTAATCCGGACGGAACATGCTCCGGCCGCCGGGGCGGATTTGTCAGCAAACGCGTCGGCACGCTGGGACGCGTTGGACTCGGCTCGCCGCCCGGCCGTCAGGCATGATGAAGACGATGCGCGCAGCGATGGTAGTGCTTTGCCCGGTGGTCGCCCTGGCGACGGTGATCACGTCGTGCGCCCGCCCGGGCGCTCACGTGGCGAACCCCAGCACGTCCGCTGCGCGGACCAGTGCACCGGTACAGCGGCTCGGCCAGCCCCAGCAGAAGGCGGTTGCGGGCCCGGTCGACCCCGACCGGCGGGTCGGCGCAATCTTCATCGACGGGGGAACGCTGCACGTCTGCACCGGTTCTGTGGTGCATTCGGCGAGCGGGAACCTGATGATGACCGCGGCGCACTGCCTGGCCGGGGCCTCCCAGATCAGCTTCGTTCCCGGCTTCGCCGGCGATGCCGCGCCCGGTCCCGCCGATGTGTGGAAGGCCGACGCGGTCTACCTCGATACACGCTGGACGGCCAGCAAGGATCCGCATGCCGATTACGCGATCGCGCGGCTCAGCAACGAAGCCGGGGGATCGGTTGAGTCCCGCGCCGGCATGGCGCTGACGCTGGGCACCACACCTCCGCCGGGTAGCCACGTGACGGTGGTGGGATATCCGGCCGGCGTGGGTGGCTCGCCCATCGGCTGCCAGGCCAGTACGTCGGTCACCGACAGTGGGTTTCCCGCGGTGGCGTGCGAAGGTCTGGTGGATGGCACCAGCGGTGCACCGTGGGTCAGCGGCACTACCCTCACCGGGGTGATCGGTGGTTTCGAGCGGGGCGGCTGCGCCGCCAACGTCTCATACTCGGCGCCGTTCGACCAACGGACCGCGCAGTTACTGGCGCGCGCCGAAGCCGGTGGTCCGGGCGACCCGGTGGCCGGCGAACTCGACGACTCCTGCTAGCGCCGGAACTGGTTGAGCGCGCGGACCTTATTCATCATGTCGAGCGCGGCCACCTTGTAGGCCTCGGAGAACGTGGGGTAGTTGAACACGGCGTCGACCAGGTACTCCACCGTGCCGCCGCAGCCCATCACGGCCTGCCCGATGTGCACGATGTCGGTGGCGCTGGTGCCGAAGATGTGGACGCCGAGCACTTTGAGATCGTCGGTGGACACCAGCAGCTTGAGCATGCCGTAGGAGTCGCCGGCGATCTGTCCGCGGGCCAGCTCCCGATACCTGGCGATCCCGACCTCGTACGGGATCGCGTTCTTGGTCAGCTCCACCTCGGTGGCCCCGACGTAGGAGATCTCGGGGATGGAGTAAATACCGATCGGCTGCAACTCGGTGATGCCGTCGGTCGGCTCCCCGAACGCGTGGTAGGCCGCCAGCCGTCCCTGTTCCATCGAGGTCGAAGCAAGCGCGGGGAAGCCGATGACGTCGCCGACGGCGTAGATGTGGGGCACCTTGGTCTGGAACGTGTCGTCGACGAAGATTCGTCCGCGGCTGTCGGCCTCCAGCTCGGCGTTGTGCAGGTCGAGGTGGTCGGTCTGGCCCTGCCGTCCGGCCGAATACATCACCGTCTCGGCGGGAATCTGCTTGCCGCTGGCCAGGGTGGTGACGGTGCCCGCCGCGCCGACGTCGACCGCGGTCACCTCCTCCCCGAACCGGAACGTCACCGCCAAGTCGCGCAGGTGGAACTTCAGCGCCTCTACGACCTCGGGGTCACAGAAGTCCAGCATGTCGTCGCGCTTCTCCACAACGGTGACCTTGGTGCCCAGCGCGGCGAACATGGAGGCGTATTCGATCCCGATAACGCCGGCGCCGACGACGACCATCGAGGTCGGCAACGTCTTGAGGTCGAGGATCCCGTCGGAGTCGAGCACCCGATCTTCGTCGAACTCGACACCGGACGGCCGTGCCGGTCGAGTACCGGTGGCGATCACGATGTACTCGCCGCTGATAGTGAGCTTCTCGCGGCGGTTGGGGTCTTCGACCTCAACGGTGTGCGGGTCGACGAACCGCCCGTGACCGATCAGCAGGTCGATGCGGTTGCGCATCAGCTGGTTGCGCACCACATCTATTTCCTTGCCGATCACGTGCTGGGTCCGGGCCAGCAGGTCGGCCGGGGTGATCCGCTCTTTGACCCGGTAGCTCGCGCCATACAGCTCGCGCTGACTCATCCCGGTGAGGTAAAGCACCGCCTCGCGCAACGTCTTTGACGGGATGGTGCCCGTGTTCACGCAAACGCCGCCGAGCATCCGGCCGCGTTCGACGATCGCGACCGATTTACCTAGCTTGGCCGAGGCGATGGCGGCCTTCTGTCCGCCGGGCCCCGACCCGATAACCACCATGTCGTACTCTTGCGCCGCCGCCATGCGATAAACATTAGAGCAGCAGAACTCACAGTGCCGAGTTCATTCACAGCTGCGTCACTGCGCCGGCTCTCGTGAGCACTGGCTGACGGTGGCGGCCGTCAGCGTTGGTGCTCATGACGACGCATCGACCTGACTTTGAACTCCGCCGCCCCGGCGCATTGATCGCCGCGCTGCCGGCCGTTCTCGGCTTCGTTCCCGAAAATTCATTGATAGTGGTGTCTTTGGGTGATGGTGAACTCGGGTCGGTGATGCGGGTCGACCTCTCCGAGGAGCTGATGAACCGGGTGGGCCACCTGGCGGAGGTCGCCGCCGCGGCGCGTCCGGAGGCCGCGATCGCGGTGATCGTGGACGCCGACGGCGCGCACTGTCCGAGCTGCAACGAGGACTACCGGCAGCTGTGCGACCAGCTCAACGAGGCGTTGTCGCGGCACGACATTGAGCTGTGGGCCGCTCACGTGGTGGATCGGGTGGCCGTTGGTGGGCGCTGGCATTGCGTGGACGGCTGCGGTTCCGGTGGCCTCGTCGACGATCCGTCGGCGTCGCCGCTGGCCGCCGCCGCGGTGCTGGACGGCAGGCGGCTCTACGCGCGGCGCGCCGACCTGCAGGCTGTCATTGCGGTCGACGACCCGGTGCGCAGCGCCGAGTTGACCGAGGTGGTTTCCCGACAGGCGGCCAGGCGTCAGGCGGCGCACCGCGCGGATCCGGGCCGCTGCGCGCGCAGCGACGTGCGGCACGCGCTGGCCGCAGCCTCGCGTGTGGCATCGGGCCAATCGCTGTCGCAGGCCCAGTTGGCGAAGTTGGGGTGCGCGCTGAGCGACGCCGAAGTGCGCGACATCCTGTATGCCCTTGCGGTCGGCGAGAACGCGGGCGAAGCCGAGTCGTTGTGGGCGCTGCTGGCGCGCACCCTGCCTCCGCCGTGGCGGGTGGAGGCGTTGGTATTGCTGGCGTTCAGTGCTTACGCACGCGGCGATGGGCCGCTTGCCGGTGTGTCGCTGGAGGCAGCGCTGCGGTGTGCGCCCGACCACCGTATGGCGGGCATGCTCGACACGGCTTTGCAGTCGGGTTTACGGCCCCAGGACATTCGGGAGCTGGCGGTTACCGGATACCGATTGGCCAAACGGCTGGGTGTGCGGCTGCCACCGCGGCGGCCGTTCGGCCGCCGGGCAGGCTAGGCCAGGGCGGGCCGGTGACCGGTCAGACTTTCTCCACCTTGACCGCGTGTGCCATCTCGTGCGGCAGGGTGACGTTCTCGTGGCCCGGGATGACGATGGTTACGCCGGCGGGACCGGTCTCGACGGTGACGCGCGCGTTGGGAACGACGCCGGCGTCCTTCAGCCGGGTGATCAGGTCGATGTCACCTTGCACATGCTCGGTCAGCTGCCGGACGACCACCGCCACCGGCGAGCCGGGCGGCAGTTCGGTCAGCCGGACGAGATTGACCCCGTCGGCCCCGGATTCGGGTCCCACCCCCAAGTCCAGAAGGCCCGGAATCGGGTTGCCGAACGGGGAGGTGGTTGGGTTGTTGAGCACCTTCACCAGCCGCCGCTCGACGTCCTCGCTCATCACGTGCTCCCACCGGCACGCCTCGGCGTGCACTTCCTCCCAGGGCAGTCCGATCACGTCGACGAGCAACCGTTCGGCCAGGCGGTGCTTGCGCATCACCGAGATGGCCAGCGCCCGGCCCTTGTCGGTCAGCTCGAGGTGGCGGTCGCCGGCCACGTGGAGCAAGCCATCGCGTTCCATGCGCGACACGGTTTGGCTGACAGTGGGCCCGCTCTGGTCGAGGCGTTCGGCGATGCGGGCACGCAGCGGCGTGACGCCCTCTTCCTCGAGGTCATAGATGGTCCGCAGGTACATCTCGGTGGTGTCAACCAGGTCGTTCATTCAGCACCCTCCATTGAGGCCGAGTCTACTTGGCCAGCTGCATGAATAGGTGCAACGCGTCCCAGGCGAGCAGTATGCCCGCCGCTGGCGCGGCGGGCATACTGTCTTGCTACTGGCTCGGGTTCAGCGGCCTCAGCTCGCGTACGACCGTAACCGGTCGGCGCGCTCGCCGTTGCGCAGTTTGGCCATGACGTCCCGCTCGATCTGGCGCACCCGCTCCCGCGACAGGCCGAACAGCTTGCCGATCTGGTCCAGGGTGCGCGACTGGCCATCGTCGAGCCCGAAACGCAACCGGATCACCTGGTGCTCCCGCTCGTCGAGAGTGGCGAGCACGCTGCGGATGTCGGTGTGCAGCAGCTCGGCGATCACCGCGTTCTCGGCCGACATCGCTTCGGCGTCCTCGATGAAATCGCCCAGCGGGGCTTCTTCCTCAGAGCCGACCGGCATGTCCAGGCTCACCGGGTCGCGGCTGTGCTCGAGCAAGTCGTTGATCTTGTCGATCGGGATCCCGGATTCGGCGGCCAACTCCTCGTCGGTGGCCTCGCGTCCCAGGTTCTGGTGCATCTCACGCTTGATCCGCGCCAGCTTGTTGACCTGCTCAACCAGATGCACCGGCAGCCGGATGGTGCGGCTCTGGTCAGCCATGCCGCGGGTGATGGCCTGTCGGATCCACCACGTGGCGTACGTCGAGAACTTGAATCCCTTTGTGTAATCGAACTTTTCCATCGCGCGGATCAGCCCGAGGTTGCCCTCCTGGATCAGGTCCAGCAACGGCATCCCTCGACCCGTGTAGCGCTTGGCCAGCGACACCACCAGGCGCAAGTTGGCCTCCAGCAGGTGACGGCGCGCTGCCTCGCCATCGCGCACAACGGCCTGCAGCTCGCGTCGGCGGTTCTCCCCGAGGCGCTTCCGCGTCTCGAGCAGGTGCTCGGCGTACAGCCCGGCTTCGATGCGCTTGGCCAGTTCGACCTCGCCCGCGGCATTCAGCAACGCTGTCTTGCCGATTCCGTTCAGGTAGACGCGCACCAAGTCCGCGGCGGGGCTTTGAGCATCCAGATCGCTGTCAACCCTGCTTGTGGTGGCCCTTTTGGTGGGTTCGGCCATGGCGTCCCTCCCGGTCGGCTTGTACTGTCATGGCGTTCAACGACAGATCAGGGCTCAGAGTTCCCGGCCATTCGCTATCTCACACGTCGTGACGTGCAGAAATGTGCCCTCGACCTGAGAATGTCCTGAGAAGTGAGATCGGTGGGCATTCAACGCAACACCGGCTACCCGTGCCCGATTCCGCCGTCCTGCCCGGGCGGCCGTTCGGTTTGCGAGTATCGCGGAGGCTCCAGCGCCGGGCGCTCGGCGCCTGGAAACAGCGGAGTCCGCCGCCGGGCGCCGTCGAATCGCCGAGGCTCGTCGGGGCGCCTCGGTGGTCGGTCGTTGGCGATCAGCACGGCCATCCACGGCAGCGGCACCGAGGCGGCGATGATCAGCAGCGAGATCAGACCGTTGTGCCAGGCGCCATACGCGACCGCCGCCAGGATCAGTGCCGGAATCCGGAACGCCATCAGGGTCAGGTATTTACGGACCCGCGCGCGGTGCTGCTCCTCGTAGGAGGGTGCGGCACCGGTGATGAGCACTGGCCGGCCATCATCATCGAACCCCAAATCGGAGCCGCGCTTCATTTCTCCACTGTCCCACAATTGCTCGATTCCGGCAGGAGCGAGTTGCGGCACAATATGAGCTATGCAGACCCAGACGATCGAACGCACCGATACCGACGAACGCGTCGATGACGGGACCGGCAGCGACACCCCGAAATACTTCCACTACGTCAAGAAGGACAAGATCGCTGAGAGCGCGGTCATGGGCAACCACGTGGTGGCGTTGTGCGGTGAGGTCTTTCCCGTCACCCGGGCGGCCAAGCCGGGCTCGCCCGTGTGCCCCGAGTGCAAACAGATCTACGACAGGCTCAAGAAGGGCTGATCAGGCGGGCGGTTCGGCTGCCGCAACGTCGCCCTGCCGCACTGCCGAGTTCGACGGTGCGTCCGCCGTCCGCTTCGGCGCCGACACGCGTGCCACCAGCCAGTTGCGCAGCCGGTGCGCATGGGTCTTGGGCGCGGGAAACTCTTCCTGGATGGCGGCATTGAGTTCCGCGCCGAGCATGATCGCAAACCCGCCGAAGAACGCGAACAACAGGAACGCGATCGGCGTGGACAAGGCGCCGTAGGTGTAGCCGGTGCTGGTGATCCACCTCAAGTAGATCCGCAAGCCCAGCGTGGCGATCACAAAGAAGGCCGTCGCCAACACGGCACCAAAGATCAGCCGGTGCGTCGGTAGCGGCACCGGCAGCGCCACCCGGTACAGGATCACCACCCCGATCAGCAGGCCGAGAATCAGCGCCGGGTAGTAGCCGTACTGCAAAACGTTGGCGAGGCTGTTCGGGATGTGCGCACTCAGCTTGCGCGGGCCGACCACCAGCACCGGTGCCATCGCCACGACGAACACCAGCATCACCACGTACAAGAACAGCGCGAAGAAACGTTGCCGCACCGGATGCCGAAGGGGAGTCTGGTCATGTGCTTCCACCACGGCGTCGACGTACGCCGAGATTGCCGAGGACCCCGCCCACAGCGAGATCAGGAACCCGAGCGACACCACCTCGCCACGGGCGTTGGCCGTGACGTCACGAATGGTGGGCTCGATGATCTCGTTGACGACACTGGGGGAGAAAAAGCTGCTGATCGCCGAAATGATGCTTTTTTCAATCGACGACATGGTGTCCGGGCCGAACAGCGGCGCCACGTAGGCCAAGCTGCCCAGCATCCCCAGCAACAGTGGCGGTAGCGACAACGCCGACCAAAAGCCCGCCTGTGCTGACTCGGCGAAGATTGAGTCGTCCCAACTCTTCGACAGAGTCCGCAGGCTGATTCGCCAAATGTGGTGGCGGGACGGCTTTGCGACCTGATCGCTCATACCCGTCCAGCATTACCGAAGACTGCGCACACACCCAACATCCCCGGTGGGTGAGTTCCGGTGGGGACTAGCTTCCGCTGACCTCCAGCACGGCGGCTACCTCGGTCAGTTTGGCCTCGTGCTTGTTGGCGTGATGCTGGCAGAAGAGAAGCTCGGCTCCCGAAGGCAGCTTGGCGCGGACTCGAGCAGCAGCACCGCAGCGGTCGCAACGGTCTGCTCTGGTGAGCTCGGGGCTGGTCAGAGTTGCATTCATGGCTTCTCCGTTCTTGCTTTTATTCACTCTGTCAGACGTATGGGGTTTTCGCGTTGTTCCCCGATCGTTATCGGGTGTGTCGTTTCTCACGGCCGGTAAACGTTTCGTTTCGGGGAGCTCTCTAAGGTGATCATCTGTGACTTTCGCTGGTGACCTGCTGGTACATCTGTGCGGGACGGACGAATGGTCGAATGCCCGCGAATGCGGCGAAATACGCCCCGGTCCGTCCGGTAGTGACTCGTTCATCCATCTGTCGACGCCCGAGCAGGTTCACCTGCCGGCTAACCGGCTCCACCGGGGGCGCGACGACTTGGTGCTGTTGCACATCGATCCGGCGCTGCTGGACTCGCCCGTGCGTTGGGAGCCAGGGGTAGCCACGGATCCGGACTCGATGCTGTTCCCGCATCTGTACGGAACGCTGCCAATACGGGCGGTGATCCGCGTCACCGGCTATCGGCCGTCACCGGATGGCACGTTCGGGCCGGTCGTGCCTGGGGGCGGGGATTCGACGTAGGCGTCGGCCTCGATCTCGACCAGCAGCTCGGGGGCGATCAGCGCGGAGACTTCCACCATCGTCAATACCGGGCGGATGGCACCGAATACTTGCGCGTGCACCGCCGCGACCTCTCGCCAGCGCGAGATATCGGTCACGTAGATGCGGGTGCGGACCACATCGGTGAGCGCCGCGCCCGCATGCACGAGCGCAGTCTCGATGCGCCGCAAGGCTCCTCGTGTCTGTTCTGCGATATCCCCGGCAGGCCCCGCTCCCGTTGTGCCGGCCACTGCGACGTGTGGGCCGACCCGCACCGCGCGCGAATAGCCGACCGCCGACTCGAAGTCGGATCCGGACGAGACGAGTTTGCGGTTGGCTGACATGCAGCCGTTTGGCCAGCGGCCGGTTAGTCCAGGTAGTCGCGCAGGACCTGAGAGCGGCTGGGGTGACGCAGCTTTGACATCGTCTTGGACTCGATCTGGCGGATGCGCTCCCGGGTCACGCCGTACACCTGCCCGATCTCGTCCAGCGTGCGCGGCTGCCCGTCGGTCAGCCCGAAGCGCAGCCGTACTACGCCGGCCTCACGCTCGGAGAGGGTCTCCAGCACCGACTGCAGCTGGTCCTGCAACAACGTGAAGGACACCGCGTCCACGGCCACGACGGCTTCGCTGTCTTCGATGAAGTCACCCAGTTGGCTGTCGCCCTCGTCGCCGATGGTCTGATCCAGGGAGATCGGCTCGCGGGCGTATTGCTGGATCTCCAGTACCTTTTCGGGCGTAATGTCCATCTCTTTGGCCAGCTCCTCAGGCGTGGGCTCGCGGCCCAGATCCTGCAGCAGCTCGCGCTGGATGCGGCCCAGCTTGTTGATCACCTCGACCATGTGCACCGGGATCCGGATGGTGCGGGCCTGGTCGGCCATGGCCCGAGTGATGGCCTGGCGGATCCACCACGTCGCGTACGTGGAGAACTTGTAGCCCTTGGTGTAGTCGAATTTCTCGACCGCGCGGATCAGGCCCAGGTTGCCTTCCTGGATCAGGTCGAGGAACGCCATGCCGCGGCCGGTGTACCGTTTGGCCAGCGAGACCACCAGCCGCAGGTTGGCTTCCAGCAGATGGTTCTTCGCGCGGTCGCCGTCGCGGCAGATCCACATCATGTCGCGGCGCTGCGCGGCGGGCAGTTTGTCGCCGCGCTCGGCCATCTCGGCCATCAGCTGGGTGGCATAAAGACCGGCTTCGATCCGCTTGGCCAGCTCAACCTCTTCTTCGGCGTTGAGCAGCGCCACCTTGCCGATCTGTTTCAGGTAGGCGCGAACCGAGTCCGCGGAGGCGGTGAGTTCGGCGTCCTTGCGGGCCTGGCGCAACGCCTCGGACTCGTCTTCGTCCCATACGAAATCGCCTGAGGCCTTGTCCTTTTCGCTCGGTTCAGCGATTTCCTCGTCTTCCTCGGCGGGCGTCTCGCCGACTGCGGCGGCCGGGGCGGGCTCACCGTCCGTGCTGTCGGCGTCACCGGTCGGCAGGTCGGCATCCTCGGCGCCGGCCGCGACGTCGTCCCCCAGGTCTTCGAGGCCCAGGTCGGCGTCGATGTCGAGATCTTCGCCGGGCTCAGCGTCGAGGTCCGGTTCGCTGTCGAGATCCTCGACCGCGTCGTCGGTCTCGAGGGCGCCCAGCTCGACATCCGGATCCGCCGGCGCCGCTTTGGATGGTGCTTTCGTTCCGCGTGCGGACGGTGCCTTGGCGTCGGCGCTCTTGGCCGACGCGCGGGTCTTTGTCGTGGTGTCACTGGCCGCGCTCGCCTCAGGCGTGGACTTGGTGTTCCGCGACGGTGCCTTGGTGGCCCGTTTCGCCGGGGCGGAGCCATGCGCGGCATTGGCCGCCGATCGCTTAGCGGGGGAGGACGGAGTCTTCGTGGCGGTGCGTTTCACCGGCCCCTCGGTTGCCGGGCTTGCTTTGGTCGCTGCCACTTACACCCCTTCGGTTGGACTGACTTTCGGTGGGTATGGGCATGATTAACCGAAAGTGTCTGCTATGTCGATGTCGGCGTTGGTATCAGCGTGCGTTCTGGCACGCTATCGATCGGGCGTTCGCCGAGCACCATTGTAACGACAGTGCGCCGCCGTACCGCCTTGCCGGGCGAAATTCAGTGGGTCACGTCCGAGGTGGAGGCCATGGCCGCGCCCACGATTCCGGCGGTGTTGAGCAGGGCCGCGGCCACCACCGGGGTGCGGTTCCCCAGCAGCGGCAGCCACTTGTCCGCCTTGCGGCTGATACCGCCGCCGACGATGAACAAGTCCGGCCGGATGGCGTCCTCGATGGCCACCAGCACCGTGGTCACCTGCGTGGCCCACTTTTCGTAGCTCCAGTTGTTCCTCTCTTTGACCGATGACGCCGCTCGTTGCTCGGCCTCCTTGCCGCCGACCTCCAGATGCCCGAACTCGGTATTGGGTATCAGCTTTCCGTTGTGGATCACCGCGGAGCCGATTCCGGTCCCGAACGTCAGCAACACCACCAGGCCGGACTGGTTTCGGCCGGCGCCGTAGCGCTCCTCGGCCAGCCCGGCCGCGTCGGCGTCGTTGAGAACGGTGACCGGCTGGCCGTTCAGTTCGGCGCTGATGACGTCGCGCGCGTTGGTCCCGATCCACGACCTGTCCACGTTGGCCGCCGTGTGGACGAGGCCATGGGTGACGACGCCGGGATAAGTCACCCCGAGCGGACCGGTCCAGCCGAACTCGTTGACCACCGCGGCGATGGTCTTGGCGACCGCCGAGGGCGTCGCGGGTTGCGGGGTCAACAGCTTGAACCGCTCGCCGATCAGCATTCCGGTGTCCATGTCGACGATGCCGCCCTTGATACCGCTGCCGCCGACGTCGATGCCGAATCCGCGGCGCTGTGGTCGGTCCACGGCGGTCCCAGTGCCGGGCGTGTCCGTGGTCGAGTCGGTGCTGGTCATCGAAACTCCTCGGCGTGACTATGCTGTCCGCTCACCTTAGCCCGGCGACGAGAGCCCTGTGGGCTTCTGCGGAGCCGTGGTGACTGTGATGCGATAGACCGGTGACCCGACCTGATGACGAGCCGGCGCGGCTGCGCTGCGTGGCCGAAACGTTGGCCGCCGAGGCTGCCGAGTTTGTGCGGCGTCGCCGCGCCGAGGTGTTCGGCGAAACGGCGGCCGGCTCGAACGCCCCCGGCAGCGGTGCGGTGCGGTCGAAGAGCAGCCCCACCGATCCGGTGACCGTGGTGGACACCGAAACCGAACGGCTGCTACGCGATCGGTTGGCCGAATTACGCCCTGGGGACCCGATTCTCGGCGAGGAGGGCGGTGGGCCCGCCGATCCGGCGGCCGTGGCCGCCGACGCGGTCACGTGGGTGCTCGATCCCATCGACGGCACCGTGAATTTCGTGTACGGCGTCCCGGCGTACGCGGTGTCGGTCGGCGCACAGCTCAACGGCGTGTCCGTGGCCGGAGCGGTCGCCGACGTCGTCGGCGACCGCGTGTATACGGCGGCCAGCGGCCTTGGCGCGCATGTCATCGACGAACAGGGGGTACGCCCGTTGCGGTGCACCGCCGTCACCGATCTGTCAATGGCGTTGCTGGGCACCGGTTTTGGGTACTCCCGTGAGCGCCGCGCGACCCAGGCCGCGTTGTTGGCGCGAGTGCTGCCGTTGGTTCGCGATGTGCGCCGGATCGGTTCGGCGGCGCTGGATTTGTGCATGGTCGCGGCCGGCCGGCTGGATGCCTTCTACGAGCACGGCCTGCAGGTATGGGACCGTGCGGCCGGTGCGCTGATCGCGGCCGAGGCGGGAGCTCGGGTGTTCTTGCCGGCCCATGACGTCGACGGGGCCGGATTGGTGGTGGCCGCGGCGCCGGGAATCGCCGACCAGCTCCTGGCCGTCCTGGAGCGGTTCGACGGCCTGGATCCGATCCTGGACTGAGGGTCGCTCAGCAGCTGCTGGCGTGAACCTTGGCGAGCAGCGCCGGATCTGGTGGCCCGGTAGCTCCGGGCCGCAGGGTGGCGAGCACGGCATCGATGTCGTCGCTGTGGGCCAACGCGGTGAAGTCCGTTCCCAACGCCAGGTCGACGGAGTCGTCGGCGCGGTTGTCGTTGAACAGTTCGGTGCACGGTGCCACCAGCCACACCGCGGCGGCGGTGGCTTGTCCGGCCGTACCGAAGCGGATTTGGCCTTGGCAGGTGAGCCTGGTGCCGGCGTAGATGGGGTCGTTGGCTGCGGTCGGTTGAGCGAAGCCCAAGTCTTTCATGGCGCCGGCGATGTCGGCGGCTTGCCCGCCGCGGCCGCTGGCGTTGAGGACGCGGACCTTGGTGTCGGCGAGTTTGGCCGGCGTGACGTCGATCATCGCGCTGCGCGACACTTGCTCGCCAAGCTGGGCCGGTGTCGACCCGGCCGGTTTCGGCGGCGGGTTGCACACCACCGCCTCATGCACCTTCGGCGGCCGAGTCAGCGCTATCGTCCACACCACGATCGTCAGCACCGCCAGCAAAATCACCACCACAATGGCGGGCCGGGGATTGCGTCGCCGAAAGGGCCGACCGTGCTTGTCAAAAGCGGTACCCTCGGTGATTTGTGCGACCACAGCTGCACTCTAGTCGGAGGCAAAAGGCCCTGTTCAAACGCGAGCCGAAGGGCGTATATAGGACTGTGACGTAAATCACACATTAATGGCGCGTCATACGGGCACGAATCGTTTGGTGGATGCGTTCGACGCTGGTACAAAGCGTTGCTTGAGTAATGAAGGCATGTGAGGGGATAGGGATGCCTACCGATTATGACGCTCCGCGGCGCACCGAGACCGATGATGTCTCGGAGGACTCGCTGGAGGAGCTCAAAGCACGACGGAACGAAGCGGCTTCGGCTGTGGTCGACGTCGATGAATCCGAATCCGCCGAGTCTTTTGAGCTGCCGGGCGCCGACCTGTCCGGTGAAGAGTTATCGGTTCGCGTCATTCCGAAGCAGGCTGACGAGTTCACCTGCTCGAGCTGCTTCCTGGTGCAACACCGCAGCCGGCTTGCCAGCGAGAAGAACGGCGTGATGATCTGCACCGACTGCGCAGCCTGACCGGTCTTGGGCGTTAGCTGCGCAATGCCGACAGCACCCGCTCCGGGTGGCGGCAGCTCACCAGCCAATACGGTGTCGGGTCGTCCGGGTCGTCCAGGACCACCAAAACCATTGGTCCCACCCATGCCCGATGCAGCACGTAGGCCGCCGGGTCGAGCTGCCGCCCCAGCGCCGCCGACTTGGCCGACGGCGCAATCGCAGCGGACCGGGTGATCACCGTGTCCGGCAGGTGCGCTTCCCCCGCCCACAATTCCACCCCGCCCGCCACGCTCGGGTCGGCGGTGACCCGGATCTCGACCCGGCCCAGCCACAACAGCGCCCCGGCCGCCACCGCGAAAAGCGTTGCGTACGGTAGCCAGGCGGGCCGCAGCGCGACACCGAGATTGACCTCGAAAGCGATCAGTGCCGCCAGCGCGAACGCCAGTGGCCACCACCACCACGGCACCCAGAGTCGTTCGCGATATCGCACACTGTGCGGCGCGACTCGCGTATCAGACACGCAGTCAAGGGTAATCTGTGGCCCCGTGTCGACCAGTCTGGCCATCGTCCGTCTTGACCCCGAACTCCCGCTGCCCAGTCGCGCCCACGAGGGCGATGCCGGTGTCGACCTGTACAGCGCTGAAGAGGTCAGGCTCGACCCGGGCCGGCGGGCGCTGGTACGAACCGGCGTGGCGGTCGCCATTCCTTTCGGAATGGTCGGCTTGGTCCATCCGCGTTCGGGATTGGCTGCGCGCGTTGGACTTTCGATCGTCAACAGTCCCGGCACCATCGACGCGGGCTATCGTGGCGAGATCAAGGTTGCGCTGATCAATCTCGACCCGGCCGAGCCCATCGTTGTGCACCGTGGCGATCGCATCGCCCAGTTGCTCGTGCAGCGGGTCGAGCTGGTCGAGCTGGTCGAGGTGTCGTCGTTCGACGAGGCCGGGCTGGCCGAAACATCCCGTGGCGACGGTGGTCACGGTTCCTCCGGAGGACATGCGAGTTTGTGATGGCGGCATTCGGTAGACGCTCAGACAAGGACGACGACGGGCGGGCGGACGCGGCGGACGACGTCGAGGCGCCGGCGTTCGCCGACCAAGCCGACGAGGAGTCAGAAGAACTGGAGGGCCCGTTCGACATCGACGACTTCGACGACCCAACGGTCGCGGAGGTGGCCCGACTGGACCTGGGCTCGGTACTGATCCCCATGCCGGAGGCGGGTCAGCTGCAGGTCGAGCTGACCGAGACCGGCGTCCCGAGCGCGGTGTGGCTGGTCACGCCCAACGGCCGTTTCACCATCGCCGCCTACGCCGCACCGAAGACCGGTGGCTTATGGCGTGAAGTGGCCAGCGAGCTCGCCGAATCGCTGCGCAAGGACTCGGCCGAAGTCAGCATCAAGGACGGCCCGTGGGGTCGGGAAGTGGTCGGCACCGCCTCGGGCGTGGTGCGCTTCATTGGGGTCGACGGCTACCGCTGGATGATCCGCTGCGTCATCAACGGCCCGTACGAGACCATGGAAGCTCTCGAGCAGGAGGCGCGAGCAGCCTTGGCCGACACCGTGGTTCGCCGCGGTGACACACCGCTTCCGGTACGCACCCCGTTGACGGTGCAGCTGCCCGAACCGATGGCGCAGCAGTTGCGCGAAGCCGCCGCCGCGCAGCAGGCCGCGCAACAAACCGACGCGCCGCAGGATCCCAACCAGCCAGCTGCGCGGCGCGGCGCCGAGGGGTCGGCCATGCAGCAGTTGCGTACCACCACCGGCGGCTAGCCAACGCGGCTAGAGCTCGGCCAGAGCGGCCAGGCAGGCCACGCCCAGCGCGGCCGGATCGGCGCCGATCTGATCCAACGTCACCGTGCGCAGGCCCGCGCGCGGTGCGGCGGCGACCCAGTCGATGCCGACCTGCAGCGGATGGATCGGATCGTCGACCGCCGCCACCACCCCCAGTGGCGCGGTGAGCCGGGCCAGCTCGGCGCAAGTCGGCGCAATGTAGGCGGCCGCCTCTTCCATGGCGTCGGGCAACTGTGGCCATTGCGCACGCCACGACCGAGCCAGCTCGTCGGCCAACCACGGCGGGCTGGACGCGCGCATCTTGGTTGTTGTCGCGGCCAATCCGTCGGCACGCAGCTGCGACGCCGAATACCGCGCTGCCAGGGCCGCGGGTGCCGAACCGGGGACACCGGCCCAGGCCGGCAGTGCGGCCAGGACGGCGATCGCGTGAGCGGGGTGGGCCAGTGCCCAGGCCGCCGCTACCGCTGCGCCGATCGAGACGCCGCCCACGGCGATCGGGCCGGTGTGTGCGGCGGCATCCAAAGCCGCCAGATAGCCGTCGATCAACTCACCCGGCTGCGGCGGCGGCGTCACCAGCGAGGCGCCGACCTGCTGTAACGGGCGGGAAAACGCGCGGCGGACGTAGTCGTCGTCGGACCCGGTTCCCGGCAGCAACACGGTCGTGACACCGCGCAGATCCACAGCCACCCCCTGATAGTGCCCGGCCGTTACCTAGGGCCCCAACGTTGGGTTTGGTTCGGTTGGCACGGGGGAACCAAGAGGTCTACGGTGTCCGTTGGCATAGATGGAAGCACGAGCACATCAGCGGCTTTATCGGCATTGTCAGGAGTGGCCATGGGGGCCCAGGGATATCTTCGCCGGCTCACCCGCCGGTTGACCGAAGATCCGGAGCAACGCGACTCCGAGGAACTCTCCGACGAGGTGGCAAGTACCGGCGCGCAACGTGCCATCGATTGCGAGCGTGGCCAGGAGGTCACGATGGTGGGCACCTTGCGCAGCGTGGAATGCAACGGAAAAGGCTGCGCGGGCGGAGTGCGCGCCGAGCTGTTCGACGGTAGCGACACCGTCACCCTGGTGTGGTTGGGCCAACGCCGCATACCCGGCATCGAGTCGGGCCGTAAGCTGCGGGTGCGCGGCCGGCTGGGCAAGCTCGAGAACGGCACCAAGGCCATCTACAACCCGCACTACGAAATCGAGCGGTGAGCACCCCCGAGGATTTGGGGGCAAGCCCCCGACCCTCCGGGGAGGCGAACTCAGCGGACGGCGCGACCGCTGGCCGCATCAGTCCGGAGCGCCTGCTGGCACAGGCCGGCGGCGTCAGCGGCCTTATTTACTCATCGCTTCCGGTCGTGACGTTTGTCGTCGCCTCGAGCCTCTCGGGCCTGCTGGCCGCAGTCGGATCGGCGCTGGGCGTGGCCACCCTCGTCTTGCTGTGGCGGCTCATTCGGCGGGAATCCGCGCAGCCGGCGTTCTCCGGGTTCTTTGGCGTCGCGGTGTGCGCGCTGGTTGCCTACTTGGTCGGGGAGTCCAAAGGCTACTTCCTGCTCGGCATCTGGATGTCATTGCTGTGGGCGGTGGTGGTCGCGGCCTCGGTCCTGATCCGCCGGCCGCTGGTCGGTTACATCTGGAGCTGGGCCAGCGGTCGCGGGCGTGGCTGGCGCGAGGTGTCGCGGGCCGTCTATGCGTTCGACGTCGCCTCGCTCGCCTGGGTGCTGGTCTTCAGTGCCCGGTTCGTGGTCCAGCGGCTGTTGTACGATGCCGGCCACACCGGTTGGCTGGCGGTGGCGCGGATCGGCATGGGCTGGCCGCTGACCTTGCTGGCCGCACTGGCGACCTACGCGGCGATCAAGTCGGCTCAGCGTGCCATGGCCGCAGCCGGCCACACCGGCGTCGAGGTCCAGGCGGACCCCATCATCGGCGACTAGTTCGCCTCCGTCGAAACCCCGTCCGGCAACAGCAGGTTCTGCAGCTCCTCTTCCACCTCGGCGACCGCCACGAAGAGCAGTTCGTCGCCGCCTTCCAGCGGCTCGTCCGCCTCCGGCACGATGACCCGCGGGCCACGCAGGATCGTCACCAGCGCCGCATCCCGGGGCAACTGCAGCCGGCGTACCGGTTTACCGCCCCACGGCGTGTCGTCGGGCAGGGTGATCTCGACGAGGTTGGCCTGTCCCCGGCGGAATTCCATGAGCCGCACCAGGTCGCCGACGGCGACGGCCTCTTCGATGAGCGATGCCAGCATGCGCGGCGTCGACACCGCCACATCCACGCCCCAGGCGTCGGTGAAGAGCCATTCGTTGCGGGGATCGTTGACCCGGGCCACCACCCGGGGTACCGCGAATTCGGTCTTGGCCAACAGACTGAGCACCACGTTGGCTTTGTCGTCGCCGGTCGCCGCCACTACCGCGTCGAACTCGTGCAGGTGCACCGACTCCAGCAGGCTAAGTTCACACGCATCGCCCAGACGCCAGTGCGCCGCGGGAATGGCGTCCACGTCCACGTGATCGGGGTTGCGCTCGATCAGCGTCACCTCATGGTCATTGCCGATGAGTTCGCGAGTGACTGAGCGGCCCACCGCACCAGCCCCGGCAACAGCTACTTTCATATGCGCCGCTCCTCAGATCCGGCTCTCATTGCAAGTCCTCACTGGGTGGCAACGCGGCGATGGCCACCGCCTCGGCGGCGCGTCCGGATATCGCCGCCACATAGACCTGATCGCCGGACTGGATCACCGTCTTGGGTTCCGGCAACACCCCGGTCCCGAACCGGATCAGAAACGCGACCCGGGCGCCGGTGGCCTGCTCGAGGTCGGTGACCCGATGCCCGATCCAGTCCTCGTGCAAGCCCACCTCGGCGACGGCGACGGTACCGGTCGGATCGCGCCATTTGGCGGTCTCACTCTCGCGCAGCAGCGCGTTGAGCAGGCGGTCGGTGGTCCACGGCACGGTAGCGATGGTGGGGATGCCGAGGCGTTCGTAGACCTCGGCGCGCTTGGCGTCGTAGATCCGGGCGACAACGCGCTTGACACCAAAGGTCTCGCGGGCCAGTCGCGCGGAGATGATGTTGGAGTTGTCCCCGGATGACACCGCGGCGAACGCGTCGGCCTCCTCGATGCCTGCCCTGAGCAGAACATCTCGGTCGAACCCTTGGCCCAACACCCGCTCACCGCCGAACTCCGGGCTGAGCCGGTTGAAGGCGGTGCTGTCGCGATCGATGACCGCCACGTCGTGGCCGATTCGGGAGAGGCCGTCGGCCACCGAAGAACCCACCCGGCCGCAGCCCATCACTACTACTCGCACTTGCGGTCCTCTCGGCTGCGCCCGCGCCTTCCATCGGCTTCTCGCCTACGAACGCTACCGCGAAACCCATGTGGGCTTAGTCTTGGCTCTCGTGTCCAAACTTTCAACCGCTACACGTCGGTTGCTAATCGGTCGGCCGTTTCGCAGCGACCGGCTGAGTCACACGCTCTTACCCAAGCGGATCGCCCTGCCGGTCTTCGCCTCCGACGCACTGTCCTCGGTGGCCTACGCGCCCGAGGAGGTCTTCCTGATGCTCTCGGTGGCCGGGGTGACCGCCTACGCGCTGACGCCGTGGATCGGCCTTGCGGTGGCCGCGGTCATGTTGGTGGTAGTGGCCAGCTACCGGCAGAACGTTCATGCCTATCCGTCCGGCGGCGGTGACTACGAGGTGGTGACCACCAACCTCGGTGACACCGCGGGCCTCGTCGTCGCCAGCGCTCTGATGGTCGATTACGTTCTTACCGTTGCTGTCTCGACCGCATCGGCGATGTCCAACATCGGCTCCGCAATCCCGATCGTGGCCGAACACAAGGTGTTTTTCTGCGTGGCTGCCATCCTGCTCGTGATGGCGTTGAACCTGCGCGGTGTCCGTGAATCCGGGGTGGCTTTCGCCATCCCGACCTACGCGTTCATCATCGGGGTCCTCGTCATGATCGGCTGGGGACTGTTCCGGATCTTCGTGCTGGGCAATCCGCTGCGCGCCGAATCCGCCGGTTTCCAGATGCATGCCGCGCACGGCCAGGTCGTCGGTTTCGCGTTGGCGTTCCTGGTGGCGCGGTCGTTCTCGTCAGGGTGCGCGGCGCTGACGGGTGTCGAGGCGATCAGCAACGGGGTTCCGGCGTTTCAAAAACCCAAGTCGCGCAACGCGGCGACGACCCTGCTGATGCTGGGCGCGATCGCGGTGGCCCTGCTGATGGGCATCATCGTGCTGGCCGAGAAGATCGGGGTCCAACTCGTCGAGGATCCGGCCACGCAACTGTCCGGTGTGCCGCCGAATTACTACCAGAAGACGTTGGTCACGCAGCTGGCCCAAACCGTGTTCGGCAGCTTCCACATCGGGTTCCTGCTGATCGCCACGGTGACCGCGCTCATCCTGGTGCTGGCGGCCAACACCGCGTTCAACGGGTTCCCGGTGCTGGGCTCGATCCTGGCGCAGCACAGCTACCTTCCGCGCCAATTGCACACTCGCGGAGACCGGTTGGCGTTCTCAAACGGAATCCTGTTCTTGTCGGCGGCGGCCCTGCTGGCCATCATTGCGTTCCGCGGCGAGGTCACCGCGTTGATCCAGTTGTACATCGTCGGTGTGTTCATTTCGTTCACGCTGAGCCAGATCGGCATGGTCCGGCACTGGACCCGGTTGCTGCGCACCGAGACCGATCCGCGGGTGCGGGGCAAGATGATGCGGTCGCGGCTGGTCAATACGGTCGGATTGCTTTCCACCGGCGCGGTGCTGCTGGTTGTCCTGGTCACCAAATTCCTTGCCGGGGCGTGGATCGCGCTGTTCGCGATGGGTTTGCTGTTTGTGATCATGAAGATGATTCGCGAGCACTACGACACCGTCAACCGGGAGTTGCAGGAGCAGGCCGCCAGCCAAGGTGGCGTGGTGTTGCCCAGCCGCAATCACGCCGTGGTGCTGGTGTCCAAGCTGCACAAGCCGACCCTGCGGGCCCTGGCCTACGCCCGTGCGACCCGTCCGGATGCGCTCGAGGCGCTGACGGTCAGCGTAGACGACGCGGAAACTCGGGATCTGGTACACAAGTGGGAGGACAGCGATATCAATGTGCCGCTCAAGGTCATTGCCTCGCCGTACCGCGAAATCACCCGTCCCATATTGGATTACGTCAAACGGATCAGTAAAGAATCACCGCGCACCGTCGTGACGGTCTTCATCCCCGAGTACGTGGTGGGTCATTGGTGGGAGCAGGTGCTGCACAATCAAAGCGCGTTGCGGCTCAAGGGGCGGCTGCTTTTCATGCCCAACGTGATGGTGACTTCCGTTCCCTGGCAACTGAATTCGTCGGAGCGGCTCAAGACGCTGCAGCCGCACGCGGCTCCGGGTGACGCTCGTCGGGGAATCTTCGATTGAGCATCGAGCTGACGCTGGACACCGGCGCTCCGGCGAATGGCGGCAGCTGCGTCGCTCACCACGAAGGGCGCGTGGTGTTCGTCCGTTACGCGTTGCCCGGCGAGCAGGTGCGGGTTCGGGTTACCGCCGACCGCGGATCGTATTGGCACGCAGAGGCAATCGAAGTGGTCAAGCCGGCGGCCGACCGTACCGCGTCGCTGTGCCCGATCGCCGGGGTGGACGGCGCCGGTTGTTGCGATTTGGCATTCGTCGTCCCGGAGTCGGCCCGGGCGCTCAAGGGCCAAGTGGTGGCCAATCAGCTGGAGCGCCTCGGCGGGTATCGCTGGAGTGGCGAAGCCGAACCGCTGTCGGATACCGGATCGACGGGTTGGCGCACGCGGGTCCGGCTCGACGTGGGCGCGGACGGCCGTCCGGGATTTCACCGGTATCACAGCGACGAACTGGTGACAGACTTGCGCTGCGCGCAGTTGCCGGCCGGCATGCTGGACGGGCTCGATGCAGCCGATTGGCCGCCGACCGCCCAACTGCACGTCACCGTTGACGACGCCGGCGAGCGGCATGTGGTGCGCACGCTGCGGCAGGGCAGACGCACGGCGACCAAAGTGGTCGAAGGCAGCTACGAGGCGCTGCAGCGACTGAACGGGCGAACCTGGTGGGTTCCGGTGACGGCCTTTTGGCAGGCGCACCGAGACGCGGCCGCCGTCTACAGCGCGCTGGTCGCCGAGTGGACGCAGCCCCGGCCCGGCATGACCGCCTGGGACCTCTACGGTGGTGCCGGCGTTTTCGCCGCGGTGCTCGGCGAGGGCGTGGGGGAGTCGGGACGGGTGATAACAGTCGACACGTCACGCGCCGCGACGCGGGTCGCCCGGGTTGCCTTGGATGATCTGCCGCAGGTGCAGGTCATCACCGACTCGGTGCGGCGGGCGCTGATCGCGCAACGATCCAGCGCCGATGTGGTGGTGCTGGATCCGCCGCGGGCCGGGGCCGGGCGCGAAGTCATCGACCTGCTGGCCGCCGCCGAGGTTCCGCGCGTGGTCCACATCGGTTGCGAGGCAGCATCTTTCGCCCGTGATATCGGGCTTTACCTGAGTCACGGTTATGCCGTCGAGAACCTCAAGGTGTTCGATGCGTTTCCGCTGACCCATCACACCGAATGCGTTGCGCTGTTGACCCGGTAGCGCTCAGCTCAGCGCGAGGTATCGCAGCCACAGGTAGATGGCAGCCAGCACGAAGGAGACGAACGTGACCACCACGCCCTTGCGGGTGAATTCCCAGAAGGAAATCGGGTTTTCGGCGCGGGCGGCGACGCCGAGGACGACGACGTTGGCGCTGGCGCCGACGGCGGTGAGGTTGCCGCCGAAGTCGGTGCCCAGCGCCAATGCCCACCACAAGACACCGCGGTTGATGTGGTCGCCCAGGGCCGGGATCAAGTCGGCGACGATGGGCGTCATTGTCGCGGCATAGGGAACGTTGTTCACCACGCCACTGATCACCAGCGACACGGCCAGGATCACCATCGTTGCCACCACGGTGTTGCCGCCGGTGGCGGTAATGGCCATCCGCGCCAGGTGTTTGACGACGCCGGTTTTCACCAGCGCGCCGACCATGATGAACAGGCCCGCGAAGAACAGCAGCGTGTCCCACTCAACGCTGGACAAGTAATCGGAATGCTCCAGCCGGGACACCACGATCAGGATGCCGGCGCCCAACAGCGCCACGATCGAGGGCGCCATATGTGTCACGGAGTGCGTGATGAAGCCCGCGAACACCGCCGCCAGCACCACACCGCAGATGATGAGCAGCCGCGGATTGCGGATGGCCTCCTTTTCTTCCAGCGACATGACATCGGCGACCCGCTCCGGGTCGACGGTGAATGCACCGGGAAACAGGCGCGGCAGCAACACAATCAGGACCGCGGTCACGATGAGCACGATCGGCGTCAGATGAATGAGGAAGTCGTTGAAGATTAGGCCGGCCTTGCTCGCGATGATGATGTTGGGCGGGTCGCCGACCAACGTCGCGGCGCCGCCGATGTTCGATGCGAACGCCTCGGCCATCAGGAACGGCGCCGGCTTGATCGCCAGGCGGTCACACACCAGCAGGGTTACCGGGGCGATGAGCAACACCGTGGTGACGTTGTCCAGCATCGCTGATGCGATGGCGGTGACCAGGACCAACAGGATCATGACCCGCAGCGCGGAACCACGGGCGCGTTTGGCTGACCAGATCGCGACGTACTCGAACACACCGGTCTGGCGCAGCACGCTGACGATGATCATCATGCCCAAAAGCAAAAAGATGACGTCCCAATCGATTCCGGTCTCGTGCGAGTAGAAGATGTCGTCGGAATCGATGATCGGCAAGGTGGCCACGATCGCGGCGCCCGTCAGGGCCACCAGTGTCTTGTTGACGCGGTCGCTGGCGATCAGGATATAGGCGACCACGAAGACCACGATCGCGATGACGCTCATCTATTTTCCTGTGCTGCTAGCCGCAGAGCCGCAATCGCCACATCCGACTGAATCAATGCCTCAGCGCCGCGGCGAGCACGCGCGATGCCGTGATGACCCCGATCAACTCGCCCTCTTTGACCACCGCGACCAATGGGCTTCGTAGCCGCGCCATGAGCGCGGCCACCTCGACGATGGTGTCGTCGGCATTGGCCGGAGGTATGTCAACCAGATGGTCGGGCAACACGTCGCGCACTTTCTTGCCGCTCAGCTTTTCGGCGCAGCGGTCCGCCGTCGATTCGTTGAGCACACCGGCCAGCGAGGGATCGTCTTGCACGTAACGCGGCACGATGAACCGGACCACCTGTGAGGCGGGCAACACCGCGTAAGGACGTCCCGAGGTATCGGTGACCAAGAGCCCGGGCAGGGTGTGTTCGGCGAGCATGCGGGCAGCCTCCAGGGCGTCCGCTTCGATGCTGACGACCGGGAAGTCCTCGGCGATCTGTTCTGCGCGCATACTGCGACGATACGTCCGGGGGGCGCATCGGGCGCGGTCGGCGACAAGGCTCACAGCGTCCTCCGGGGTCGCGGGGGTAACGTGCCGACCAGGCTTCCCGGCTCACCGCGGTTCGACGCTATCAAAGTGGCGGCCGCCGCGAAGCATGGCGGAATGCCAAACCGCGTAGCGCGACCAACCAGCGGTCGCTGCGTAGACTAACGGGATGCTGGAACAGATCCGCGGGCCCGCCGATCTGCAGCACCTTTCCCAACAGCAGCTCCGCGAATTTGCCGCCGAGATTCGCGAGTTTCTGATCCACAAGGTTGCTGCCACGGGGGGACACCTGGGACCCAACCTCGGGGTGGTCGAACTGACGCTGGCGCTGCACCGCGTGTTCGACTCACCGCACGATCCGATCATCTTCGACACCGGTCACCAGGCCTACGTCCACAAGATGCTGACCGGGCGCTGCCAGGACTTCGAGAGCTTGCGCAAAAAGGGCGGGCTGTCGGGGTATCCGTCGCGCGCCGAGAGCGAACACGACTGGGTGGAGTCCAGCCACGCCAGCACCGCGTTGTCCTACGCCGACGGCCTGGCCAAAGCCTTCGAGCTGACCGGTCACCGCAACCGGCACGTTGTCGCGGTGGTGGGTGACGGCGCGCTCACCGGCGGGATGTGCTGGGAGGCGCTGAACAACATCGCCGCCACCCGGCGTCCGGTGATCATCGTGGTGAACGACAACGGTCGCAGCTACGCGCCGACGATCGGCGGGGTCGCCGATCATCTGGCCACCCTGCGGCTGCAGCCCGCCTACGAGCAGGCGTTGGAGAAGGGCCGCGACGCGCTGCGCTCGCTGCCGTTGGTCGGCCAGATCGCCTACCGCTTCATCCACAGCGTCAAGGCCGGCATCAAGGACTCGTTGGCACCGCAGCTGCTGTTCACCGATCTAGGGCTGAAATACGTGGGACCGGTCGACGGCCACGACGAACGCGCGGTGGAGGCGGCGCTGCGCCACGCCCGCGGCTTCGGCCGGCCGGTGATTGTGCACGTCGTCACCCGCAAGGGCATGGGCTACCCGCCGGCCCTGGACGACGAGGCCGAACAGATGCACTCCTGCGGGGTGATCGACCCGGCCACCGGCCAGGCCACCAAGATCGCCGGCCCGGGCTGGACGGCGACCTTCTCCGACGCGCTGATCGCCTATGCGAAAAAGCGCCGCGACATCGTCGCCATCACCGCGGCGATGCCCGGACCCACCGGGCTGGCGGCGTTCGGGAAGAAGTTCCCGGACCGGCTGTTTGACGTCGGCATCGCCGAGCAGCACGCCTTGACGTCGGCGGCCGGGCTGGCGATTGGCGGCATGCATCCGGTGGTGGCCATCTATTCGACGTTTTTGAACCGGGCCTTCGACCAGATCATGATGGATGTGGCGCTGCACAAGCTGCCCGTCACCATGGTGCTCGACCGGGCCGGGATCACCGGCAACGACGGCGCCAGCCACAACGGCATGTGGGACCTGTCGATGCTGGGCATCGTGCCCGGCATTCGGGTGGCCGCGCCCCGGGATGCCACCCGGCTACGTGAGGAACTCGGTGAGGCGCTTGACGTCCACGACGGCCCGACGGCGATACGGTTCCCCAAAGGCGATGTGGGCGAAGACATTCCGGCTCTACAGCGGCAATCGGGTGTCGACGTGCTGGCGGTGCCGGCGGATGGGTTGAACCACGACGTGCTGCTGGTGGGGGTCGGCGCATTCGTGCCGATGGCGCTGGCGGCGGCCAAGCGGCTGCACAACCAGGGGATCGGGGTGACGGTGATCGACCCGCGTTGGGTGCTGCCGGTCTCGGACGGCGTCCTGGAACTGGCGGCGCAGCACAAGCTGGTCGTCACCTGCGAGGACAACGGAGTCAACGGCGGTGTGGGGTCGGCAGTGTCCGCCGCCCTGCGCCGTGCGGAGATCGACGTCCCGTGCCGCGACGTCGGATTGCCGCAGGCGTTCTACGATCACGCGTCGCGGGGCGAGGTGCTGGCCGACCTCGGCCTGACCGACCAGGACGTGGCCCGCCGGATCACCGGATGGGTCGCCGCGCTGGGCAGCCCGCTGACCGAGCCCGAGGTTCGGGAACCCCTGGACTAGGTGGCTGGGTCTGATGGTGGCGACCCGCTTCGCCCGGCTGCGCCGCGCTCGCGATCCCACTAGGTCTGATCGGCGGGCGGCTGCAGCGCCCGGGCGAGCACCGGATCCACCAGTTCACGTTGCCACCGCCGCGCCTGGCCGGCGCGCAGAAAACCATCGACAGCCTCGAGGGGGTCGGGAGCGGCGGCCTCCCAGTCCCAGCACAGCCGTCGCACTAAGTCCGGCGAGACCAGGTTCTCGGTGGGAACGTGCACCCGCTCCGACACCTCGGCCAGCGCCGCCCGCGCCACCTCCAGGCGTGCGGCGGCCTCCGGTTTACGCCGGCTCCAGCGCGCAGCCGGTGGTGGACCGTTCGGCGGCTCGTCGTCTTCGGGAGGGTTCTCGTTTCGCCGGGCCGCTTCCAGCGCGGCCAGCCACACCGCGGCGCTACGACGCTGATTGCGCCCACCGAACACCGGCAACGCGACGAGTTCCTCGACCGTCTTGGGGTCCGCAACCGCCGCGTCGATGATGGCCGAATCCGGCAGGACGCGGCGGGGCGCGACGTCGCGGCGCTGCGCTATGCGGTCGCGGGTCGTCCACAATTCGCGGACGGCGGCCAGGCCGCGCTGGTCGCGCACCCGATGGATTCCCGAGGTTCGTCGCCAGCGGTCCCGTCGCGCAAACAGTGCTGGTTCCCTGTAGCCAACCTCGCGCAAGTAGTCGAATTCCTCTGCGGCCCAACCCGTTTTGCCCTGCTGGGCCAGTAAGTCCGCGATCGCGGCGCGCAGCTCGATGAGCAGTTCCACATCCAGGGCCGCGTAGTTGAGCCACTCAGCGGGCAGCGGGCGCTTGGACCAGTCCGCCGCCCCGTGGCCCTTGGCCAATCCGAAACCGAGCAGCAGCTCGACCATGGTTGCCAGGTTCACCCGCTCGAACCCGGCCAGCCGGCCCGCCAGCTCGGTGTCGTACAGCGCGGGTGGCCGCAGGCCGACCTCCGCCAGACAGGGCAGGTCCTGGTCGGCGGCGTGCAGGATCCATTCGTCTTGGTTTAGCACCTCGGCGACGGGGCGCAGCGCGTCCAGCGGGTCGGCGCCGTGGCTGACCGGGTCGATGAGCACGGTGCCGGCGCCGGCACGCCGGATCTGGATCAGGTAGGCCCGGTTGGAATAGCGAAAGCCCGATGCTCGCTCGGCGTCCACCGCGAACGGTCCGTGCCCACGGTCCAGGAGCTGCGCGGCCGCCCCGATCTGGCGGACGGTCACCGCCAGATCGGGAATCCCGTCAGCCGGGTGCAGCAGCGGGGTGGGCGGGTTTTCGCTGTTGCCGGACGCGGCGCTGCCGGTCCCGTGGGCCGACGGTTCGCCCATGTCAGGCGCGTGAGCGTGAGCTCAGATCGGTGACGCCGGTCGGCGGCAGGCCCGCGGCGTGTTCCAGCACCTCGCAGAATGCGTCCACGTGCACCCCGACCGCCGGGGTGGTCGCGGTCCACGACGCGCGCAGCTCCAGCTGGTGGGCGCGCGGCGGCCCGGAGATGTCGCCGTAGCGCACCGACGTGGTGGCGGTGACGGTGCCGCCCAGGGCGGTGACATGGTCGAGGCGCGACTCCAGCGCATCGACCAGCCAGCTCCACGCCACCTCGGGCAGTAACGGGTCGACGGCCTCACTGGGGTCGAGGTCGGCCTGGATATACGCGACCAGGCGAATGGTGCCGTCCCAGGCGTCGGCGCCTTCCGGGTCGTACAACAGGATCAACCGGCCAAAGGCGTCGCCGTCAGATCGTTCCGGGACGATTTCGCGGTCCGGATGTTTGACCTCGGCTCCTAGCGCGTAGCTGAAGGGCGCCAGGCGTTGCGGCGGTCGGATGGGGCCCAGCTCGATCTCCGGCCGCACGGTGACGCCGTTCATCGCCGCTACCGCCTCGCGGAATTGCGCCGGTTCAGCTGAGGTCAATGGCGCCGCTCCCTTCATTGCCCCCCGGTCACAGAGATCGACGGTAGACCCATCGGCCGACACGCGGTAACAGGCGCGCCGAGTCGCTCACTTGCTGCGACCAAGCCGTTACCTGGCCTCATCGTGCCCTATCGACCATGGTCAGCGGTGGTTCCGCCGGTGAATCGCGCCGGTCGTTTCTCGCGATGTGCGGCCAGGCCTTCCTGCACGTCGGGTCCGCCGAAACCGAGGAATTCCAGGCCCAGCGACGTTTCGAAGGCCGGGGCGAACATGCGGTACCAGGAGTTGAGGCTGTGCTTGGTCCAGCGAATGGCATTTTGCGCCCCCTGCGCCAGATTCTCCGCCAGGCGGGTTGCCGTGGGCAGTACGTCATCGTCATCGACGCAGGTGGAGACCAGGCCGATGCGCTCGGCTTCTTCGCCGAGCAGCGTCTCGCAGGTGAGCAGGTAGTACTTGGCCTTGGCCATGCCGACCAGCAGCGGCCAGCAGATCGCGGCGTGGTCGCCTGCGGCCACGCCGAGTTTGGTGTGCCCGTCGATGAGTTTCGCGGTCCGGCCCGCCACCGAGATGTCGGCGAGCAAGGCCACCACCAGCCCCGCCCCGACGGCCGGTCCCCGGATCGCCGAGACGACGGGCTTGTCGAAGTTGACCATGTTGAGCACCAGGTCGCGGGCCTCACGCATGATGCGGATCCGGGCTGCGTAGTCGCCGATGGTCTCGTCGATCAGGTCGAAGCTGCCCCCGGAGGAGAAGGCTTTGCCTTCCCCGCGGACCAGCACCACCCGCACGGCGGGGTCGCGGGCGATCACCGGCCAGATGTCGGCCAGGTCGCGGTGCATCTGCGGTCCCACCGAATTCAGCCCGGGGGCGTCGAGAACCAGCGTCAGCACCCCGTTCTCACCGGGCTCGCAGCGCAGGCTGGGGAACTCGTCGTAACTCACCGGTGGGTGGCTAACTGGCACGGTCGTCGATAGTACGCAGCGCGGTCAGGGGCAGGAGAACGGTGGCCGTCGTGGCAGCATTGAGGCCGATGGATACCCCCCCGCCTACCCGTCGCGACCTTCCCGAGTCGCCGTACCTGGCCGCCGTCACCGGACGTAAACCCAGCCGGGTCCCGGTGTGGTTCATGCGGCAGGCCGGTCGCTCGTTGCCCGAGTACCGGGCGCTGCGGGCCCAGCACGACATGCTGGCCGCCTGCTTCGACGCCGAGCTGGTCTGCGAAATCACACTGCAGCCGGTGCGGCGCCACCGGGTCGACGCGGCGATATTGTTCTCCGACATCGTGGTGCCGCTGCGCGGCGCGGGTGTCGACCTGGAAATCGTCGCCGGCGTCGGGCCGGTCATCGCCTCGCCGGTGCGCACCGCAGCCGATGTCGATGCGCTCAAACCCCTTGAGCAGCAACGTATTCAGCCGGTAACCGATGCGGTCACGTTGCTGGTGTCCGCGCTCGGCGACGCACCGTTGATCGGGTTCGCGGGTGCGCCGTTCACCCTGGCGTCGTATTTGGTCGAGGGCGGTCCCAGTCGGCACCACGCTCGCACCAAGGCGATGATGCTGGCCGAACCGCAGAGCTGGCATGCACTGATGGAGAAGCTGACCGACATCACCGTCGGCTTCTTAAGGGCGCAACTACAAGCTGGGGTGGACGCCATTCAGGTGTTCGACTCGTGGGCGGGGGCGCTGTCGCTGGCCGATTACCGCTCCCACGTACAACCGCACAGCGCGCGGGTTTTCGCGGCGCTGGCCTCCTACGGCGTCCCGATGACCCACTTCGGCGTCGGCACCGCGGAACTGCTGGGCGCGATGTCGGCCGCCGGGGCGACGGTGGTCGGCGTGGATTGGCGGACCTCGCTCGCCGATGCCGCGGCCCGCGTCGCACCCGGCACGGCGCTGCAGGGCAATCTCGATCCGGTGGTGCTGCTGGCGGGTTGGCCGGTGGTGGAACGTGCCGCCCGCGCCGTGGTTGACGACGGACGCCGTGCGGTCGACGCAGGCGCGACCGGGCACGTCTTCAACCTCGGCCACGGCGTGCTGCCCGAGACCGATCCCGGGGTGCTGACCGACTTGGTGTCGCTGGTTCACTCCCTATGACACCTCACTCGTATTGTGTTGTCGGCGGCGGGATTTCGGGGCTGACAGCGGCATACCGGCTGCGCGCGGCCGACGGCGACGACGCGACCATCACGCTATTCGAGCCCGGTAACCGGCTGGGCGGCATCTTGCGCACCGAGTTGGTCGGCGGACAACCCATGGACCTGGGTGCCGAGGCGTTCATCCTGCGCCGGCCCGAGATGCCGGCGCTGCTGGCCGAGCTGGGCCTGTCGGGTCGCCAATTGGTCTCCACCGGCGCCCGGCCGCTGATCTACAGCCGGCAGCAATTGCACCTGCTGCCCGGCGGCACGGTCGTCGGGATCCCGTCGTCGGCGGGATCGGTGGCCGGATTGGTCGACGACGCGACCCTCGCGCGCATCGAGACCGAACCCGGCCGCCCGCTGGACTGGCAACCCGGCCGCGATCCGGCGGTGGCCGAACTGGTCGGCGACCGGTTCGGCGAGCAAGTGGTGGCCCGGTCGGTGGACCCGCTGCTGAGCGGGGTTTACGCGGGTTCGGCGGCCACCATCGGGCTGCGGGCGGCCGCGCCGGGCGTGGCGGTGGCTCTCGACCACGGGGCCGCCAGCCTGACCGACGCGGTCCGGCAAACGTTGCCCCCGGCCACCGGCGCGCCGGTGTTCGGAGCGATCGACGGCGGCTATCGGGTACTGATCGACGAGCTCGTCGAGCGCGCCCGGCTGCGCTGGGTCCGCGCCGCGGTGCAACGGCTGGAACCGGCGGAAACCGGCTGGGTTCTGCTGGATGACACCGGTGCTCACCGGCATGCCGATGCGGTGATCCTGGCGGTTCCGCCCATGCGGATGGCGGGTCTGGTGCAGCACGTCGCGCCGCGCAGCTTCGCCGCCGCCAGCCGGATCGCCAGCGCGTCGTCTGCAGTGGTGGCGCTCGCGGTGCCCGGCAACACCGCGTTCCCGCAATGTTCCGGTGTGCTGGTGGCCAGCGGTGAGCCGTTGCGGGACAAGGCGATCACACTGTCGTCGCGCAAATGGGGTGCGCACGCGGACACCCAGCTGTTGCGGCTGTCGTTCGGGCGGTTCGGCGATGACGTGGCATTCACCGCGTCGGACGACGAGCTGCTCGACTGGGCGGTGCAGGACCTGGCGACGGTGTTCGGGCTGCACGTCGACCCGGTCGATGCCCGCGTGCAACGCTGGATCGACGCGATGCCGCAGTACGGCCCGGGTCATGCGGATCTGGTCGCCGAGGTGCGTGCCGGACTGCCGCCGGGGCTTGCCGTGGCGGGGAGTTACCTCGACGGGATCGGCGTGCCGGCGTGTGTCGGGGCGGCCGGGCGCGCGGTAACGAGAGTCCTCCAAGCCGAAGTGGCACGATAGGTTTCATGGCCAAACTCGACTATGACGCCCTGAACTCCACGCTGCGCTACCTGATGTTCTCGGTGTTCTCGGTGCGGCCCGGCGCCCTGGGCGAGCAGCGTGACGCCGTGATCCATGACGCGTCGACCTTTTTCAAGCTGCAGGAGGAGCGCGGCGTCGTGGTGCGGGGCCTGTATGACGTGGCGGGACTGCGCGCCGACGCCGACTTCATGATCTGGACCCACGCCGAGTGCGTCGAAGTGCTGCAGGCGACCTACGCCGACTTCCGGCGCACGACTACGCTGGGGCGGGCCTGCACGCCGGTGTGGAGCAGCGTGGCGCTGCACCGGCCGGCCGAGTTCAACAAGAGCCACATCCCGGCCTTTCTGGCCGGCGAGGAGCCCGGCGCCTACATCTGCGTGTATCCCTTTGTGCGGTCCTATGAGTGGTACCTGCTGCCCGACGAGGAACGCCGCCAGATGCTCGCCGAGCATGGGATGGCCGCCCGCGAATACAAAGACGTCCGCGCCAACACGGTGCCGGCGTTCGCGCTGGGCGACTACGAATGGATTTTGGCCTTCGAAGCGCCCGAGCTGGACCGCATCGTCGACCTGATGCGCGAGCTGCGGGCCACCGACGCACGCCGGCATACCCGCGCCGAGACACCGTTCTTCACCGGGCCGCGGGTGCCTGTCGAGCAGTTGGTGAACGCGCTGCCATGACCGCGCCGGCGACGATGCAGTGGGGGCACCCCCCGCTTGCGGGGGACGAAGCGATGAGGAGGAGCGGCGCTCATGACTGAGCCGGACCCGAGGGATCCCACCCGTTTCGAGCAGATGTACCGCGACGAACGACTGTCGCACGGCTTGCCCGTCGCTACCCCGTGGGACATCGGCGGCCCGCAGCCGGTGGTGCAGCGGCTCGTCGCGCTGGGCGCCATCAAGGGCGAGGTGCTCGACCCGGGCACCGGACCGGGCCACCACGCGATCTACTACGCATCCAAGGGCTACTCGGCGACCGGCATCGACGGGTCGGCGGGCGCGCTGGAGCGGGCCCGGGAGAACGCACGGCGGGCCGGGGAACTTCGAGCTGGCCGACGCCACCAAGCTGGAGGGTTTCGACGGCCGGTTCGACACCGTCGTCGACTGCGCCTTCTACCACACCTTCAGCACCGACCCTTCGATGCAGCGGTCCTACGTGCAGGCGCTGCACCGGGCGACCAAGCCGGGGGCGCGGCTGTACATGTTCGAGTTCGGCGAGCACGACGTCAACGGCTTCAAGATGTTTCGGACATTGTCCGAGAACGACTTTCGTGACGTGCTGCCCGTCGGCGGCTGGGAGATCAGCTACCTGGGCCCGACGACCTACCTGGTCAACCTGAGCACCCAGAGCATCGAGATGATGGCCGCGCGCAACCCCTACATGGCCGACCAGATGCAGCCGATGTTCGAGTGGTTCCGGGCGGTGGAGCCGTGGCTGCAGGGCGGCCGGGTGCACGCCCCGTTCTGGGAAGTGCACCCCAGCCGGGTGGACTGACGGGTTTGGTCTCGTCGTGGTGAGCGAAGCGTCCCGCGAGACTTAAACCATTGCGACGCTCACTGGCGTGTCGTCGCAGAGGTTTAAGTGTCGCGGCATCCCCGCTTGATGAGCGCGCCGCGCACCCGTCGTAGCACGTCCTCGGGCTTGTCCTCGGCGATCACCCGGATGACGATCCAGCCCAGTTCTTCTAGTTTGCGTAGCCGGTGCTGGTCGCGCGCGTATTGGCGGCGGTTCGTGCGGTGGTGGTCGCCGTCATACTCGACGGCCACCATGTATCGCTGCCAGCCCATATCAAGCACACCAACCAGTCGCCAGTTGTGCTGCACCGGTATTTGCGTGCTGGGAACGGGCAGGCCCGCGTCGATCAGCAGGAGGCGCAACCAGGTCTCCTTGGGCGACGCGGCGCCGGCGTCAATCAGCGGAAGCGCCGCCCGCAGCCTGCGCAGCCCTCGCGTCCCTGGGTACCGCTTAGCCAGCAGCAACACGTCCTCGTCGGAAAACGGCTTTGCCCGCCTCAGCGCGTCGAGGCGCGCCACCGCCTCGGCGATGGGCAGCTGCCTAGCCAGATCAAATGCCGTCCTTGCCACGGTGGTCACCGGCAGACCAGCGACGCGGGTGACCTCGTCCGGCTCGAGCCTGGGATTACGGATGATCACGCCGGCCGGGGGATGCGGGTTGCGCCACACCAATTCGACGAGCTCGTCGTCATCAATCCAACCCGAGCCGTGCAGTGCCGCCGCGGCAAGGCCGGCCAGGATCCCGCGTCGGTCCGACCACAGCCAGGCCCCGATCGACCTGGTTCGCAGTGACGGCGCCGCGCATTCGGCCAGATAGACGTCGGGATAAATGGCGCGGAACTCGGTTCGCAGCCGATACGGGCTCAGCCTGCCTAGCCGCACGGCCTCGCTGCCTATGAATATGTCGTCCACGAATGAAAGACGGCACGAGGCATCGGCGCGATCCGCGAAACTTAAACCGTTGCGATGCCGAGCGGCGTGTCGTCGCAGGCGTTTAAGTGTCGCGGGGACTGAGTGCGCGCAGGAGCTAGCCTGCCGCCGGAACCAGGCGCAGCGAGATCGAGTTGATGCAGTAGCGCTGGTCGGTCGGCGTGGAATACCCCTCGCCTTCGAAGACGTGGCCCAGGTGGCTGTGGCAGTTGGCGCACAGCACCTCAATGCGCCGCATACCCAGCGAATCGTCGGGCTGCAGGATCACCGCGTCCGAGCTCGCCGGGTCGAAGAACGACGGCCACCCGCAGTGCGAATCGAATTTCTCTGTGCTGCGGAACAATTCGGCGCCACAGGCCCGGCACTGGTAGATGCCCTCGGTCTTGGTGTCGGTGTACTCGCCGGTGAACGGCCGCTCGGTGCCGGCGCGACGCAGCACGTGAAACTCTTCTGGTGTGAGCTTCTGCCGCCATTCGTCGTCGGTCAGCTGCAGCTTCGGACTAGTCATGAATCCACGCTAGCCTCAATTGCGGTGACCCGCTGCGCCCGGCTGCGCCGCGCTTGCGGTCACCGCGCTGCGGTCCCGCTCGGCCGTCAGCCAGGCCGGATCGATCCCGTCGTCCAGCCGCTCTTCGGCTTTGGCGTCCAGGTAGCGGTAGCACAGCACGGTGAACACCACGATGAGCAGCAGCGACCAGCCGTAGGTGATTTTCAGATATTGCAGCGCCCGGCCATATCTCATCCACCGGTAAATCAGCCAGTCGTCCAGCGTCAAGAAACCGTAGATCCCCAGCCACGCCGGCCAATTGCGGATCAGCGAGTTGGGCAGCACCACCGTCATCAGGAAGGGGAACAACATCATCGAGTAGTAGCCCTGTGCCAGCGACAACACCAGCCACGACCACAGCAGCAGCACGCCCGCGGAGGTGGTGAACCAGAACAACGGGTCGCGGGTGCGGTGGTAGCGGTAGAGCAGCCACATTGCACCAATTGCCATCAGCGTGAAGAGAATCCGCATGAACACGATCAGCCACGTCGGCAGGCCGAAGTACACGCCGTTGCCCTCGATCGAGCTGTTGAAGTAGTCGCGAGTGCCCAGGATGTAGGGAACCGTGCGGGTGACAAAGTCCATCGGGTCGCTCACCAACGGCCACGCGATCGCGTTGATGACCACGGGGACCGCGATGGCCGGCACCAGAGCCCGCCACTGCCGGTTGAGCAGCGGCAGCAACAGCAGCGGGCCGAGTAGGGGTTTGAGCGTCAGCGTCAGCCCGATCGCGACGCCAGCCCACCATTGCCGGCCTGCGCGCCCGTCCAGCAGCCAGCGCAGGAACAGGACCTCCGCCAGCAAGACGCAGCCGTTGATGTTGGTGAACACCAGCGTGCTGGTCACACTCTCGGTGCAGAACATGGCCAGCAGCAAGGCAGGCGCGGCCACCGACGACAGCGTGAACTTGAATAACCGCAGCAACAGATACCAGGCGATCAAGATGGCCACGGCGTTGATCAGGACGAACAGATACCGCGACGGCGTGAAGGACAGATACCCGAACGGCGCCATCAGCAGCGTGCCACCGGGCGGGTAGAGGTAGTGCGGGTCGACGTAGTCGAAGTGCTCGTTGTAGATGTCCCAGCCGCGCCGGAAGTTCAGCACCGCCCGGTAGACCGGTTTGAAGTCGTCGGTGATGTTGCCGTTGAGCGGAAGGATGATGCTGCGGTGCAGCACGGACATGATGGCCAGCGGCCACAGCGCGGAGCGCAACACCGTCGCCACACTCGGTGCGCTGATGGGCGGACGGAAGGCGGCAAGGATCCAATCACGCAGGCCGGCTCGGGTCGATTCAGCTGCCGTCACCAGCGCACCGTACACCGGCGCCCAGGCCCAACTGTCAGGCGGGACAGTAGGTGTCGGTGTCGGGCAGCTTGCCGCTGTTGAGGTATCCGATCAGCGGCGGGACCGCGCAGGCCGAATAAATGCTGGCGCCGTGGCCGATGCCCTGCCACATCACCCGCTTGCTGGCCCCGTTGGCGTTGATGATGCTGGCGGCGGTCTGGGCCACCCCCTCCGAACCGATGATCGGGTCGTTCTGCACACCCAGCAGCAGGACGTCGACCTTCAACGATTTCGGCGGCGCCGGCGGCGAGCCGGTGGGCCAGTGCACGCATTTGACCAAGTTGAGCGCGCCGACGGTGCCGAACTGCGGATACAGCTTCCCCCACGCCACGACGAGTTCACGCACCCGATCCGGGGTGGGACGGTTGATGGCGTCGCTGCAGGCGTTGACGAACTGGCCGTCGGAGTCCTCGATCGCGTCGGCGTGATTGATCAAGTTGTTCAGCTGATTGGTGTCGCCGGAGCGCGCGGCCGCCAGCGCGTTGGCGAGACTCGTCGTGGCGTTCACGCGGCTGCCGAACGGAAAGCCCAACGCGACGGTGATGGCGTTCGCCACCTGGGCAACCGACGCGCCACCGGGGCCCCTGCCGGCGCGGGCGTCGGCCAGCATCGTGCTGATGGCGCCCTTCGGGTCGGGCCCCAGCGCGCAGTTCACCGCGACGCACTGGCCGGCGAACGCGTCGAGTGCGGCCTGCTGACCCTTGACCTGCTGCTCGGCGGCGGCTTCGGCGTTGATGCCCAAGGCGACTGGCGAGTCGAGGATCAGCCGGGCGACCTTGTCCGGCCGCGCGGCGGCGTAGGCCAGCGCCACCTGGGCGCCGTTGCCGACTCCGACCAGCGCGACCGCGGGGACGTCCCACAGGCTGCGCAGCCGCTCGATGTCGGAGGCGGCGTGGGCGTCGTCGTAGGCGGAGGCGCCCGGCGCGATGGCGTCGGTGCAGTTCGTGGTGGCGGTGTTGGACACGTCGGAGAGGTTGGCCACCGGATCGTCGCCGCTTTGGAATTGGGCCTGATCGCGCATCGCTTGGCGGTCGAAGTGATCCCGGCAGTCGATCGGGCTGGACATGCCCGTGCCGCGACGGTCGACGGCCACCAGCGGATGGGTTTGCAGCACGTCGGCGCCCGCCCGGAACAGCCAGACCGGCAACTGCGTGGACGACGGCAGGTCAGAGCCAGTGGTGAAGACAAGGGGGCCCGCATCGCGCGGGGTCTGATTCGAGCGGGCGCGAACGACGCCGATGCTCAGAGTGCCGGTCCCGCCGCCGTTGGGGTCAAGGTCGGCGTCGTAGTTGGCGCAATCCAGTTTGACGCCGGGGGCCGCCGGAACGCCCGCATCGGAGAACACCTGCGCTGTGCAGTCGCGCCAGGACAAGTCGTTTTTGGGCGCCGCGAGGGGTGGGGGGCCGCTGGGCGGCGGTTTGGCGGTGCTCGCCCCCTGGGGTCGGGCACCCGAGTTGGTGGCGAAGCGCGGGTCCGCCGCCAGACCCGGGACGCAGCCGGCCAGCAGCGTGGTCGCCGCCACCAGGATCGTGGTGAACGTGAACTGCCGACTCATGCCGACCACAGTAGCGGGGCGATGCGCCCGATTAGTCCCTCACGTACCGGGTGTAGAGGTAGCCGACATCGTCGGTCAGCACGTGGGCACGCCGCATCCGGGTCAGCAGCTGGCCCGGGCCCGTCGCGATGCGCCGGGCCAAGCCGCCGACCAGGTAGGGGGCGATCGTCAGACACAGTTCATCGAGCTGGTCGCGCTCGAGCAACGAGTCCAGCAGCGTCGGTCCGCCTTCGGTGAGGATGCGACGCATGCCGCGGGCGCTGAGGATCGCCAGCATGGTGGCCTCGTCGACCTTGCCGGGATCGCTGCCCGAACAGTCGAGGACCTCGCACAGATCGCCGAGCATCCGGCGCGCCTGCGTGGCCGCCGCGGTGCAGGTGAGCACCAGCGGCGGCACCTCGGTCCGGGTGAACACCGGCATGTCGCGGTCCAGGCGGCCCGATTTGGTCACCACCGCCAGCTGCGGAACTTCGCTCTGGCCGCGGGCCTGCCGCCGCTGGCGCTGCGCGGCGCTGACGTGGGCGCCGGAATACGCCTCGATCCGCACGGTGCCCGCGCCGACCACGATGACGTCGGAAAGCTCGCGCAGCAGGTTGAAGATGAATCGGTCGCCGGGACCTCCCATCGCGCCGCTGCTGCCACCAGCGGTGGCCCCGCCGTCCACGCTGGTGATGAAATTGGCCCGCACCCAGGTCCCGTCGCCGTCGGGATAGCCGTAGAGCGCGGGGAGTTCACCGTCGTCGAGCTCGCGTCCTGCTGAAAGCAGCGACAGCGGCGGTGTCTCTAATGTCGCTGACCGCTCAGTGGCGCCAGAGTCCGGCATGAGTCTGATTGCAGCACGTCGTTACAGTTCCTGCATGCACGGGTCCACCTCAGCGGACGCTTCGCGGCGGATAGCTCACCTGGTGGATCGGCATCCGACCGTGTCGCCGGAGCGGCTGATCGCTCAATTGCGGCCGCCCCCAACATTCGCCGAGGTGAGCTTCGCGACGTATCAACCCGATCCGGCGGAGCGGACCCAAGCCGCCGCCGTCGTGGCGTGTCAGGAGTTTTGTCGGCAGGCCGTGCAGCGCCGCGCGGGCCGGCGCACCCTGTTGGGCAGGCGGGTGGCGCTGCTCGGCGTCGGGCTGTACCTGGACGGCGGTTTCGGCGTGGGCAAGACCCACCTGCTGGCGTCGGCCTACTACCAGTTGCCCGGTGACGGGCCAGATGCGCCGACGCCCAAGGCGTTCGCGACATTCGGGGAGCTGACCCAGCTGGCCGGGGTGTTCGGTTTCGCGGAATGCGTCGATCTGCTGGCCAGCTACACGGCGGTGTGCATCGATGAGTTCGAACTCGACGACCCGGGTAACACCACGCTGATCTCCCGGATGCTCTCTGCGCTGGTCGAGCGCGGGGTGTCGGTGGCCGCCACCTCCAACACGCTGCCCGAGCAGTTGGGTGAGGGCCGCTTCGCCGCCCAGGATTTTCTTCGCGAAATCAACAAGCTGGCAAGTATTTTCACTACCGTGCGGATCGAGGGGCCCGACTATCGGCATCGCGGTCTGCCGCCGGCACCGCAGCCGCTGTCGGACGAGGAGGTGGTTGCGCGCGTCGCCAGGGTCAACGGAGCGACGCTCGACGATTTCGACGCGCTGTGCGCCCACCTGGCCACCATGCACCCGTCGCGGTATCTGACGCTCATCGAGGGCGTCACCGCAGTGTTTTTGACCGGTGTGCACGCTCTGGACGATCAGAATGTCGCGCTGAGGCTGGTGTCGCTGACCGACCGGCTGTACGACGCCGGCATCCCGGTGGTGGCTTCGGGCGCCAAGTTGGACACCATTTTCAGCGAGGAGATGCTGGCCGGCGGGTACCGAAAAAAGTATCTACGGGCCATCTCTCGGCTGTTGGCGCTGACCGCCGGGGTTAATCAAGCAGCCGGGTCATGACGAAGTCGTTTTCCTGGCTGGCGCCCACTTGAAACGTCCTGGTGCCGCTGACCGTAAAGCCGCTCTTGGTGTAGAAGCGTTGGGCGCGTTGGTTTTTCTGGTTGACACCCAGCCACACCGAGCGCAAAGCCCATGCTTGCGCAGTGGCCAGGGCACGGTCCATCAGTGCCGACGCGGTCCCGGTGCCGTGGTAGTCGGGCAGTAGGTAGATTTTGGACAGTTCGGCCTTGTCGTGGTCGCGAACCAGCATGGCATAGCCAATGATTCGGCCGTCCTGCGCGGCGATGAAGATCGCGCGCCCGGGGTCGGCCAGGTACTCGGCGAAGCGGTCCGCCGACAAGTTGGTGTCAACGAACGACGCGATGTTCTCGGCTGCCATCGAGGGTGGACATGCCAGCGGGAAGGTACGCGCGGCCACGTCGGCAAGCTGTTTAATATCAACGGCATCCGCCGTGGCGACGCGTACGATCCGTGTCAGAGATTCCATTGGGCGAGGTGATAGCCCGTCTTCTTGTCGAGCAGCACCACGGTGGAGACGGGATCGCGGTAGGCGTCCCAATACACTTCGCCGCGCACGACCGCTCCGTTGGGCGCGTTCACCAGCACGTTGTCCAGCGCGTCGGGCGCATCGGATGCCCGCGGCTTGTAGGCGTCGGCGAATCGCGTCACGCCGTCGAAGCTGAAGTTGGTCGCCATGATGAACGGATTGGGCACCCGGACCGCGCGGACGACCACGTCGGCCCGTTCCACGCTGCTGCCCGGGAAGCCCCTGAAGGTGCCTTCGCGCGTGTAGCCGAATCCGGGAGGCGGGTCGCAGGGTGACACGCTGCTGACGGTGACGTCGGCGATGTAGGTGCCGGTGTCCACCCGCAGTGTGTCGCCAATGTGTCCGATCGGCGCGTCACCGGCCCACGCGCGCGGAACGGTCAGGCTCGCGGCGGCGGCGAGGACAGCGGACGCGACGAGCAGCCAGCGGTGCATCTTCGCATGATTACACACGCGCTATGGCGAAGGGGAGGGCTTCTGACCGCCGCCGCGTTGGGCTGCTCGAGATGCGGGCTATCGGTCGCTCTGCGACAATCTGTGATCCATGAAACTACTGCTCGTTGTGGCAAGTTTTGCAGCCGTAATCGGTATGGCCGCGCCCGCGCACGCGGATAGCACCGACGACTCGTTCCTGGCCTCGCTGCAGGCGGCCAGCATCACCTATAACGACCCGGATAAGGCCGTAGCGGCGGGCAAATGGGTGTGCGACCAAGTCAATGGCGGCACCCAGATGCCGGACGTGGTCAAGACGCTATTATCCAAGAACGCCAATTTGAGCGACGAGAAGGCAAACAAGTTCGCGGCCATCGCCGCCAGCTCGTACTGCCCCGGTGCGATCTCGTCCACGACCACCTCGACTCCCCCCGAGACGCCGACGGCCACTTAGTTCCGCGGCCCGGTGGCGTGATCGGGGCTGCGCGGAGAAAAGTTCACGTCCCGTTCGCCCCACAAGATGCTATTCACCATCGCGTTTGGGACAATCGCTGCGTTATGCGACTTCTACTTTGTGCTGACCAGTGTCGCGGCCATGATCGGCCTGGCCGCCCCGGCGTACGCCGACATCGACAACGATCAAGATTTCCTCACCGATCTCGGGGACGCCGGCATCACCTACGAGAATCCCGGCAACGCGATCACGACCGGCAAAGCGGTATGTGACCTGCTCGATGATGGACAGTCGTCCGCGCAGATCGTCACGCAGCTCCGCAACCAGAACCCGGCATTTCAGGGAGCCGGCGCGGCCAAATTCACCTTCCTCTCGGCCGCGCATTACTGCCCCAAATACATCACCGGCGAGGAAGGCGACCCGAAGCCGACAGGCACGGTCGGCCGCTGAGCGCTGACTAGCCGCCCATCGACGTCGGGGCGCAATACGCTAGTGGCTGTGCGCGCCGATCCCGGACCGCTGATGGGGGCCGCTGTGGTCCACACCTGGCACACCGACGTCGTTTCCGCGACGGCGATCGTGCTACTCGCCATCGGATATGCCTGGTGCTACCGGCAAACCCGAAACGCCGAGCTACCGGTCGGGCGCGCACACGCCGGGTGCTTCTACGTGGGCTTGCTGGCGTGGGCGCTGGCCACCGCAAGCTCGATCGGCGCTTACGCGTACGTCTTGTTCTGGGTGCGCGCGCTGCAAGTGCTGCTGCTCCTTTACGTCGTGCCGTTCTTCATCGCGCAGGGCAAACCGGTCACCGTCGTTCGCGATGCCCTGGGTCCAGCCGGGCGCGACCGGATCGATCGGTTCTTGGCCACCCGGTTCGCCCGGGTGATCGCGCATCCGGCGACGACGTCGCTGGCCATGCTGGCCACCCCGTGGCTGCTCTACCTGACGCCCTGGTACACCGCGGCCCTCGAAACCGAATGGGTGGGCGCGCCGACTCGAATCTTGTTGGTCGCCATCGGCTTTGGATACTTCTATGCCCGGCTACAAGAAGACCCGGTGCCGCGAAAGTACCCGCAGCTGATCTCGCTGCTGATCACCATCGGAGAGGCACTGGGCGATGGTGTGCTGGGGCTGGTCATCTGGCAGGGGTCGTTGATCGGCGCGGCGTATTACGCAGGGCTACACCGATCCTGGGGCCCCGATCAACGACTCGATCAAACCATCGGCGCCGGCGTCTTATGGATACTCGGCGACCTGGTCGGCTGGCCGTTTGTGCTGATGCTGATGCGTGCGCTGTCGCGCGACGAGAAGGCGCACGCGGTGCAGGTCGACGCCGAGTTGGACATGGCGGAAAGCGCCGAGGACCAGAGCACCGCGCCGTCGGGATTATGGTGGGAAAACGACCCCCAACTGCGCGAGCGATTCCGGCGAGGCTGACATCTGGACCACGGATTTCGCTGCAGCACAACATGATACGGAGTTCCGACCGAGGTTTCAGCGGTGTCGCATCCCGTTCAGCAAACCGGAAATTTACCTCGTCGATTCCGACGCGGCCGCGGCGACGCAAGCGCGCGACATGGCCGCCCAGGCCATCACCGACCCCGACCTCGGCGTGAAGGGCGGATCGCCCGCCCCGATCGACGTGGGCAACGGCGGCACCATGGCGGTGGGCACCACGACCAAGCGTGACGGGCGTAAATCCAAAGCGAGCGTGCTGTTCACCGAGGGCAGGGTCTTCGTCGACCTCGAATTCGAGAGCCCGCCGAACGATCCCGTCCCCCCTGACTTTGCACTCGATGTGGGCGCGCAATCAGGACGCGGCAATCAAGAGCGGGCTGCCGGCCTGAAAAGCCGGGCGCTCAGGCGGCCCGGGCCGTCCAGCTGAAGCTGTGCATCTCGGGAATTCGCGGCGCCAAAGCGGCGGCGACGCTGCGCCCGATTTGATCGGCCACCGCCAGCGGAGTGTGGGGATCAAGGAAGCCTTCCACCTCGACGCGCAACGTCCGCCCGGTCCACCGGGCCCGGGCATGGGCGTGGGTGACACCGGGGACCGTGATGGCGACGGCTTCTGCGGTGGTGATGATTTCGGGGTCGACGCCGTCGAGTAGCCGGTGAGCGATATCGGCGGTCACCTCCCAGCCGACGTGGCAGATGAACCCGGTCACGACGATTCCGGCGGCCGCGTCGGCCCAACCCCACCCGAGTGCCACGCCGACCAGCCCCAGCATCGCGCCGGCCGAGGACAACGCATCCAGCCAGGAATGCTTGGCGTCGGCCACCATGGTTGCCGAGCGAATCCGCCGCCCCACCACCAGCTTGTAGCGGGCCACCAGCTGGTTGCCCGCGATGCCCACGATCGCCGCCGCGATGCCCCAGCCGACGTGCCCGGTGCCGCCGTGACGGAGCAGCTTCGAGACGCTTTCAAAACCGGCGACCGCTGCGCTGCCCCAAATCACCAATGCGACACCGACACCGGCGAGGTCCTCGGCGCGTTCGTAGCCGTAGGGATAACGTTCGGTGGGGACTTTGCGCGAGGCCCGGAATCCGACGAACACCAGTGCGCTGGTGGATACGTCGGACAAGTTGTGCAGCGCATCGCCGAGCAGCGCTACCGAGCCGGACAGCAGCGCGATGGCCAATTCGATGAGGCCGGTGACCGTCAGTCCGACGGCGCTGACGGCCACCGCCCGGTTGGCCTGCCGACGCTCGTCGGCATCGTTCACCGCGGTGTCGAGAGGGAAGCTTGCCGCCGGGTCGCGGACTCCGCTTATCAGGTGCATACGCCAAGGATGCCGCAGCGACCGGCGGGCACCCAAGTCGCGCCGCTCTAACGGGCAGATAAAGGAAATGGAAGGGCACGACCCCCGGTGTGGCCGGAATCGGCAGTGGGGAAGATACGCGTTCCTCGGGGTCGGACGCCATACCGGTGCCTTGGTGCAGCAAGTCCACCCGCACCGGCTGGCGACCGATCCCAAGATCGCACGATCACGGCGGCGCGTTCGGTGATTCGGTTGGGCCGCAGCAACGCTCGTACACCGTCACTCGGTCGTGTTGACCCCACCACAGAACCGGCTGGCGGGAATCGACCTCGCTCCACGCTTTCTCGAGTATCTGGTGCATCTGCTCGTCGCCGGTGGCACCGCCGCGACCGTCGCCGACGTAGATGACGTGGTTTCCGCTGTATGCCAGGAGTATCCGCGCACCGACATCCTGACCGTGGGGCGGCCAGGAAAGGAATAGCGTCCGGTCCGGGTGCCGGGCCGCCGCTTCGGCGCAGTCTTTCGCGCAGACCTGGGCATAGAGGTCCGAGCCGTGCCAACCATTGGCGACCAGGTCGGTGCCCGGGTTCAGGTCGTAGCAGACGACGTCGACCCCTGCCTGGGCCAGTAGGTAAGCCCAATATCCCGTGCCCGCAATTGGATCGACCAGGCCGCCGTCGGCGTGCCGGGCCACGAAGGCCACGGTATCGGGGTCGGGAATGGTCCAGCAGTACTTCCGCACCAGCAGTTGCCGGTTCGGCGACTGAGCCATGTTCTCTGCCACGGTCCGGTCCAGGCTGAAATAGCCGACCACGGGATTGCCACCGAGGCAGTCGGCCTCAACGCAGTCCTTGACCGCCTCCCAGTAGGGGTTATCGATGGCCACTTTCGTTGCTCCCTCGAGTGCAGGCCGCCGGGGGTCGGGGCGGTAAACGACCTTTCATCGCCTATTTTCCTGATCATGTGGCGTTATGTCGCCCCAGCGGCTCCCAGCACGGCAAAAACAATGTCCTGCATTGATAATGTCCTCTGTGGGGCAAGTCTCGGCTTTGCCTATTACGCAACGCGGGTGCGCCGTATATGCCAAAGTATCGACCGACCGAAGCATTAACTGGCAAGCACATCGATACATAATCACAATTCGGTCTTGTAGAAACGTACTCGCACTGAGGAGCAAGAATGAAGAACACGGCACGGTTGGCCGGTGTGGTCGCTGCTGTTCTGGGAGGTCTCGCTGTTGCGGCCGCCCCGATGGCCAATGCCGACTCGACAGACGACGTCTTCCTGCACGTGCTGGGGCAGCAGGGGATCACTTTTTCCAACCTCTCCGATCAAACCGTCGTCAATGCCGGGCATGGCGTTTGCCAGGACTGGTCAAATGGCGCCACGCTTCCCCAAACCTATTCCGATGTAAATGGTGCGCTCGGCTTGAGCGACACCAATACCGGCTTTTTCATTGGTGCGGCGACACAGTCTTACTGCCCGCAGTACATGAGCAAAGCCACCCAAAGCTAGTATCGGGCGCCCATCCCGCTGTTCGGCAGGCTGTCAGGAGATGGCCTGTCGGCAGCCCGGCACGCTTTCGGCAGAAACCATGAACAGCAGGGGAAAGCGCAGCTCGGTGGCGCCGCCGTAGACTTCGAGGACGACGATTTCCGTTTCCATGCGGTGCAAAGGGCGGGTTGCGTCATCAAGGACGTGCGCAGGTAGCTGCTCCATCAAGTTCATGCCGCGACCGCACTTCTGTCGCAAGTGCCTTAATTCTCAGCAGGTTTCGCGCTGCTGATAAATTTCGGTGTCTCTGCAACTCGCCCTGCAGTGTGTGACGGGATGAGCACCCATATGTCTTTTGGGTGTGCTTGCTGACGCCCGTCGGGCGCCAGGCGGTGCCTCGAGAGATCCATACAAGGGTCGTTGAGGGTTCCCTGAGTCGTGGAATCGGGCCGGCCGCACGAGTCAGGGGGAGGGCCGGGGCCGGCCCGATCAGACGTACACAACAATTACCCCGCCGATTTCCTTCCCTTCCGACGCCATCGCTTCGCTCTGCGGAGTCGGTCGATTTGGTTGTGGGACGTCGTGCGGCCCGCACCTCAGAGGCGAGTGCGCGGCCGACCAAATATCGTTTCGCCCGGTACCGTGCGCATATGACATTCAAAGTCGTGTGGGCCGATGGCAGCGAGAACACGTACGGAGACGAACTCCATTTCGACACCGACGGCGCCGTTCTCAAGATTGGCTACACCAGGGGCAGGTGGTCCTGGTACTTCGCACCCCACCAATGGGCCCACATAGAGCATGAGCCGCAGCAATCAGCGCCGCCGTTCCCGCGGCTCGCCGCCGGGCACGGCTGCCGTCCGAGCAGCTAAGTCGGAAGTGGAGACATCCGCCTTTTGGCCGATGAAAAACCAGTTGGGGCTCAATGATTCGCGGGTGGTGGCTCACACGCCCATCAACGGTCGGGGACTCGATAGCGCCGATGTCGAGCAGGCACGCAGAGTGGGCCCGAACGGCGCTGTTCGCACTTCACTCGGGTCTGGGGCGTGATGAGCCGCCGGCAGTGCTCGGTGAAGTCCCATCTTCCGCCGGGACGTGAGCGAGGTCATGGCCGTCGAAGATGCTCGTGATGGCCTGGCTGAACGAGGTGCGACCTACCTTCTCGCCGCCTGGTAGCTCGCTGTGTATCTTGAACGCCTCACAGCTTAGGAACGAGACGACCGCGCTGAGAACCTCAATACCCACGTTGACGAGCTGCGTAAGAACGGTTTCGCTGCCCGACCCGGAGGGGTCGCTCACAACGCCACCCCGTTCATGGTCGGTCTCAAACTTAGCTGCCACGGCAATCCTCCCTATGCGTTTGGCCCGAACAGCGGACGCTAATCACCGAGCCTAAGTGGTCTGCGCGCGGGCGGGCACCAGTTCACTCAGGACGAGCGGGCGTCGAGCGTCGCCCGCATCGCAGCACCGCGGCTGCCGAACTGCCCGGCTGTCAGGTATAGGTGAACGGAATCAAGTTGGTAGCGCTAAATAAGCGCTGAGCTGCGAGAAATCTGGTGCGCGATACTGGGATTGAA
>DATJQO010000105.1:0-9331 GCA_035505695.1 Mycobacterium sp.
CGCGACGGGGTGCTACTTCTAAGCGACGGGTGCGCTCGAGCCGGCGGCAAGCGGGATCACGTCGAACGACCGAAATCCGGCAGCGCCGCACCACTACCGGAAGTCGGCACCGGAGTGCACGATGGTATCTTTTTACAACCGTTTCCGCGTTCCATGCCGCCACTCTTGTGAAGCAGCGCCGCGCACACGCCGACCTGAGAAACTCGGATGTCCGGCGGGGCTGAAATGGATGACGACCTGCCTGCCCGCTGGATTGGCGAATCGTGGACCGGACGTGCGACCTGAGACTACGATTATCACGGCAACCGGATGCAGTTGCGTGCGGCTTGTCTTGGAGGATTACCGGCCCCATTTGGGAGGTCCTCACATGGCTCATCCGTCGATCGATCCGACGTTCTACCGGACCGCTGCAGAGGCGGCGGCCGCCCCCGGCGAGCAGCTCGCGTACGTGGTGGCCTTTGACCGCGCCGCACAGAAGCACGACGCGATGACCGTCATCGATGTGAATGCGGCCTCTGACAGCTATGGGCGGGTGGTCGGCTGGACCGACGTCCCCGGTCGCGGCGACGAGCTTCATCACTTCGGATGGAACGCCTGCAGCAGCGCCCTGAAGCACGAGTGCCACGACATGCACGGTCTTGAGCGCCGCTACCTCCTGGTTCCCGGGCTCCGATCGTCCAACATCCACGTGTTCGACACTCAGCCAGACCCGCGCAACCCGATGCTGATTAAAACGATCGACGACAAGAGCCTGTCCCAAAACGCGGGCTACTCGCGTCCGCACACCCTGCACTGCGGACCAGATGGGGTCTTCCTTACCTGCCTGGGCGGCCCGGAGGGCAACGATGACGGACCGGGCGGGATCGCGCTGCTCGACCACGCCACATTCGACGTGTTGCGTGCCTGGGAGACCGACCGCGGGCCGCAGCACTTCCACTACGACGCTTGGTGGCACCTCAATCAGAACGTGCTGATCTCAAGCGAGTGGGGCAGCCCCTCGATGATCGAGAACGGCATCGTGCCGGACTTGTTGCTCGGCCAAAAGTACGGCCACGCCATCCACTTCTGGGACCTTGCCAAAGGTGAGCACAAGCAGCGGGTCGACCTGGGCGCCCAGCACCAGATGGCATTGGAGGTGCGCCCGTCCCATGACCCCGAGGCGACTTGGGGCTTTGTCGGTGTGGTGATTTCCACCGATGACCTGTCCGGCTCGGTCTGGCGCTGGTTCCGCGACGAGCACGAGTGGAAGGCCGAGAAGGTCATCACCATCCCCGCAGAGCCTGCCGACCCAAACCTCCTGCCTCCCGCACTCAAGCCGTTTGCCGCGGTGCCGCCGCTCATTACCGACATCGACCTGTCGGTCGACGACCGGTTCTTGTACGTGTCGTGCTGGGGCACCGGCGAGATGAAACAGTTCGATGTGTCGGACACCGCGAAACCAAAGCAGGTGGGATCTGTGCGGCTCGGCGGCATCGTCGACCGCGCACCGCATCCAGCGATGCCCGATATGCCGCTGGCAGGCGGCCCGCAGATGGTCGAAGTCAGTCGCGACGGGAAGCGGGTGTACTTCACCAACTCGCTGTACGGGGCATGGGACGACCAGTTCTACCCCGACGGCGTCGGCGCTTGGATGGCCAAGCTCGACGCGGATCTTGACGGCGGGCTGAGCATCGACGAGAACTTCTTCCCGCACGGCGAGGAGTTCCGCGGCCTGCGGGTGCACCAGATCCGGCTGCAGGGTGGCGACGCTTCGTCAGACTCCTACTGCTATAGCTGATTTCCACCGCACTGCCAAATGAGCGACATGGCCGAAGAGGGACTTGACCTCGCCATTATCTACTCGACGCAGCCGTATGACCCTATCGTGCTCCAACCGGTGGCTGCGGTCGCCTCCGTGGCTTACGCGATTGTCTAGTTTTACACCTCGTTCTTGGTGCCCTTCGTGTGCATCCCTCCGTTTGGCGGGTACCCGAACGTCAGTGGCCGAGTCGGCCGTAGGCGGAGAGCAGGAATGACGACGGGTTGGCGGAGATGCTGCAGTCTGGCCCGGGTTGCCTTGCCCTCGGCGAACGTCAGGCGCCCGTCGTAGGCTCGTGGCGATGCTTGAGAAGTCCGAGATCCGGTTCCTCCCCCTTGACGCGCGCCGCGTGGCGTACGAGATACGCGGGGACGGTCCACCGCTCGTCGCTCCAGCATGGTGGGTGAGCCACCTCGAACTTGACTGGCAGCACGCGGGCTTTCGGCGATTCTGGGGAGGAGTCGCTGACGGATACGCATTGATCCGCTACGACCGGCTGGGCGTTGGCATGTCGGACCACACAGTGCGAGATTCGGATCTGACCCTCGATGGGGAAGTCGCGACGCTGCGCGCGCTGCTCGACGAGCTCGAACTCGAGCGCGTGTCGCTCATCGGCGGCTCAAGTGGGAGCTGCACCGCCATCGCATTTGCCGCAGCGTTTCCGGAGCGCGTCGAGCGCCTGGTGCTGTACGGGTCGTACCCCGATGGCGCGGCGCTTACGGCTCCGGGCGTGTCGGACGCGATCTTCGCGACGGTACGCGCGCATTGGGGCCTCGGCTCGCGCCTGCTCAGTGACATCTTCATCGCTGGTGCCGACTCTGCCGAGCATGAACGCTTCGCGAGTTTCCAGCGGGAGGCGGCGACCGCCGAGACCGCTGCCGCCTTGTTGGGTCACGTCTATCGCCTCGATGTACGCGCGCACCTTCCCCTCGTCCGCCAGCCGGCGCTGGTCGTGCATCGTCGCAACGACCGCGCCGTGCCCTACCGGCTCGGGCGTGAGGTCGCGGCCGCGATTCCAGGCGCGACGTTCATACCGCTGCAGGGCAGCGCGCACTTCCCCTGGCACGGTGACGCCGATTCTGTCGTCCGCGCCTGCCGCCAAGTGCTGGCACCAATGCAGCCGTCGCCGCACCATGCGAGGGAGCCGGAGCCGGCCGCGCTGTCCAGTCGCGAGCGTGAGATCCTCGCCTGCGTCGCGCGCGGTCTCAGCGATCGCGAGATCGCAGGGCAGCTCGTGCTGAGCCCGCATACCGTTCACCGTCACGTCGCGAACATCCGCCGCAAGCTGGGTCGCACCTCACGGACGGCCGCCGTCGCGGAGGCCGCGCGTCTCGGACTCCTGTGAGGTAGCCGGAACGGGCCATCTGCCAAAGATGGCCGCGTCGAGCGATGCGCGCACCATGCGGCCGCTTGTACGTTCGCGGCATGACACAGATCGCCAGCACTGAACTCCAGTCGAACCCGCCGTCTGCGGCGTGGCTGCGGATTCTCGCCCTGGTGTACGACCCGTTCCTCTGGCTGGGCGAGACCGCAGGCATGCGCCGCCGGCGAAGTACCCTCCTGGGCGGGGCCCGCTGGCGCGTCGTCGAGATCGGCGCCGGGACCGGGCTGAACATCGCGCACTATCCCGACGGGATCGCCGAAGACTCACGCGTCGCCTGCAGCGGCACGCGCGCGTCGCGCGGATCATCGACGCTTCGGCGGAGCTCCTACCGCTGGCCGACGCGTCGGTGGACACCGTCGTCTCGACGCTCGTCCTTTGCACCGTTGACCACCCCGAACGCGCGCTCCGCGAGATCGCACGCGTGCTCCGCCCGGACGGGCAGTTGCTGTTCATCGAACACGCGTGCGCGAGCTCGCAGTTCCTCGCGGCATGCCAAGACAGACTGCTCCAACCGTGGCGCCGCTTCGCTGGCGGCTGCCGCTGCAACCGCCCGACCGTGGAGCTGATGCGCGCCTGCGGCTTCGTTGTCACAGCCGACGACCTCGTGTGGCGCGGCATGCCGCCGATCGTCCGTCCGCTCGTGGTGGGACGGGCGACTCGATGATCTGGACGGTCGTCGACTTCGCCGGGGCCTACAAGAAATACCTACGCAAATCATTACCTAAAGGAGGCTAAAAATGCCGCAGCCGCCGCAGAGGTTACTAGTTGCCGAGTCGATTCCACCCCAGATGGACATCGAGTCGCCGCCGGCGCCAATTGTCATAACCGAACAAGCGGTCGTATTCAGCACTGCGGCCGCCGTGCCGCTTCAGCCCACCCATTGGTGGACCGCTGCGACTCGTGCCGTTGGCCAGGCCCTTCAGCGAGTGTTCTTCGCTTATCCGCCGCGCTTGGATTTCCTCGACTCATCGCGAATGGACCGAGAAATGCACCGGCTCTAAGTGCCCTCCAGGATGAGGCGCCCTATTCCGATGTCTTGCGACACGCTATTCGTATGTCCTGAAACCAGACACTCGTTGAGCGTCGTCTTGGCAAGCCAAGACAAAGGACGGCCTGTCGGACCAGCCGGGTCAGTGGGCTGGCCTGCCACCGTCAGGCGTGGCATGAGCAGCGTGTGACGCTGGCTTGCCAAATTGGACTGAAGTCATTGGTGTCCTCCTTGTTTACTCGGTTCGACGTCTGCGGCCGCAGCGGCCGGTTGAATCAGCCCTTGATCGATTCGCAGGGCTATCTCGTTGCCTGGCTTCATGTTTCCGGCAACGAGGTGTGATTCGATCAAGCGTCGTAGATCGCTCCTCGGGTTGGATTTCTCTGTTCACCTCGAACCCGCGGGCATTGTGCTTTCCCGCGCCATCTCGGGTGACCCGTTGTGGCTAGGGCTTTTTTGAGTGTGGTGCGGTCGTGCGCTGCAGCAGTGGGCGCAAGGCACGGGCGGCATCGTCGAGGGGCTGAGGACTTTGTTCGGCGCGGCTGAGGGCCACGGCACCTTCCACTGCAGCGATCACAAGGTTGGCCAGGCGCCGCGCCTCCGCCGGCGACGCACCGTGGCGGCGCAGCAGTGCGGCCAGTGCGCTGCGCCAGCTGGTGAACGCGCGCGCTGCGGCCTCAGTGAGCTGCGGCGTTTCGTCTTGGGTTTCGATCGCCACGGCCAGCACCGGGCAGCCGGCCTGAAACGAACTCGCGATGAGGTCATCGCGCCATGCCTTGACGAAGCCGTCAAAGACCTCGATAGGGCTATGGTCACCGGCGCTGGCGATGAGCTGCTCGATGCTGGCGCCGGCGCGTTCGACTGTTTCTTCGATCAGCTGGGTGCGGCCACCGGGAAAGTAGTAATAGAGCGAACCGCGTGGTGCCCCGCTGTGGGCGAGGATGTTATCGAGGCTGGTCGCCGATGCGCCGCGTTGGCGAATCAGCGTATCCGTGCTGTCGAGCATTCGCTCGCGCACATCGGAGCCGCGGGGGCTCATACGGGTGCCCCGTTGGCCGACGCGGAGGGCGTGGCGTATCCGGCGGCGCCCGCCCTTCTGGGGATGAGCTCGATGTAAACGACATCAGTTAGTGGGCGGGACAGGGCGGCGTAGGCCTTGCGGTTCCAGCTCCATTGGGCGCGTAGGATCACGGCCGCGTGGTCGCGTTCGGCGGGGTCGTCGAGAATGCGCCCGGTCACCGCGATCGGATTCCCGAGCGGCTTACCGCGAAACGTGCACGGCGCAATGAGCGCATTCGGGTTGCGGCGCAGCCGCTTGGCCTTCATCGCCTGCTCTTCGGTCCAAAGGTAGATGCGATCGCCGTCGAAGCCCGGCCACACCGGCTGGGCAACGGGGCGGCCATCTTTCCGGTAGGTCACGAGCAGGCCGTGCTTGTGCGCGGCGAGCTCACCGAAACCGTTTGTGCTCCATGGCATGTCGGTCACAGTGGCGGCCTGTGGCGAGCGCAGGTATTCAAGGACTTTCTTGTTGGCCAGGACAGCGGCGCGGCGCGCACGCAAGGGTAGCAGGTTCATCGGTCTCCTCGAGTGCGACAACGTCTTAATTTACATTGCATATACCATATGTCATAAAACACAATCTATACATCTGGCCTTACATGAGGCGTAGCGTTGCCAACAAAAGAACTACACCACTCGGTTTACTAGGAGCAGACATGACACAACGATCGCCCGTGGTATTGGTTACCGGCGTCTCCTCGGGAATCGGCCTGGCCGTTGCGAGCGCCTTGGCGGCGAAGGGCTTTGAGGTGTTCGGCACCAGCCGCAACCCACAAAGGACGGCCCCGATCTCCGGGGTGGAATTGGTGCAGCTCGATGTCACCAGCGACGCTTCGGTTGCTCGGGCCGTCTCAACGGTGATCCAGCACGCGGGTCGCATCGACATTCTGGTCAACAATGCCGGTATCGGGGTAATCGGCGCCGCGGAGGAGAGTTCGATAACCCAGGCGCAGCAGATCTTCGACACCAATTTCTTCGGGTTGGTGCGGCTGACCCGTGAGGTGCTGCCTCATCTGCGTGCACAGGGCAGCGGTCGGATCATCAACGTCAGCTCGGTGCTGGGATTCCTGCCGGCGCCCTACGCCGCGTTATACGCCGCCACCAAGCACGCGGTCGAGGGCTACTCGGAATCCCTCGACCACGAAACCCGCGAATTCGGCGTGCGGGTCTTAGTCGTCGAACCCGCCTACACCAACACCTCCTTCGACACCAACGCGATTGATGCCGACTCACCGATCGACAGCTACGCGACCACACGCGAGCACGTCCAAAAGGCCCTCACCGAGGCGGTACATGCCGGAGACGATCCCGCGGTAGTCGCACAAGTCGTGCTCAAGGCGGCCACCAGCCGCACGCCGAAGCTGCGGTATCCGGCCGGACCAATGGCGCGCCGGCTATCGCTGCTGAAGAAGTTTGCCCCGGCCGCTTTGGTGGACAAGGGAATTCGCAAAGAGAGCAAGTTGACGACGGCGCCGAAACCGAACCACAACCACGCCCCGACGCAAGTCCGGTAGGATTTCCCGCGCGCCACCAGCAAGCAGGCGCTGTAAGCGCCAGCACTACTTCGGAGGAATCGATTTAAGGTCCTCGAGGTAGCCGATCACCGCGCTGGCCACCGCTGCGGGCTGTTCGGGGAACAAGGCATGGCTGGCGTTCTCGATGACGGTGGAGGTCACGCGGGATGCGAACTGATCCCCACGTCACCCCACTGTCCTGAATTGTTCCACCGGCCACCGACGCCACTCGGCGTGTCGCGGTGCGCGTTAGCTACTTCGCCCGCCGTCGCCTAGTTGCGTACACGAACGGCGTTCGGACGAACCGACGACCGACCGATACGCCGACCTACCAGTACAAACCCCGTGCCCCCAGTCGGACTCGAAACCGACACTGGGCGGATTTTAAGAACGGTCAACCTGACCTACCCGGGCGGGCGAGGCCCTTACGCCGTCCGGCACAGCGGCAATCGTAGCGAAGTGGACCACCTACAACGGCATGACGGCGCTGCTCACTACGCAACTCGGAAGCCGTACCGCCGGGAGTTAGCTGCGCGCACACCCAGCCGCTGCCATCCCGCCACGCGCCGCGACGACGCCGCGATGAACGCGCCGAAAACCGGGCTGGCCACGGCCTACCAATTCTGACCAGCGCTTTTAGGGTGGGGCGGGCGGGGCTCGAACCCGCGACCAACGGATTATGCGTCCGTGTCCAGCTTTGCCAGCAACCAAACTAGAGGCCAAATTGAATCCTTCGACGATTCAATCGATAGCATTAAAGCCGTTGTCTTTCAATCGGTTTCGTTGAATCAAAGCATTCAACGCCCAGATTGGATTATCGGAGCAGTTCAGACTCACCAAGGCAAGATTGCGTAAGACTTGCGTAACGGCCTATCGAGAACCGGGCTTGCTGGCCCGACCACGGTTTAAATAGTCAGGCATATAAGACTGCGTATTGAACTTGACACGCCACCAAACACCGGATCTGAAGGTCGAACAGTCCGCGCCAGCATGCTCGACTACCTTGCGAAGCATCTCTGACCGACTACATTCACCGGTCATGAAGAAAGCTCGGGACCGTCGCCGCCATCGGGGCCGCTGCAGTGGCAGCTCGCCGGTATCTGGGTATGCGGTAAGCAGTCGAGCAGGCGGACCCACAGCTCCGCAGCGTCGCGCTGCCGTTCGTGACCGTCACATACTCGGCCAAGACGCTGCCAGTCATCCGCCTCGCATACCGAGTCAGGACTCCGCCCGGACCTGGTGTCAATGTCGTCACGCGGACCGTCGGCCAACCCGCAACCCGCGTCCTGGTCGTCACGCCCGACGGACACCGCACGAATCGACCCGCGGTGCTGACGCTGCACGGCGGCGGGATGATCGTCGAGTCTCCGCAACTCGAACTCGGGACTCATGGACGGCTCGCGAGGGAGTTGGGAGCCGTCGTCGTGTCTCCGGACTACCGTCTGGCCCCTGAAAACCCTTTCCCTGCAGCCCTTGACGACTGCATGGCGAGGTTGCAGTGGATGCGCCAGAACGCCGACGACTTGGGTATCGACGTCGATCGCATCGCTGTCGTCGGAAGGAGCGCGGGCGGCGGGTTGGCGGCGGCTGTCGCTCAGCGCAGCCACGATGAGGGATTCACACTGCGCGCTCAGGGACTTATGTATCCGATGCTCGACGACCGCACCGTGCTGAAAGACGATGACGAGGGTCGCGGCCGGCTCGTCTGGACACCCGGGTCCAACCGGTTCGCGTGGACGGCGTACCTCGGCCGGGAGCCGCGGCGCTCCGATGCGCCGCCGTATGCGGCGCCAGCGCGTGATGACCTGTCCGGACTCCCGCCCGCCTGGATCGGTGTGGGCGATCTTGACCTGTACTACGCCGAGGACGTGGCGTACACCGAGCGGCTACGGGCAAGTGGTGTGCAATGCGAACTGGTCACCGTCCCGCGGATGTATCACGCCGCAGACGGCTTCGCTCAGAAGGCGCCGCTGATGGACGAGTTCATCCAAAAGCTGATCGACCACTTACGGGCGCACCTGTGATGGTCAGGGGTCGATGATGCGGGTCGCCTTGGCGCGGGCGGTCCACCGCCTTGGAGTCATAGAACCTGCCCTTGTAGACAAATCGGTAGTCCCTTGCCGGCATGAAGTGAAGTTCATCGAGAAGTCTCGGACCTTCGGCCGGATCGTCCAGCAGAGCAATTGCGCCGGGCACATCTTCGCGCCGAATATCGCTTAACGCCATTATCTCATCGTATGAAGCCCGGCTCCAGCCGTACCAACCCTAGGGCTTCCAGCACAGCAGGTCGTGAGGGTCAAATCCCTCAGCGGGGATCGCCTGGCGCTCTATGTCGTCTCGCTGTGCGTCCGAGCATGTCCCGAGTCGCGTGGATTTTCGGTGGCGATCCATAGCGGATTTTAGGCGGCGGTACCGGCAGGTTGGGTGCCGGTGTCGGAGTGGGTGTGCCGACGCAGGGCGGTGACGAGTTGGGGCATCTGTTTGTAGCCCTTGATGCGGCGGAAGGAACGTTCGGCGTTGAGCATGCCGGCCGCAGTCCAGCGCAGCACCATCTGCCCGTCGCGCCAGCGGGTGACGTTACGGTTGGT
>DATJQO010000106.1:0-24021 GCA_035505695.1 Mycobacterium sp.
GGCTGCGCCGCGCTCGCGATCGCCACATTGTCGATGGTGGCGACCCGCTTCGCCCGGCTGCGCCGCGCTCGCGATCGCCACATTGTCGATGGTGGCGACCCGCTTCGCCCGGCTGCGCCGCGCTCGCGATCGCCACGAGCCCTGCGACCGGCGACGATACCGTAAGTCACGGCGCCGGCAGCTCGCCCCACCGGTTCTCGCAGACGAAGTCCGACAGGGGTCGTGCGAAAGCCCAGCCGTCGATTTCCAGCGCCGGGCGATCGGGGAACTCGGGCACCGGGCCCAGACACAGGATGGCCACCGGCTCGGCGCCGTCGGGCATTTCCAGCAGCGACGCCAACCGGTGCGGGTCGAACAGGGAAACCCAGCCCATGCCAAGGCCTTCCGAGCGCGCCGCCAGCCACAGATTCTGGATCGCGCACGACACGGAAGCCAGATCCATCTGTGGTAGCGTGCGCCGGCCGAACACATGCTTATCCCGGTCGTCGCACAGCGCCACCACGAGCAGCTCAGCGCACTCGAGAATGCCCTCGACCTTCAGCGCCAAGAACTCCTCGCCCCGCTCGCCCAGCGCGGCAGCGGTGAGCGGGCGCTCCTGGTCGACGACCGCGTGAATGCGCCGCCGCAGCGAGTCGTCGGTGATCCGGATGAAGCGCCACGGCTGCATCAGGCCGACGCTGGGTGCCGAGTGCGCGGCCTGCAGCAAGCGCGCCAGCACGTCCTGGGCGACCACGGCGCCGGGTGTGAATCGGCGCATGTCACGCCTTTCGGAGATGACCCGATAGACGGCGCGCCGCTCCGCTGCGCTGAACGCCGGACCGGTCACGTCAGTCATCGTAGAGAATCCGGGTTAGCCTCAGGCGTGCCCTAGACACCGGTCAGCCACGGCCCGCCGAAAGGAGTGCTCCGTGAAGCCATCCGACCTACTCGACCAGCTGCCCGCCGGCGCCGTCTACGGCGAGCCGTATCAGACCCCCGACGGCGCCACCGTGATCCTCGTCGCCAAACCGCTCGGTGTTTTCGTCATCCGCAACGGCGAGGTGTCCTGGAAGGCCGCCGTGGATGCCAACCGAATTGCGCTTGTCGGAGTGATCACCGGACTGCTCGCGGCCGTGCTGGGCAGCCTGGCGGTGCTGCGACAGCCGCCCTGGCCGCGCATGACGATCACGGACTATAGGTAACCCCGACCGCCCGGAACACGTACTCCGGCGGCATGTCGAAGGCGAGCGATCGCCGCGGCAAGCCGCCCAGCACATCGGCCGGAAGCGCCACCTTGTAGTTCAGCGACAGTTCGCCATTGAACTTCGGGTCGACGTGGGAGACGTCAACATCGACCTGTAAACCGGTCGCGGAAATCTCGACCTTCGCCGCGCCGGTCTGCGGCGCTTCCCAGGGGGCGTTCACGGTCGGGCCCGCCAATTTGGGCAGCATGGACAACGTTGCCAGCACTCGCTGCGAGGTGAAGACCAGTGAACCCGAGTAGCTGGCGACGCCGTGCGGCAACCGCACACCGGGGATGGCGCCGCTGAATCGCCGGGTCACCGCGACATAGTCGGCCAGGTGGATGATTCCCTCGGCCTCCAGTTCGGCGTGCAGATCGTCGGGAAGCTTGCCGATGCCGAACAACCTACGGACGAAGACGGCCATGAGGCCAGTATGACTGGGGTCGGCCAGTCATGTCGGCGCCTCATGTCGGCGGTGATGGTTGGTCACGGCGCGGTGATCCAATCGGATCTAAAGCTTTACTTGACCCTGAGGTTAGCGGGTCTGACGATTGATCCCATGCGCCGACTGTTCGCTCCGCTTTGCGCTGCGGCGTGCCTGATCGCCGCGTCGCTGATGCTGGCGCCCAGCGGTGGCGCGGCCGGCGCGCCCTGGTTCGCCAACGCGGTCGGCAATGCGACACAGGTGGTTTCGGTGGTCAGCACCGGTGGATCCACCGCGAAGATGGACATCTACCAGCGCACCACCGAGGGCTGGCAGGCGCTGCGCACCGACATCCCGACTCACGTCGGATCGGCCGGGATGGCGGCGCAGGCCAAGAGCGGCGTGCCGGCCACGCCGGTGGGCGTCTACACCCTCGACTCCGCCTTCGGCACCGCACCCAATCCCGGCACCGGATTGCCCTACACCCAGGTCGTCGGATCGAATTACTGGTGGAGCGGCGACGACCATAGCCCGACCTTCAACAGCATGCAGGTGTGCCCGAAGGCGCAGTGCCCGTTCAACACGGCCGAAAGCGAGAACTTGCAAATCCCGCAGTACAAGCACGCGGTGGTGATGGGCGTCAACAAGAACAAGGTTCCCGGCGGTGGGGCGGCGTTTTTCTTTCACACCACTGACGGCGGCCCCACGGAAGGGTGTGTGGCGGTCGACGACGCCCAATTGGTGTCGATCATGAAATGGCTACGACCCGGCGCGGTCATCGCCATCACCAAGTAGCGGCCCGTCAATCGGTCACGGCACGACCGGGCTTGATTTTGAAGTCCAAGCCCCCCAACGACATTGTCGCCTCGTAGGTTCGGTCATAGCCGGTGGCGCTGATCTTCCAACCTTCGTCGCCACGCCGGTAGGTGTCGTGGTAGAAAGCCGCACCGATGAGCATGAAGTTGAAATCGCCGACGATCACCCGGTCCTGCAGGTACCAGGTGCCCGACGCTTCGTCGCCGGTCACGGTGATCTCCGGATGAGTCACCCGGTGTTCGGTAATCACGGCCGGGCCAAGTGCTTTTCGCATGTAGTTCACCAGGTCGACGCGGTTGGTGAAGTGCAACTCCTCACCGACCGACGAGCCGTAGTCGCCGACGACGTCCTCGGCCAGCGTGTCGGCGAAGTCGTCCCAGTGCTTGGTGTCCAGGGCGCGCAGGTACCGGTATTTGACTTGCTTGATTGCTTCGATGTCGGCGAAATCTTGGGGGGTCATCACGTCATTGCAGCACATCGGAGGCGTCACGTTGCAGGTAATGGGTGACCATATCGATCAGCGCATGTCGCTCCCGATGCCAATCGATCGAGGTGTCCATAATCATCTGCACCAGCACCACCCCTCGCAGCGCCGACCAAATCACTTCGGCCACAACGGCATTGGCTGGATCGTCGGTTATCAGCTGGCCCAGCTGGGCGATCGCCGAATTCATCTCCAGCAGGTGGTGCCGCGAGGACTCGCCCGGATTACCCCGAGTTGCCCGCAATATCTCGAACGCCGCCATCGACGTCGGACTGCTATAGCAGCTCCACGCGGTGTCCACGACGACCTCGATGCGCTCGCGCAGCGGCAGCTCGCTGCCATCGGCCGACGACAGGCTGTCCAGCAGCCTGGCCACCCCGTCTTCCACGACGGCCATCAGCAGACCGTTGCGATCGCCGAAGTGATATTGGATCACCCCCCACGTCACGCCCGCCCGTTCGGCCACATGCTTGGCGGTCGCGGCGGCAAAACCCTCCTCGATGATGCAGCGGACCGTCTCGTCGATGATTCTCGCCCGGGTGTCATCGCCACGTTTGCGCGGCGCGCTGGTGCGCCGCGTGGGAGTCACCGAGCGCCCAGGGGCCTGGCCTGCGACAATTGACATTGTTGACTTTATAACATAGCCAAGCCTATTTTTGGCCGGTGGCCCCGTCCCGATACACCCGGTTGACCCGTTCCGAACTCGCCGTCCTGGTCCCCGAACTGCTGCTGATCGGGCAGCTGATGGACCGCTCCGGCATGGCGTGGTGCATCAGTTCGTTCGGCCGGGAGGAGATGGTGCAGATCGCCATCGAGGAGTGGGCGGGCGCGAGCCCGATCTACACCAAGCGCATGCAGCGGGCCCTGAACTTCGAGGGCGACGACGTGCCGACCATCTTCAAGGGGCTGCAGCTGGACATCGGCGCTCCGCCGCAATTCATGGATTTCCGGTACACGGTGCACGACCGCTGGCACGGCGAATTCCACCTCAACCACTGCGGAGCGTTGCTCGACGTGGAACCGATGGGCCACGACTACGTCTTCGGGATGTGCCACACCATCGAGGATCCGACTTTCGACGCCACCGCTGTCGCGACCAATCCGCGCGCGCAGGTTCGTCCCATCCACCGGCCGCCGCGCCAGCCGGCGGATCGGCATCCGCACTGCGCGTGGACCGTCATCATCGATGAGTCCTATCCGGAGGCCCAGAGCATCCCGGCTCTGCACATCGTTAGCCAAAAGCGTGCTGCCAGCTGGGAACTCGCGCCAATCGACCCCTCCGAGGAGGGGCTGGCGGATTACTCGGGATCGTTGCTGTCCGACCTGGACTTCGGTGCCTTCTCACACTCGGCACTGGTGCGGATGGCCGACGAGGTGTGCCTGCAAATGCACCTGCTATACCTGTCGTTTGCCATTGCGGTGAGAAAGCGCGCGGTCGACGACGCCGAGGCCGTTTCGGTGTGCACCCGCGGCCTGACCGGTCTGGCCGGTCTTGCGGCCGAGCGGATTCAGCGGGCATTGGAATTTCCGGGTGGAACCGAAGGAGTCCTGCGGGTACTCGAGTTGCATCCACTGCTTAACCCCGCGGGCTACGTCGTGGCCGAAACGACGCAGAACCGGCTGCTGGTGCACCGGTCGCCGGCCCACGACGACGGTGCCTGGATATCGCTGTGCTCACCCGAATCGGTGCAACCGTTGCAGGCGATCGCCACCGCCGTGGACCCGCATATCGAAGTCCGGGTCAGCGGCACGAATGCCGAGTGGACCGCGGAATTCGTTGCAACGGAGACGGCGGCGTCCGAGCTGCCCGAAGTCTCGGTAACGAAAGTCAGTGGTGGATCGACATTTCAGTTCCAGCCCAGGCGATCGCTGCCGCTCACCGTCGTGTGAGCATCACTTAAATTTTGTCAAGGGGATAGCGGTACCACTTCGGTGACGAGGCCGCATCGACCGGATACCGATGACGTTGCAACCCATCGGCTTTGGGCGTGTCGACAGATATGGTTAACGCTGGCCACCGACCCCTATAGACGAAGGTTTTCGCTCTATGTACGACCCACTTGGGTTGTCGATCGGGACCACGAACCTGGTCGCTGCGCGCAATGGAAGCCCACCGGTTACCCGCCGATCCGTGCTGACGCTTTACCCGCACTGCGCACCGAAAGTTGGTGTTTCTGAGAAGAATCCGTGTTTGTCCGAGCTCGGTGTGCAGATCAAGGGCTTTGTCGAGCGTATCGGCGAGTCGGTAGCGCTGGTGTCAGCCGACGGGTCCGCGCATGATCCCGAGCTGCTGATGGTGGAGGCGCTCGATGCGATGGTGGTGGTCGCCGGCGCGGACGCGGCTTCCTCGGAGATCTCCATCGCCGTTCCCGCATATTGGAAGCCCAGTACGGTGCAAGCACTGCGCAACGGTCTACGGACCCACGTAGGTTTCGTGCGTAGCGGCATGGCGCCGCTGCTGGTTTCCGATGCGATCGCATCGTTGAAGGCGGTCAACGCCGAGCTTGGCCTGCCGGACGATGGGGTGGTCGGGCTGTTGGATTTCGGTGGCGGCGGCACGTCGGCCACCTTGGTGGAAGTAGCAAGAGATTTCGAGCTCGCCAGTGCCACCATGCGTTACGCGGGCTTCTCCGGCGGTGAGATCGACCAGGAGTTGCTCCTCCGGGTTTTCGAGGAACTGGGCCACGGCAGCGGTATCGATCCGGCCAGCACCGCCGCCGTCGGACAGCTCGCCGAGTTGAGGGAACAGTGCCGCGCGGCCAAGGAGCGGCTTTCCACCGACGTAACCACCGAAATCGACGCCGAGCTAGGGGGCCGCAGCTGCAGCCTTGCGATGACCCGAGACGAACTCGAAGATCTGATACAGGACCGGTTGACCGGTTTCATCTATGCGTTCGACGACATGTTGGTGCGCTACCGCAAGAGCTGGACGGACCTGGCAGCGGTCGTCACAGTGGGGGGCGGTGCGCTTATTCCGCTTGTCGCCGAACGTCTTTCGGTGCATGGCCGCACGCCGATCCTGACGCCGTCGCAGCCCGCCATTGCGGCAGCCTGTGGCGCACTGCTTTTGGCATCCCGCGGCGAAGAGCTGGACCTGCGGACGCGGACGTCGATGGGCCTGCTCGCGTCTGCCCACGCGGCCGGCGATGTCGTCGACCTTGGGGCCGGCGACATGCTGGTGATCGACGAAGAGGCGCTCACCGATCGCGAATTGGCTTGGTCTCAAACCGAATACCCCGGCGATTTGCGGGTGCGGTTCGGCGGCGAGACCTACGACGAAGACGGCCCGGCCGGTTGGTCGATGCGGTTGAACGTGATCCAGCCGCCCCGGGAACCGCTGTGGCGGCGTCTTAGGGTGTCGCAGTTGATCATCGGCATGTCGGCGGTGGTCGCCATGACGGCGATCGGTGGCGTGGCGTACACGCTGGCGGCCATCGAAAACCGCCAGGCTCCACCGGCGCCCAGCGTCGCCCCCCGGCCCGCCCCCGCGCCCAGCCCGCTGGCGCCACGTTCGATGCTCCCGCCGCCGACGGCCGTGCCAGCACCGCCCAGCGCCGAGCCGGTGCCAAGCCCCGCGCCGCCACCGCCGCCCGAACCGCCACCGTCCGCGCCACCGCCACCGCCGGTGGTGGTCACCACCCCGCCGCCGGTCTATACCCCCAGGCACCCCGCGCCGGCGACCACTGCGCCGCCGACACCGACCGCCACGACCACGCCGCCGCCACCCACCACAACCACCACCACGACCACGCCGCCGCCGACCACCACCACGACCACAACCACGACGGTGCCGATGACCACCGAGTGGATCCATGTGCCGCTGCTTCCGGTGCCGATACCGGTTCCCGTTCCGCAGAAGCAGGCGCCTGCGGCTCCCCAGGCGCCCCAGTATCCCCAGTACCCCCAGTATCCCCAGTACCCGCAGTATCCCCAGTACCCGCAGTATCCGGGCGACTCCCAGAACCCCTTCCTGAGCCCGGGCTACTAATCGGTCCAGTCGCATATTTCCTGCTTGCCGCGCTGCACAAGCGCGTCCGGCGACACGCGGGTGACGTGGAATCATCCAGTTCGGGCGGGGTCTCACTGTTGGTGCCCTCATGGAGGGGCAGGGGAAAATTCAGCGGACCTCGGAGGCATGAGTGGACATCGTGCTTGGGGTGGCCCTGGTTTCAGGGGCTCCCAGGACGGTCCGCCTGGTAGTCGTCGAGGGCCAGAACGCCGACGGGGTCACCGTCGAACAAGACGTGTTCGCGGTTGCCGGCGCCGGAGATTCGGCGACTTCAGGTGCGGTCGATCAGGTGATCGCCGCGATCAGCGGCACACGCGAAGGGGCGGTCGCGGGCGGCTACCGGTTGGCCTCGACCGGGGTGACCTGGACGGAACCGACCGATGTCGGTGCGCTGCGAGAGGCGCTCGCTCGCCACGACCTGGGCGGCGTGATGCTGGTCTCCCCGTTGCTGGCCGCGGCCACGCTGGCGCAGACGGTCGGTTCTGCGCTCGACTATCAGCACATCGCGATGCTGTTCGTGGAGCCTGAGAACGCGACGTTGGCGGTCGTCGACGTCGCCGACCGTTCCATCGTCGATCTGCACCGCAAGCAGTTGGCGCCGACGCCGGACGATGGCTGGGCGCAGGCCACCGCGGCCGAATTGGCGACAGTGGTTGGCGGTCTGGATACCCGGGAGTCGCGGGCGGACGGGGTGTTCCTCATCGGCTGCGGAACGGACATCGTCCCCGTCAAGCCCGCGCTCGAGGCGCAGATATCGCGGGAGGTAACCGCTCCGGAGGAGCCGGACATGGCGCTGGCCCGCGGAGCGGCGGTGGCCTCGGCGAATGCGCCGCTGTTCGCGTCGTCGACGGCAGCCCTGGCCTACGCGCTGGATCCGGGCACCGGGGAAATCAGCCCTCGTGCGCTCAGTCCGGCCTACCTCGACGTCTGGGGCGACGCCGATTTGAGCGCCGACGCGCTGGCCTACAGCGCCATCGAGGAGCACGATGAAAAAACCCCGCGGCCGGCGCCGGCCCATGTTCCTGGCCGGCAGCGCGCTGGCGGGGATCGTTGCCGTCGTGGCCGGGGTGGTGCTGTTTTCGCTCACGGCTGACCGGCTGGCGCCCACTGTGCCGCACAACCCGCGCGTGAGCGTTGCCACCCCCGGCACCCAAGTGCCGGCTCAGGCACCCAGCACCCCGCCGCAAGCCCAGGTGGCTGCGCCCAGCCCGCCACCGCCGCAAACCGAGGCAGCCGCCCCGCCCGCTGCGCCGCCGCCGGCGGCGCAGCCGGCTCCCAGGATGCCGCCGATGACGATGTATTTACACTTCCCGTTCGTCACGGTGCCGATCCCGATCAATCCGCCTCCGCCGCCGGCGGCGTAGCACGTGGCAAACAATCGCGACTGAGCGCACACTGGGCAATGACGACATGAGCGGCAAGGAGGTCGGGTGGGCGAGTACGGTGCATTCGGATTTGATCCCGAGGAGTTCGATCGAATGATCCGGGAGGGCAGCGAGGGACTGCGCGACGTCTTCGAGCGGTTCAGCAGGTTCGTCGCGGCTCCGGGTCCCCGGGGCGGGTGGTCATCGTTTTTCGAGGACCTGTCGCGACGTCCCCGCCCGGAACCCGAGACCGCCGGCGAAGCCGGGGACGGCGTGTGGGCCATCTATACGGTGGACGCCAACGGCGGCGCGCACGTTGAAGAGGTGTATGCGACCGAACTCGATGCGTTGCGGGCAAACAAGAGCAACGTCGACCCCAAGCGCAAAGTGCGCTTCCTGCCGTATGGCATCGCGGTCAGCGTTCTCGACGACGATTCCGAGGAGCCCTCACGGGAGTCGCAGTAGCGGTCGTCGCCGCGGTCACCCCGGTTCGACCACGTTCGAATCGCCGGCGTTGCTGATTTTCGGGTTGCCCGAGTGATAGATGACCTTGTTGTTGAACCCGGAGGCGTCGATGTTGTCCGCGGCGTCGACGGTGATCGAGTTTTGAACACCCGAGACGGTGATTCGTGCGCAATGGCCGGTGATCACCACCGTGTTGGAAACACCACTGACGCTGACGGTGCTGTCGTTGCAGACCAGGGTTCGATTCTCGTTGATGCCGGAGACGCTGAGCTTGCCGCCCACCGGTGGGGTGGCCGATGTCGACGGCGTGGGGTTTTTGGTCTGAGTCGTCGACGGGCCGGGGCTGCTCGGGGTGCTCGTCGTGGGACCGAACGTCGTGGAGATGGTCGGCGTTGAGTTGATGATCGACCGGACACCGGAAAGCTGGTGTGCGGCAAAGGCGGCGATGCCCCCTGCGAGAGCCAGCATGCCGATGACGATCACCGTGCCCAAGATCCACCACATGCGGTTGCCCGAGGGGCGTTGCGGGGGTGGCCCGGGAAATGAACCGCTATACGTCCACGGAGTCGGGGGCGGGGGCGGGGGGCCCGCCGGGGCGGGCGGGTAACCCGGGCCGGCTGGGGTCTGCGGGCTGCTCAGTTCGGACGCCCGCGCCGTGTCGGCGAGTGGGCGCTCGAGCTCCCGGATTCGCTCTTCCGGGTCCTCGTTTGCTGCCATGGGTTGAATATGCCATTCACACCGGTGATTTCGGACGGTTCGGTAGTTTCTGCTTCGTGCCCGAGTTGCCGAACCGCCAAATCCTGTTGCGTCGCCGCCCCACCGGGCTGGTCCAGCCCGATGACACGGAGATGGTCACCACGCCGGCGCCCGAGCCGGCCGACGGCGAGGCGCTGCTGCGCACCACCTACGTCGGGATCGATGCCGCCGCCCGCACCTGGCTCGACGACCAGCCCGGTTACCTTCCGCCAGTGCAGCTGGGGGAGGTAATCCGGGCGGCCGGCATCGGCGAGGTGGTCGGGTCGCGCTGTGACGCCTACGCCGTCGGCGACGTCGTCACCACATTGACCGGCTTCTCCGAGTACGCGATCATCCGCGATGACGTGTTCAGCACCCCGATTCCGGGCGAGAATGACCAGCTGGCGATCATGTCGGTGTACGGGCCGACCGGTGCCACCGCCTATTTTGGGATGACCGACATCGGCCGACCGCAGCCCGGGGAAACGGTTGTGGTCTCGGCGGCCGCGGGCGCCACTGGGTCGGTGGCCGGGCAAATCGCCAAGATCGCCGGCGCCCGGGTGGTCGGCATTGCGGGGGGGCCGGAGAAATGCCGGGCGGTGGTCGAGGACTTCGGCTTCGACGCATGTATCGACTACAAGAACGACAACCTCGCGGCGGCGCTCAAGCAGCACTGCCCGCAGCGCGTCGATGTGTACTTCGACAACGTGGGAGGGCCCATCCTCGACGCGGTGCTGGGCCGCTTGGCCTCGCATGCCCGCGTCGTGCTGTGCGGCGTCATCTCCAGCTACCTGACCGGCGAACATCCGGGGCCCGCCAACTACGTCAACGTGTTGTCCAAAACCGCGCTGATGCAGGGATTCAACGCCCTCGAACAGTGGGGACGCTTTGATGAGGCGTTCGCCGCGCTGCGTCAATGGGAGGGCGAGGGCCGGTTGCGGCACCGGCAGACCGTTTTTGAGGGCATCGACTCGTGTGTCGATGCCCTCAACGGGCTGTTCACCGGGGTCAACATCGGCAAGACGCTGGTGAAGCTCAGCGAACCGACCAGCGCCTGAGCCGCTAGCCCTCGCCGAGGATGCGGTGCAGGGTCTTCTTTGCTTCGGTCAGGACTTCCAGGACCTTGGCCCGGGCCTCGGCGAGTTGCTGCTTTTGCTCCTCGGTCCCCGTCCAGGTGATGGTGCGGGCCAGCCCGGCGAGCTCGAAGAGTTCCCTGCGGATCTTGAACGCGTCGCCGAACTTCGCCGCCCGGCCCAGGAAGGCATGCGCGGTCTCGCTACTGATGCCGCGCCAGGCCAGGACGTTCCTGCCGAGTTCGGTCAGGGTCGCCACGCCGTCGTCAACGGTGACCATGCCGCGGCCGGCCAGTATCCCGATGGCAAGCTCCGCCAGGTCCTGCGGAGGGGTGAATGCACCATCGGTGGCGTCGGCCACCCGTTGCACGACCTGCGCAGCGTTCGCCGGGCCGTCCAGCAGCATGGCCGCGGTGACGAACGCGGCGCGCTTGAGACCCGGGCCGCCGCCGGGACCGAATCCGGGGCCGCCAGGCCCACCATGACCCCAGCCGTGCTTACCCCAGCCGCCGCCGAAACCCGGGCCGAAGCCGAAACCCGGGCCGCCAAAGCCGGGACCGCCGAAACCCGGGCCGCCGAAACCGGGACCGCCGAAGCCGCTGAAGAATCCACCACCAAACATTGTCATTTCCTTTCTCAGACCATCAACCTCCTTGATACCACCGGCCGCGGCGATGTCAATGCGCTTGATAATCACCGGGCAGCGAAATCAGTGGTCGCTGCCACGGCCGCAGCGGCGAAGTCGACCTGCTCGAGTGGTACGGCAACGGTGAATGGCCTCTGGGAACCACCGTCCACGCCAACCCGGACGACACGGCGTTCCAGACCCACCCGGCGCGGGTGTGATCCGGCCGGGATGCTCGTCGACCGGGATGCCGGTTTTCTGGCATGGGATTTCTGGCCGCCACGAACGGGGTGCGCATGCGTGGCACCCCTCCGGCGTGATTTCATAAAACCGTTTGCTGAAGTTGCCTCGGGGTATCGCACTGAGTGTGAACGGTGCTTCACGATTGGGTGGAGGGTAGATGGATCGTCGCAGCATGTTGTTGATGACGGGGGTCGGCATGCTGGGGGCTGCGATGCGTCTCCCGGGGGCCTGGGCGACCCCATCGTCGGCGCCGGAGGCACCGGCGTCGAACGCGGGCGGGCCCTACATCTTCGCCGACGAGTTCGACGGCCCCGCGGGCTCAGGTCCCGACCCGGGCAAGTGGATCGTGCAGACTTGGCAGGACGACGTTTTTCCGCCGGTCGACGGGATATACCGCGACGATCGCCGAAACGTGTTCCAGGACGGCCACTCGAATCTGGTGTTGTGCGCCACCCAGGAAATGGGCACGTACTACAGCGGCAAACTGCGCGGCAAGTTCCGCAGCATGATCAACCAGACCTGGGAAGCGCGGATAAAGCTGGACTGCTTGTACCCCGGCCTATGGCCCTCGTTCTGGGGGGTCAACGAGGATCCGCTGCCCGACGGCGAGGTCGACGTTTTCGAGTGGTACGGCAATGGCCAGTGGGCCCCGGGCACCACCGTCCACGCGGCGTCCAACGGGAAAACCTGGGAGGGCAAGTCGATTCCCGGCCTGGTGGACGGCGGTTGGCACACCTGGCAAATGCATTGGGGTGAGAACGGATTCCAGTTCTCGCGTGACGGCGCACAGTATTTCACTGTTCCGAACAAACCCATCCACGTACACGGCGGCGCTCCCGACGACTTTCGTTGGCCGTTCAACAATCCCGGCTATTGGATGACGCCCATGTTCACCCTTGCGGTGGGTGGGGTCGGGGCGGGCGACCCCGCCGCAGGCACTTTCCCGGCGTCGATGCTCATCGATTACATCCACATCTGGTGAGCGCTATCGGGTCGCCTTGATCACCTGAACCAGGTTGAACTGCCACCGCTCGACCAGGCGAAAGCCCAGATCGTGCGGGACCGCGAAGGCCGGGGTGGCCCCGTAGCGTGGGCCGGGCGGCAGTGCGACGCCCTGCTCATGGGCGGGTAGCGAGTCGTCGGCTTGGGTGATGATCCACACCACGCTGCAATGGCTCAACGGCTTTGCCACCACCTCGGGTATGAGATTGGTGTCGAAGACGTCGTTGCGGTCGGTCGCCCGTTGCCACAGCGTGAGATCGACCAGCTTGCGATAGGCGTCAGGGCGGGCCGCCATCAACGGGCGCATCGGGGCGGGCATGAACGTCACCGTGTCGTTCACCAGTAGGCAATCACCGGGTGCCGCCCGCGCGGTGATCAGGTCGGCCACCTGGCTGTAGTCCATGCCGTATTTGGCATACGGATTCCGCTGCGCGAGTAAGTAATTGGGCGCAGCGGCGATGGCGAAGAGACTGACGATCGCCGCCGTTATCCATGGTTTGACGGCCACAGCGGCAATGCAGACGCCCAGGATCAGCGCCATTCCCGGCACGGTGAAGGATAAATAGCGCGGCGTGTAAATCGGGTGAACCAGCGCCGAGTACACCACGATCGAGACGGTCGGTAGCGCAATCCAAGCCACTGCGAGGAGCAACAGCTGCCGGCCGCCGGGCGCCAGTTGTGCTGACTTACTGAGCCATAAGGCAATAGCGGCGCATATCGCCAGCCCCGACAGCACGGCGAACGGCGGGCTTCGTTCGAAATACTGCTGTACCACTACATCTTCGAGTGTTCGTCGGCCGATCGGTGCGATCCAACTGATCTGATGGGCTTGCTCGATGACCGTCGCCAAGAACGGCGTCAAGATGCAAAGAGTCGCGCCGGAAGTGACCGCGAACCGTACCAGAACACTTCGCGCACAGTAAAATACGACGAACACACCGTATGCTGCCAGCAACAGCGCCAGGTACGTGTCGAGCACAATGGAGACGGCGAGCGCGATGCCATACGCGCACCAAAGCCAGCCGGTGTCACGGCGCGCGGCGCGGATGAGCAGCACCGTCAGCCAGACGGCGGCCATCATCGACATCGCATACGGGCGAGCTTCGATGGCTGCCCACGTGGTGCGCGGCATGATCGCGCAAAAGACACCGGAGGCCACTGCGACGGTGCGTGACGACAACTGCTTGGCCAGCACCACCACTCCGGCCGCGGCACCGCCGACGGCCAGGCCACTGGGCGCGCGAGACCAGAATTCCGTCGGCGGAACGAGCTGGAACCAGCCGTGCATGATCAGGTAGTACAGCCCGTGCACGGCATCGACATTGGCCAACATCCGCCACAGCTGGCCGAGCGAACGACTGTATGAGGCCGAAATCGTGGCGGCTTCGTCGTACCAGAATGACGGGCGAGCGGCTCCGGCGAGACTTACCGCGACGGCGAATAATCCGACGATTAGTGGGTCCAACGCGGCCGGCGTACCTACCGCCACATACCCGAGCGTTTTGCGGTGAGGTGATTCGCCGGTTTGGGCGACGCTCACCGAGCGTCGCCGGTTTGGGCGACGCTCACCGAGTCGCCGGGCGGGTCACGGTCTGGCTGAACACATCGCCATGGTGCCAGAAGCGGGCCGGCGCCGTGTGGCTGGTTCCAGTCGCGTCTGCGCCGGGACTATAGCCGTCGTCCGGTGCGCTTCATCGGGAAATGACAGGACTAAACCAACCGTCGATTCGAACGTATGATCGATCAATGGGCAAACTGGCGTCGATCGGGTACAACGGGCAACCGGCCCGCAGCCCGTTCCGGGTGGTGCGCCCGCCGATCACGGTGCTGGTCGACCTGACCGTGTTGTTCCCGCGCGAGCCGCACCGCTCCGGCCGGTATCAGCCCAACGGACTGCAGCTGCACAAGGTTGTCGAGGGGCGGCTGAGTTGCTGGGGCCTGTGCGAACAGGGCGACTGGTGGGGGCTGGTCACCTACCCGATCGCCTACGGCTCGAAGCGGAAAACCGTGACGCACTGGATACCCGCGTGGACGCTGCGCCGGCATCACTGAGGGCCTGGTCAGCTGGGCCGGATGGCACGAATGGTGTTGCAATCAGGACGTTGCAGCGCCGAACAGCGTAGGTGTGACGCGGTGAGCGCAGCCGCGGTACGGTCAAGCGCTGCGGCGGCGGCGAGCCAGTGCAATGATTGCTGCCCGTGGAAGCAAGTTGGGCCTCGGTCCTGACCAAGCTCATCCCGCTTGCCGCGGTCATCGCGCTGTCGCCCATCACGGTCATTCCGGCGGTGCTCGTCTTGCACACGCCCCGGCCGCGGCCGACCGCTCTGGCCTTCCTCAGCGGCTGGGTGCTGGGTCTGGTAGCCCTCACCGGGTTGTTCGTCAGCGCCTCAGACTTGCTCGGCGGTCTGCACAAGGCGCCGCCGAGCTGGGCGTCCTGGCTGCGGGTGGTCTTCGGTTCGGCGCTGATCGCGTTGGGGGTCTACCACTGGGTTACTCGGCATCGGCATGCCAACATGCCACGCTGGATGCGTTCGTTCTCCACCCTGACCCCGATGCGGGCGGGGGTGACCGCGGTGGTCTTGGTGGTGGTCAGGCCGGAGGTGCTGCTGCTGTGCGCGGCGGCCGGCTTGGCCGTCGGAAGCGGCAGTTTCAGCGTTGCGGCCGAGTTGACAGCCGCCGCAGTCTTCGTCGTCCTGTCCGCGTCAACGGTCGCCATCCCGATATTGGGCTATGTCGGTGCCGGCGACCGCCTCGACGATGCGCTGGAACGGCTGAAAGCGTGGATGGAAGAAAACCACGCCACGATGCTCGCGGTCGTTCTGGTGCTGATCGGTTTGATGGTGCTTTACAACGGGATCCACGCCCTGACATGAAGCGGATCTAAGATTGCTGCCCATGGCAGGAAGCTGGGGCTCTGTGGCGACCGGGCTCATTCCCCTCGGACTGGTGATCTCGCTTTCGCCGCTCACGGTCATCCCCGCGGTGCTGGTCTTACAGGCGCCGCGGCCCCGGCCGAGCAGCCTGGCTTTCCTTGGCGGCTGGGTGCTCGGCCTGGCGGCCATCACGGCGCTGTCCGTCGCCGCCTCGGGCATGCTCGGCGGTCTGGACAAGGCGCCGCCACGGTGGGCGTCCTGGCTACGCGTGGTGCTGGGGTCGGCGCTGATCGTGTTCGGCATCTTTCGCTGGCTGACCCGGCATGGTCACACCGAGTCGCCGGGGTGGATGCGATCGTTCGCCACCATCACCCCGGCGCGCTCCGGGGTGATGGGGACGGCTCTGGCGGTGCTGCGACCGGACGTGGCGCTCTTGTGCGTGCCGGCCGGACTCGCCATCGGCGGCAGCGGCCTTGGCCACACCGGTGACTGGGTGGCCGCGGCGTTCTTTGTCGCGGTCGCCGCTTCATCGGTTGCGATCCCGATACTCGCCTATGCGGCAGCCGGTCACCGCCTCGACGATGCGCTGGAACGGCTCAAAGACTGGATGGACCGGAACAACGCCGCGCTGCTTGCCGCAGTTTTGGTCATCATCGGTGTGATGGTGCTGTACAACGGGATTCACGACTTGTAGCCACCGTCGGCCAGTCCGGCATCCTCTTCCAGCTTGTTCGTCGTGCCAAAGAGGAACTCGCGGATCAGCTCTCGGCTGTAGTCCCTCAGCATGCCTAGGTAGCCTTTCGCCGCCCATTGCTGAGCATGGCGCTCCTCGTGGTGCAGCACCCGGTCCAGGTCCAGGCTGCCCTCTACGAGCTGACCGGTGCGATCGATGTACCAGGCATGCCCGGACTGGATGATCAGGCGAAGCCGTTGGGCGGGGTCGGCCAGGCGGCCCGCGTTCACCATGAAGATGTCACCCCAGGTGGTGCCGCCCCGCCGGCTGAATTGGCGTTGCGCCCAGTTGCCCCCAAGGCCCGTGAGCATGCCGTTCGGGGTAGTGACAAGGCGCCCTCCGTTGCGGTCGATGAACCTGACATCGCAGCTATAACTCCAGCGGTTTGCCTTCTGCCGCTCGATGATTCGCGCAACTTCGGTGGCGCCGTACGGAGTCGCGGGAAAATCGGCGGGCTGCTTTCCCGCCGTGCCGTAGTCGGTGCCCGCGTTCAGGATGTAGGTCATCAGCACGGCGTCGCGGGCGTCGTGCCCGCTGGTGCCGGGGGGAAGGAGGAAAAAGGATTTGCCACCCGGATCCTTGATCTCCGCCATGTTCTCGAGCACCTGAAAGCTCGCCGGGGTGATGGTGTGCCGTCGAGCGATCTCGGCGACGACGTGGGGAGCCACGCCCCGAGGTCCGGCGTTGTCCAACCATGCCTGAAAGTAGGCTGGCCCGGCGATGTCCTTGGTCAGTTATCCGGCCCCTTCGGTCGGCCGCAGCCCGTCGGATCGGATGAGTGCCTGCAACGTTGCGTATGCGCCGTGGCGGTGCAGCGAATCGAGTGTCCAGAGGTACGGCTCGAGGAAGCGTGACTCGTCGACGAGATCACCGAATAGTGAACGGTTGGCGAGAAACGCAACCGGGTCGTCGCGCTGTGAGCGGGCGATCGAAACAAGCGTGTCCGCGAGTTGGTCCACGACTTCGATCGGTTGGCCGTGCTCGTCGATGCCTTCGGCGTAGCGTGCCCAGCTCGCGACGATCGCCGCGGACAGCCGGACCGGGCCTCCGGATCGCAGATTGTCGCGCACCACCGGCAAGAGCCACTTTGGGATGCGGTTGGATGAGTCGGCGCACAGCCTGGCGACCGTGTCGCCGACGTAGGGGTTGGTGAAGCGGGGGAGGAGTCCGTCTTTGAACTCGGTGAGACCCGGGATCGGCGCGAGTGTGGGCAGCGCCTCGAAATCCAGGTAGCGGGTGACGAATTGGGCGATCGCCGGGTCTCGGGCGGCTTCATGCACCAGCCGATGGCCGGCAAGGTAGGCGAAATAGCACAAGCCCTGATGGCCGGCGTTGAGCAGCCTCAGCTTCATCGCCTCGTACGGCGACACGTCATCGACGAGCTGAACGCCGGCCGCCTCCAGCGGTGGACGGCCGTCGCTGAAATCGTCTTCGAGAACCCACATAGCGAACGGCTCTGCGGCGACGGGCCAAGCATCGCGCACACCGTATTGGGAGTGCAGCGTGTCGATCACCTCGGCGGTGGTCGCCGGTGTGATCCGGTCAACCATCGAGTTGGGGAACTTTGTGTTCGCGCACATCCACTGCGCCAGTTGGGGATTGAGCTGTTGGGCGTATGACGTGAACGCCAGGCGCGCGACCTGCCCGTTTGCGGCGATGTTGTCGCAGGACACGATGGTGGGCGATGGGAGGTCGCGCACGCGGCGTCGGTTGAGCGCCTCGGCCACCAACCCGAAAACATCGCTCAGCGGTGGCTGGTAGCCACCTTCGGTAATGGTGAGCGAGATGATCCGGGTGGCTGGATTGGCGAGCCTATCGATCACCGCTTCGGGATCGTCAGGCGCATAACGATAGTCGACGATGGAGCCGATGACTCGTGGTTGGCGGGTGCCGTCCGGGTGCTGAAGGATCAGCGTGTACAGGCAGTCCTGGCTACCAAGCGCGTCGCGCATGTGCTGGTCGCGCGGAAGCACCCCGACGCCGCAGATTCCCCAGTCTTGCGCGAGGCCGTCGTTGAGCAGTCTGTCGATGTACATGGCCTGGTGAGCGCGATGAAAACCGCCGACACCGAAATGCACGATGCCAATGCCGATTTGGCTGCGGTCATACGTCGGGACGGGGATCTTCAGGGCACTGAGGTTGTGCGCGCTCAGCTTCACCTCGGCCCTGACCGTCCGGCTATGCGTTAGGACACAGATCGCGCAACGCGAAAATGACAACGTCCGCGGCCTGCCGACCATTGATCCCGCCAGTGCCCTGGTCGGCGTCGGAGCGCTGGATGGCCAGCTGCTCCAGCTGCTGGGGAGAAGCGCCCCAGGAAAGCTGTTGGCAGAGGTCCGCGCCCATCTGCAACAGGGCCTCGTCGCCGCCGTTGACGGCGTGGATCCCCGCAGCTTGCAGGTGGTTCAGGAAGGCAGTCTGGTCAGCCCGCGCCGGGCTGGCCCAGAAGACCCCGGCGACCAGAAGTGGGCCACCTACAAGGGCTGCGCCCAAAAACCGGCCATAGGGCCGCTGTGCTGCCATAGATCCTTCTCCTTTGCCTCTCGACCGCCCTGAATTGTGACAGCGCATCGTTCAATGAAAGCCGGAAAAAAAACACGCTGCGAGGCAAATTTATACGGACCGGTGGGCGAACGGGATATCTCTGCGCTCAGAATCGCTGCATCCCGGCTCCGCGGGCGACGGTCGGCCCCTCGACCGGTGACCTGCCGACACGGCAAATCCGGGCAGGAAGGCACCAACGCTATGCGTTTGGGCACAGATCACGCAGCGCGTAGTCGACGACGTCGTCGGCCTGCGCAGGGGTGATTCCACCGGGGCCCTGCCGGCTGTTGGAGCGTTGCAGCGCCAGGGCCTCCAGCTGACCGGGCGGAGCCCCCCACGAAAGTTGTTGGCATAGGTTGGCGCCCATCTGCAACAGCGCCGGGTCACCGCCGGTGACGGCGTGGATGCCGGCCTTATGCAGGTCATTGAGAAAGGCGTGCGCATCCGCGTGTGCTGGGCTGGCCCACACGACCGCGGCGATCAGAAGTGGACCACCTACGAGCGCTGCGTCCGTGAACGGGCGATAGAGGCTCTGCATCGCCATGGTTACTTCTCCTTTATTAACCGCCCCTGCGTTAAACAGTTCACTTCCATGAAAACTCCGCGACATACCTGGCGCTGCAAAAACGTTGTGAATGAGCTGCGCAGAAAAACGAAAGTCGCTGAGAGTGAACAGCTGCCGACCCGCGGGCCGGCCGACCCGGGGTGACGCAACCCGCCGTTAGCGCCACAGCGTCAAAACCCAACGTCACCATTTGGAAACGGCGCGGTGCGGCGCGGCGTGTGTTCGGCATTGGTTGCTGACAATTGACCCGGTCGCCTAAACGCGGCCGCGGTACGGCTATGTGGTTCTGCTGCACCAAACGATGGCGAAATATCTGAGCGCGAATAAAGGAGTTGACGTTGATGACGATCTTCGATCGATTCAACATCAAGGTAGTTGCTGTCGGCGCTGGGTTGTGCGGGGCCGCTTTAGCTTGGAGCCCGCACGTGGCAGCCGCCCCGTTGAAAACGGGCGGTTACGCGTGCATGCAGGGACAGGTCGGTGACATTGCAGGGCCTGCGGCGGCGGGCGGACCGGCCGGCGCTGGCGGCCTGGGAGCCGCGGGTGGACCCGCAGCCGCGGGTGCACCGGCAGCCAGTGGACCACTGACCGCAGAGGCATGCACGGCTAGCGCTCCACTCACGAATATGGCTGGTGTTCCGCTGGTTGCGCCTGGGCCGATCGCTGCGCCGGTGGGTGCGCCGCTGATTGCCCTGGGGGGTGCACCGGTGCCGGTGGGCGCGCCAGTCCCGATTGGTGCGCCGTTGCCCATCGGCGCTCCACTGCCGATTGGGGCGCCGCTTCCGGTGGGTGCGCCAGTGCCGGTGCTGCCGGTCGGTGCTCCGCTGATCGCGCTTGGCGGTGCACCGGTGCTGGCTGGTGGTCCCGTGGATGGGATACCGGCCGGTGCCCCACTCATCGACATGGCGGGGACCGGTAAAGGGGCGCCGACTGGTCCGGCGTCGGCCGGCGGCCCGGTAGCGGGCCAGCCGGTCCTGCCCGGTCCTTCCGGCGCGCACTGAGCCCGGGCCACTTCCGGCCTTTACGGACCCGCTGGTTGCCACCAGCGGGTCCGTTTCGTGTCAGGTGCCGAGGAGACGTTGGTGACGCGGCTGGAACCCGTGATGTTGGACAGGATCACCCAGTGATATACGAAAGTTCTTGCAAAACAAACTATTTGAGGCATGCGCACGTGCAAATCGTTTCCGCGCAGCATCAAACCCGCGGCTGTGACCCCGCTGCTACTCCTGCACGATCACCGGGTCGCCGACGTTGACCTTGTTGTAGTACCACTCTGCGTCCGCGGGGCTCAGGCTGATGCAGCCGTGGCTGACGTTGTCATAACCAAGGGAATTGACAGCCCAGGGAGCTGAATGCACGAAAAGTCCACGGTTGCTGATGCGGACGGCGTAATCGACCGGGATCCGGTAACCGTCGGGGTCGTCGACGGGGATGCCGACGCTGCTCGAATCCATAACCACCGAGCGTTCCTTGGCCAAGACGGTGTACGTGCCGACCGGCGTCGAGTACTCCGGCCGGCCCATCGAGGCGGGCATCACACCTTCTTCGCCCCAGTGAGGTCGATGATGCGGCGCCGGCAGCGCGGGCGGCGGTCCGGCCAAGACCCCGTCGATGCTCACGGTGAACGTGTGCTGCGAGATACTGGCGACGCCGACAACGGCGGGGCCCGTTTTGAATTCCGTGGATACCCCATCCACCGAGAGCGCCACCGTGTTGTGCGCCGGCCAGAATCGGTTGGGAACCCACTGCACGACGTCGTTGTCGAGCCATTCGAACTTGCCGGTCATGGCGGGCGCTGACTTGACTTCGAGGGCACGCTCGACGGCGTGCCGGTTGGCGACGGGCGCGCTGAATCTGACCACCACGGGGTGCGCCACCCCGACCATTTGGCCGCGGGTTGGTGCAACCGACGCGATGATGAACCCATGCGGCTGGTTCGCCGCCGCCAGGCTGACGCCGGCCGGCCCGGCAACCACACCCGCGGCAATCCCGACCATCGCAACAACACACCGAACGACCGCCCGCATGGCTCCGATCCTCTTTTAACTGACATAGTTGTAATAGGGATGGTAAATGTGCGGTGACGGGCGGAACTGCAAGGGCGCGTTAGCTTTTGGTCAAGCCTTGGTCACATTTCGGCTACAGGGGTTTAAGCCGGCGTCGCCGCAGCGTCGTGCCCGTGTTCGCCCGTGTTCTGTGAAGTGCGGCGACGGGCGTACGTCCATAAGCTCCCAATCATCCAGGTACAGACGGAAGTGGCGTGAAGGAGCGAAAAGCGAGAGTGGCCTCCTAGCTGGTTGGGGAACAGGCAGCAAGTTTTCGGGCGGAGCAATGCAGCTGATCTGGCTTAACGTCGCCGATCTGATCGCTGCGGCCGGCGGTGACCCGTGGGCGATCAACCAGAGCTTGCAGGCCGGAAGTCCGTCTCAGATTTCGAGCCTGGCGCAGGCTTTTCATGGAGCGGGCCGGCAGACCGCGGAGGCGGACCACTCATTCGAGCAAGCCCGCAAGCGTTTCGACGCGGCCTGGAAACACCAGAATGGTGACCACCCGATCAACGACTCCGCTGAAGTACAGCGGTTGACGAAATCCCTTGGGGCGCAGTCGGAACAATTGCCCAAAATCGGCGCTGACTTGGAGAATATCGCAGCCTCGCTGGCCGAGGCGCAGAAAGCCGGAGCCGCGGAAATCACCGCGTTGGAGCGTCAGTTGCAGCTGCTCGACAAACTCATCGGCGGGGCGATGAAAGATCTGCAGGACCCCAACCTCGACGCGAAAAGCCGGGCTCAGTTGCAGTCGTTGATCAACGACGCCAAGGCCGACGCCGCCGACGACACCCGGGATGCTCTTCACCAGCTGCAGTCAATCCGCGGCGGCTACTCGAGCACGCTGCAGAGCTCTTTGGACAACTTGCGCACCGACGGCTACGACCCCGACATCCTGCGCCAGGTGGATGCAGACACCAAAATCCCCCCGCCCAACACCAGCCCAGAGGACGTGCACAAGTGGTGGACATCGCTGACACCGGAAGAACGGCAACGTCTCATCGCTGAGCACCCCAAAGATCTCGGGAACCTCAACGGCATCCCGGTCGAGGCCCGGAGCCAGGTCAACGAGGCCGTCATGAACGACGATCTTCACCGCGTGGAAGACCTTGCCAAGAAAGGGATCTCGGTCAACGACATACTGAATGACGCAGGCAGATACGGGCTGTCGCCAAACGCGGTCATCCGTTACAACAACGCGGTTCAAGCCAGAAACGGGCTCAACGCATCGTCGAAAGCCGTGGACGCGTTCGGTAATCACCCGCCGGTGTATATGATGAAGTATCAGCCCGACGCCTTCGGCGGCGAGGGGGCCGCAGCGATCGCAATTGGCAATCCCGACACCACGCAGAACACGGCGGTTCTGGTCAAGGGGCTGGGGACTGGGGTACGCGAAGGAACGCTATCCAACCCCGACGGCGTTCGCCTGTATCAGGAGTCTGCCCTTGCGGATTCGACCAAGCAGACCGCGGTGATCATGTGGGTGGGCTACGACGCCCCCAACACCTGGCACGACCCCGGCTTGATCGAGCCGAACATGGCCCGCACCGGCGGCCAGTTGCTGGCCGCTGATGTCAACGCCCTGCCGGTCACTCACCTGGGTGCGCCGTCACACGTGACCGTGGTGGGCCATTCGTATGGATCGACCGTCGTTTCCGACGCGGCAGCGGGCTATGGCATGCACACCAACGATGTGGTGTTGGTCGGCTCACCGGGCACGGACCTGGCCCACTCGGCGGCTGACTTCCATTTGGCGCCGGGCGGGCATTTGTACGTTGGGGCGGCGTCCGGAGATCCTGTCACCTGGTCTCCCAATGTCCACGGGCCAGGAGTAGTCGGTCCGAAACTGGCCGGGCTTGGCGACGACCCTGCCGTGGACGGCTTTGGCTCCACTCGGTTCAGAGCCGACAATCCGGCCTATACCGGTAACCCGATTTATGACCATTCGCACTACTTCGACAAAGGGTCGGAGTCGCTGTTCAGCATCTCCGATGTGGTCTCCGGCCACGGCGACGCCCTTGAACACGACGGAATGACCGCACACCACCGCGGAGAATACGGCCTGCCGGGATGGGTAGACCCCGAAGCCACCCGCCAGGCGACCACAGGACACACTCATAGTGCCCCTGGTGGCTGATCAATACCGCGTCAGAAGGGAAGTGACGAGTGTGGACTCTCGCAGCCAGGAGCGCCGTGCTGGCGATCGGCGTCGCGCTAGTCGGCGGATGCGGTGAGGCCGTGAGCCATCCCCTCTCACCGCTCAGCGCCCGCAGCCAGGTTGTGGACGCCGCTCGCGACATCGTCAAGGCGCTGCACGCCGAGGTCACCGAGGCGACGTTCAGCTACGAATCCTGCAACGACCAAGGAGAGGCCCCGTTCCGGGGAGTTGTCCAACTGTCCTTCTGGATGCCCGGCGTACCGCATAACCAAGCTGTCGATCCGCAGACCGTGATCAAAGGGCTCGTCGCCGATGGCTGGAGTACCAACTCCGATTTCGTATCCCACGGCCAGACCTTGAAGAAGAACGGGGTCAACGTCATCCTGGCGATCGCACCGCAGCCCCCTCCCGCGACCACACTCCACCGCCATGTCGGCGCCGACATCAATGGCGAATGCGGCGACAGGACCGACCACCGCACCGACGGCTCCACATCCCCCGTCGACATCAGCAAGGAAATTCAGTAACGCAGGGGGTTTACGACCGCCCAGGGGGCTCGACGACTACCGGTGGCCGCCGCTGCTCTCGCCGCCGCTCGAGCTACTGCCGCCGCTGGAGCTGCTGCCGCTGGAGCTGCTGC
>DATJQO010000107.1:0-35321 GCA_035505695.1 Mycobacterium sp.
GGTCAGCGAAACGCTGGCCGCCGATTTCCACCGGTTGGGCCGCCATCTCACCGAAATCGTCGACGATGACACCTCGGCTCTCAGCATCGGTGCCCGGATACACCCGCACGCGCATGTTCACCGCCAATTGCCCGCCGGTCCCGCCGCTGCGATTCTTGCGACGTTCAAACACTGTGTGCTCCCTGCCGTATCCTGGAACCGACCCGTTTCGATGTCGGGTCTGCGCCATCTGGTGTTGGCATCAGTTGTCGGCGGCTCCCAACGCATCATCGCGGACCGGACGGTCGGCGAGTTCTTCGTGCCTGCCGAGCAGATACGGATACGCGATTCCGGCGATCGCAGCCCCGACCAGCGGTGCCAACCAGAACACCCATAGCTGCGCAGGTGCCCCATTGCCGTTGAAGAACGCGACCCCCGTCGACCGCGCCGGGTTGACCGATGTGTTGGAGATCGGGATCGAGATCAAGTGGATCAGGGTAAGGGTTAGACCGATGGCCACACCGGCGAATCCCTTGGGCGCTCGGTCATCCGTGGACCCCAAGATGACGAGCAGGAACACGCCCGTCAGGACGATCTCGGCGAGGATAACCGCCCATAACGAGTACCCGCCAGGGGAGTGCTCGCCGAATCCGTTGGCCGCCATGTTGCCCGTCGCGGTAAAGCCTTGCTTGCCCCGCGCGATGAGGTAGATCAGCAGGCCAGCGAGTAAGCCGCCGATCACCTGAACGATCCAATAGCCCGGCACAGCTTTCCACTCGACTCGCCTCGCCAGCGCCGCGCCCAGCGTGACCGCAGGATTGAAGTGCCCGCCGGAGATGGTGCCGAACGCATAGACACCCGTGAGCACGGTCAGACCGAAGGCGGTGGCCACCCCCAGAAAACCGATTCCCACCGACACACCGCCAGCAAGGAACTTGGCGGAAAACACTGCGCTGCCGCAGCCGCCAAAGACCAACAAGAATGTGCCGATCGTCTCCGCTGCCAGTCGATGAAACATCCTGGGAGCAGCCATGCGCTACCGCCTTCGCCGTTTGAATGGGTGTGTCTAGCTTGAGCGTTGCGCACGAGCGTGGCCACGACATCCCCACAGTCGTTTCTCAATCGTGCTGGGACGGTAACCGAAGATTGCTCCCATCGACTACCTGGGCTACAGGTGCTGCTATTTCCGGAAGTCTCAGACATCGGTGTCCACGATGGTGCATCCGAGTGCGTCGTGAGCAATCTCGACCCCAAGGGCCGTGCTGACGCGATCTCCGCGCCTCCACCGAAAGAGCTGCTGCTAGAACTGCAGCGACGCACCGCAGTCCACGATCGAGATCGTGAAGTGGCGGTCTAGCTGCCAGACCGCTTCACGGTAGATCGCGGGATCGAGCACGCGCCGCCGCCCAGTGGCAGACTCACCGGCCAGTACAAACAGGCCAGCCGCGTTGTTGCCAACCCGGCTGCGCATGTCGGCGAAGGTATCAAGCTGTCGGTCAGCGACAACTTCCCAGTAGGAGCCCGCCACGTGGGGATCGACGCGGGCTCCCAGTTTGCCGAACGCGGTGTCAGCATCGATAGCGACCACACGATCGTCTTGGCGGAGGTCGGCGAAGACGGAGCCAACGGCTGCGGCGACCGTGGTCTTGCCAACCCCGCCCTTGCCCAACACGCCGATCTTGTAGTGGCCGCGCAACAACGTGCGAATCTTGGTGAGGGCGCCGGCCAGGTCCTCCGCGCGGTCAAACTCGCCGGTCGCGGCCGCGGCCAGCAGCTCCCGGAAGCGCGGGGCTTCGGGTCCGGCGTGGGCGTTGAACAGTTCCTCAGCCGGATCCACCGGCAACACCCGCGTCGGCGGCTGGCTCATCGGCGGGCACATCCAGCAGCCTGGCGCACGCCACCTGCCGGGCATCGGTCAGCTAGCCCCGCAACTTCTCGACCTCGCCGGCCAGGCGATCTTTATCGGCCCCGGTATCGGCTGCGGCAATCCTCAGGTCAGCGCGCGCAGCCGGTGGATCGCGCGCTAGGCCGTGTTCGCCGGTGAAAACCGCGCGTTCGGGGCGCACGATGGGACAGTGCCATATCTACTGGTAGGGACGCCAGCCCCGCTGATGGTTCTCAGAAAACGAGTATGGGACTATTCGCAGGGCGAGTCGGTGTGGCGGCTCAAAATGGTGGTTGCTGCCGGCATCAAGTTCCTTCGTTCCGCAGGGAGGCAACATGGTCCCACCGATAGTGCGTCGGAAGCCTCACACGACCACGGGGTTGACGATGTGGCTCTTGGGCACATCGCGGCTGAACGTCGCCCCCTGCTGGTGGGCTGTGTGACCAGATGTCGCGCGTCTTCTTGAGTCATTCGAACCGGAACAATCGTCACGCGATCGCGTTGAAGCGCTGGCTCGAGCAGGCCGAGCCGGGGTTGGCCGGCGAGATTTACCTTGATCTGGATCCCGAGACCGGTATCGGTACCGGGGCGCGGTGGACGGAAGCGCTGTGGCAGGCGAACGCCCGCTGTGAGGCAGTAATTTGCCTGCTGTCGAGCAACTGGGCGGCCTCTGCGGAGTGTCGCGCCGAGTACCGTCAGGCCGAGGGCATGCACAAACCGATCTTCTGTGCGCGGATCGAACAATTCGCCGAAGAGGACGTCACCCGCGCGTGGCAGAGCTGCGACCTGTTCGGGGACGGCCCCGCGGCGGAGGTCGTCGTCGACGATCCCAAGCAGCCGGTGCGGCTGCAGGTCGACGGGCTACATCGGCTGCTGGCGGGGCTGCGGGCGGTCGGGATCGGCGCCGACAGTTTCGCGTGGCCGCCACCCGGGGAGCCGGACCGCTCGCCGTATCGGGGTTGGCGGCCGCTCGAATCTGTCGATGCCGCCATCTATTTCGGGCGGGATGCGCAAATCGTGGGGGCGCTGGACGAACTCCGGGAGATGCGCGCGGCGCGCCGGGAGCGGGTGTTCGTCATCCTCGGGCCGTCGGGGGTCGGCAAGTCGTCGTTTCTGCGGGCCGGGCTGTTGCCCCGGTTGGGCCGCGACGACCGACAGTTTTTGACGATGACGGTGGTGCGCCCACAACGCCATGCACTGACCGGTGAGACCGGTCTGGCCCGCTCGATCCATGACCTCCGCAGGGAGGTCGGTCTCACCGAACCCAGCTTGGGGGAGATCAAGAACGCGATGTCCGACGATGGCCGGCTGCGCGCATCGCTGGCCGAGGCGGCCGTGGCCGCGCGTAGCCGGTGGTTGAATGCGGGGCCCGCCGAAACACCGCCGACGCTGGTGCTCCCGCTCGACCAGGCCGAGGAGTTGTTCGGTGTCGACGCGGGAGCGGAGGGTCCGGCGTTTCTGGAGTTGGTTGGCCGGCTGTTGGGCGCCGCTTCGACTCAGCTGGACCTGATCATGGTGGCAACGATTCGCTCGGATCGATATGAACCACTGCAGACCGCGCCGCAGTTGTCGGCCGTGCACAGTCATCTGTTCGACCGGTTGAAGCCGATGCCGCAGGCACAGTTCACTGAGGTCATTCGCGGGCCTGCCCGAAGGGCGGCGGAGTCGGGATTGAGCTTCGCGCTTGCTCCGGACCTCGTGGACCGGCTTGCCCAGGATGCGTCCGGCGGTGCCGACACGTTGCCGCTGTTGGCGTTGACGCTGTCGCGGCTCTATGAAGACTATGCCGGCAGCGGGGAAGCGATCACCGTTGACCGCTATGAGGCGATGGGCGGCATGCGCCGAGTGGTGCAAACCGAAATCGACAACCTCTTGTCGGCGGATCCGGAGCAGCGCGCAGTGCAGCTCGAGCGGTTGCATGACGCCTTCATCCCGTGGCTGGCGAGCGTGAATTCGGACACCGATCAGCCGATGCGCCGCATCGCCCGGTGGGGCGACCTGCCCGAGGACAGCCACGCGCTGTTGAACGCTTTCGTCGGTCGGCGCCTGCTGGTCAAGGGAGAACGCAACGGCCAGGTCGTCGTCGAGGTGGCCCTGGAGAGCCTGCTGGATCAGTGGGACGAGCTGGCGGAGTGGTTGCGGGTCGAAGCCTCGGATCTACGCGAGGCCGACACGGTCGAACGCGCCGCTATGGGATGGGAGCGCAGCGACCGCCACGACGACTGGCTGTTCGACGGCTCGCGGCTGGCCGCCGCCGAAACATTGAGCGCGCGACCGGGATTCGGGGCGCTCCTGCAGCCGTCAGCTGAGTTCCTGCTGGCGTCGCGGCGGCGGGTCAACGACAAGCTCGAGAACGAGAAGGCGGCGGCGCAAGCGCACGCGCGCTCGCTGCGCCGGCGCTCACAAGTGCTCGCCGCGCTGCTGGCTGTGATTGTCGTGGTGGCCGTCTATGCCTTCGTCAGTCAGCAGCGTGCCCGGTCAGCCGAACACAGGGCGCTGGATCAAACCCAGCAGACGTCCGCCGCTAAACTTGTCGGGCAGTCACGCGCGATGCTCGCCGGTGCTCGATCGGGCGGCGATCGGCGCGCCATCCAGCAGATGCTGGCCGCCGAGGCGCTGGAGCCTGGGTCGGATCCGGAGTCCCTGCTGAACACGCTGATCGATACACGGCGGTTGGTGCGGGTCATCTCGGTGCCGTCGAACGTCACCAACGTCGATGTCAGTCCCGATGGCCGGCAGATGGTGTCGTCGGGGGATGACGGCCTCATCCGCAGGTGGGATGTGGAATCCGGTAAACCGGTTGGTGATCCGCTGGCCGGGCAGAACGGAAAGGCGGGCGCAGCGTACGTGAGGGACGGGCACTGGATCGCCTCGGTGGCCTCAGCGGACTGGACGCTGCGCATCTGGGATGCGAACACCGGCGCGACCGTGCATGTGCTGGCCGGTCAGCGTGACGATGTCAAGAATGTGGCGGTCAGCGGCGATGGCACCGTGTTGGCCACGGGGAACCGTGATGGCACGATCGTCCTGCGGGACGTGGAAACCGGTAGGCAGATCGGCGAGCCGATCCGCGGACACGACGCCTGGGTAATGGCGATGGCATTCAGTCCCGACGGGACCCGGCTGGTGAGCGGCGATAGGGACGGCGTGATGCAGCTGTGGAACGTCGGCACTCACCAGCCGGCGAACCCGCCACTGCCCTCCCACCGGGGCCCCGTCGTCGGTGTGGCGTTCAGCCCTGACGGCCGACGCATCGCCTCGATGGGTTACCTGGTCGGAGACGACGGAGGCAATGCGACGGATGCGACGCAACTGCGGGTCACTGACAGTTCCTCGGGCCGACCCATCGTTGACGGGCCGACCGAAAGCGGTTACGGGGGATACAGTTTGGCGTTCAGGGCGGACGGGCGCCGTGTGGCCATCGGGGCCTCCGACAATAAAATCCACGTGTTCGACGCCGACACCGGGGCGGCGGTCGGGCCACCGTTAAGCGGCCACACCAGGCCCGTCAACATGGTGGTCTACAGTGGCGACGGCACTCGGATCGTTAGCGCCGGCGACCACACGATCCATGTGTGGGCAGCCGAACCCGATCAATCGATCGGGACACCACTGCCGGGCCTCGCCGGCGATGGGCCCCTGCCTGCCGCGGTCAGTCCTGACGGGAGCATCGTCGCGACGCGGGACGTCAACAACCAATCCGACATCGCGTTGTGGCGCATCGGCACTGGCAAACTCGTCCGCACGATTCCCACCGGCCACCGCGGTCCGGTGACCGCACTGACGTGGCGACCGGACGGGCAAGCCGTCGCGGCCGCCGGTGCCGACAACACGGTCCGGATGTGGGATGCGCGGACGGGTGAGCCTCGCGGCCCGGCACTGACCGGACCCACCAACGTGATCCGGACGTTGTCCTTCAGCCGGGATGGGCGTCACCTCGCCGCGCTCGTCCCCATGTCCGACCCCTGGCTCTGGGATACCTCAGCGAGCGCGCCGCGGGGCACGAAGTTGCGCGGCGAAGGAGAGGCTGTGACCACCGCGTCATTCAGCGCCGACGGGCGTCGGCTGATCACCGTGGCGCAGCCGCATTTCGCATCGGCCGACGACAAGGTTCCGCAGACCGGCAATGTCTTCGACGCACCCGAGATGACGCCCTCCGCCGTCCGGGTGTGGGACACCGATACCGGCGAGCTTGCCGGCCCCCCCTTGACCGGGCGCGGCGGCCGCATCACGGATCTGATGAACCTCGCGGAAAACGACCGCGGCCAGCCTCTCTCCGCCGCGGCGATCAGCCCGGACGGCCAACGGATGCTGGTCAGCACGGTCACCGGGCTGCGGTTCCACGATGTGGCCACCGGTCAGCCGGTCAGTGAACCGTGGATCACCGAGACCCCTAGAGCCATCACCCGCGTCGTGTTCAGCCCTGATGGCCACTACGTCGTGTCTGCCGACTCGCGGACATCGCAACTACAGCTGTGGGACGTCAAAACCGGGCGGACATTCGGCCCCCCGCTGATCGGCCACACCAGTGACATACTCGATGTGGATTTCACCGCCGACGGCAAGCACATCGTGTCTCGCGGGGCGAACGACGGGTGGATGCTGTGGCCCGCCCCGAACGGTTGGCCCGAAGCGCTGTGCGACAAACTCACCGCCAACATGACCCGAGCCGAATGGGACGAGTGGGTGCTAAAGGACATCCCGTACCAACCACCGTGCCCCTCGCTGCCCGTACCAAAGTGATCCGCCGACACTGCGGGGCCTTCAGGTCTGGGCAAAACGGCTGAAGCGATTCCACGCGACTGATGCCCTGGCGGCTAGATCGGCCCCAGCTCGGTGTGCCCGAAGCACCGTGTGCCCGAAGCGCGGTGGGTCACGAACGAGGTAGGTGTCCTCAATCGCCTTCCACCGCACATACCCAAGTCATCGCCGGACACGGCGACATCGGCGTCACCATCGGCCGGAGAATCCCCGGGCATTGCATCAGGTGGGCGCGTTTCCACAGGTCGCCCGCTGAGGGGGTGCGGCAATAATCTACGTGGCACTTTATTGGATCGATCCCGAGCGGTAGCTGCCGCTCATTTGAAAGTGACCACTCCTGCTCATCGAAAGTGACCACCCTAGGCGACTCGCCGTTTGAGATCCGCCGGTTGTAGGTGGGCTCCTTCCAGGCTCCGGGTGTCAGAGTCCGGAAGCACTTGGAAGGGGCCGCGCCTCAGATGCTCGCATGGGAGTTGGTTGTGGAAGCAGAAGCATTACGTAAGCAGGGCTCGACGATTAGTGCGATCGCCCGCCATTTGGGGGTGACGGTGCGCCAGTATCTGTCGGGAGAACGCACTCCGGGGGTTCGGGCCAGTTCGGCACCGGACCCCTTCGCCGACTACGTCGAATACTGTCGGCTGCGCCTGGCGGCCGATCCGCATCTATGGGCCACCACGTTGTTCGACGAAGTCACCGCGCTGGACTATGCGGGGTTCTATCCGTCGTTCACCCGGGTGATCCGTGAGCGGGCGCTGCGCCCGGTGTGCACGACGTGCAAGCAGAACCGCAGCCCCGATCGGGCTGCGATCAAGCACCCGCCGGGTCATGAAACCCAGTGGGACTACCTGGAATTGCCCGATCCACCGGCCGGATGGGGCTGGGGCAAGACAGCCTATGTGCTGATCGGGACACTGCCGCACTCAAGCCGCTGGCGCGGCTGGTTGACCGAGTGCACCGATCAGCCCCACCTGGCCGAGGGCCTGGATGCGGTGGCTCGCCGGCTGGGCGGGCTGACCCGGCGGTGGCGTTTTGACCCGGATGTCCACGGTGGCCCAGCCGCAGTCCGGGCGTCTGCAGGTGTCCTTTGGGCCGATCGCCCGGCACTATTCCGTCGGCATCGACCTATGCCCGGCCTATCACCCGTGGCGCAAAGGCTGGGTCGAGAAGGCCGCCGGCGTAATCGCTCAACGCTGGTGGCGCACCCTGGGCGACGAGGTGACCCAAGACCAGGCCCAGGCCGGCCTGGACCCGCTGTGCGTGCGCCTCGATAACCGCAAACGGGTCCACGACGGGATCACCACGACGGTGGGGGCGCTAGCCGACGCGGAGGGATTACGCGCGGTACCCGCGCACTACCCAGCGGTGCTGGAATTGGGGCGCACGTACGACCGGTAGTCGTACAGGCTCGACTTCCGCAGCCCGGTGAGGTGGTCGATATGGTGCTCGATCCACTCGTGGACCGTCATGGCGGAGAACTCCGGGTCGGCGCCGAGGGCCTCTAAGGCCTTGGCAGGCCCGAACCTGTCGACCAGCTTTTGGAACTTCGTGGCCGATGCGAGGTCCTCGAACGACGTTGAAGACTGTTTGCCGTTCAGCCGGTACAACACCTGCACGTAGGGACTGCCATCCCTGCGCGTGCCACGACGAAGCGACGCCATGAGTGAGCTTAACCGGCAGATGTTGATGAGATGTTGATGAAAAAGAAAACTGGCCGGGACTAATCGTCCTGACCAGCGGGTTCTTAGTGGAGCTGCCGGGAATCGAACCCCGTTACGGGGTGCTGGTCTCTGAGCCGAACCGGCACTGAGCTGCGGAATGACATCGAGTGTGATTCACCAGAATTGACCTCTTTTGACACTAAGTGTGCCCAAAATGTGCCCAGTCAGTCCTTCGATTGGCGGCGCTGGCAACTCCGGTCCAATCCTGACCCGTTGGTTCCGGCACTTGACGGCTTGCAGTCGGGTTGAGGGTCAGCCCAATACCGAAGCGGTTTCGGACCGGCCCCGAGGTACTCGTCACCGGGCATCCAGAAAATGGCACCTTTGGGGACCTGAAAACGACATGGGACGTCGCTACCATATTGACGATCACGCTAATCGGGAGGCTCGTTGGATGAAGTCGACGTCGTTGGGCAGTGACAATGCCCGTTCAGGTACCACGACCCGACAGGCCTGCGGTCGCAAATCTGGGTCGTCGACGTGTCGAGCTGTGGCGGCCCGCGCCTATGACTAATCCCTCGAATCCGACCGGTGACGATGAACCGGTCTCCAGCGTGCAAATCAGCGGACCGATCGAATTGGTGAGCGGTCTGGCCACCGCCCCCGGGATCGACCTCGTGCGCGGAAGCACGACCGACGAAGACCAAATCAGGACCGTGGTCGCCTATGCCACCGAGGCGGCGATCGCCGGCCTGCAAAGCTCGGGTATCGAGGTCACCAGGATGGCTGATTTCGAGACGCTGCAAGCGCGGTGGGCTGCCGTGCAGGGACAAGTCGAGTAGAGGGCGGCGGCGCCGTGAAATACAAGAAATCGCCGGCCATCGACGATGCATTGCAGGGCATGGCAACTCAATATCCCGACACCTGCGCCAAGTTCTACCTCGACCAGCCCAGCTGGGCCGCGAAGAACGTTCCCGCCGTGCGCATTCAGGAAGGCGTCGATGCGCTGACCCCCGTGCTGTTCACCGGCGGCGTGCACGGCCGCGAGCTCGCACCTCCCGACGCGCTGCTGAATTTCTGCGAAAACCTGCTCGGCGCCGACTCCACCGGCACCGACATCATCTACAACCCCTTCACAGATGCTAGCGGAATCAAGTACGACGAATACATCGTCGACAATGCGACGGTCAGAAGAATTCTGAACACCTTCAGCCTCTTCGTGGTTCCCTGCGTCAACCCCGACGGCCGCGACTTCGCCTTGTCTGCCCCCGACAAAATCAACAAGATGTGGCGAAAGAACCGCCGCCCAGATCCCACCTGCGTGGGTGTGGACATCAATCGCAACTTTCCCTTCGTCTGGGACGTCGATACCTATTACCAGCCGTCGGTGATACAAGACATCCACGTCTCCAAAGTTCCCTGCGATGCGAAGTTTCGCGGATATACCCAATCGCCTCCACCGGACAGCGGCCCCGAGCCGGAAACGCAGAACTTGATGAATCTCGTTGCCCAGCAGAGCATTCAATACCTCGTCGACGTCCACATGTTCGGCCGCACCGTGCTCTACCCGTGGGGGATGGACACCGATCAAATCGCCGACCCCACCCAAACCTTCTCCAATGCGACCTGGGACGGTAAACGCGACGGCCCGGCCCAAAGCGTCTACGGCGAGTACGTTCCCGCGACATTGCTCACCACGCTGGCGCAGCTCGCCGATGCGATGGTCACGGAGATCAAAAGGTCGGCCGGTGCGGACACCACCGCGATCGCACGGTCCACCTACACCGCCAAGCAGTCGGCGCTTGCCGGCGCGACCACCGGCGCCTTCGACGACTACACCTTCGGTCAGCAGTTCCTCAATCCGCAGTCGGACATCCACAGCACCTTCGCGTTCACCCTCGAATGTGGCTACGAGAAACCCGGTGACAATGACGGCGGCTTCGCGCCGCACCCAGTCACCCAGTACCCGAAGGTGGAACGCGAAGTGCACGCGGCGTTGTTCGGACTGCTCAATGCCATCTAAGTCTCCGCAATGGCCGAAACGGGGACCTCATGGATGGCTGTGATCCGCAATCACTGGCTTCGGCCCTGGCCTCGACGTTCAAGTACGCCATCAAAGCGGCTCGGCAAGCACCGAACCCGGTGCTGCATGGCATCTTCGACAGGCTCACGGGTCTGAGCGGCCAATCGAGTCCGCTACCCGACGGTGTCGTCGGCGAGCTGCAGCAGAGCTATAGCTCGCCGAACTGGTCGTCACTGCTGCTCTTCCTGATGCTCGAAGTGCAAAAACCCCTAGCCCCATCGATCTGGATCGGCGCCGCCCAGCCCACCGGGTGGTCGCGGATGATCACGCTGAACTATTCGCCCGACGCCCAACAGGGCGCGCAGCCCACCCCCCCTGTCGTCACCATCGGGCTGGCCGTGCTTGATTCGACTGCGACCCAGGGCATTTGGGTCGACGTGGCCAAACCGTTCACCCATGCGGTGTCCTACCCGCCCAAGCGCCGGTTGGCGGTGAACCTGTCCAGCACGGGAAACGGGAGGTGGGAACTTCCGTTCGACGGTCATCCCACGACCGCCGCGCCCGCCGGTTGGTCGGCCGAAATGACTGTCGCCTGGGCTCCGGGCTGGACGGGCCAGCACACCCCGGTCTACAACTTGTCACTCGGAGGATTGACGGCATCCCTTCGGCTCGGCTCGTCCGATCCGGCGTATCGACTGAACGCCGGGTTTGGTCCACTCGGTGGCACGCTCACGCCGCGGGCCGCACTCGGCGACGGATTGACCTCATTGCTCCCCAACCACGGTGACATCGGCGTGCACTACAACCCGTCACTGGTCGTCGAGCAGGGCACCTCTGCGTCCTTCACCCTCGGCAGCTCGGCCGGTGCGCCGTGACCGACGATCAGAACTTGCCCATCGAGCTGGGTTTCGCTTTGTCGGCGACCTTCGACGACAAGGGCCAACCTCCGGTCTTCACCGTCACCGCGGGCGTCGTCGCCGACCTGACCGTCGACCTCCCCGGGATCACCATCTGTGCACGCGGCATCGAACAGGACGTTGCGCTCATCCAAATCGGCGGCCCCGACGGGGGTTTCACACTGTCCGGCCCGCGCTGGCAGTCACCTCCCACCAGCTTCGACGGTACGGTCAGCCTCGAACTGCCGGCGATCAGTGGCAGCGGAGAAGTGGCGTCCGCAGCGGACGGCTCGTGGTCGGGCGGTCTGCAACTGGCGCTGGCCGCCATGGCCATCGACGCCTTCGCCGTCATCGGTCCCAAGGCGCCACCGTCACTGGCGATCGTCCTGTGCGCCCGCTTCCCGCTGCCAGGCATACAAATCGGTTTCGGCTTCGCGGTCTCGGGGGTGGGCGGCGTGCTGGCCATCAACCGGCGAAGCGACCGCGATGCTTTGACCGCGGCCATCCTGGACGGCTCCATCGATGGACTCCTGTTCGCCAGCGACGCTCAGCACGACGCTGGCCGCATCGTCGCCAACCTGCCGGCATTGTTCCCCGACGCGCCCGGCCAAGTGGTCATCGGGCCCATGATGGAAGTCACCTGGGGGGCAGGGCTTCTCACCGCCGACGTGATGCTGATCATCGAGTTGCCCAATCCACTTCGGGTGTCGCTGATCGGCCGACTAGTCGTCGATCTCCCGTTCGACGAGGACGGCGACGACGCGGTAGCGATGATTCACTTAGAAGCCCGCATTGCGGCCATCGTGACTCCCGGCGTCCCCGAAGCCCGAATAGTTGCCAGCCTCAGCGGGTCTCGCATCTTGTTCTTCCCGATCACCGGCGACCTGTTCCTGTTGATCCGCGGCGGCCCGGAAGCGACGTTCGTATTCTCGGCCGGCGGTTTCCACCCGGCATTCACTCCGCCGCCCGATGTGCCGCCCCTACAACGCATCGGCATGACCATGATGCTGGCGCTGATCGAGCTGCGCCTGGCCGGTTACGTCGCCGTGACCACCTCGAGTGTTCAGGCCGGCGCTGCGGTGGATCTGACCGCCAGCGTCGTCGGCTGCGGGCTGCACGGCAGCTTCAGCTTCGACGCCCTCATCGAGTGGAAGCCAGAATTCCACTTCCTCGTCGACGTGCGTATCGCGCTCGCGGTCGAAGTGTTCGGCGAGAACCTCAGCGGTGTCGCCTTCGCCGGATCGCTCAGCGGCCCGGGGCCATGGCATCTGCACGGCAGCGGAAAGGTGGAAGTGCTGTGGTTCAGCGTGGAGCTGCCGATCGATGCCACCTTCGGCTCCGCGCCGCGCCCGCCGAAGCCACTGCCGCTCAGCGTCGACCAACTGCTGATCGCCGAGTTGCGCCGGCCAGCATCGTGGACCATTCACCCACCCGCCGCGGTCGCCGACGGTGTCACCCTGACACCCAGCGCCGCCGCCGACCTCGCCGCTGCCAGGGTCCTTCACCCCGGCGGCGGGCTTCAGGTCACCGAACGCCTTGTACCGCTGGGGATTCCGATTCAGCGGTACGCCGGCCAGGACGTGCCGAGCAGCCCGACGTTCTCGATCCCCACCGTGTACTTCGGCGATGAACAAGGCACCTCGCCGGCGGCTACGCTCTACGCCGACTTTGCTGACGGTGCCTTCGAAGCGCTGACCGTCGAACAGCAACTCACCGTCAACGGGTTCACCAGCCACCCCGCCGGTGTCCTGATCACCCCGACAGGACTGATGTGCAGCTTGGTCGAATCGCACCAACCCCAACCGTGGGACGACATCATCGTCAACCCTCCCGCCCCGCCCACGGGCACTCCGCCCCCAACCACCGGAACGCTGTGGCCGCTCACCGACCCCAACTCGTTCGTCCCCTCACGCGGACCCGCCGTCGCGCACACCATCACCGGGAACCCCATCAGCGTGCTCACCGGGGCACAGCAATGAGCACCCCGCTGAACTTTGCTTCGTGGGTGCAGCCCGCCGCGGCCGGCGCGCTGCCGCTCGACGACGCCAACACCCACCCCACCGCACCCAGTCCACCCGCCGTCGACCCTCCCCTGCGGGTCGGCGTTCAGCTCCAAAGCACCGTCGGCAATGCGCCGAGAATCGATGCGCCGCAAGGGAACACGCGGCTGTTGGGCCCCGGCGACGTCGTGGGTCTCGACCCGGCGCAGATCGTTCGACGCTTCCCGGCGCCGGACACCGCAGGCAGCAACACCACCCACCTGGCGTTCATCGACTTCGCGGCCACCGACCTGCCGTGGCGCTTCTCACCGGTCACCGCCACCGCGACCACCCCGCCGCAAACCCGCACCGCGCAGCCCCAGAACCGGGTGCGCCCCTGGCTGGTGCTCCTCGTGGTCACCGCCGACAACGAAGTGAGCACCGACGCCGGCTACCCGCGGATCACCGTGCCGCCCGATCAACTGCCCGACCTGAGCCAGAGCTGGGCGTGGGCCCACGCCCAGCTTGACGACCCGGCCGATTGCGTTACCGGGCGCTCACGGCTGCTCTGCCCGCGCCAACTCCCGTCCGGGATGCCGATGCGCGCCATCCTCGTGCCCGCCTTCGCCGCGGGTCTCACCGCCGCCCTAGGCTCCCCGATGCGCACCGCACCGAACCCGCCGCCGACTGTGCACGAACCGGCCTGGCCCAGCCCCGCGACGGAGTCGGTGACGCTACCCGTCTACGACAGTTGGACGTTCACCACCGGCGATGGCCTTGACTTCGAGACCCTGGCCAAGCGGATCACTCCCCTCAAGCCGGGAGCAATGAAAGATTTCGGATCCACCGACGTCGACGTCGGCGATCAGGTGAACGGCGGCGTGCTGCCCGTCGATACCGCACTCGGCCCGATCAACCCGACACCGCTGAGCGCCGGCCAGCAAGCCATCCTCGACGGGTGCGCGCAAGTACTGGTCGAGGAGATCAACAGCGACGTCACCGCGCACGCCCTGTGCCCACCCATCCGCGGCCAGTACCACGCCGGGCGCAACCTGCTCGACCCCGCCGCCCCGACCTGGCTCGACATGGCCAACCGGGACCCGCGCCGCCGACTGGCCGCCGCCCATGGCGCCGTATGGGTGAACGCCAATCAGGACGATTTGATGGCTCAGGCCTGGCAGCAGGCCGGACAGGTGAGAGAAGCCGCCCGGCTGCTCAGCACAGCTCGCACCGCCCTGGCGATCACCGACTCCCTGCATCGCCGCCACGTACTGCCGCTGTCGGTCGACGAAGCGATACGACTCAAGGCACCCGCCGGCAGCCAGCTGCCGGTCGCCGCCGGCACAGCGACGCACAGCGCGGCCCCGCCGCTGGCCGACGTTCTGCAGGCTTCGGCAGCGCCAGACGGCGCAGGTGGCACCCGCTTCGCCAGGCTGATCCGCACCTTGGCCACCCTCAAAGTCAGCACCACACTCACCGCGACGGGCAAGCCGAGGGTCCCGATCGGGGCAAAGCTGACCAGCAAGGCCATGGCAGGTGAGATGTTCGGCATGCCCGGGGTCAGCACGATCTCGCCGACGGAGGCGGCCCCGCCGGCGCCCACTCCCGTCGACGCTGCCGCCCCGGCAACACCCCCGTGGGGGCTGCAGATCCTTCTCGGGGCCAACAAGGCCACCCAGACCAGCGACTACCTGGCCCGGCAATGGAACCTCGTCAGCGGTGTCCAAGCGGCGCTGAGCGGAATGCCGAGCACCACCACCCAGGGCATCACCCCGATGGTGGTCACCGCTGGAGGCATCGACCAACAACCGATCAACGCCATCGCTCTTGCCTCCCGCGGCTTGCCGACCAGCGGTCGCTTCGGCGTCACCGCGCTTTACGTCACCGCTGACGCCGCAGCCAGCGTCTGGGGATCGACGCCGTCGCCGAACAATGCCGTCGCCCAACGCGTGTCGTCGCGACTGACCACCGCCTCGGGAAGCTCACCGGTGCACATCACACCGCCCGGGCCGATCGCGATCCGTCCCGCCAACGCGCACGCCGCCGACGCCCAACTGGTCGTCGACATCCGCCTCGCGCTGCCCACCCCCCAAGTCGCGGCCCCACTGGGTCTCGCGCTGCTCGAGCAGAATCCGAACTGGCTGGTGGCTGGGGCCACCGAGTTCCCCGACGACACGGCCACCCTGCTGCAACCCAACGCTGAAGTCATCGAGGCCGTCTTGCTCGGCGCCAACTACGCCATGCTGGACGAATACCTGTGGCGCGGATTTCCCACCGACCGACGCGGCACCCCGATCCGGCGCTTCTGGCCCACCAGCGACGCCGCTCACAACGACATCCCGCCGATCGACCAGTGGAATACCACCAGCCCACTCGGCACTCACCTCGCCAGCGACGCGGCCACCACGCTCACCCTGCTGATGCTGCGCAGCGAACTCTTCCAGCGCTATCCCGACCTGGTCATAGGCGCCGTACCCGCCGTCATGACCACGCCCGCCCCGGGCGTCCCCACCCCGGACCGAACCGCGCAGCTCAAGGCGCCGGCGTTCCCGCTGATCGCCATCGACGCCCGCACTCGCATCATCGGCTTCACCGGCATCGATCACGCGAGCGTGATGGGACTGCCCGGCTGGTACTTCGTGCTGATCGAGCCCCCGTCGGGCCTGCGGTTCGGCTTCGAGCACTGGCCCGCAGGGTCCCACCCGTTCCTCGACGATCCCTTCGACGAGGGATACCAGACCAGCGCCGAACTCGCCCAGGCCGCCTTCCAACCGCCCGTCCGGGTCTTCCTGCACTCGTCGCTGATGGTGGGTACAGCGTGACGGCCGCGCAACATCCGACGGACGCCGTGCCGCCGCTGTGGGGCCTCGACCCAGCTCCCGTCCTGCTCACCCCGGTGCGCCTCGAGACGCGCTACCTGCCCGACACCACACCACCGGTCCTGGCCATCCGGGTCATCCCCGACGACATCGCCCGCTACGACTTCCAATCCGCCCTCACCGCCGCCGAACACGCCGCGGGCACCGGGTACTGGACAGCCTGCGCCGCCGGTGCCGACCCGACCGCTGCGTGGACTCAGGTGCAAAACCAGCTCGGCAACGCCCGCGCCGCGTGGGCCGTCGAGGTCACCCGGGACTCCACCAACAGCGACCCCGGCACCCGCACCACCGTCCAGGCCGCCACCAGCTTGATCCTGCCCGACCACTTCACCTTCCGCGGCATGCGACGGGCCGCCGGCGTCCGGGGGCCCGTGCAGGTCTTCGAGCAAGACGGTTTGCCGGTGCCCGCCGACCTGCGACTGGGACCCGACTGGAGCACGTTGGTCGGCGAGACGCCCGGCAACCCCGCCGACCGACATCTTTGGACCGGCGCCAAGTGGATGACCGACCTCGACGAAGCCGTGCGCGTCGGGATGGCCGTGAAGGTGCCGTTGACTGGGACCAACCTGGCGTTCGACTACATCACCGCGGTCGGGGTCAGCACGGCGTCGTCGACCGACGGAGCCCAAAGGCTGGCCCGTACCCTGCAGGGCCACCTCTACACGTCCGGCCTGGGCTACCCGCCGCCGGGATCACCGACCAATAACACGCCCGCCACCCGCTCCCAGTGGAGCAGCGCGCCCACCATGCGCAGCCCCGACGACGTGACCGCCGCCATCGCCGCGGCCGCGCCCGGCCTCGGGCAACCGGGCGTCGCGCTGGCCGACGCGCTCGGCCTGCCCGACGACGTCCGCCCCGGCGTCCCCGGCCGGCGCGACCTGCTGGCCGCACCCCTGGGCACCGCCGCCGACGACCCCGACGACCTGATCCGACGCGCCCATCAAGTGGTTCGTACCTACTACCGCACCCTCACCGGCGGGGGGCGGCTGACCAGCGACACACTGGCCGACCACTTCGTGTCCTACGTGCGCGCCACAGGACCACTCCCGGTGCTGCGGGTCGGCCGGCAGCCCTACGGAGTGCTCCCCGTCATCGACCTGTTGTCATGGACGCCTACCGACCCACCAGACGTCACCGTCGACGTCTACCACGCGGTGGTCAAGCCCTACGAAGGGCTCGACGACCTCCTGGGCCTCTCGCCACACCTGGCCGCCGACCCCCGCCAGGACGAGGACCCCGTCCTGCTGGGAATCCTGCAGCGCCAACCCACCGCGAGGCAGCTGCGCGCCCTCAACGACGCCCACACCGTGGCCGCCGAAACCACGCCGCCCGGCACCGCGGCCCCGTTCTCTCCCAGCATGTCCGCGCCGTTCGACCTGACGCCCAATCAGCCCGCCGATCCCCACAATCCGCCGGTCTGGCCGCTGGCGGCGATGGCGACGCACCCCTTCGCCGGGCCCCAGGACCCCGCGATCGAGGCCGACTGCGTGCGCACCCCCAACCTCAACGACGCGTGCCACCACAGCGGCGCATATTGGGCGCTGCAGGCCTACGCCGCGCTGCACTGGCAAGGCGCCCTGCTCACCGCGCACGAGTCGAACCCCGCGACCACCCCGAGCCAGTGGAACGACGACACCACCGCCATCACGGCAACGCTGACACAGCTGCGCGACCTGGAAGCCGACGCCGCCCGCGACTGGGCCGCCGTCGACAGCCAGGTGGCCGCCGCGGTGACCGCACTGGGCCAGCGTCCCGACGCCTGGGCGACCTCGCTGGCCACGGCCCGGCTGCAAGGCCTGCGTTCCACTCCCACCGCCGGAATCCACCTGGGCATGTACGGCTGGACCGTCGACGTCGCCCCCCTGTCCCCGCTGGCCCGCAGCAGCGAGACCGGCTGGACGCTGACCCCATCGGCCCAGCACGCGGTGACCGCCTGCGTGCTGTTCGCCGGCGCCGAGGCGCACAACTCCACAGCGTTCAACATCGACTTGACCTCCGCCCGGGTCCGATCCGCACGCACCCTGCTCGCCGCACTGCGCAATGGCTCCACCCTCGAAGAATTGCTCGGCTACCAACTCGAACGCGCCCTGCACGACCACCACCTCGACGCCGCCATCGCCGCCTTGCGCGACACGTTCCCGTTGCCGGTCGTGCCAGCGACCGGGCTGCCCGACGCCTCCCGCACCGCCCGCCTGGTCGTCGACGGCGAAGCCGTGCGGCGCGATCCCGGCACCGCCGCCACGGTGATCGAATCCCACGCCACCGGCGCCGACCCAACGACCGTCAAAACAATCCTCGCCGGACTGGACGACACCGTCGACGCAGCCGGCGACGTCCTGCTGGCCGAATCGGTGCACCATCTCATCGGCGGGTCGCCGCTGCGGGCCGGGCTCACCCTCGACACCATCGGCAAGGCCGGCCCCCCACCTCAAAACCTGGACGCCATCACCACACCGACCGCCGCCGTCACAGTCACCCACACCCTCGCGGTGGCCGTCGCCCCACCCAACCCCGTCGCCGGGGGTTGGTTCAACGGGGCGCGCGCCACCCTCGACCCCGCGGCCGAAGCCGTCGCCGCCTGGGCGCTGGGCAATCCCGAGGATTGGCGCATCGACGTCACCGCTGCCGCCAGCACCACCGTGACCTCCGTGACCCCCACCGACCTGCAGATGTCGGCGATCGACCTGGTCGTCGAACTCACCAGCCCACCCGACACCTCGGCGCTGGCCGCCCGAGCGCTAGCCCACCTGGCAGCCGGGCTCGGCAGCACGATCGCGGTGCACCGCGCCGACGGACACGGCGGCGCCGACGCCGCGGCATTGCTCGCCGCCGCGATCCGCGCCGTGCTTTCTCGAACACGCCCGATGCTGGACCCGGCTATCGTCCTCGACCCCGCCTTCGACCTAACGAGCGCGGGAACGCTCGCCGAGCTCGAAACCCGGGTCACCACCTGGTGGACGGCCGTGCACACCGCCCTCACCGGCGGCGGACCGGCTACCTCTTTGCTCGCGACCTTGGCAAAGCTCGGACTGCAAGGCGCACGACCCGACTCGCCACCCGAAACGCTGACCCAACTACAGACCCAATGGAGCAACAAGGACGACATACTCGCCGGGCTGCCGCCGGGCAGCACGCCCGCCGCCGCTGCGGCGCGGCTATCGCAGCTCGCCAGCACAGTGCGCGGCGCGGTCGGGGATTGGTTCACCGCGGCGACCAGCGCCACCCCCGCCGCGGGGGGCCTGCCCGGGAGTGCGCCTACGTCCGGCGCCGGCGACGACGACGTCGCCGACTGGATCGCCGGCCACACAACGATGTGCGCCGGCGTCTCGGCGCTCGCCGACCTGCTGATGGTCAGCGGAGCCTGCGGCGCTGCGACCAAACCCCGTTGGATGCTGCGGCAAAACCTCGCCGCCGATGCCGACGGGCCGTGGGCCCCTCCCCGCGACCCGGGCGCCTGGATCGGGGGCGGCGACCCCGGAGGCCGCTCCGGAATCGCGCTCGCCACACTGCAAGTCGGCGACCCCGCATCGCAGTCCCAGATGTGGGTCGGGGTCGACCACTGGAGCGAGACGCTGCCGATCCGCTTCAAATCCGACGAGACAGCGTCGGAGGCGGGGGCGCCGCCCGACCCGACCGCCGGCCGAGACCACGCCGCCGCGGTCAGCCTGCGCTTCGACTCCCCGGATTCCCGCCCACCGCAGGCACTGCTGCTGGCGGTCCCGCCCGCACCACATCGCGGCTGGAGCTTCAACGACGTTCAGAACGCCGTCGAGCAGACGCTGAAGTGGGCGATGGCACGACCCCTCGACAGCGACGACCTTCCCGAATCGAACTGGTGACCCGCCCGATGACCGACCCCACACCGCCCACGCCAGCTCAGCTCCTCAGGCAAGGCCCGGGCGCCCGTTTCGCGGCGGTGTTGCGCTCGCCGGACATCGAAGACGGCCTGGCTGCCCGGCTGGCCGATCCGCTGTGGATGCTGGCCCGGCAATGGCAGCTCGGCGAATTCCGCGGCGACGATGCCGGATCGCTGATCTCGCTGAACTTCGAAGCCAGCGCCCACATGCCCACCTGGTGGCGCCCGGAACCCGACGCCGACCAGCCCAACGCCCATCCGTGGCAGGGCTGGACCGTGGACGACGGACCTCTGGAAGCCGCGATTGACGCCGAACCCGACGACGGCACCACCTGGCTGCGGCTGCGCATCGAGGGTGGCGTTGCGGCCCGCCGCGCGTTGTGCGCGGCGGGTCTGGCCCGGGTCGCCGTTCACCTGCCCGCCGCAGCCCCCTGGATGATCCAAAAAACGAGCCCGTCCAGCCCGCTGCAAGACCCGGGCCCGCTCGACGCCCTGGTGATGGCCAGCACGCCGGACGCCGCATCGCTGGACGCGTTCATCGCCCCGTGGGCCGACCCCAACGTGCCCATGCCCGCGCCGGTGATCGCGCAACTCGGCCTCACCGCCGCCGACGTCGGCACCGCCGCGACCGCCTTGCGCACTTGGCAGACCTGGTGGCGCGCACGCAGCCACGGGGTGCCCGCCGGGCAGGAGACGGGCCCCGTAGATCCTCCCGCCTGGGACACCTCCCGCCTCGAATACCGGGGCTCGCTGGCGTTCGCCTCGGCTCCGGGCACCCAGCTCTACATCGACCGACACCCGGGCGGCCCCGTGGACTGGTACAGCGCCGACATCCTCGCCGGACCGGACCCCGGCACACCCGGCGCTCCGCCTCCGTCATCGACACCCGCAAAGGCCATCTCGGCATCCTCGGTCCCACAGCCGGCACGGCTGCCCGGCATGCCCGCCCTGCGGTTCTGGGAATACGAAGACGCCCAGGTCGACTTCGGCGACATCGACGCCGACCCCGCCGACCTCGCCCGGTTGCTGCTCGTGGACTACACCACCGTCTACGACCACAACTGGTACTACGCTCCCATCCGGATACCGGTCGGCGCGCTGGTCGAAGTCGGGGCCACCACCCCCGTCACCGCGACCGACTCTTTCGGCATTGCCCTGCAGCTGCCACCCTTGGCCGAACGACCCGGCGCCAACACCCGGATGTTCACCCCGACCGGAATCACCGGCGCCACACCCTCCTGGAGCACGCGCCGGTTCTGGTTCGCGCCCCGGCTGGCCGCCACGCTCGACGGCGACCCCGTCGAACGTGTCAACCTGCGTCGCGACGAAGAAGCCAACCTGGGCTGGGCCGTCATCGACACGACCTGCGACTCCTACGGACGCGCGAGCCTCGCCACCCCCACCCCCCCGTCGGCGTCGTCGGTCAACGGCACTGCCGCGCTGGCTGATTCGGGCGCCGCCCCGCCGCGCTACACCCTGCGAAGCACGCTGCCCGATACCTGGCGCGCGCTCATCCCGACGCCGGTCGGAGACGGGTCCAGCGCCTACCTGCTCGTACTGGCGCAGCCGACGCCTGGCGAGCCGACACTGGACCATCCCCCCCGGCTGCTCGCCGCGCCCAACTGGGCCATCCACGAAGAAGAACTGGGCGACGCCGGCCTGAACCTGACCCGCACCAGAATCTTGGGACGTTGGTACGGCGGGGGTGTCTACACCTGGACCGGGCGGACGGCGTGGCCCGGCGGCGGCGAAGCCGACAGCGGACTCACCTGGGACTACCTGCGCTGAGCCCAGACAAACGTGGTCAGCCGCCGACGCCGATCGTGGGCGTCACCTTCGACGGCAGCCGCGCCGCGAATTCCTGTTGCACGTCCATCATCCAGGCGTTGATCCGCTGATTGGCCTGCGCGCCAGTCATCGTCGCGCCGCCGACGGGCAGCGCCGTGGCGGTCGTCGCACCCGACTGCGGTGCGCCGGTCGCCAGCGTGAAGAACACCGGCAGCACGCCCCGCACGGCTGGCGTCAGCCCGGACAGGTATGCCGCCGTCACCGCCAACTGGCGATGCACGGAGCCGGTGACGAAGTCCCCCACATTTGCAACGCCGCCCGCTGCCACCTGAGCCGCGGTGAGATTGCTGATGCCGTAATGCCCCGCCGGGTGATAGGCGTTGCGGCGAGCACCGGTCAACTCCAGCAAGATCCCCAAGAATTGAGGCCCCGAGACACCGATCGAGGAGGCGACCTGCGCCACCATCCACACTTCGTCATCCGTCAGCATGCCGGTGGTGCGCGCCATACCGGGCCGCCGATAGTCCCCGGGGAACGTCAGCGTGACCGGGCTGCTGCCCACCGGAACCACCGTGGGGGCAGCGGCGTCGAAGGTCAGCGCGTAATCCCACAGGATCTCCTTGCCGCGCGAGACGTCGACCGCCACCGATAGCTCCGCCTGCGACGGGTCGTCGATACCGATCCAGTTGCCGTGGGCGTCCTTCTCCACGGACTCGAAGTAGGTGAAGTCGGCGGTGATGCCCAACAGAGATGGAGCCACCGCTCCCACCGAGACGGCGGTACTGAGGCCGGCAGCCGAGGAATACGGATCCCTCGTCTGGTTGGCGACCAGCGATCCGTCCGTGGCATTGCGCGCCGTGTAGGTGTACTTCGGCAAGGGGAACGCTTTGGACATGGCGCTTTCGTTCGAGTACGCCACCATGTCCTTCATCTCGAATTGGTTGTACCAGTGGTCTTCCCACGCAACGTAGAACCCGACGGAATCCGGCTTGAACGTAAAGGTGTACAGCCGGAACGGACTGGTCACCATCGGCGTGCCCCCGCGCAGCCCACGCTGGCCGATGCGACGCCACACCAACGGGGTCGACGCATCAGCCGTTCAATTCGAAGATGTCGAGTGCCTTGGCGGCGGAGTCGAAGACGTAAAGGCGTTGCGCCGCCGAATCGATGGCGAATGGTCCCGCGTTCGGCAGCGAGGCGAGCTGAGTGCCCGCATTTGCGTCCAACACCAGCAGCGTCGGCAGCGTCACCGGATGACCCGCTGGATCGGGTGCCTTGACCGTTACGAACAGCTTCTGACCATCGGAGCTGACCGCCAGCTGGAGAGGGCCCGACGGCATAGTGAACGTCTTCACGACCGCCTTGGCGTTGAGGTCGACGACCATCACCGACCCGGAGGTCCCGCCCCCGAAGGGTCCGACGCCCACAAAAACCGAGTTGCCGTCGGGAGCGGCCGCCAGTGCCTGCACCGCATCCGGGTTGAACATCAACGACTTCGCGATAGTGAAGGACGCAAGATCTACGATGTCGATGCGCTGAAGTTGAAGGTTGACGACGGCGTAGCGGCCGTCGGGGGTCACCACCACGTGATGGAATTGGAAATCGGTGGTGTCGCGCGTCGTAACGGCCTTCTTGACGGTGTTGGTACCGGGATCAAAGAGAGCCAGGTAGCCATTCTCTTCCACGGCTGGAGGCTGCTGCTGCCCGCCAACCAATACCAGTTCGCTGCCGTCTGCGGAAACCGCCGTCGCCACTCCGGTAAACAGCGCCATGTCGAATGCCAGCCCCGACGATGCGGCGATGGCGCCAGCCGGCACGCTCAGCGGTAAGGGCGTCACCTCGAGCGTGTCGGTCTGAACCGATAGCAGATGTTCGCTTCCGGCGAGGTAGACGAAGTTGCCGTCGGGTGCCACGGCGATGTCCGTCGGTTCTTCGTCGAGTCGGATGGTCCGCAGCACGCTCATGGACAGCAGATCGGCGACGGCCATTCCGTACGTCACGGTATGACCGGAAACTTGGACGAAGGGCAGATACACCTGCCCTTCGTTGGGCGCCTGCGGGTTCACCGGTGAGAGTGCGACCGCGAAGGCAGGAACGACGTTGTCGATCGAGCCGAATTTGTCGCCGATAGGCGACGTGGCGTTCCCCGTCATCTGAGCCCCTCACGAACTCTTCGGTTGCGTCAATTATCGGCATCTATCGTGAATTCCACAGCCCAAAACGCCAATTCGACGGTTGTTTGGTTCTCGTTCCGGTGCTGGGCGTCTTTCATTCGGTAACAGCGACCCCGACCAGACGCCTGGGCTCCGGCACCGGCTCCAAACTTCTCGACCAGGGGCGACCGGCTCACGATGCGCGAAAGAACCTGTGCAACAGGACTTTTGCGGCGTAGTCGCGGACGGTCACCCGCGGGATGTGCCCATGAGGGGCGAATCTAAGTGTGAAAACACCACTTTACCTGCATCTTCTTTTGTGGAGCTGCCGGGAATCGAACCCGGGTCCTACGGCATTCCCTCAAGGCTTCTCCGTGCGCAGTCCGCTATGCCTCTGCTCGGATCTCCCGGTCACGCGAACTAGCCAGGATGACGATCCCAGTCGCTGTTGGTGTCCCGATGAGTCCCGCGACCGGGCTCATCGGTGGATCCCTCTAGCTGACGCCAGGCTCCGGGTCGAGGGCGGTCCCGGTCTGACGGACTAGCTGTCGCTTAGGCAGCGAGAGCGTAGTCGCGCTGATGTGAATCGGCGCTTATCTGTTTACAACGACGCTTACGGTGGTCAGTTGCCTGCACCGGCACGCTTCCCTTGATTCGATGCGCGAAGTCGAAACCTTTCAGCCCCTCGCATCCCCGCCGACTTTCGGCAGGACATTCCATGGTACGCCGCTATCAACACGCGGCAACGGAGTTATCTTCCGGCCGAGGCCGCGATCAGATCACAAAGTTGAGGTGCTCGACGACCCGGGCGGCCACCTCTTTGTCGCCGCCGAGGTCGATGTCCTGGGAGCGTGCGGCCGACACGGGCCGCCCGCCGGCGAGCCTGGTGAATTGCAGTCCGTCCATTCGGATGGTCGCCGTGGGTTCGTCGCCGGCGAAGTCGTCGACCAGCTGAGCCTTGCCGTCGACGCTGACCCGGATCGTGCGGGACAGCGGGCCGGTCAGCTCGAACAACACGCGCGAACCGTCGGGCGCTTTGCCCCGCTTCCCGACGATGTAGCCCATCGTGCCCTCGATCTCGTCGAGGGAGAGTTCGGCCGAGGGACCGCGCAGCTCATCGTCGGACGACGGCCGCGCCAACGCCTCGCGAATGTCCTGTGCGTGCATCCAGCAGTCGAACACCCGCACCCGCATGAACCGTCCGTAGCTCTCCGGCCCCACCGGCGTCGGCGTCACCGCGTCCCACTCGTCCTCGGACATGCTGGCGAGCGCCTTGCGTCGATCGGTGGTGATGTCCCTGAACCGTGCCAGCACGTCGGTGCCGGCTTCCCCACTGAGGTGACGGACCCAGCACTCGTTCATCACTCCGATGTCGTTGCGGACATGCTCGAGTGCCGAGACGTCGATGTCGGGCTGCGGCGGGGCGACGCCCGCAAGGAAAGACTCGGTGCCGATCATGTGCGCCACCACAGCCTTGACGTCCCACTCGGGCAAGGGACTGGCCGCCTGCCATTGAGTCTCGGACAGCCCATCCAGCAGGGCATCGATCTCATCCCACACCGCAAACAGACCTTCAAGTACCGCGGACTTGTCGAGCTTGGTGACGGGACGATCGGCCATGAGCGGATAGTAGGCCGCTCACGCGCCAAACGTCAGCTTGCGGCGATCATCGCCACCGAACCCATGGCCATCACCATGCCGACCCCCTGCCAGCGCGTCAGCCGCTCGCGCAGTACCACCATCGCCAGCACGACCGTGGCCGCCGGATACAGCGAGATCAAAATGCTCGCCAACGACAGCATCCAGGTGTGCAGCGCCAGCAGCATGGCCACATTAGCGAAGATGTCCAACACTGCGGTGCTCATCGCCAACCGCAACGGCTTGCCGCGCGGCAGCCGCAGGTTGCCGCTCGTTCCTGCGAGAACGACCACCACTGAGGTGGCCAACAACCGGGCGAAGACCAGCGGCCAAAGCTTGCATTCGTGCGGAGCTTGATGAAGGAACACGAGGTTCAGCCCCATCGCCGAGCCCGCAAGTACTGTGAGCCAGGCCACTTTTGGGGTGAACCGGTACGGAGTGGCCCCCTCGTTGGTGGTCGCCTCGCGGCTGACCAGCATCACCGCGACCAGCGCCAGCACCACACCCACCGAGGCCGCAGGTCCGGGCCGCTCCCCCAGCGCCACACCGACCGTCACAGGTAACGCCGCGTTCAACACGGCCGCCAACGGTGAGACCACCGAGATCGGCCCCGCACCCAGCGCGGCGAAAAACGCCCACATACCAAAGGCCATTCCGACGCCGTACAGACCGCCCCAGAACACCGCACCGGCATGAATCGGCCCGCCCACGCCGATCGCCAGCGCACCCAGCAATACGGTCTCGATCGGATATGCCACCAGCATCACGCGCAGCGCGGCAACCCGACGAGCAGCGACACCGCCCAAGAAATCGCTGACGCCGTAGGTAACGGCCGACAGCTGAGCGTAAGCGGCCCCGATCAGTTCATGCCCTTGGCTCGGCGACCAAGTTCACGGACCACTTCGCGCTGGGCGTCGCGCTGGGCCATGTCCTGGCGTTTGTCATATGCTCGCTTGCCACGTGCCAGTGCAAGCTCCACTTTGACTCTCCCCCCGGAGAAATACACGGACAATGGAACTAGCGCGAGGTTACCATCGCGAATCTTTCCGATCAGGGTGTCGATCTGGCGACGGTGCAGCAACAACTTTCGCTTACGCCGAGGGTCATGGTTGGTCCAGCTACCATGCTGATACTCCGGAATGTGCAAATTGTGCAACCACACTTCGCCGTCATCGACCGTTGCGAACGCGTCGGCCAGCGATGCGTGGCCCTCGCGCAGGCTTTTCACCTCTGTGCCCTGTAAAGCCACTCCAGCCTCGAACAACTCGATGATCGAATAGTTGTGCCGCGCTTTGCGATTGGAGGCCACAATCTGTTTGCTGCCACCTTTGCCGCCCGCCGCGGTGGCCCGGCCGGAATTCTTGGCCACAGCTACCGCCGTATGTACGAGCGCAAAGTCAGGTAGGCGGTCAAGGCTGCCACCGACACGCCGAGCAAAAACAGCCACGGTGAGATGTAGAGGATGTCGGCGTAGTCGACCTTGGCGATGAGATGAGCTTGATAGAACTGGCTCAGCGCGTTATCCAAAAACCAGGCCCGCACCAGGATTAACCCCACGATGGCGATGATCACGCCGATCGCGGCGGCCGACATGGCCTCGACCAGAAAGGGCAGCTGGGTATACCACCGGCTGGCGCCAACCAGACGCATGATCCCGATTTCCGTCCGTCGCGTGTACGCCGCGACCTGGACCATGTTGGCGATCAACAAGATCGCCCCCACAGCCTGCACCAGGGCAATGGCGAAGGCGGCGTTACGCAAACCGTCCAAAACGGCGAACAGCCGGTCGATCAGGTCTTTCTCATTGAGGATGCTGCGCACTCCGGGCTGACCCTGCATCGCCGCATCGAACTCCGCGTGCTGTTCAGGGTTGTTCAGCTTGACGATGAAGGATGCCGGGAACGACTCCTTGCCCGCCACGTCCTTGAACTCCGGGAATTTCTTGATGGCGTCGTTGTAGGCGTCCTGCCGATTGACGAACCGCACAGATTTGACGTCTTGTCGCGCATCGATCTTGTCGCGCAACCCCCTACACGGGGCGGACGCACAGCTGGGGTCGTTGGCGGAAATGTCCTCGGTAAGGAACACCTGCGTCTCGACCCGGTCGAGGTAGATCTCGCGTGAGTTGTCGGCCAACCGCATCACCAGCAGACCGCCGCCGAATAGGCCGATCGAGATCGCGGTGGTCAGGATCATCGCGGCCGTCATTGTGACGTTGCGACGAAGGCCGGTGAGGACCTCGTTGAGCAGAAAGCCGAAGCGCACTTAGCGGTCCATCCCGTAAATGCCGCGCTGCTCGTCGCGAACCAGCCGGCCCAACGACAGCTCGACGACGCGCTGCCGCATCGAGTCGACGATGTGGTGGTCATGCGTGGCCATCAGCACTGTCGTCCCGGTGCGGTTGATCCGCTCCAACAAGTCCATGATGTCCTTACTGGTGTCCGGGTCGAGGTTCCCGGTCGGCTCGTCGGCCAGCAGCACCAGCGGCCGGTTGACGAACGCGCGCGCGATCGCGACCCGTTGCTGCTCGCCACCGGACAACTCGTGCGGCAGCCGGTTGGCTTTGCCGGACAGGCCGACGGTCTCAAGCACGTCGGGCACCACCCGGTTGATCGCGTCTCGACGCTTGCCGATCACCTCCAGCGCGAAGGCGACGTTTTCGAACACCGTCTTTTGCTGCAACAGCCGGAAATCCTGGAACACGCAGCCGATCACCTGGCGCAGCTTCGGTATGTGACGGCCAGGCAGCTTGTTGACGTGGAACTTCGAGAGCCGGATGTCACCGGTGGTCGGCGCGTCCTCACCCAGCAGCAGCCGCATGAACGTCGACTTGCCCGAACCGGATGGGCCGATCAGGAAGACGAACTCACCCTTGTCGATCTTGACGTTGATGTCCTCCAGCGCCGGGCGAGCCGACGCCTTGTACTTCTTGCTGACATGGTCCAGAGTGATCACGGCACGCCAGTGTAGCCGTGAACTTCGCTGGCAACCGAAGTCAACTGGCCGGTGGCGACGACGCCGGCGCCGGACCCGGCCCCGGCTGCCGTGCCGGCGCGAGGCTGGTACTGGGCGGGCAGAAGGGCGGCGGCAGCAAACAGGGCAGCTGCGGCGGCGCGAACGGCGGCGGCCCGGTGGTAGCGGTCACGGGCGGCGGCACGGCCGTCGTCGAGGTCGGCGGCACGCTCGTCGTGGGGGTCGGCGTGATCGTGGCCGTGGCCGGCGGCTCCTGCACCCGGCTGCGCGGCACCCAGGTGTAGTTGGGGTCGGGCACGAAGCCGGGCGGCACCACCTGCGGAGGCGACGGTTTGGGCGCCGGCTCCGGACGATAGGTGTCGTAGAGCCACCAGACCGCTAGCAACGCCACGATGAGCACCAGCGTCGAGGTGCGCATCCGGCCGCCGAAGACGTGGCTCCAGCGGCGCTGCTTCGTGTCGCTGTCCTTCTCGAGAATGCTCAGGGTCAATTTCACCGCCGCCGCACCGCATCCTGCTGGAATTCCCCGTCGGCTCGCTTTTCGGCGGCCTGGGCGGCCGGGACCGCAGGGTCCTCCACCAGGCCAACGGTCGACTCGGCCGCCGTCACGATGCCGGCAAGGGCCAGGGCACGGATGACCAGCACCCGCAACTGGCGGCCGGCCTCGAACTGCTTGCCGGGCAGCGTGCGAGCGACCAGGCGCAGCGTGATGGTGTCGACGGCGATGCTTTCCACCCCCATCAGGGTGGGGGCGTCCAACAGCAACTCTCCGAGCGCGGGATCCTCACGCGCGTGCTCGCACTGCTCGTGCAAGACCTCGTTGACGCGGTTGAGGTCGGCGCTCGTGGAAACCGGGATATCAACAACCGCGCGCGCCCAGTCCTTGGACAGGTTGACCGATTTCACAATCTGACCGTTGGGGACGGTGAACACTTCGCCATCCGGCGAACGCAGCTTGGTCACCCGCAACGTGACATTCTCGACGGTGCCGCTGGCGTCCGTCGCTGCACCGGAAATGGTGAGCTGCACCAGGTCGCCGAAGCCGTACTGCTTCTCGACGAGGATGAAGAACCCGGCGAGAAGGTCTCGCACCAACTGCTGAGCACCGAAACCCAGCGCCGCGCCCACCACCGTGGCCGGCGCCACCAGACCGGTCACCGAAAACCGCAGAAGGTCGGCGATCTGCAGCATCACCCAGATACCGATGATGACCACCGACACCCACGAGATCACCGAGGCCACGGCCTGACGGTGCTTGGTCGCCTCCGAGCGCACCAACGCGTCGCTTTCGGCGAAGCCCACGTCGAGCTGCCGGGTCACCTGTTGGGCGACCCAGTTGACGAAGCGTGCCGCCAGCACCGCCGCGATCAGCACCATGGCGATCCGCAGACCGCGAGTGATGATCCATTGGCCTACGTCGCCGCGCCAAAATTCGTGCCAGCCCAACGCGGACGTGGATGCAAGAACAATTGTGTTAGGTGTCATCTTTTCGGTTGCGCCACCGGATCCCCGCTTCCAGGAACCCGTCGATGTCTCCGTCCAGGACGGCCGCCGGATTGCCCACCTCGTATTCCGTGCGCAGATCCTTGACCATCTGATATGGGTGCAGTACATAGGAGCGCATTTGGTTGCCCCACGAACTGCCGCCCTCGCCTTTCAACGCGTCCAGCTCAGCTCGTTCTTCTGAACGCTTGCGCTCCAACAACTTTGCCTGGAGCACGCGCATCGCAGAAATCTTGTTCTGCAGTTGCGATTTTTCGTTCTGGCAAGTTACGACGATACCCGTTGGGATGTGGGTTAAACGAACCGCCGAGTCGGTGGTGTTCACCGACTGGCCGCCGGGGCCGCTGGAGCGGTAAACGTCAACGCGCACATCGCCTTCCGGGATGTCGATGTGATCGGTGGTCTCCACCACCGGCAGCACCTCGACTTCAGCGAATGACGTCTGACGTCGACTTTGGTTGTCAAACGGACTGATCCGCACCAGCCGATGGGTGCCCTGCTCGACCGACAACGTGCCATAAGCAAACGGAGCATGCACGGCGAAGGTCGCGCTCTTGATGCCGGCCTCCTCGGCATAAGAGGTGTCGAACACCTCGACGGGATACTTGTGTTGCTCGGCCCACCGGATGTACATCCGCATCAGCATCTCCGCCCAGTCGGCGGCGTCCACCCCGCCGGCACCGGAACGGATGGTGACCAGCGCCTCGCGTTCGTCGTACTCGCCCGAAAGCAGAGTGCGCACCTCGGTGGCTTCGATATCGGCGCGCAGCGCCTTGAGCTCGGCGTCGGCCTCGGCCAGCGCGTCCGCGGCGCCCTCGCCCTCCTCGGCCGCCAGCTCGTAGAGCACCGGCAGGTCGTCCAGGCGCTGCCGCAGCTCCTCGATCCGGCGCAGCTCTCCCTGGGCGTGGGATAACTCACTGGTGACCCGCTGCGCGCGGGCTTGGTCGTCCCAGAGTTGGGGATCGGACGCCTCATGCTCCAGCTTCTCGATGCGGCCCCGCAGACCAGCCACATCGAGCACCCGCTCCACCGTGGTCAGGGTGGAGTCGAGGGCGGCGATGTCGGCTTGACGGTCGGGTTCCACAGCCGCCCACGTTACCGGCGCCATGCCGGGCACCGGATGCTAAGGTCACGCTCAGGCGGCAGCGTTTAGCATCAAGTCACCAGCCCGGCACCAACAGAAGGCTTGAGTAATGCCCCCGCCCCACCTGTATCACATAGCCATTGTCGGCTCGGGGCCGTCAGGCTTCTTCGCCGCGGCATCCTTGCTGAAGGCAGCCGATGCGTCGCAAGACCTCGACGTGGCCGTCGACATGCTCGAGATGCTGCCGACGCCATGGGGGCTGGTTCGTTCCGGCGTCGCGCCCGATCACCCGAAGATCAAGTCGATCAGCAAACAATTCGAAAAGACCGCCGCGGACCCCCGCTTCCGCTTCTTCGGCAACGTGGAGGTCGGTGAACATGTGCAGGCCAGCGAGCTCACCGAGCGCTACCACGCCGTCGTCTACGCCATCGGAGCGCAGTCCGACCGGGCGCTGAACATTCCCGGCGAGGACCTGCCGGGCAGTATCTCCGCCGTCGATTTCGTCGGCTGGTACAACGCGCATCCCAACTTCGAAATGAAGACCCCCGACCTGTCCGGTGGCCGAGCCGTCGTCGTTGGCAACGGCAACGTGGCGCTCGATGTCGCACGCATCCTGGTCACCGATCCCGATGCGCTCTCGGCCACCGACATCGCCGATCACGCGCTGGAGTCACTGCGTCCGTGCGGGGTCGAGGAAGTGGTGATCGTCGGCCGGCGCGGGCCTCTGCAGACCGCGTTCACCACGCTGGAGCTGCGCGAGCTGGGGGACCTCGAAGGGGTCGACGTGGTCGTCGATCCTGCGCAGCTGGAGGACATCGCCGACGAGGACGCGACCGCGGCCGGCAAAACGACCAAGCAGAACATCGCTGTGCTGCGTGACTACGCGCAGCGTGCCCGCCGTCCCGGGCACCGTCGGATCGTGCTGCGATTCATGACCTCCCCGATCGAGATCAAAGGCGACGGCAAGGTCGAGCGGATCGTGCTGGGCCGCAATGAACTCGTCACCGATGAGAATGGGGGGGTGGCGGCCAAAGACACCGGCGAGCGCGAAGAGCTGCCCGTGCAGTTGGTGGTGCGATCGGTCGGCTACCGCGGTGTGCCCACCGCGGGCCTGCCGTTCGACGACAAAACCGGGACGATCCCCAATACCGGCGGCCGGGTGGCGGGTAGCCGCAACGAGTACGTCGTCGGCTGGATCAAGCGCGGGCCGACCGGCGTGATCGGCACCAATAAGAAGGACTCCCAAGAAACCGTCGACACCCTGCTGGCCGACCTGGCCGGCGCCGAGGAGATCGCGGACTTCCCCGACGACCACGCCGAGCAGCTGGCCGCGTGGCTGGCCTCGCGGCAGCCCAAGCTGGTCACCTCCGCCCATTGGGAGATCATCGATCGCCATGAGCGGGCGGCCGGTGAGCCGCACGGGCGTCCCCGCATCAAGTTGCCCAGCGTGGCCGAACTGCTCCGCGTCAGCCACGGCTGATCACGCGCACAGAACTGGCTCACCGCTACGGCAATGGCGTTGACCAGCGCAGCAGCGTCCCACCGGTATCGGGTGCCGCCCCGATGGTGAGTCGACCGCCCGCCTGCGCTGCCCGCTGTCGCAGCTCGGCCAACCCCGGGCCGGTGAAGTCCTCGGGCATCCCGCGACCGTTGTCGCTCACCTCGATACAGATGTCGTCGTCGACGGTGACCCGCACGGTTACCGTGGTGGCCTGCGCGTGCCGGACGGCGTTGCTCAGCGCCTCCCGAACCACCGCCTCGGCGTCATCGGCCAGCGCACCGTCGACCACGGACAACGGGCCGACGAACTGAACGACGGTGCGCAACTGCGGCCCTGCGAGTTCGGCTATCGCCTCGTCGATCCGTTGCCGGAGCGGAGCGGTTCCCGGCGGCGCCGCATGGAGGTCGAAAATCGTCGTCTGGATTTCCCGGATGACCCCCTGCAGATCGTCGACAGCGTCGGCGAGTCGTCGCCGGACCTCCGGGTCGCGCGCCCGCGGGACGGTGCTCTGCAACGCCAGGCCGACCGCAAATAGCTGTTGGATCACATGGTCGTGCAGATCACGCGCGATGCGGTCCCGCTCGGTGACCACGTCGAGCTCGCGCATCCGGCGCTGGGAGGTCGCCAACTCCAAGGCCAGTGCCGCCTGGTCGGCGAACGCGGCCATCATCTCGAGCTGTTCGTCGGTGAACGCGCCCGCGCTCCCGTCCTGCACCACGACAACCACACCCGCAACCGTCCCGGTGCCCCGCAACGGCAGCACCAGTGCCGATCCCCCAACGACACCGTCCAGATCGACCCGATCGACCCGTTGCGGGGTACTGCTGGAGAAGACCTCGCCCAGTGACGTGCCAGCCACCGGAACGGTTCGGCCAAGCGCCGAAGCCGCTGCGCTGCCGACCGTTTCGATCACCAGAAGTGCGGCCGTGTCGGTCTCCTCCACGGGAACCGCCACCAACGCTGACTCGGCTGCGGTCAAGTTGAGGGCCTCCTCGGCGAGCAGCCGGAACACCGTGGCCGGTTCGGTGCCGGCCAACAATTCAGTGGCGATGTCGCGCGTCGCCTCGATCCACGCCTGGCGAGCCTTCGCCTGTTCATACAGTCGCGCGTTCGCAATGGCGATGCCTGCGGCGGCAGCAAGCGCCTGCACCAATACCTCGTCGTCGTCGCCAAACGGGAGGCCATTGAGTTTGTCAGCCAGGTAAAGGGTGCCGAATGAGTAATCGCGGACACTAATCGGTACCCCGAGGAAAGTGCGCATCGGTGGGTGATGCGGCGGAAAGCCGACGGAAGATGGGTGACCCGAAATGTCGTCCAGTCGCAGCGGTTTGGGGTCGTCGATCAACAGGCCAATGATTCCGCGGCCCTCGGGTGCGTGCCCGATGCGGCGAACGGTTTCCTCGTCGATCCCCTCGTGGACGAAACGCAACACCCGGCGGCCCGGGCCATGCACTTCCAATGCCCCGTAACGGGCTTCGACCAGATCGGTCGCCGAGTGCACGATCGAGCGCAAGGTGGCGTCCAGCTCCAGCCCGGAGGTGATCACCAACATCGCCTCCACCAGCCCATCGAGGCGGTCGCGGCCCTCGACGATGAGTTCGACGCGATCTTGTACCTCGGCCAGTAGCTCGCGCAGACGCAATTGAGACAGCGTGTCGCGCAATGGACGCATCGCGGTTTCGGCCGCGTCCCGCGCGGTTATGCCTGCCCCATCCGCGTCATTCGTCATGGGCAATCGGCCGTTTCAACTCCCTTTGTGGCCACGGCCGTTTGGGATGTCCGGGGACCACCGACTTGTCATCGCCGCGAAAGAAATTCAACACACCCTCCCGCCGATCAAACAGTGATCACAGGTTCCGAGAGCGGACGGCGATAACCGAACGTCCTGTATGATGCGCACCGCAAAGGTCGGAACTCGCCTGGGCATCGGTGACAAACAACTGATCCGGCTCGTCGTTGGCAGCCAGATAGCGCTCGACACTCCCGCGCACGACCACGGATTCCATTTGTACGTCGGGGTACACGTGTGTCCACCGGGCGATCCTGCGACGCAATTCCGCTTGAGCCAAACGTTTCTCGTCGGCGTCGTCTCCGCCTCCGGCCGGGGCTACGATGATTGCCCGCAGCGGCACTTGCCGTAGTCGCGCTTCGGCGAAGGCGTAATTCAACGCCGCAGCGCTGTCGGCGTGCGCAACGACGCGGCTGACCCGCGGGAGGGGCGCCTGGCCCGTCGGCCTCCGGATGACGGCCACCGGACAGAGCGCCGATGCCGCCAGCGCGGTCGAGGTGGAACCAACCCCATTGTGGGCATGTTTGAGCCCGATCGCCCCGACGCAGATCATCGACGCCGACCTCGACTGCTCCAGCAGCCTGGCAACTGGCTTGCCGCTGAGGATCTCGGTTTCGATCTTCACTGGTTTCCCGGTGTCCTCGACAGCCCGGCGCGCGACGTACAGGGCCGAACGGGCCGCGGCGAGTTGGGCTTCACGAGCTTCGACCCCGGCGTTGCGCGACTGCTCGATGACGTATACGAGTCGCAACGGAACGTCTCGGCCAACCGCCTCCTCGACCGCCCAGCAGGACGCATTGATGGCTGCTTTAGATCCGTCGACGCCGACGACGACGCTCGGGGCGGAATGCGGCATCGCGGTCTCCTTTGCTGGCGAAAAGAGCCGATCATCGTTGGTACCAACCCAGCACGCTATTGAGAAAGAGTGCCGCTGACCCAGGGCATTGGGTCCCGAATTGGGTGCCATTGGTCCCTA
>DATJQO010000108.1:0-64490 GCA_035505695.1 Mycobacterium sp.
GGGGCGGGGTATATCGACGCCGGCCTCGCGGCGGCCGCTGAAATGACCGGCCGGTCTTCGCCGGCGCTCGACGACGTGCGGTTCGTTACGCCACTCGTCGTGGAGGACCACGACGTTCCAACCCTGCGATTGAGCGCGGAGCGCGCCAGCGGGCGATTCTCGGTCAGTTCGCGCAGCGGGGGCGCGAGCGGCTGGACCCGCCACGCCCACGGTCGGATCGTCGACGCCCTGCTCCGGCCTACGCTGGCGCTGCCGGCGCTGACCGCGTCAACGCGCGTGACCGCCGACGAGTTGTACCCGCAGCTGGCCGAGCGTGGTCTGGCCTATGGGCCGGCCTTCAGGCGGATCATCGACGCCGAGGTTGGCGACGGGCGGCTGGTGGCCCGTATCGATGCCGCCGGCACCGGCGTCGGCCATTCCAACCACCAGGCCCATCCCACGGTTCTCGACGCCGCCCTGCAGTGTGTCGCACTGTTGGCCGACGACAACGCATCCGACGGTGTCCTGGTGCCGGCCGGGGTGCGCCATGTGCGGCAGTTCGGTGTGCTGCCCGACCATGTCCTAGTCGGGGTCACCAGGCAGGATCCACGCCCGGGTGAACCCGAACTCGTGGCCGATGTCGTCCTCACCGATCTCGACGACAGGGTGCTCATCGAATTGCATCGAGTGCAGTTCCGGCCCATCAGTCCGCGGCCTCCGGTGTTGACACGGCTTGAAAGGCTTTGGGCGGAGCCGCGATTCGAGGCACGCGAAGCGCGCGATGTGATCGGCCGCGACCAGGCGCTGGCCGGTGAGCGGGTACTTGTGATCGCAGCCGGCGAGTCGTCGACCGGCTGGGCCGACGACTACGCCGCCAGGCGTGCCGCGGAACCGGCGGTGCGGGTCGTCGGGGCCGATCCGGCACCGATCTGCGCCGCTGCCGAGGCTGCGTTGCGCGCACTGCTGGCATCCGATCCCGATGACACCCGGCCCGTCGTGGTCACCTTGGTCGTGGCCGCCGACGACCAGCCGGTGAGTGCCGCGGCGGCAGAGCGCGCCGGTGAGCTGGCCGCCATGCTGGCCGGTACGGCGCGCGCACTCCAGATAGTCACGGACGAGGCGCCCTGGGAGGGCAGCAAGCTGACTATCCATGGCCTGGTGATCACCAGCGGGGCGCTGCCGGCGCGGGTGGGCGACGTCGCGCCGGACGTGGCCGCGTCGGCTCTGGTCGGCGCCCGCCGGGTGCTGCGCAACGAACAGCCGCTGTTGAGTTGGCGCCTGGTCGACGTCGATCACGCCAGCGGGGCGGACACCGTCCTCCTGGAATGCCTGGCCAGCGGCTCCTACGCCGACGATGATGTCGACGAGGTGGCATTGCGCGGCGATCAGCGCATGGTCGTCGTCACCAAGTCAACCCTGGCGGAGCGGCTGGCCGAGCTGGAGACGGTGCGCCCGCTGGCCGGCCCGGAAGCCAACTTCGAGATCGCGGTTCCACCATCGGGACTGCTGGCCGACCTCGCTCTGCGCGAAATCGTGCGTCCAGCACCGGGTTACGGCGAGATCGAAATCCGGATCGAGGGAATAGGCCTCAACTTCAAGGACCCGATGAAGGTGCTGGGTGTCCTCGGCGAGGCTGAGCTCGCGGGCACCCATTTCGGCTTGAACATCGGTATGGAGGGCATGGGCGTCGTCACCCGCATCGGTCCCGGTGTGACCGGGATCCGGGTCGGCGAATCACGGTTTGTCGCGGTCGCCGGCATGGCGCAACGCTACGTCATCACACGACCTGACGCCGACGAGACGATTCCTGGGCACGACCTGCCATTGGCGGCCTACGGCTCGGTGGTGGTGCTGATGACCGCGCACTACGCACTGAAACATGCCGCCCGTATGCAGCCCGGCGAATGGGTGCTGGTGACCGGTGGCGCCGGCGGGGTGGGGATGGCCGGGGTGCAGATCGCGGCGAAGGCCGGCGCGCGGGTGATCGCAACCGCATCGACACCGGAGCGCGCTGACCTGTTGCGCCGCCTCGGCGCACGGCACGTCGTCGATTCCCGCTCGCTCTCGTCGATCGAGGAGGTTCGCGGCCTGACCGATGGCCACGGAGCTGACGTGATCATCAATGCCGCCCCCGGCGAGGCTGTCGTGGCCAACCTGGAGGTGGCCGCTGAATTCGGTCGGGTCGTGGAGGTGGGGAAGACCGAGATCTTCGGCGGCCGACTGCTCGACATGGCGGTTTTCAACAAGAATCTTTCTCTGATCTCGATCGATCTCGACCGCATGATGGCTCACCGCAGGGACCTCATGGCGCAGGTCAGCGATGACGTGCTTGGCCTGATCGAGTCCGGCGATTACGACCTGCTACCGACCACGATTCTGCCCGTGTCGCGGCTGGCGGAGGCCTTCGACCAGGTCGCCCGGTCCAACCAGCTCGGCCGCGTGGTGCTCGACTTCCGCGAGCCGACACCGTTGGTGAAGCCGGGCCGCCCGGTGGCCCCGGTCCGGCCGGACGCGGCCTACCTGATCACCGGTGGCCTCGGTGATTTCGGTTTGGCCACAGCCGCCTGGTTGGCGGCCAGGGGAGCCGGCACGATTGTGCTCGCAGGCCGTCGTGGGGCGTTCACCGACTTCCAGCGCGCAGCGGTGGCGGCATTGGCCGCCGGCGGCACGGATGTCCGGGTGGAGCGGCTGGACGTGGCCGATCGGCACAGCGTGGACCTACTTTTGGCCCGGTTGTCCGAGGGTCCGCCATTGCGCGGTGTCTTCCACGCGGCCGGTGTGCTGGCCGACGAATCGGTGCCTGCGCTCAGCGTCTCGGGACTGGAAGCGGTGCTCTCCGCGAAGGCGCGCGGCGCGCTCAACCTCCACGACGCCCTGTTGCAAGCCGACCTCGACATGTTCGTGTTGTACAGCTCGGTAACCAGTGTGGCGGGCACCGTGCCGCAGTTCAGCTACGCAGCCGCGAACTCGCTGCTGGACTGGCTCGCTCACTATCGGAGAAGCATTGGGTTGCATGGGCTTTCGGTCAACTGGGGCTCACTTGGCGGCGGGATGGCGACCTCCAGTCAGGAGGTCGCGACCTATCTGGCACTCAACGGGTTGCGTCCGATTCCGTTGACCGATGCCTGCGAATACCTGGACGCCGCGATCGCGATTGGCGACGCCCAGGTGGTGATCGCCGATATCGATATGGCGGTTTGGGGGTCGATGCACCCTGCGTCGGCGGGCACCCCGCGGTTTGCCGACCAGGTCAGTGCCGCGAGGGCCTCTGACGCGGCCGACGGCGCGATGCGGGCGGAATTGGCCACGATGCCTGTCGAGCAACGGGTTGAGAAACTGACCGCACTGCTGGCGGACGTGGTGGCCGCAGTGCTGGGAATTCCCAGCGCTTCGGTGGACGCCCAAACCCCACTCCCCGATCTCGGGCTGGACTCCTTGATGGCCGTCGAGTTGCGCGCCCGGATCAATATGACACTGGAGGTCGAGATCTCGGCGATGGAACTCAACCGGGGCGGCGGGTTGTCGTCGCTTGCCAACCGGCTGGCGGAACAACTGGCAACGCCTCGTTGAGCGGCCTCGTTGGGCGGCCCCGTCGAGCATTGCCCTTACCACGACTCCTCGAGCAGGCTCGCTGACACGTCGAGCCGGTGGAACCCGTTGCTGTGATAGAGCTCGGCGCACGTCGAACGTCGCACCTTGCCACTCGTGGTGACGGGCAGGGCACCTATCGGCACCAGGACGAGATCAGCGGCCCGCAGCCCGTGCGACGTGGTGATGGCGGTCAATAGCTCCCGTTTGACCGACCGGTACTTCTGCGCTGCCGCACCATCGGATGACGCCTGGTCCGCAAGCTCGACGATTACCACCAGGCGTTCTCCGCGGTCGTCGGGCACGCAGATTGCGGCTGCGCGGCCACCGGTGACGTCGCGGACGGTCGCCTCGATATCGTCCGGGTAGTGGTTGCGTCCGTCGACGACGAGCATGTCCTTGAGGCGGCCCATGACGAAGAGTTCACCGTCGACGACAGCGCCGAGATCGCCGGTGCGCAGCCAGTTGGTCTCCGGGGTCCCCGGCGCCGGGTCGACGATCCGCCCGCCGAACGTCAGCGTTGACTCCGCGGGTTTGTGCCAGTAGCCCGCTGCCACGTTCTGGCCATGCACCCAGATCTCGCCGATGACCCGCGGTGGACACTCCGTCCCGGTATCGGGGTCGACGATTCGTACCGAGCACACGCCCTCCCCGGCTCGGCCGGGCCCGTAACTGACCAACTCGCTACCGACTATGTCAATGCTCTGGCAGGGTTCCGCGTGTCCCTTCGTGAGGTGCTCATAGTCGAAGCGGACAGTCTTGACAGGGTGGCCCATCCTGGGCGCGGCGACGCACAGGGTCGCCTCGGCCAGCCCGTAGGACGGTTGGATCGCCGTGGGTTTCAGGCCGTATCGGGCAAAGCGCGCGTGGAAACCTGCGATCGTGTTCGGTTGCACACGTTCGGCGCCGTTGATGATGGCCAGTACTCCCGAGAGGGTTAGGCCTTCCATGTCCGCGTCGGTGGTTCGGCGAGCTGCCAAATCGAAGGCGAAATTGGGCGCGCAGGAGAAGGTTTGTTCATATCGAGCGAGCAACTGCAGCCAGCGCGCCGGACGCTGCAGAAAGGACACCGGTTTGATGAAGGTGATCGGGGTGCCGGCATACATCGGGGTGAAGATGCTGAAGAACAGCCCCATGTCGTGATGAAAAGGTAACCAGGAGACCAGGTGCAAACCCGGTGGCGGGGAATTGCCGTAATCCTCGAAATAGACCACGCCCGCCTGACCGAGGTTGGCAATCATGTTCTGGTGCGAGACCATGACGCCGGTGGGCGCTCGCGTCGATCCCGACGTGTACTGCAGGTAGGCCGTCCTCGGGTAGGGGCGGGCCACGGCGTCGACATCCCGTTCGGACCAGAGATCGAGACAGTCGACCTCGATGATGGCGGGCGGCGCGGCTCCGCCTTGTGCGCGGGCATACCTGCTCACTTCCGCCGCGGCCCCCGAGGTCGTCAGGATCACCGCTGGTGCACAGTCCAGCAGCGCCGAGGACACGCGTTCGTCGTGCACCCGTGACTGCGGAAGCGGCAGCGGCACTGCAATCAGACCGGCGTGCAGTGCTCCGAGGAACGCTGCGATGTAGTCGAGGCCCTCGGGGGCCAGGATCGCGGCCCGGTCACCGACCTTGCCGAACCGGGCCACTTCCTCGGATACCGCCAGCGCCCGTTGCTCGGCCTGAGCCCAGCTCAGAGCTTGGGCAACACCGGCGGGGTTCACGTCGTAGTCGACAAACGTGTAGGCGACGGCGCCGGGATCCTGCCGGGTGCGCTCGCGGAGCAGGGCTGGGAGAGAAGTGGGCGTCATCGCTTGCGTTGCCTTTGGCTCGTAGCCTGGTTAGGGGTGAATTTACGGGATTGCTGGCGACCTCGCCCGGCTCAGAACCTCGCGAGCGGCGGTGCGCTCCGCCCCGTCCGCGTCACCGGGGCTCAGCGGGCCATGGGTGTGGTACTGAGCAGTGCCTCGGTGACGGTAGACTATGCCGTGATCCAGCGCGAGACTCCGGAGCCTGACAACCGGCATCGACGCACCGAAGGACCGGTGCGGACGTGCATCGGGTGCCGGAAGCGAGAGTTGGCCGTCGATCTGCTCCGAGTGGTGGCTGTGTCGAACGGGAATGGTCAATGGGCCGTGACCGTTGATTCGGCAGGTAATCTCCCGGGGCGGGGTGCGTGGCTGCACCCCGACGATCGGTGCCTGACGGCAGCGATTCGGCGGCGAGCTGTTGCGCGAGCGTTGCGCATCACCGGTTCACCGGACACAACCGCGGTGGTCGAGTACCTCTCGTCCGCCCCGGCCCATGAAGAACAGGTAGCGAAGAACATGAGCACACCGTGAAGTACCGACGATGACCATGCGTCGTAGCTAAACCCGAGGCGCGGCCTACCACCGCTGTCGCCTCTTGAGTAGGAGATGTAGTGGCAGGTAAGGCCCGCGTACACGAGTTGGCCAAGGAACTCGGTGTCACCAGTAAGGAAGTTCTCGCCCGCCTGAGCGAACAGGGCGAATTCGTCAAATCAGCGTCGTCGACGGTGGAAGCACCCGTCGCCCGTCGTCTTCGCGAGTCGTTCGGCGGCGGCAAGGCCCCCGCGGCGGAGAAGCCGGCCGCGGCCAAGGCCGCGGGCAACGGCGCACCCGCCAAGGCGCCCGCCGACGCCGGTTCGGTGGCCACCGCGCCGCCCCAGGCTCCCGCACCCAAGCCGTCGGCTCCGGCTCCGGCGACACCCCCACCGGCTCCGGCCGCACCGACCGCTCCCGCGGCCACGGCCGCTCCGGCTCCGGCGCCCGCCCAGCCCGGCGGTGCGACCCCCGGTCCGCGTCCCGGCCCGGCGGCGCCCAAGCCCGGCGTTCCGCGCCCGCCGCGCGTCGGCAACAACCCGTTCTCCAGCGCGCAGCCGGTCGAACGTCCGATCCCGCGCCCGCAGGGGCCGCGTCCCGGTCCCGGCGGCGCGCCGCGTCCTGGCGCACCCCGTCCCGGCGGCGCCACCCCCGGCAACATGCCGCCGCGTCCCGGCGGCGGCGCGGCCCGTCCGGCACGCCCCGGCGCCCCGCGTCCCGGCGGTGGTGGACCGCGACCGGGTCCCGGCCAGGGCGGCGGCGGCCGTCCCGGCGGCGGCGGTGGTGGTAACTACCGCACCGGCGGCCCCGGTGGCGGTGGCGCTGCCGGCGCGGGCGGAGCGGCTGCTGGAGGTTTCAGGGGCCGTCCCGGTGGCGGTGGCGGCGGTGGCCGTCCCGGTCAGCGCGGTGGCGCGGCCGGTGCGTTCGGCCGTCCCGGCGGCGCCCCGCGCCGCGGCCGAAAGTCGAAGCGGGCGAAACGCGCCGAATACGAGAACATGCAGGCCCCCGTCGTCGGTGGCGTGCGGTTGCCGCACGGCAACGGCGAGACCATCCGGCTGGCCCGTGGCGCGTCGCTGAGCGACTTCGCCGAGAAGATCGACGCCAACCCGGCCGCGCTGGTGCAGGCGCTGTTCAACCTCGGCGAGATGGTCACCGCCACCCAGTCGGTGGGTGACGAGACCCTCGAGCTGCTCGGCAGCGAGATGAACTACGTCGTGCAGGTCGTCAGCCCCGAGGACGAGGACCGTGAGCTGCTGGAATCCTTCGACCTCACCTACGGCGAGGACGAGGGCGACGAGGCAGACCTGCAGACCCGGCCGCCGGTGGTGACCGTCATGGGTCACGTCGACCACGGTAAAACCCGCCTGCTGGACACCATCCGGAACGCCACCGTGCGCGAGGGCGAGGCCGGTGGCATCACCCAGCACATCGGTGCCTACCAGGTGACCGTCGACCTCGACGGCGACGAACGGCCGATCACCTTCATCGACACCCCGGGTCACGAGGCGTTCACCGCCATGCGTGCCCGCGGCGCCAAGGCCACCGACATCGCCATCCTGGTGGTCGCGGCCGACGACGGCGTGATGCCCCAGACGGTGGAGGCCATCAACCACGCACAGGCCGCTGATGTGCCGATCGTGGTGGCGGTGAACAAGATCGACAAGGAAGGCGCCGACCCGGCCAAGATCCGCGGGCAGCTCACCGAATATGGTTTGGTGCCAGAAGAATTCGGCGGCGACACGATGTTCGTCGACATCTCGGCAAAGGAAGGCACCAACATCGAGCAGCTCGAAGAGGCGGTGCTGCTGACCGCCGACGCCGCGCTGGACCTGCGGGCCAACCCCGACATGGAGGCCCAAGGGGTGGCGATCGAGGCGCACCTGGACCGCGGTCGCGGGCCGGTTGCCACCGTGCTGGTGCAACGCGGCACGCTGCACGTCGGCGACTCGGTGGTCGCCGGCGACGCCTACGGTCGCGTCCGGCGCATGGTCGACGAACACGGTGAGGACATCGAGGAGGCACTGCCGTCTCGGCCGGTGCAGGTCATCGGCTTCACGTCGGTGCCCGGCGCCGGTGACAACTTCCTGGTCGTCGACGAGGACCGCATTGCCCGCCAGATCGCCGACCGGCGCAGCGCCCGCAAGCGCAACGCCATGGCGGCGCGGTCGCGCAAGCGCATCAGCCTGGAGGATCTGGACTCGGCGCTGAAGGAAACCAGCCAGCTGAACCTGATCCTCAAGGGCGACAACGCCGGTACGGTCGAGGCGCTGGAAGAGGCCCTGATGGGCATCCAGGTCGACGACGAGGTGGCGCTGCGCGTCATCGACCGCGGCGTCGGCGGCATCACCGAGACCAACGTCAACCTGGCGTCGGCGTCGGACGCGATCATCATCGGGTTCAACGTGCGCGCCGAGGGCAAGGCAACCGAGCTGGCGAACCGCGAGGGCGTCGAGATCCGCTACTACTCGGTGATCTACCAGGCGATCGACGAGATCGAGAAGGCCCTGCGCGGCATGCTCAAGCCGATCTACGAGGAGAACCAGCTGGGTCGTGCCGAGATCCGTGCGCTGTTCCGCTCCTCGAAGGTCGGCATCATCGCCGGCTGCATGATCACCTCCGGTGTGGTGCGCCGCAACGCGAAGGCCCGGCTGCTGCGGGACAACATCGTGGTCGCCGACAACCTCACGATCACCTCGCTGCGACGGGAGAAGGACGACGTGACCGAGGTCCGCGAGGGCTACGAGTGCGGTATGACGCTGGGGTACTCCGACATCAAGGAAGGCGACATCATCGAGTCCTACGAGCTGGTCCAAAAGGAGCGCGCCTGATGGCTGACCCCGCCCGAGCGCGCCGGCTGGCCAAACGGATCAATACGATCGTCGCCTCGGCGATCGAGTTCGAGATCAAGGATCCCGGCCTGGACGGAGTGACCATCGTCGACACGAAGGTGACCGCCGACCTGCACGATGCGACGGTCTTCTACACGGTGATGGGACGCACCCTCGAGGACGAGCCCGACTACGCGGCCGCGGCCGCCGCGCTGGAGCGGGCCAAAGGCACCCTGCGCACCAAGGTGGGGGCCGGCACCGGTGTGCGTTTCACCCCCACCCTGACGTTCACCCGCGACACCACCTCGGACAGCGTGCAACGGATGGACGAGTTACTGGCCCGTGCCCGCGCCGCGGACGCCGATCTGGCGCGGGTTCGCTCCGGGGCCAAGCCGGCCGGGGACGCCGATCCATACCGGGACAGCGGGACGGATGACGTGCGCGACGGGACCACCGGTGACGACGATCCACTCGAAGACTGAACCGACCACCGACGGTGCCGGGACACGCGTCGACGCCTCCGGTGCGGTCGAATTGCTGTCCGCGGCCGCGCGGATCGCGGTGGTCGCGCACGTGCATCCGGACGCCGACACCATCGGCGCCGGGCTGGCACTGGCCCTGGTGCTGGACAAGTGCGGCAAGCAGGTCGAGGTCAGTTTCGCCGAGCCGGCGACGCTGCCCGAGTCGTTGGCGTCGCTGCCGGGCTGTCACCTGTTGGTCAGCCCCGACGGAATGTCTCGCGATGTGGATCTGGTTGTCACCGTGGATGTTCCGAGTGTCAAGCGGCTGGGTGAGTTGAGCAACGTAGCCGCCGGCTGCCCGAAGCTGCTCGTCATCGACCACCACGCTTCCAACGACATGTTCGGCACCGCGAATTTCATTGACCTGTCCGCGGATTCGACCACGATGATGATCGCCGAAGTGCTGGACGCGTGGGGCAAGCCGATCGAACCAGACGTCGCGCACTGCATCTACGCCGGGCTGACCACCGATACCGGTTCGTTCCGCTGGGCCAGCGCCCGCGCCTTTCGGCTGGCGGCCCGGCTGGTCGAGATCGGCGTGGACAACGCCGCGATTAGCCGGACGCTGATGGACAGCCATCCGTTCGACTGGCTGCCGCTGCTGTCGCGGGTGCTGGGCTCGGCGCAATTGCTGCCCGACGCGGTCGGCGGTCGTGGCCTGGTCTATGCCGTTGTGGCGCATCAGGATTGGATAACGTCGCGGGCTGAGGAAGTCGAAAGCATCGTCGATATCGTGCGCACCACCCAGCAGGCCGAGGTGGCGGCGGTGTTCAAGGAAGTGGCGCCGCGGCAGTGGTCGGTGTCGATGCGGGCCAAAGCCGACGTGGACTTGGCGGCGGTCGCATCCACCTTCGGCGGCGGTGGGCACCGGCTGGCCGCGGGCTACTCAACCGCCGGCTCCATCGACGAGGCGGTGGCCACGCTGCGCGCGGCGCTCGGCTGAGCGGCCGTCCTCGATCAGAACGCCCAGCTTCCCGAGCGTTGCAGAACGAACCCGTGGTCACCGCTGGTGGTGTCCAGACAGGCGACGAGATTGTCCGCGCCGACGGCGCACGTGACGTTCAAATAAGTCAACTTCTGACCCACCCCCAGCAATTTGCCGCCCGACGGCAAAGCGGCGGGATTGCCGTCACATCCGCTGTAGGACATGCGGCTCAGTTGGTAGCCGGGCCCTTTGAAGTCGGCGGAACCCACCATGCAATCGCCCGGCCGCGGCCGCCCGCCGGGGACGGGAATGTCGTCCAGCCCGGGCATGTCGCCCTTGCACTTGATGTCCTGTGACGGCTGCGGCGCCGGCGCGGGTCCCCCATAGAAGTCGCACACCATTGTGTAGGGAGTGGAAAAGCTGATCCGGGGCGGTGTGCCCGGACCGGTCGTCGTGACGTAGCCATCCGCCGGGACGGGGGTGAAACCGTCGAGGTTCGGAAATCGCGGCGGTGGTTCCGCGGCCGCGTGCGGCGCGGGACTCGCGATCGCGGCTGCCGCCGCCACCGCCAGGCCTGCGAAGGCCGGTACGGTACGGGCGACGACGGCGCGCATCGGCTCCTCCTGCGCTGAGTAGGTTGCTGGGATCCTAGTGGTTGGCAAGCGCCGATGTGGGTCGATCGCCGCGGTTAACGCACCTGGGCCCGCCCGCGTTGCAGCACCGCTTCCCGGTTGGCAGCGATGTCGTCGCCGCTGGTGCCGAACTGCCGGGCCGCGATCGCTTCCAGCCACAGCCCCGCGCTGGTCTGCGCGTCGTCGATCCGGTGATAGGACGCCAGCAGCGCGCGCACCGCGTTCTGGTTGTTGCCGACGATGGACGCCGCCACCTGCCGGGCCGTGGGCAACAGCCGGTCGTGCGGCACCACCTCGGTGACCAGCCCGGCGCGCAGTGCGTCGTCGGCGGACAGGTAGTCCCCGGTCATGCTCATGCGCCGGGCCAGTCCGACGCCCACTTTCTGCGGCAACCGCACGCTGAGGCCCCAGGTGGGCAGCAGGCCGACGCGGGCGTGGGTGTCGGCGAAGCGCGCGTGTTCCGAAGCAATGAGGATGTCGCAGTACAAGGCCACCTCCAGCCCGCCGGTAACCGCCGCGCCGTTGATGGCGCCGATTACCGGCTTGGTCAGCGGCGGCCACCGCGGCGAGATGTCGGGAAGCGCCGACTGCCCACCCAGCTCTTTGAGGTCCAATCCCGCGCAGAACACCGGGTCGGTGCCGGTGACGATGATGACGTCCACGTCGTCGTCGGTCTCGGCGTCGGTCAGGGCCCCGAAAAACCGGTCCCGCAGCGCCGAGGACAGCGCGTTGCGCGACTGGGGCCGGTTCAGGGTCAGGGTGCGCACCCGCTCGTCGGTGTCGATCAGCAGGATGTCGTCGCTCATGACATCACCGTAGAGGGTCGCTTGCCGCGCTTATCGTGGAGCCATGTGTCGCAACATCACCGAACTGCGCGGATTGCAGCCGGCGGCCACGCCGGAGGAGATCGCGGCGGCCGCGCGCCAGTATGTGCGCAACGTCAGCGGCATCACCCACCCGTCGAGCGCCAATGCCGGTGCGTTCGAGGCGGCGGTCGCCGAGGTCACCGAGGCGACGACGCGGTTGCTGGCGGCGCTGCCGCCGCGCCGTCAACCGCCCAAGACCGCCCCACCGTTGCGCCGGCCTGAGGTGGTCGCCCGGCTGGCCGGTGCCACATGACCGTCACTGCCACGATGCCCGCGCTCAAGGAGTGGAGCGCGGTGGTGCACGCCTTGTTGGACGGTCGGCAGCGGGTGCTGCTGCGCAAGGGCGGCATCGGTGAGAAGCGATTCGAGCTGGCGGCTCGCGAGTTCTTGTTGTTCCCGACGGTCGCGCACAGCCATGCAGAGCGCGTCCGGCCCGAGCATCGAGATCTGCTGCCAGCAGCCGCCGCCGACAGCACCAACGACCGACTGGTGTTGCGGGTAGCGGCCAAAGTCGTTGCCGCGCAAGAGGTTAACCGGCCGGACGGTCTTTCGATGGTCGAGGACCTGCATATCTGGACGCCCGAGTCGGTGCGCACCGACCGGCTCGACTTCCGTCCCAAACACAAACTGGCGGTGCTGGTGGTCTCGGTGATCCCGTTGGCCGAGCCGCTGCGCATCGCCCGGACGCCGCAGTGCGGGGGCTGCAAGAGCTGGCTGGAGCTGCCCGTGCGGGCGTCGCTGGAGGCGCCGGTGTACGACGACGCCGTACTAGCCGAGGTTGCTCTCCGGGTCCGCGACGCCGTTGGCTGACAAGCCGACCGGGCCGACCGGAAGCAGCAGACGTGAGCGTCCGTAGTGCACGGTATGGGTGGCCGGCTTGGCCTCCCGCCCGGTGAGCACTGGATGGTCGGTGCCGAGGTTGCGCGCGTAGCGGGGAAACCAGCTGCCGGCGATCAGCACGCGGATGCGCGAGCCGGCGCGGAAGCGGTGGGCGATGCCGTCGAGTTCGATCCGGACCGTCTCGGTTGCCGCGCCCAACCGCCGGTAGCCGTCGCTGACATTTTTCGACCGGCCTTTCGCGTCGACCTCGCTGACCCGGAGGAAAAGGTCGACATGGGGATTGTCGGAACTGTGCGTCAGCTCCACGGCCGGGCTTCCGTAGACGCACAGGTCCTCGGTGAGGGTGACGCTGGTGAAGGCCAGCACATCGTCGCGCCGCGCGAGCCGGCTGTCGTCGCGGTAACCGCCGTTCGGGGACAGCAGCGGGCCGCCGGTGGTCGGTGTCGGGTCAGCCGGGTCGTAGCGGAAGGACGCCGGCGCCCATCCCGCCATTTCGGTCGGCGCGGTCTCACTCAGATGGCCGCCGGGCCGTAGATACAGTGCGTATTCGGTGGTGGCGGGCGGCCAATCGGGCAGGCTGCGCCAGCCTTGACCTTTCTCCGAGCCGGTGACGTAAACCCGGACCCTGCTGGGCCGCTGCGGGCCCGGCGTGCCGCCCAGGTGGGTGTCCAGCCAATCCATCGACTCCCGGACGTTGGTGACCAGCCCATTGGTGAGCATCTGGGTGTGCGTCCAGGCGCCCATCGTCAGGGCGACATCTGGACCGTCTGGGCCCCGGCGACGCAGGTGCGCGTATTGGTGCAGCGTCTGGCGCACGAAGATGTCTTGCCACCCGCCCACCAGCAGAACGGGCACCCGCACGCGGTCCAGCGCGTCACCGCAACGGAGCGCATCCCAGAATGGATCGTCGGGATCGGTGTGCTCGATCCACGATTCGAACCATGGGGCTCCGGTGCCCAGCAGTGCCCGGGCCGTGTCGCCCATCGGCAGCCCGCCGGCCGCCTGTGCGACCTTGCGCCGGCACTGCAGCTGGCGCAGTGCGGCCCGGATGCGCACCGGGTCCTCCTGGTGGGAGACCATGTCGCTCCAGCCCAGAAAGTCGTTGATGGCGAACGAGCCGGTACCCCACACCGAGGCGTTGAAGTCGTGTGGACCCACGGTGATGACGGCCGCGGCCAGTTCCGGCGGCGGATCCTGCAGCAGGGCCCACTGGGTGAATCCCAGGTAGGACAATCCGATGGTGCCGAAGCGGCCGGTGAACCAGGGCTGCTCGCGCAGCCACGCGACGGTGTCGGCGCCATCGGTGGCTTCGTTGACCATCGGCTCGAAGACGCCGCCCGACCCGAACGTTCCGCGCACGCTCTGCAGCACGACGTGGTAGCCCCGGGCGGCATACAACCGGCCGAACACCAGCGAGAACGGGAATTCACGTCCATACGGGCCGCGAACCAGCAAGGTCCCGATGGGCGACGAGGTGGTGGGCGCGTAGTGGTCGGCGGTCAGGTGGACCCCGTCACGCATCGGCACTTCGACGCGTTCCACGGTGTAGTCGGTGGTCACCGGCGGCAGGCCCAGCAGTCGTCCGAGGGCTTTGCCGCCAAGGTTACGCAGCCTGGGCTGCGCGGGCCGCGCCGAGGTGGTAGTCACGGCCCCCAGGCTATGTGCTTTCAGCGACCAACGCCGCGCTAGAACTTGTAGTACGGCGCCAGGTCGTTGGCGCGCTGCAGATTGGTGGACATGCACTCCACCTCGGGGTTGGAGTAGATGGTCGAGAAGTACAGCGCCTGCTGCAGCACGCCGTAGGTCGTCTTGAACACCACCATGCAGGAGTAATACCAGTAGCTGTTGTGATACGTCGGCTTGAGCACCCAGTATTGCGCGGCGCGGTGACCCTGGATCGTCGTCTCGACGGCGTCCGGGGGCAGCGTCTGGTCGTAGGTGCGCCAGATGATGGGCTCGACGGCCAGCTGATAGTTCCCGGCGTCGAAGTGGCAGCGCAGGCCGTCTTCATGTTCGGGCGGTGTAAACCCCAGGCCGAGCCGCTGGATGACGTCGAACGGGATGTCCTCGCAGGCGTCGAAGGGGCGTGGGTCGGTGGTCGCCACGATCGGGCTCTTCATGGTGGTTTCCAGCGGTTGGGCGGTCGACCGCAACTCGACGGGCCCCGCGCCTGCGCCCGGCGTCGCCCGGGTCCCCTGCCAGCCCAGCATGCCCCCGATCACCGCGGTGAGCACCGCAGCAACCGCCCCCAACAGACGCACGTTGGCGAGCATCACACCCCCTGACGCCCTAGCGGTCCCTTGCCGGGAGTGTACAAGTCGCAATCGCGCCGTCACAGGGAAACCTGAACTTGTTCTAACCGGCCGCGAAACGGCCCGCCCGGAACCGAGTCATTAGGCTGGTTCCTCGTGGCTTGGCAACATGCGCGGCAGGATTCGACCAACGGGGGGCAACCGACCCTGTGGGCGGTTTCCGACCTGCACACCGGCCACCTCGGCAACAAGCCGATCACCGAATCGCTGCACCCGTCGTCGCCGGACGATTGGCTGATCGTCGCCGGCGACGTCGCTGAACGCACCGATGACATCCGTTGGTCGCTTGACCTGCTGCGACGGCGGTTCGCCAAGGTCATCTGGGTCCCGGGCAACCACGAGCTGTGGACCACCAACCGCGACCCGGCGCAGATCTTCGGCCGGGCGCGCTACGACTACCTGGTCAACATGTGCGATGAGATGGGCGTGGTCACGCCCGAGCATCCGTTCCCGGTTTGGACCGAGCGCGGCGGCCCGGCCACCATCGTGCCGATGTTTCTGCTGTACGACTACACCTTCTTACCCGAGGGCACCGCGAGCAAAGCCGAAGGACTGACCATCGCGCGGCAGCGCAACGTGGTGGCCACCGACGAATTTCTGCTCTCGCCGGAGCCGTACCCAACGCGGGAGGCCTGGTGCCGCGAGCGGCTCGCCACCACCCGTGCCCGCCTCGAAGAGCTGGACTGGATGACACCGACCGTTCTGGTCAACCACTTCCCGCTGGTCCGAGAGCCCTGCGACGCGTTGTTCTACCCGGAATTCTCGCTGTGGTGCGGCACCACTAAAACCGCCGACTGGCACACCCGCTACAACGCCGTCTGTTCGGTGTACGGCCACCTGCACATTCCGCGGACCACCTGGTATGACGACGTGCGCTTCGAGGAAGTGTCGGTCGGTTACCCGCGGGAGTGGCGACGCCGCAAGCCGTACAGCTGGCTGCGTCAGGTGTTGCCCGACCCGCAGTACGCGCCGGGCTACCTCAACGACTTCGGCGGTCACTTCGTGATCACTCCCGAGATGCGGCAGCAGGCCGCGCAGTTCCGGGAACGGTTGCGGCAGCGGCAATCATGATGACGGAGCAGCTATTGGTCTCCGCGGTGCTCCCCGCCGCGGCCTCGGACGATCTGGCTTACTCGGAGTTGTATTGCGACCCGCCGGGCCTCGCCCCGCTGCCCGAAGAGGAGCCGTTGATCGCCAAGTCCGTTGCCAAGCGGCGCAACGAGTTCATCACCGTCCGCCACTGCGCGCGGCTGGCATTGGGCGAACTTGGCCTGCCGCCAGTGCCGATCCTCAAGGGCGCCAAGGGGGAACCCTGCTGGCCCGACGGGGTGGTGGGCAGCCTCACGCACTGCACCGGCTACCGCGGCGCGGTGGTGGGGCGCACCGGCCCGGTGCGTTCGGTGGGCATCGACGCTGAACCGCACGACGTGTTGCCGCCCGGCGTCCTCGACGCGATCAGCCTGACCGAGGAGCGCAGCGAAATCCCTCAGGTACCGTCGACCGGGCTGCATTGGGATCGAATCCTGTTCTGCGCCAAGGAGGCAACGTACAAGGCCTGGTTTCCGCTGACCAAAAGATGGCTGGGCTTCGAGGACGCCCACATCAGCTTCGAGGCCGATTGCCCCGGGTCGGCGACGGGCGGTTTCGTCTCCCGGATCCTGATCGATCCCAAGGCACTGTCCGGTCCGCCGCTGACCGCACTGAGCGGCCGCTGGGCGGTCGACCGGGGCCTGGTGCTGACCGCTATCGTGCTATGAGCCAAAGCCCGACCGGGCCTGGAATAGTCGTGATCGACAAACCGGCCGGGATGACCAGCCATGACGTCGTGGGGCGCTGCCGTCGCATCTTCGCCACCCGCAGGGTCGGGCATGCCGGGACGCTGGACCCGATGGCCACCGGCGTGCTGGTGATCGGGACCGGCCGTGCCACCAAGATCCTCGGCCTGTTGACGGCGGCCTCGAAGTCGTATGCCGCCACGATCCGGCTGGGCCAGACCACGTCCACCGAGGATGCCGAAGGGGAGTTGCTGTGCAGCGTCTCGGCCGCGCACCTGACGCCCGAGGCGATCGCCGACGCGGTCGCCGGGCTGCGCGGCGACATCGACCAGGTGCCGTCGGCGGTCAGCGCGATCAAGGTGGACGGCCGGCGCGCTTATCGCTTGGTCCGCGAGGGCCATGCCGTCGAGCTGCCGGCCCGGCCGGTACGCATCGACCGGTTCGAGGTGCGCGACATCCGCCGGGACGGCGAGGTCGTTGATGTCGACGTCGAGGTGGACTGTTCGTCGGGGACCTATGTCCGGGCGCTGGCCCGCGATGTCGGTGCCGCGCTTGCCGTCGGTGGGCATTTGACGTCGCTGCGGCGCACCCGCGTCGGCCGCTTCGGCCTGGACGACGCCCGCTCGCTCGAGGCACTGGCCGAGCGACCCGGCTTGAGCTGCACGCTGGATCAGGCGTGCCTGCTGATGTTTCCGCACCGCGACCTGACCGCCGCGGAGGCCGAAGCCGCCGGCAACGGCCGGCCGCTGGCGCCGGCCGGCATCGCCGGTGTGTACGCGGCCTGCGATCCCGCCGGCCGGGTCATCGCGCTGCTGCGCGACGAGGGGACGGGGACGAAGTCGGTGGTGGTCATCCGGCCCGCCACCCTGTAGGCCGCCGCCGTACGCTGAGGCGATGACAAACAAGGTTTACGTGGTCGGTGTCGGCATGACGAAGTTCGAAAAGCCGGGCCGCCGCGAGGGCTGGGACTACCCGGCCATGGCGAGGGAGTCGGGCACCAACGCCCTGGCCGACGCCGGGATCGACTACTCCGATGTCGAGCAGGGCTACGTCGGTTATGTCGCCGGCGACTCGACGTCGGGGCAGCGTGCGCTCTATGAGCTGGGCATGACCGGAATCCCGATCGTCAACGTGAACAACAACTGTTCGACCGGCTCGACGGCGCTATTCCTTGCGGCCCAGGCCATCCGCGGCGGCATCGTCGACTGCGCGATCGCGCTCGGCTTCGAGAAGATGCAACCCGGCGCGCTCAGTGGTGGCGCCTCCGACCGTGAATCGCCGATGGGCCGACACGTCAAGGCGATGGCCGACATCGACGAGTTCACGATGCCGGTCGCGCCGTGGATGTTCGGCGCCGCCGGCCGCGAGCACATGCGCCAATACGGCACCACCGCAGAACATTTCGCCAAGATCGGCTACAAGAATCACAAGCACTCCGTCAACAACCCATTCGCGCAGTTCCAGGAGTCCTACACCCTCGACGACATCCTGGCGTCGCGGATGATCTCCGACCCGTTGACTAAGCTGCAGTGTTCGCCGACGTCGGACGGTTCCGGCGCGGCGATCCTGTCCTCGGAGAGCTTCGTCGACAGTCACGGGCTGGCCGGCCAGGCGGTCGAGATCGTCGGTCAGGCGATGACCACCGACTTCGCCTCGACGTTCGACGGCAGCGCCAAGAACCTGATCGGCTACGACATGAATGTCCAAGCCGCACAACGGGTCTACGACCAGTCCGGCCTTGGTCCCGAGGACTTTCAGGTCATCGAATTGCACGACTGCTTCTCGGCCAACGAACTGCTGCTGTATGAGGCCCTCGGCCTGTGCGGCCCGGGTGAGGCGCCCAAGCTGGTCGACAACGGCGACACCACCTACGGCGGGCGCTGGGTGGTCAACCCCTCGGGTGGCCTGATCTCCAAGGGGCACCCGTTGGGCGCGACCGGGCTGGCCCAGTGCGCCGAGCTGACCTGGCAGCTGCGCGGCACCGCGGACAAACGTCAGGTCGACAATGTCACCGCGGCACTGCAACACAACATCGGGCTGGGCGGCGCCGCCGTCGTCACCGCCTATCAGCGCGCGGAGCGTTAACCAGAGCGGCTGGCTAGCCCGCCCACCACCCAGATCGCCCGGGCTGCCGGGCTGCCCAAGTCGACCGTGGTCGGTGCGCCGTCGGCGGATTCGATCACCACCGCCATCATCCCGGCGAATTCCCGGCGGGTCAGCACCCGCAGCCGAGAGTCGAGATTGATCCCGACGCCGGCGAAATAGCGCAGCATTTCCGGGTCGGCATCGGAGATGCGGGCCACCGTCCCGGTGTCGCCGTCGGCGCACGCCCACAGCTGACGGGCTGGCGGGGTGGGCACTTGGCCGTCCGAGGCCGGGATCGGGTCACCATGTGGGTCGCGTTGCGGAAAGCCCAGCTTCGCGTCGATGCGGGCCACCAGCCGATCCGACACCGCGTGCTCGAGCACCTCGGCCTCGTCGTGCACCTCGTCCCACCCGTACCCGAGCTCGTTGACGAGGAACGTCTCCAATAGCCGATGCCGGCGCACCATCTCCAGCGCCGCCCGCCGCCCCGCCTCGGTCAAGGTCACCGCGCCATACTTCTCGTGATCGACCAGGCCTTGCTCAGCGAGCTTGCGGATCGACTCCGAGGCCGTGCTGGCCGACACCCCGATCTTCTCGGCCAGCATCTTGGTGCTGACCTTGTGCGGGGCGTCTTTGGGGGACCACTCCTGGGCGTTCCAGATGACCTTGAGATAGTCCTGGCCGACCGCGGTGAGACCGCCACGCTCTTCGTCAGCCCTCACAACGACAAAGTTTAGGCAACCCAAGCCTGATCTGGCGTGCGCTCGATCACCCCGGGGTTGTTAGTTCCCAGCGGGTTGGCGCCGTAGGCTAACGATCGTGCAGCGGTGGCGCGGTCAAGACGAGATTCCCACGGACTGGGGCAGGTGTGTGCTCACCGTCGGTGTGTTCGACGGTGTGCACCGTGGTCACGCGGAACTGATCGCCCATGCGGTGAAAGCCGGGCGCACCCGCAACGTGCCGACCGTGCTGATGACGTTCGACCCGCACCCGATGGAAGTGGTCTACCCGGGCAGTCACCCGGCGCAGCTGACCACCCTGACGCGGCGCGCCGAACTGGTCGAGGAGCTGGGCATCGACGTCTTCCTGGTGATGCCGTTCACCAGCGATTTCATGAAGCTCACCCCGGAGCGCTACGTCCACGAGCTGCTGGTGGAACACCTGCACGTGGTGGAGGTCGTGGTGGGTGAGAACTTCACCTTCGGCAAGAAGGCGGCCGGCAACGTCGACACCCTGCGGCGGGCGGGGGAGCGATTCGGGTTCGCGGTGGAGTCGATGTCGCTGCTGTCCGAGCACCACAGCAACGAGACCGTGACGTTCTCCTCCACCTACATCCGGTCCTGCGTGGACGCTGGTGACGTAGTGGCGGCCGCCGACGCGCTGGGCCGGCCGCACCGCGTCGAGGGCGTGGTGGTCCGGGGCCACGGGCGGGGTGCGGAGCTCGGCTTCCCCACCGCCAACGTCGCGCCGCCGATGTATTCGGCCATTCCCGCCGACGGTGTGTACGCCGCCTGGTTCACCGTGCTCGGGCACGGGCCGGTGACCGGCACCGTCATCCCGGGCGAGCGATACCAAGCGGCAGTGTCCGTCGGGACCAATCCCACCTTCTCCGGGCGCACCCGCACCGTCGAGGCGTTCGTCTTGGACACCGCCGCCGACCTCTACGGACAGCATGTGGCGTTGGACTTCGTCGCCCGTATCCGCGGGCAGCGCAAGTTCGACTCGGTGAAGGAGCTGATCGACGCGATGGGCACGGACACCGACCGCGCGCGGGCCCTGCTCGGGGAGTAGTGGCGATCGCGAGCGCGGCGTAGCCGGGTGAGGCGGGTCGCCACCATCAGAACCAGTCCGCGCACGATTCGAGGTGGCCACTGCCCGGCTGCTAAACTGCCCGACGACATCGGCGCGTGCTGCGGTTCGCGGTGGCCGCGCCTTCATTCACTTTCGCGGACCAATTTGATGGAGATAGTTCGTGGCGCTGACAGCCGAGCAGAAAAAAGAAATCCTGGGCACCTACGGCCTGCATGACACCGACACCGGATCCCCGGAGGCGCAGGTCGCGCTGCTGACCAAGCGGATCGCCGACCTCACCGAGCACCTGAAGGTGCACAAGCACGACCATCACTCGCGGCGGGGATTGCTGCTGCTGGTCGGGCGGCGGCGCAGGCTGCTCAAATATGTGGCCCAGATCGACGTGGAACGGTACCGCTCGCTGGTCGAGCGGTTGGGCCTGCGTCGCTGACGCCGGCAAATCCCGAGGCCTGGTGGCCGTCCGGGTTCGCCAGTGTAGAGTGGGAGCGTTCTGGGCCGGTTCGGCCCGAGCAAACGGTGCGGTTTGCGCAGATCCGCGCTTTCCGTTCCAGCGTGTCAGTAGTGCACGTCCAAGGGAGCTGCCCAGTCTGCATCGGGCGGTCTTCGGTAGTGGCAGCCGGGCTCTCCGGATCTGGGGCAGGTCGGCCGCTTCGATCGATGGCCGTAGCCGCATTCAGGCTGATGTTCTCAAGCAAGCTCTCGGGGTAGTTGCGCGTGGCGACGCGAAATAGCTGAATAACCCAGAGAGGCCATACGGACACCTATGTCTGTAGCTGAAATTGACGAAGGCGTCTTCGAGGCGACCGCCACCATCGACAACGGGAGCTTCGGCACCCGCACCGTCCGTTTTGAGACCGGCCGGCTGGCCCTGCAGGCTGCCGGGGCCGTGGTCGCTTACTTAGACGACGACAACATGCTGTTGTCAGCGACCACCGCCAGCAAAAGCCCCAAGGAGCACTTCGACTTCTTCCCGCTGACCGTCGATGTCGAGGAGCGGATGTATGCCGCCGGCCGCATCCCGGGGTCGTTCTTCCGGCGCGAGGGCCGGCCGTCCACCGACGCGATCCTGACCTGCCGGCTCATCGACCGCCCGCTGCGCCCGTCGTTCGTCGACGGCCTGCGCAACGAGATTCAGATCGTGGTGACGATTCTGAGCCTGGATCCCAACGACCTGTATGACGTGCTGGCGATCAACGCCGCGTCGGCCTCCACCCAGCTCGGTGGCCTGCCCTTCTCCGGGCCCATCGGCGGTGTCCGGGTGGCGCTCATCGACGGCACCTGGGTCGCGTTCCCCACCGTCGAGCAGCTCGAGCGGGCCGTATTCGACATGGTGGTGGCCGGGCGCATTGTCGGCGAACACGACGGCAAGGCCGACGTGGCCATCATGATGGTTGAGGCCGAGGCCACCGAGAACGTCATCGCACTCGTCGAGGGCGGTGCCCAGGCGCCGACGGAAAGCGTTGTGGCCGAAGGCCTCGAGGCGGCCAAGCCGTTCATCGCGGCGCTGTGCACCGCGCAGCAGGAGCTGGCCGATAAGGCCGCCAAGCCCACCGGCGAATACCCGGTGTTCCCCGACTACGGTGATGACGTGTACTACTCGGTCGCCTCCGTGGCCACCGACGAGCTGGCCCAGGCGCTGACGATCCCCGGCAAGACCGAACGCAACGAGCGCACCGAGGAGATCCGCGCCGAGGTGCTGGCGCGGCTGGCCGAGACCTACGCAGGTCGCGAAAAAGAGGTCAGTGCCGCCTTCCGGTCGCTGACCAAGAAGCTGGTCCGGCAGCGCATCCTGACCGACCACTTCCGCATCGACGGCCGCGGCATCACCGACATCCGCGCTCTGTCGGCCGAGGTCGCCGTGGTGCCACGGGCACACGGCAGCGCGCTGTTCGAGCGCGGCGAGACCCAGATCCTGGGCGTCACCACGCTGGACATGGTCAAGATGGCTCAGCAGATCGACTCGCTGGGGCCCGAGACCTCCAAGCGCTACATGCACCACTACAACTTCCCGCCGTTCTCCACCGGCGAGACGGGCCGGGTCGGTTCGCCCAAGCGGCGTGAGATCGGACACGGCGCGCTGGCCGAGCGGGCCCTGATTCCCGTGCTACCCAGCGTCGAGGAATTCCCCTACGCCATCCGCCAGGTGTCCGAAGCGCTGGGCTCCAACGGTTCCACCTCGATGGGCTCGGTTTGCGCTTCCACGCTGGCGCTGCTCAACGCCGGGGTGCCGCTGAAGGCGCCGGTGGCCGGCATCGCGATGGGGCTGGTGTCCGACTACATCGAAATTGAGGCAGTTGACGGGGGAAAATCGACCGAGCGCCGTTTCGTCACGCTGACCGACATCCTGGGCGCCGAGGACGCGTTCGGTGACATGGACTTCAAGTGCGCCGGCACCAAGGACTTTGTCACCGCGCTGCAGCTGGACACCAAGCTCGACGGAATCCCGTCCAAGGTCCTCGCCGGTGCGCTGGCGCAGGCCAAGGACGCCCGGCTCACCATCCTCGAAGTCATGGCCGAGGCCATCGACGCGCCCGACGAGATGAGCCCGTACGCCCCGCGGGTGACCACGATCAAGGTCCCGGTGGACAAGATCGGCGAGGTCATCGGCCCCAAGGGCAAGGTCATCAACGCCATCACCGAAGAGACCGGCGCGCAGATCTCCATCGAGGACGACGGCACCGTGTTCGTCGGCGCCACCGACGGGCCGTCGGCGCAGGCCGCCATCGACCGGATCAACGCTATCGCGAACCCGCAGCTGCCCACGGTCGGCGAGCGGTTCCTCGGAACCGTGGTCAAGACAACGGATTTCGGTGCGTTCGTGTCGCTGCTGCCCGGTCGCGACGGCTTGGTGCACATCTCCAAACTCGGCAAGGGCAAGCGCATCGCGAAGGTCGAAGACGTCGTGAACGTCGGGGACAAGCTGCGGGTCGAGATCGCCGATATCGACAAGCGCGGCAAGATCTCCCTGGTCTTGGTGGAGGACGACAACGGAGCTGCTGCGCAGGCCCCGGCAGCGACACCAGCCGATGCCGCTAGCTGATCCCAAGATGCCGGGGAGGCGTCCCGGTCGTGCGGGCGCCCTGCACCGGGGAACGCAGATCGCGGACGCGGAACCGGAACTGCAAACCCCGCCGTCGCTGCGCGTGCGCCGCACCACGCTGCCGGGTGGCTTGCGGGTGGTCACCGAATACCTGCCCTCGGTGCGCTCCGCGTCGGTCGGGGTCTGGGTCGGTGTCGGATCACGCGACGAGGGTGCCTCGGTGGCCGGAGCCGCGCACTTCCTCGAGCATCTGTTGTTCAAGTCCACCCCCACCCGCACCGCGGTGGACATCGCGCAGGCAATGGACGCCATCGGCGGGGAGCTGAACGCGTTCACCGCCAAGGAGCACACCTGTTACTACGCGCACGTGCTCGACAGCGATCTCGAGCTAGCCGTCGACCTCGTCGCCGATGTGGTGCTCAACGGCCGCTGTGCGGCAGCCGACGTCGAGCTGGAGCGCGACGTCGTCCTCGAAGAGATCGCGATGCGCGACGACGACCCCGAAGACGCGCTGGGAGACCTGTTTCTGGGTGCGCTGTTCGGCGACCACCCGGTGGGCCGACCGGTCATCGGCACCGCCCGGTCGGTGTCAGCGATGACCCGGACCCAACTGCACTCCTTCCACATGCGGCGCTACACGCCGGAACGGATGGTGGTCGCGGTGGCCGGCAACGTCGAGCACGACCGGGTTGTCGCGCTGGTAGGCGAGCACTTCGGATCGCGTCTGGTCCGCGGACGCCAGCCGATCGCTCCGCGCAAGGGGGCCGGACGGGTGACCGGCCGGCCCGGTTTGGTGCTGGGTAGTCGCGACGCCGAGCAGACCCACGTGTCGCTCGGGGTGCGCACCCCGGGGCGCAGCTGGGAGCACCGCTGGGCGATGTCGGTGCTGCACACCGCGCTGGGCGGCGGCCTGAGCTCCAGGCTGTTTCAGCAGGTTCGCGAGTTGCGCGGACTGGCCTACTCGGTCTACTCGACGGTGGATATCTTCTCCGACAGCGGCGCGCTGTCCGTGTACGCCGCCTGCCAGCCCGAGCGTTTCCCCGAAGTCATGCAGGTGACCATCGAGGTACTGGAAGCCGTGGCGCGGGACGGCATCACCGAGTCGGAATGCCGCATCGCCAAGGGTTCGCTGCGCGGTGGGCTGGTCCTCGGTCTGGAGGATTCCAGCTCCCGGATGAGCCGTCTGGGCCGCAGCGAATTGAACTACGGCAGGCACCGCAGCATCGAGCACACCTTGCAGCAAATCGACCAGGTGACTGTCGATGAGGTCAACGCGGTCGCCCGTCGGCTCCTCCGGCAGCGCTACGGCGCCGCCGTTCTGGGCCCCTATGCCTCCAAACGATCACTGCCCCAACAACTTCGGGCAATGGTAAATTAGCCGAATGGTATTGGGCTTCTGGGACATCATGGCGCCCATCGTGGGTGCGCCGATGGCCGGGGGCCCCGGCACGCCCGCGCTGGCCGCGGCGGTGTCCAACGCGGGCGGGCTCGGTTTCGTCCCCGGCGGCCATCTAAGTGCCGAGCAGTTCGCCGAGGACATCGCCGCCGCCCGGGCCGCCACCACCGGCCCGCTGGGCGTCAACTTGTTTGTGCCCCAACCCAGCGTCGCCGACTGGGTGGCGCTGGACTACTACGCCGAAGAGCTCGAAGAGATCGCCGACCACTACCAGGTGGAGGTCGGTCACCCCCGCTACGGTGACGACGACGACTGGGAGCGCAAGCTCGAAGTGGTGGCCGACATGCGCCCGGAGCTGGTGTCCTTTACCTTCGGCGTCCCGCCGCCGGACGTCATCCGGCGCTTGGGGGCGCTCGGTCTGTTGGTCATGGTCACGGTGACGTCAGCCTACGAGGCCGGCGTGGCCGTCGCCGCCGGGGCGGACAGCCTGGTGGTCCAGGGTCCGGGCGCAGGCGGGCACCGCGGCACGTTTGCGCCGGATATGCAGCCCAGCAACGAATCGCTGCACCACCTGCTGACCCGCATCCGCAGCGCGCACGATGTGCCACTCATCGCGGCCGGTGGTCTCGGTACCGCCCGCGACGTCGCTGCGGTACTGCACCGCGGAGCGGTCGCCGCACAGGTCGGGACCGCGCTGCTGCTCAGCGACGAAGCGGGCACCCACTCCGCATACCGCACCGCCATGAAGAACCCGGTGTTCGGCACTACCGTCGTCACGCGGGCGTTCTCGGGCCGATACGCGCGCGGTCTGGAAAACGACTTCACCCGGTTGCTCGACAGCGTGGCACCGCTCGGTTACCCAGAGGTGAACCAGATGACATCGCCCATCCGGGAGGCGGCGGCCGCCATTGAGGACCCGAATGGAATGCCACTGTGGGCCGGAACCTCCTTCAAAGAGGCGCGATCCGGGCCGGTCGCCGAGATCGTCGCCAGTCTCGCGGCAACCGATTAGCTGCCCGTGCCCTGTCACGCCGGGGATGCTGTCAATCGCTTTGACCGCCGCGGCATTCGGCGGGTCCGCGCGCGCTGCCGCCGAACCCGGCGCGGACCCGGCAGAGGTCACAGATCGGCTCGCCGCGGTGGAACGCCAGTACAACCCCTATACCGGGCTTTTCGCCCGTGATTTGGGCACCCGGGCGAACCATGGCGCATCGCGACGGCGACCCGTTTGCGATGTGTTCGACATTCAAGGCCTATGCCGCCGCGCGGGTGCTGCAGCAGGCCGAGCACGGCGAATTGGAGCTACAGCAAGCTGTTTTCATCGATCCTGCTGCGCTGGTTCCCAATTCGCCGGTGGCGGCGCCGCAAGCCGGTCACGTGATGACCTTGGCGCAGTTGTGCGCGGCGGCGTTGCAGCGCAGCGACAACGCCGCAGCCAACTTGCTGTTGCAGGCGATCGGTGGGCCCACGCCATCACCGAGTTCGCCCGCTCCATCGGCGACGACCGCACCCGTCTGGATCGCTGGGAGACTGAACTGAACACCGCTATACCCGGTGATCCGCGCGACGCGAGTACTCCTCGCGCGCTGGGTCTTGGGATCGAAAATCTGCTTACCGGAACCGTTTTGGGGGAACCTGGAACGCAGTCAGCTGGAGGACTGGATGCGTGGCAATCTGACCTCGAGGGTGCGGGCTGCTCTGCCGCCGGGATGGACCATCGCGGACAAGACCGGCACCGGGGACTACGGCAGCACCGACGACATCGGGATTGCCTACGGACCGAACGGAGAGCGGGTGCTGCTGTCGCTGATGACACGCTCGCAGGCACCCGATCCGAACGCCGACCCGCTGCGGTCGCTCATCGTCGACGTGGCCAAATTGGTCCTGGCATGGCTGAGCGGACAGCGCTGAGGGTCAGGCCAATACGCTCGCCGGATCGCTAAACGGCAGCCCCAGATCGGCGGCTACCTGTTCGGACAGCAGCAAGCCGTCGTGAGTCGAAAGCCCTTTCGCCAGAGCGGGATCCGAACGGCACGCCGCTTGCCAGCCATGGTCGGCCAGTTCCAGCACATACGGCATGGTGGCGTTGGTCAGCGCTACGGTCGACGTCTTGGGCACGGCACTGGGCATGTTGGCCACGCAATAGAACTGCGTGTCGTGCACGGCGAACGTCGGGTCGTCGTGCGTGGTTGGCCGCGAGTCCTCGAAGCAGCCGCCCTGGTCGATCGAGATGTCGACCAGCACGGCACCCGACTTCATTTGGGCGACAAGTGAGTTGGAGACCAGCTTGGGAGCCTTATGGCCGGGCGTCAGGACGGCTCCGATCAACAGATCAGCGCGCGTGACGGTGCCTTCCAGCTCATACGCCGACGAGTAGCGGGTGCGGATTTGGCCACCGAACTCCGCGTCAAGGTGCCGGAGTTTGTTGATGTCGACGTCGAGAACCGTGACACTCGCACCCATGCCGTTGGCGACCCGGGCAGCATTGTAGCCGGCGGTACCGGCGCCGACCACGACCACATCGGCGGGTTTGACGCCCGGCACTCCGCCCATCAGCAGACCGCGCCCGCCGTGGGTCCGCATCAGATGGTAAGCGCCGACTTGTGCGGAGAGCCGACCGGCGACCTCGCTCATCGGGGCGAGCAATGGCAGCGTGCGGTCGGCGGTCTGGACGGTCTCATAGGCGATTGACGTTGTCCCAGAAGCCAACAGCGCCTCGGTGCACGCTCGAGAAGCGGCCAGATGCAGATAGGTGAACAGCATCTGGCGATGTCGCAGCAGGCCGTATTCGGCCGCTATCGGTTCCTTGACCTTCAGCAGCAGGTCGGCGTCGGCCCACACCTGTTCGGCCGTGCCGGCCAGTTGGGCGCCCGCCGCCTTGAATTCCGCGTCGGTAATGAAGGACCCGTCTCCGGCCCCGGCCTGGACGAGCACTTCGTGGCCACGGCGGGTCAGCTCGGCGACACCGGCCGGGGTGATGGCCACCCGGAACTCGTTGGTTTTGGTTTCGGTCGGTACGCCGACTCGCATGGTCGCCCCTAGCTGTGGAAGTGCTTTCAAGTGTGAAGAAAGTCGCCAGGGGGCGCAATCACGGCGGGTTTTATGATCGGCGGATGACTGACCCGTGCGTGACGGCCACCTTGCAGATCGATGCCCGCCCCGATGTGGTGTACCGGCTCATTACCGATTTGCCCACACTGGCCTCGCTGGCCGAGGAAGCGATGGCGATGGAGTGGCGCAAAGGTAATGCGGTCCGGCCGGGCGCGGTGTTCACCGGCCACAACGAGAACGCGGGTCGGCGCTGGAGCACCAAGTGCACCATCACCGACGCGGAACCGGGCCGCCGCTTCGCATTCGATGTGCGGTATTCCGCGATTCCGATCGCGCGTTGGCAATACGACATCGCCGCGGTCGACGGCGGCTGCCGCGTCACCGAGAGCACCTGGGACCGCCGGCCGGGCTGGTTCCGCAAACTGGCCGGCAGGGCCACCGGCGTCGCCGATCGGGCGGCCGCCAACACCGAACACATCCGGCTCACGCTGCAGCGCCTCAAGCAGCGCGCGGAGGCAGGCTAGGCGAACGGAGCGTGCGCCGCTGCGTCATGGACGCCTGAGCCGGTAACCGACGTGCGGCACGATGATACCGGGCGCTGGCTCCCAATCAAGAGTGCGTCCGTCGAGGTGGAAATTGCGCTTCTCGTAGAAGCGTCGCCCCGCCACATTGCGTTCCGCGCACCATAGGACCGCGTCACCCGAAGGATGCAAGCTCAGCGCTTGCTCGAGCAGGCGGCGACCAATGCCGTGCCGTTGGCTTTGCTGGGCGATGTAGAGGGCATCGATTTGCAGCTGATCGGGATCTGCCGGATCTGGCCCGAAGATCGTCATGCCGAGCGGGCGACCGCCCGCCTCGGCAATCCACATACTCCATCCTTCGGGACTCAGGCTTTGCGGATAAGCTTTTGCCACCCAGGATTTCGGCGACCCGAGCACGTTGAGTAAGAAGGTCGGCAGCAATCCGACCCAGGATTGCTGCCAAACCGGATAATGCATTTCCGCGATCTCGGGGAAATCGATCGGCTTGGCCTGGCGGATCGTGATGTCGCTGGGAAGCACAGATCAAGGCTAAGGCCGTTGTGACGGTCGGGAATGCTCCAAATATTCGGCCAAAGCGTTGGTCAGTCCCTGCAGCGCCATGTCGAGGTCGGCGTAGGAGCCCAACTGGCGCTCCGACACCAGCCCCCGCATCGCGCCGGGGATCAGGGCGGCCACCTCACGCACCCGATCCGGGTCGACGTCCAGACCGGCGAAGGCGTGCTGGCAGGTCGCAAGCCAGCTCTTGCCCCAGGAGAATAGCTCGGCCGCAGTGCGCGGGCAGCGGCGTTCCAGCTCGCGCGGGTCTCGCGGCAGCGCCGCGCGCAAGTTTTCGATCGCGCGTGAGTCGGGCGATGCCAGGCCGCGGTAGAGGGTGTCGATGATGGCGCCGACACGTTCACGCAGCGGCGCATCCGCTGGCACCGGCGTCGACAGCGTCGAGAATGTCGTGGCGCGCCGCTCGGCGGTACGGTGCAGCACCGCCGCCCAAAAGCCGTCGGCGTCGCCGAATTGATACTGCACCGCGCCCCAGGTGGCGCCGATGTCCTTGGCGATCCGGTTGGCCGACACCGAACCCGGCTCGCCGGAGGCCAGCGACTTGAGCGCGGCGTTGAGCATGCTCTCGCGCGTGGCGTGGCCCCGCCGGTTGGGACGTCGGCCCGTGACCCCGATCCGCGTCACCGGCTCAGCCTAGCATTTTCATAGACGGGACTGTGAATCTTGGCCGACGCCGCCTATGATTCCTACCCGAGGGAGGACGCTCAGATGGCAGGGCTCGATGGTTAGGCCGCCGTTGTCGATGAAGCCGACCGGGTGGTTCCAGGTCGCCTGGTCCGACGAGATCGGCGTCGGCGACGTGCACAAGATGAAGTACTTCGACCAGGAGATGGTCGCCTGGCGGTCCGAGTCCGGCCGGCTCACCGTGATGAACGCCTACTGCGAACACCTTGGCGCGCACCTCGGTTACGGCGGCAAGGTTGTCGGCGAGGTACTGCAGTGCCCGTTCCACGGCTGGCAGTGGAATCAGAACGGCCGCAACGTGTGCATCCCGTACCAGGATCGCCCCAACCGTGGCCGACGGATTCGCAGCTATCCCGTGGTGGAACGCAACGAGTCGGTCTACATTTGGCACGACGTCGACCGTCGCGAGCCCTACTTCGACGCGCCGGACGTGTTCGCCGCCTTCCAGGACGGCAGCAGCGCCGACGACTATTACCCGCAGCAGCGTTTGTACCGGGAGCGTTTGGAGCTGCACCCGCAGTACGTTCTGGAAAACGGGGTGGATTTTGCGCATTTCAAGTATGTGCACAACACCCCGATCGTGCCGGTCTTCACCCGCCACGACTTCGGCGACGCGGTGTCCTTCGTCGACTTCACCATCACGTTCGAAGGTGGCGACGGCCAAAAGATCGAGGACGTCAACAGTGGCGTGCAGGCCATCAACGGCGGTCTGGGCATCGCGGTGACCAAGAGCTGGGGCATGGTCGACAACCGCACCATCTCGGCGATCACCCCGGTGGATGAATCGACCTCCGATGTCCGCTTTATGGTCTACATCGGGCGAACACCAAGCGTCCAGCGCAAGGATCCGGCGCGCGCCCAGCTCAAGGCGGCCGAGTTCGGGCGGGAAGTGATCCGGCAGTTCGAGCAAGACATCGAAATCTGGCAGCACCAGCGCTACTCGGACCCACCCGCACTGGCTGCCGACGAGTACGCCGGTTTCACCGCAATTCGCAAGTGGGCCAAGCAGTTTTATCCCGAGCTGCTCGCATCGCAGAAAGGTTCAATGCAATGAGTACTGCACCGATCCGCGTGTTCCAGGTTGCCACCGGAAACGTCGGTTCGGAGATGATCAAGCGGATCGCCACGCAGCCGGACCTGGAACTGGTTGGCGTGCACTGCTATTCGCCGGAGAAGATCGGCAAGGACTCGGGCGAACTCGCCGGCGCGGCTCGCAACGGTGTGCCGGCCACCGGCAGCGTCGAGGAGATCATCGCGGCCCGGCCGGACGTGCTGACGTTCCATGGCGTGTTCCCTGATGAGGACCTTTATGTGAAAGTTCTTGAGGCCGGAATCAATATCGTCACCACTGCGGACTGGATCACCGGGTGGCATCGCGACAAGAACCACCCGCACCCGTCGGGCAAGCCGGTGGCCCGGCTTCTGCAGGACGCCTGCGAGAAGGGCGGCGCCACCTTCTACGGCACCGGGATGAACCCGGGCCTGAACCAGATCCTCGGCGTGGTCTGCTCGGCCGACGTCGCCGACATCGAGAACATCACGACCATCGAATCCGTCGACGTGTCCTGCCACCACTCCAAGGACACCTGGATCGAAGTGGGCTACGGTCAGCCGGTCGATGATCCGGAGATCCCGTCCAAGCTCGAGAGATACACTCGGGTCTTCGCCGACAGCGTGCTGATGATGGCGGACTGTTTCGATCTTCCGCTCGACGAGGTCAAGTTCTGCTATGAACTGGGCGCGTGCACCAAGGACGTCGACCTGGGCTGGTACACGCTGCCAAAGGGCTCGCTGGGCGCCAACTACATCAAGTACCAGGGCATGGTCGAGGGGGTTCCCCGGGTCGAGACGCACCTGGAATGGCAGATGACCCCGCACACCGATCCCAGCTGGAACATCAAGGGCTGCTACATCACTCAGATCAAGGGCGACCCTTGCATTTACAACAAACATATGATCTTTCCCAAACCCGGTGTCGACCTGTCCAATCCGGACAACTTCGCTTCCATCGGCATGACCGTCACCGGCATGCCCGCCCTTTACTCGATCAAGTCGGTGGTGGCGGCGCCGCCGGGAATCATCACCAGCGCCGACCTGCCGTTGCGCGGGTTCGCCGGACGTTTCAAGAGATAGCCGCGTCAAGGGGCTTCATCGTCATCGAACAGGCGCTCCGGGTGGTGATAGTCATTGCTGCGCGCGCCGCGGTCCAGCTGCGGGGGCGGGATCCACTCCGTGCGTCCGTTGGGCAGTTTCTCTGTCCGCCAGCCCTTTTCGAGTAGTTTGTGGTGGGGCGCGCAGGCGAAGGTGAGCCTGTCGGCGTTGGTCGAGCCGCCGCTGGCCCACTCGTCGATATGGTGCACCTCGCTCCAATAGCCCGGCGCGTCGCAGCCCGGATGTGTACAACCACGATCCTTCGCATGCAGCACTATGCGCTGATCCGGCGTGGCAATTCGCCGCGAACGGCCGAGATACAGTGGGCGGCTTGAGTGCTCGTCGAATACGGCGAGGTAGTGGTAGGCGTGCCGCGCCATCCGGATCACGTCGCGCATCGGCAGCAGAGTTCCGCCGCCCGTTACCGCTCGCCCATTGCCCGCTGTCAGCTCCTGCAGCGTGGTCGACACAATGACGGTGACCGGGAGCCCGTTGTGCAGACCGAGCTTCGGATCGCCAAGCTGGCCGCGAACCAAGGCGTTGAGCGCGTCATGTTGGCGCTGGGCAGGGCTACGCATATCCCTGCTTGCCGATTCCTCACCGGGTTTGCCATCTAAGCATGGGGTTTCGTTGTCCGGGTTGCACATGCCAGGGGCCGCGAAACGTGCCAGCCATGCATCGATGTTCGCCCGCAGTTCCGGGGAGGCGACCAGCTTGCCGATGCTCATCCCGTCGAGCCGCTGGCTGCACCAGCTGAAGCCGCGCTGCCGGGCGCGGTCAGCGTCGGAGAACTTGCCGTCGGGGTTCAGCCGTAACGCACACTGACGAGCCGCTTTTTCCAGCTGGTCGGGACGTAACCGGGTGGCCTGCCGGGCCAGGAACCGTTCGGCTTTTTCCACCGTTTCCGGCGGGATGGCATCCGGCAGATCGCGGACGAACGTTTGGATGACTCGCAGGTGCTGCCCGTCGACCAGGCCGTCTCGCCATACCTGGGCAGTAGCGGGCAACTCGGGGGGCAACTCCTGGCCGGTGAGGGTCAGGCGCGGAGCAAGCTGTTTTGCGTCTCGCAGCCGCCGGCATGCCTCGGCGTAGCTGATCCGCAGCCAGTCAGCGATGACTTTATGAATCGGGCCGCCGACGTCGGCGGGATCCTCGTTCGCAAGGCTCGCCGTCACCTCGTGACTCACCGCTACCTGCCGGCGTCGCGAGGTCTCCATCCGTTCCAACACATGCAGCCGGACGGCAGGATGCAGCGGGCCGAAGTTCAGCCCGCGGATGCGCGCGTCGGCCGCGTCGAGCGCATCAAGCGCGGCCGTCACGTCCGCGGGAACCTCGATCGAATGCATGTTCGAATGCTATGCGCACGCATCGACCCCGGCCACCAAAAACGCCGCCCTTGTGGATAAATGCGGGACTGTGAATCATGCCGCCGATCGCGTAGCCAACAGGTCGCAGACGATCGTCGTGATGAGCTCGCGGTCGTAACTGACGACGTATCGGAGCTCGGGGCGGTCATCCGTTAAGGGCTTGCGCTCGAAGCCTTGGACTGCGATAACGGCAGCCGCGTGGGGGCTGAGTGCGAGAACAAGCAACTCATTCGCCAACGGGTCGGACGGTGCAACCGAAACTGTGTGTATTCCGATTGCGCCGAGTTCCTCCGGAAGGCCGTGACCGTAGATCGCAACGAAGGGTATTGCCGTAGCCGCCTTGCGCAGCCGCAGCAGCGCAGTGTGAGTGACGCGAAACAGATCGTCGTCGGGCACCACCACCAGGACGATGGAAGGGTTTTCCGGACGGGTAGCGATGACCCGGACGTGGCGAGCCAGGGCTTGAATCGTTGACAAAAGTGCCGGTGTGGTTTGGCCCCCGCTGAGAACAACACGTTGAATGGCGAATCCCTGGTGCGCGGCGCTTCGACACGTTGGTAGGCGGGTATTTCGAAGTCGCTCCACATCGTCAATGGCGACGTCGATAGCGGAACCGGCCGTCCGAAGCGGTGTCCTTGACCAAGGGTCGCACCCCACGCGAGTGCTCGTTTGTACTGAGTAGTTGTCTCCACGCCCTCCGCGACGATGACCGCTTCGGTACGTTCGCGGTATTTCAGCACCGCCGGCATCACCTGCGATGCGTACGCTCCCGGCCCCGACCGCACAAGCCGCATGTCCAGTTTGATGACCTCGGGTGCGACGACGTCCAGCAGTGGCAAAGCTGCCGAGCCCCCACCGACGTCGTCGAACGCGATCGCACAGCCGCGCTGGCGTATCGCATCGAGCTTTTTCATCAGCGTGCGAGGACGGTCAAGCAGGTGGCGCTCGGGTCAACTCGAAGACCAGACGGAGCCGACGTTCGGCGAGTCGCTCGGCCCTGGCGTCGACGGCCTCGCTCGGGAAGTCGCAGGACGGGTGGGTGTTGACGAACAGCAGCGCCCCAGCCACACGGCCAGATTGCAAGAAAGTATCCAGAGCGCCAGTAATGCATCGTTCGTCGAGCTCTGCCAGAATCGCGGGTTCGCTGCTCGCAAACTCGAACACCAGGTGCGGGTCGGGATAACCCAGGCTCGGCCACCGCGCCAAGGCTTCGTATCCGACCGTTGCCCCGTCGGGCACGGACACGATCGGCTGGTAGAAAGGCGTCGGCCGCAAGCCAAGCGCTTCGGCAGTCGAGCCGTCGCTGGGTTGCGCGAGGCCGTTGTCCGCACCGGGAACGGCGGAATCGGGCATGCCTCGTCGTCGCCCTCTCGTTGCGATCGTGGTGGGAAAGCTCCACAGCACGGGTCGTAATTATCATCGCAGTCAATTGTTTTGAGTGTACACGGTCGGGCCGAGAATCAATGTCACGGCCGAGCTTTCGCTATGGCGCGCCTCAATCGACCGACTGGACGGGAGCTACGACCGCGGGTTCACCGCGCCCCGGTCTAGGGTGAAGACCATGCGGGTTGGTGTCTTGGGGGCTAAGGGGAAAGTCGGGTCCACCATGGTGGCAGCCGTTCAGGCCGCAGAGGATCTGACCCTGTCCGCGGAGGTTGACGCCGGTGATGCACTGAGCCTGCTCACCGACGCGGACACCGAAGTCGTCATCGACTTCACCCACCCCGACGTGGTGATGGGCAATCTAAAGTTCCTCATTAACAATGGGATTCACGCAGTAGTGGGCACCACCGGCTTCACCGGCGAACGCCTGGAACAGGTGCAATCCTGGCTGGCCGGAAAGGACACCGGGGTGCTCATCGCGCCCAACTTTGCGATCGGGGCGGTGTTGTCGATGCATTTCGCCAAGCAGGCGGCGCCCTTCTTCGACTCCGCCGAGGTGATCGAACTACACCACCCCAACAAGGCTGATGCCCCGTCGGGTACCGCGGCGCGGACCGCCAAACTCATCGCCGAAGCCCGAAAAGGCTTGTCGCCCAACCCCGATGCCACCAGCACCAGCCTGCCCGGAGCCCGGGGGGCCGACGTCGACGGCATCCCGGTGCACTCGGTGCGGCTGGCCGGCCTGGTCGCCCATCAGGAGATCCTGTTCGGCACCGCGGGAGAGACGCTGACCATCCGGCACGACAGCTTGGACCGCAGTTCCTTCGTTCCGGGCGTGTTGTTGGCGGTGCGGCGCATCAAGGAACGTCCCGGCCTCACGGTGGGTCTTGAGCCCCTGCTCAACCTGTGATGAACGACAACGCGCGACTGCTGCGTATCCAGTTGCTCATTGCGTTCTTGTGCGTGGCGATGCTGGGGTACTTCGTGCTGCTGGGGCGCGCGGCCGCGGCGATGATCGGCTCCGGCCGGCCCGCCGCCGTGGGGCTGGGGCTGGCCGTGCTGATCATGCCGGTCATAGGGTTGTGGGCGATGGTGGCGACGTTGCGGTCCGGGTTCGCGCACCAGAAGCTGGCCCGCCTGATTGCCGCCGACGGGATGGAACTGGACACCGACGCGCTGCCGCGGCGGCGATCCGGCCGGATCCAGCGAGACGCGGCGGACGCGCTGTTCGCCACGGTGCGCGCCGAAGTCGAAGAGCACCCCGACGATTGGCGGCGCTGGTACCGGCTGGCCCGCGCCTACGACTACGCGGGGGATCGCCCCCGAGCGCGCGAGGCGATGAGGACCGCAGTCGAGCTACAGGGCCGCCGATGAGCAAGACGCTGCTGATCGTGCACCACACGCCGTCCCCGGGCACGCGCGAATTGCTCGAGGCGGTGCTGGCCGGAGCCAACGACCCCGAGATCGCCGGTGTCGAAGTGGTGGCGCGGCCGGCGCTGGCCGCGACGCTCCCAGACATGCTGGAGGCCGACGGCTACCTCTTCGGCACCACGGCGAACTTCGGCTACATGTCGGGAGCCCTCAAGCACTTCTTCGACACCGTGTATTACCCCAGCCTCGACCATGTCTCGGGCCGCCCCTACGGGCTGTGGGTGCATGGCAACAACGACACCGTCGGTGCCGCCGCGGCCGTCGGCAAACTGGCGACCGGGCTGTCGCTGAGCCAGGCCGCCGATGTGCTCGAGGTGGTGGGTGCCGTCGACGCCGCGGTCCGGGAACGGGCCTACGAACTGGGCGGCACGCTCGCTGCCACGCTGATGGAGTAACGGTCGCGTTCGTGGGAACCCACGAGTCGGCTGCGTCGTCCATCCACGTGGGAGGAGGCGGCAATGTCGATCGCGGGCAGAATAGTGGTCAGCGCTGCTATCGCCGTCGCCTGTGGCGTCGGGCGGGCGCCACCGGCCGGAGCCGACCCGAATCCGTACGGCACCCTGAGCTCGTGCTGCGGACAGACCGCGCCCGCCGGCAGCCCGGTTCGCACGGACGCGATAGACCGTGGAATCCGAGACGGCCTCGCCACCGGGTTGCCGGAGCATCCCGGCCCTTAGGCCGACAGGTCGCGCCTATACGCTCACATTTGACCCTCGCATCAAACCGGGGACGTCGCGAGTTGTGACGGAGGATCGGATGTGACGCAGCGGCGCACCGTGATCGGTATTCCGCGCGGCCACAACCCGTTCCCGACGACGGGTGTGTCCCGGGACGCCGACGGTGTCCCGCACTATGACGACGTGCCGCCCACATTGTTGGACATGCTCGGCGCGCAGGTCGACACCCGTCCGGACGGTGAGGCCGTCGTCGAGCTCGGCGGGGATCGATTGACCTACCGCCAGTTGTGGGACCGGGCGTCGCGGGTTGCCGGCGGGCTGCGCGCCGCCGGCCTCAACCGAGGCGATCGGGTCGCCATCCGCTATCCCGCGGGAGTCAACTGGGTCCTGGCGTTCTGGGGCACCGTGATAGCCGGCGGTGTCGCGGTGGCGGTCAACACCCGGTCCGCGCAGCCGGAGGTCGATTTCGTGCTCTCGGACTCGGGAGCAGCGGTCGATCTGGCGGCAGACACATCACTGCCCGACGCCCAACCGTATGTGACCGAGCAACTCAGCCGTACCGACACGGCCGCCTTGTTCTACACGTCGGGCACCACCGGCCACCCGAAGGGAGTACCGACCACCCACGAGGCTTTCCTGACCAACATCGAGAACGCCATTCGGTGCCTGGATCAGCCACGAGACCTCGGCGAAGCAATGCGCACGCTCATCTCGGTGCCGCTGTTTCACGTAACCGGCTGCAACTCACAACTTTTGGCGGCCACCGGGCAGGGCGGCGCAGCCGTGATCATGCCCGCTCTGAACCTTGATGAGCTGATCGCCGCGTTGCAGACCGAGCGTATCTCCGTCATGGTGACCGTTCCGGCCATCTACGCATTGTTATTGCGGCACCACGCTTTCGCCGACGCCGATGTTTCCGGTGTCCGCTGGGTGGGCTACGGCGGTGCACCGATCGCCCCGTCGCTGGTGCGATCGGTGAAAAACGCCTTTCCACAAGCCACCGTGTTCAACGGCTACGGCATGACCGAGACGGCATCGCTGATGACCGTGCTGCCGGACTTTGATGCCGTCGAACACGCCGACTCGGTCGGCTATGCGGTCCCCTCGGTGGACCTCGGTCTCGTCCCGTTCGGTGGCGACGATCCCGGTGTGGGCGAGCTGGTCACGCGCGGCGCCAACGTCACCGCCGGTTACTGGAACCGGCCGGAAGCCACCGCCTCCACGATCGTGGACGGCTGGCTGCACACCGGCGACGTGGTGCGGGTCGACGTCGCGGGCCGGGTGCACATCATCGACCGACTCAAGGACATCATCAACCGCGGCGGGGAAAACGTCTCCAGCGTCGAAGTGGAAGCCGTGCTGCTGGCCGCGCCCAACGTCGCGGACGCTTGCGTGCTGGCGGTCCCCGACGACGTCATGGGTGAAAAAGTCGGCGCGGTGTTGTTCGGCGGTGAAGACGAGATCGACGTGGTGTCGGTGCTCGACCACTGCCGCGAGCGACTCGCCGACTTCGAAGTGCCGCAATACGTCACGGTGGTCGGCGCTGCGCTGCCGCGCAACGCCGGCGGCAAGCTGCTCAAGGGCAAACTTCGTCAGCAAGTCCAATGGGGCGAGCCGCTGCGATGAGCGCGACGGTGCTGATTGCCAACCGTGGTGAGATCGCGCTGCGAATCGTGCGAACGGCAACCGAACTGGGCATGCGAACGGTCGCCGTCTACGCCGAGGACGATGCCGAGAGCCCGCATGTGCACGCGGCCGACGAAGCCGTCGCCCTGCCCGGCACCGGCCCGCGAGCCTACTTGGACCAGGCCGCTATGCTAGCGGCGGCCAAAAGCTGCGCCGCCGAATTGATCCACCCGGGATACGGGTTCCTCAGCGAGAATGCGGAATTCGCCCGGGCCTGCATGGCCGCCGGACACGTGTTCGTCGGGCCGGGCGCCGACGCGCTGGAGTTGGCGGGCAACAAGTCGTCGGCTCGCGGCGCCGCCATAGCCGCGGGCGTCCCCGTGCTGCCGGCGACCCACGGACCGAGCAGCGTCGAGGACATCAAGGCCTTCTTCGCCGCCCAGGACGGCGCCATCATGATCAAGGCGCTCGCCGGCGGCGGCGGCCGGGGAATGCGCAAGGTGCACAGCGCCGATCAGATCGACGACGCCTACCAACGGTGTGCCGCAGAGGCGCAACTCGGCTTCGGCGATGCGGCGCTGTTCGCCGAGGCACTGATCGACGACGCTCGGCACATCGAGGTGCAGGTCGTCGCCGCACCGGCCGGGCACCAAACACACGCGCTGTCCTTAGGCGACCGCGACTGCAGCATCCAGCGCCGCTACCAGAAGTTGGTCGAAATAGGGCCAGCCCAAGGGATTTCGGATGGAATGCGTCGGTGCTTACATTCGGCCGCGGCGCGGTTGTGCGCCAGGGTCGGCTTGCGCGGGCTGGCCACTGTCGAATTTCTGGTCGCCGGTGAGAAATTCGTCTTCCTTGAAGTCAACCCGCGAATCCAGGTGGAGCACACGGTAACCGAAGAGACCACCGGGTTCGACCTGGTGGCCCTGCAACTTGCCATCGCCGGCGGCGCGTCCTACTACCAGCTGGGACTCCCGGCCGGGATCGCTTCTGATGGCACCGAAGTCATCGGCGAGCCGGCTGGGCATCGGGGCATCGCCATTCAGGTCAGGGTCAATACGGAGGCTATCGCCCCCGACTTCTCCGTCGTCCCCAGCGCAGGCACGCTCACGGTGTTTTCACCGCCGAGCGGTCCGGGTGTGCGGGTCGACACCTACGGGCGAGCGGGGCTGGTGGTGAACCCGCAGTATGACTCACTGCTGGCCAAGGTGATCACCCGTGTGCGCGGATCATCATTGCCGGCAGCGGTGCGCAAGGCCCGGACCGCCCTGGCCGAGTTCGACATCGAGGGTGTCGGCACCAACATCGGACTTCTGCGGGAGCTGTTGTCCGACAGCCAAATCGAGTCTGGTTGGGTGAATACGGCTTTCCTGGACACGAGGCTTCCCGAGCTGGCGGCTGCGGCGCTGTCGCACCAGCATGACGTCCGTGTCGAAGCAATCGAGCTTTATCCGGGTGAGGACGTGCTGCGCGCGCAATTGGCCGGGACCGTGGTGGAGGTGGTGGGCGAGGGCTCCGACTTTCGCGCCGGTAGCCAGCTGGTCGTCCTCGAGGCGATGAAGATGCAGCATGTGCTCGCCGCGCCGGACGCGCTGCGCACCCTGCGGATCTTGGTGCACCCGGGGCAGGTCGTGGGAACCGGTGACCCGTTGCTGGTCTTCACCCGCACGGGGCCCGGCGACGACGGCGAGTCATCCACGGCTGCCGTGGATCTCGACTCGCCGCGCGCGGATCTCGACGAGGTGCGCGGCCGGCACCTGCTCACCCTCGACGAAGGCCGCCAAGCCGCCGTCGCCAAGCGGCACCAGCAGGGCCGCCGCACCGCCCGGGAGAATATCGCCGATCTGGTCGATCCGGGTAGCTTCACCGAATACGGCGCGTTGGCCATTGCGGCGCAGCGCAGCCGGCGCTCGGAAGAGGATTTGATCGCCAATACGCCGGCCGACGGCCTGGTGGCCGGCCTGGCCACGATCGGCGCACACCGCTTCGGGCGGGCAGCGGCCGAGGCGGTGGTGGTGTCCTACGACTACACCGTGCTGGCCGGGACACAGGGCATGCGCAACCATGCCAAAACCGACCGGGTCTTCGAGCTGGCCGCCCGCAAACGGCTGCCGGTGGTGCTGTTCGCCGAGGGCGGTGGTGGCCGTCCAGGGGACACCGATGTCGGCGGCGCCGCCGGGCTGGACGTGCCAACCTTCCGGATGCTGGCCGGGCTGCGTGGCCGCGTGCCGCTCATCTCGATCGTCTCGGGCCGTTGCTTCGCCGGGAACGCCGCACTGGCCGGGGTCTGCGAGGTGATCATCGCGACCCCGGACGCCAACATCGGTATGGGCGGACCGGCGATGATCGAGGGCGGCGGGTTGGGGGTGTACCCGCCGGAGGCGATCGGGCCGATCGCCGTGCAGCGGCGCAACGGCGTGGTGAGCCTGGGCGCCCGCGATGAGGCGCATGCGGTGTCGCTGGCCAAGCAGTACCTGTCCTACTTTCAGGGCAGACTGGACCAGTGGGAGGCACCCGATCCGCGGCTGGCCCGACATGTGGTGCCGCAGAACCGGTTACGTGCCTACGACGTGCACCGGGCGATCGAGTCGGTTGTCGACACCGGATCGGTGCTGGAGTTGCGAGCCGACTACGGCGTGGGGATCGTCACCGCGCTGGTCCGGGTCGAAGGGTCGGCGTACGGGCTGATCGCCAACAGCAGTCACCACCTTGGCGGCGCCATCGACGCCGAGGCTGCCGACAAGGCCGCCGACTTCCTGGCCTTGTGTGAGTCGTTTCGGCTGCCGCTGATTTCGCTGTGCGACACCCCCGGGTTCATGGTCGGGCCCGACGCGGAGAAAGAGGCGGCGGTCCGCCGCTTCGGCCGGATGTTCGTGCTGGGCGCGCGGCTGACGGTGCCGCTGGGAATGATCATCCTGCGCAAAGGCTATGGGCTTGGCGCGATGGCGATGGCCGGCGGCTCCTTCCGCGCACCGCAGTTCACCATCGCCTGGCCGACCGGTGAGATCGGCGGCATGGGTCTGGAAGGCGCTGTGCGCCTTGGCTTCAGGAAGGAATTGGCCGCGGTGGCCGACCCGGCAGAACGCCAAGACCTGTTCGACAAGCTGGTGGCGGCAGCCTACCAGCACGGCAAGGCGCTGCGGTCGGCCACCACGTTCGAGCTGGACGACGTCATCGACCCGGCAGACTCCCGGGCCTGGATCGCCAGGCTCGCGGGACACTGAGCGGTTGAACCGTTACGCGTGCCCGGATCCGCAACCGACGCCGGGCAGGCAGCCTTGCCCACCCGGAATGCCACCGGGGCCCGCATTCTGGCCTCCCGATCCGCAACCCACGCCCGGGACGCAACCTTGGCCGCCCGGGCCGCCACCGGGACCGTTGTTCTGGCCGCCGGATCCGCAGTTGTCATTGGCGTCGCAGCCGCCGCCGCCTGGGTCGTCCTTGAGGACGACGTGCGTGGCCGGGCCGGTGGTCGCAGCTCCCGCCGGAGAAGCGCCAGCGGCGGGCGTGGGCGCGGCGGCGATCGCCGCGGCAATGGCCCCGGCCACCATCAGTGGTTTCAAGAGGGTTAATTTCTCTAGCATGTGCGTCGCATACCACGTACGGACTGTCCAAAACATCGCGCTGGCCAGGCCGGCCGTCCCACCAAACCGAAGGCACCCGAAATGACTTCACTGGATTTGACCGGCCGCACCGCGATCATCACCGGCGCTTCGCGCGGAATCGGGCTGGCGATTGCTCAACAGCTGGCGGCCGCGGGCGCCAATGTGGTGCTCACCGCCCGCAAGCAGGAGGCCGCCGACGAGGCGGCCGCACAGGTAGACGGCAACGCCCTGGGCGTCGGCGCGCACGCGGTGGACGAGGAGGCCGCCCGCCGCTGCGTGGATCTGACGCTGAAGCGCTTCGGCAGCGTGGACATTTTGATCAACAATGCCGGAACCAACCCGGCGTACGGTCCGCTGATCGACCAGGACCATGCCCGGTTCACCAAGATCTTCGACGTCAACCTGTGGGCGCCGCTGCTGTGGACCTCGCTCGTCGTCAAGTCATGGATGGGTGAGCACGGCGGCGCCATCGTCAACACCGCCTCCATCGGCGGCCTGTACCAATCGCCGGCCATGGGCTTGTACAACGCCACCAAGGCCGCGCTGATCCACGTCACCAAGCAACTGGCGCTTGAACTTTCACCGCGCATCCGGGTCAACGCGATCGCCCCGGGCGTGGTGCGCACCAGGCTGGCCGAGGCGCTGTGGAAAGACCACGAGGATCCGCTGGCGGCGACCACCGCGCTCGGACGCATCGGTGAGCCGGCCGACGTCGCCAGCGCGGTCGCCTTCCTGGTTTCCGATGCGGCGAGCTGGATCACCGGCGAGATCTTGGTCATCGACGGCGGCCAGGTGCTCGGCCCGGCGCAGGGATTCCAGGCTCGGCCCGGGGGCAGCTGATGAGCTCGCCAGACTTCACGGCCGACCTGAAGTCGCGGGTGCGTGTGCTGTTGGACGAGCACGACCCGGCCACCACCGACCAGCGGGAATTCCTTGGCGCGCAATACGATGCCGGGCTGGCCTGGGTGTACCTGCCGCAGGGTTTCGGCGGGCTGGGATTACCCCGAGCCGCTCAGGAATTCGTCGACGCGCAATTGGCCGCCGCCGGCGCGCCGGTGGGCGGCACGGCCAAAAACTACATCGGGATGGGTATGGCAGCCCCGACGATTGCGGCGTTCGGGACCGACGAGCAGAAGCGAAAGTTCTTGCGCCCGTTGTTCACCGGTGAGCAAATCTATTGCCAATTGTTCAGCGAACCCGGTGCCGGCTCCGACCTGGCCGGGGTTTCCACCCGCGCGGTCCGCGACGGTGACGACTGGATCGTCGACGGGCAGAAGGTCTGGACGTCGCAGGCGCAGCACGCGCAGATGGCCATCCTGGTCGCCCGCACCGATCCGACGGTGCCCAAACACTTTGGCCTGACTTACTTCCTGTGCGATATGACCCAGCCCGGCGTCGAGGTCCGGCCGCTGCGCCAGATCACCGGCGAGGCCGAGTTCAACGAGGTGTTCCTCACCGACGTCCGGGTGCCCGACGCCAATCGACTGGGGCCGGTGGGCGGCGGCTGGCGGGTGGCGACCACCACGCTCAACAACGAGCGCGTCGCCATCGGCACCCGCGCCGGCACTCCGCGCGAAGGCGGCCATATCGGCAAGGTCGCCGCCGCATGGCGGAACGATCCGGGGCTGCGCAACCCGGCCATGCACGACGAACTGATGCGCCTGTGGGTGGACGCGGAGGTGCTTCGGCTGGCCGGTGAGAGGTTGCGGCAGCAGGCGAGCGCGGGCCAACCGGGGCCGGAGGGCGCCGGCATGAAAGTGGCTTTTGCCTCGCTGGCGCAGGCGATTTCGGGATTCGAGATCGAGCTGCACGGCGAAGCCGGGTTGCGCTACGACGACTGGACCATGCGCAGACCCGAAACGGTCGACCTGATCGGTCGCGGACCCGGATACCGCTACCTGCGGGCCCGCGGCAACTCCATCGAGGGCGGCACCTCGGAAATTCTGCGCAACACCATCTCCGAGCGGATCCTTGGCCTGCCGGGTGAGCACCGCGTCGACAAAGATAGGCCGTGGACGGACGTGAAATAAATGAGCCCGTTGACAGACCTGTTGTACTCCGACACCGAGGGGGCGTTGCGGGACAGCGTGCGCAGCCTGTTGGCTGACCGCTGCCCACCCGAATCGGTGCGCAGCGCGTATGACGCAGTGCCGCAAGACTTTTCGAGCGTATGGCGGAGGCTTGCCGCCGAGCTGGGGGTGGCCGGCCTGTTGGTTCCCGAATCGCTGGGCGGCGCCGGCGCGGGCGCCCGCGAGGCCGCGGTCGTCCTGGAGGAGATCGGCCGGGTCGTCGCGCCGGTGCCGTTCTTGTCCAGCGCGGTGCTGGCGACGATCGCGCTGTTGCGCGCCGGTGACACCGAGACCGTGCGTGCGCTGGCGGAGGGCGAGTTGACCGCGGCATTGGTGGTGCCGCTGTCCACCGCGCCGGGCGATCCCGTCCCGGGAGTGGCCGGCGGCGCCGACGGACTGAGCGGATCGGTCACCAGTGTCGCCGGCGCGGGCGAAGCCGACGTGCTGGTGGTGCCTGTTGCGGGCCCACACGGAGTCGAGTTGCATACCGTCGCACGCACGGCGCCCGGTGTCGAGGTGTCACCGCTACTCGCGCTGGATATGACGAGACCCCTTGCCGACGTTCGCTTCTCGGCGGCGTCCTCGTCGTGCGTCGGACCCGCGGACGGCCCCATCGCGGAGGCGCTGATCACGGGGGCGGCGCTGCTCGCGTCCGAACAACTGGGACTGGCCCAGTGGTGTTTCGACACCACGTTGGACTATGTCCGGCAGCGCAAGCAGTTCGGCCGGGCGATCGGCTCGTATCAGGCGATCAAACACCGGTTGGCGGATCTGTGGTTCGAGGTCAGCGCTGCGACGGCGGCGGCCCGCTATGCCGCCAACCTGTGCGCCCGCGGTGATGCGGACGCGGGTATCGGCGCCGCCATCGCCCAGGCTTACTGCAGCGGCGTCGCCGTGCATGCTGCCGAGGAGTGCATACAGTTGCACGGCGGCATCGGCATGACCTGGGAGTATCCAGCGCACCTGTATCTCAAGCGAGCCAAGAGCGACCAATTGGCCCTGGGCACCGCCTATCGTCACCGCAGCCGGCTGGCCGAGCTGGTTGACCTGCCCCGCAGCTAGGCTCTGCGTGATTTTTAGGCCGCGCATTTCGAAGAGCGGGTAGATCTCCCGTTTTGCGCACCGCGCGGTGGCGTCGCGAGCAGGCGTCGGCCCGCGACGGCCGATAACATTACCGACCACAAAACGGGAGGTGAACGGCGGCATGCGTGTCTTGTTGTCGACGTACGACTCGCGCGGTGGGGTGGAACCGCTCGCCGGGCTCGCGGCCCAGTTGCGGGCGCTGGGCGCGGATGTGCGGGTGTGCGCGCCGCCGGACGAGGAGTTCGCGGAGTTGCTGGCTCGGGTCGGCGTGCCGCTGGTCGGGTTCGGCGAGTCATCACGGGCGATGACGACCGGGGCGACCCAGCCGTCGGAAGCGGAGCTGCACCGGCTGGTGGAGGAGTTGATCGCCGAGCAGTTCGACACGGTTGCCGCCGCCGCCGAGGGATATGACGTGCTGGTGGCGACCGGCCTACCGTGGACCGCGGCCGGCGCGCGTTCGGTGGCCGAGCGACTGGGCATCCACTACTTCTACGCGAGCTACCAACCGTCCCTGCTGCCGTCGCAGCATCACCCGCCGCCGGCGACGGTGGGCGGGCCGTTCCTGCTGTACTTGGCCGACAACCGGCTGCTGTGGGAGCTGGACGCCCACAACGCGAACGCGCTGTTCGGTGAGACGCTCAACCGCTACCGGGCATCGATCGGCCTGCTGCCGGTCGACAACATCCGTGACTACGCGTTGACGGATCATCCGTGGCTGGCTGCGGACCCAACGCTGGCGCCGTGGCAGCCGACGGACCTTGACGTCCGCCAAACGGGCGCCTGGCTGCTGCCGGACGACCGTCCCCTGCCGGCCGATTTGCTGGGGTTCCTGCAAGCCGGCACGCCGCCGGTGTACGTGGGCTTCGGGAGTATGCCGATGCGGGCATCGAGGGATATTGCCGGGGTGGCCATCGGGGCGATCCGCGCGCAGGGCCGCCGCGCGCTGCTCTCGCACGGCTGGGCCGAGTTGGCGCTCATCGACGACCGGGACGACTGCTTTGCCGTCGGCGAAGTCAACCACCAGGCGCTGTTCGTCAGGGTCGCCGCCGTCGTGCACCACGGCGGCGCGGGTACCACCACGGCGGGCGCTCGCGCCGGCGTGCCTCAGGTGGTGGTGCCGCAAGGCGTGGACCAGCTGTACTGGGCCGGCCGGGTGGCCGACCTGGGCATCGGCACCGCATACGACGCCCGGACCGCGAGCGTCGAGTCCTTGTCAGCCGCGCTCGAGGCGACCCTGGCACCGCAGACCCGGGCCCGAGCGAGCGCCGTAGCCGCCGCGGTTCGTACCGACGGCGCACAGGTCGCCGCGACACTGCTGCTGGATGCGGTCAGCCGGAAACCGCCGCAATTGACGCCGACGTCCTAACGCGGCAGCGCCGAACCGAACAGCTGGGTCATCGCTTTCCAATGCCGTTCGGCGGCCGCGGCGTCGTAGGGGGTGTTGTCCGGGACGGCGAACCCGTGGGCCGCCGCATACCACTCGATGGTGTGCCGCACGCCGGCAGCGGTCAGCGCCTTGTCGAGTTGCTCGGCGTGGTCGGCCGTGAAGGATGGGTCGTTCTCGGCGCCACCGACATACACGGTGGCGCTCATCCGGTCGGCCAGCAGGTGCGGGCTGTCGGCCGTGTCGGTCACCAGGCCGCCGCCATGGAACGACGCGGCGGCGGCGACGCGATCGGGGACCCGGCCGGCCACGATCAGCGAGGTGCGGCCGCCCATGCAATAGCCGCATACGCCGAACCGCTCGCCGGACACCTCGGGGCGTGCGGCCAGGTAGTCGAAGAAGGCGCCGGCGTCACTGGCCATCTTCTCCGGTGTGATGCTGCCGATCATGCCGAACAGCCGCCCGCGTTCTTTCTCGTCGCTGAACACGGTCGCCATGTCGAACGGAGCCCAGTGGCCGCTGCGGTAGTACACGTCGGGGAGCAGCACCGCATAACCGAATCCGGCCAGCTTGGCCGCCATGTCGTCGAAGGTGTCGCGCGTCCCGCCGGCGTCGACGTACATGACTACGCCTGGCCAGGGGCCGGGCCCGTCGGGGGTGAAGAGGGCGACGGGGCAGGTGCCGTCGGGAGTGGTGATGCTGTCGGTGATTTTCGGCATGGCACCGTTCTACTCCAAACGCATGGAAGTATTTATTGGCGGCGACCCGCCGCGCCCGGCTTCGCCGCGCTCGCGATCGCCGCTAAGCTGGCCGCGTGCCGATCCCGACGCCCTACGAGGACCTGCTGCGCGTGGTGCTCGAGCGGGGCGCGGCCAAGTCGGACCGCACCGGCACGGGCACCCGCAGCCTGTTCGGCCAGCAGCTGCGCTACGACCTGTCGGCCGGCTTCCCGCTGCTCACCACCAAGAAGGTGCATTTCAAATCGGTGGTCTACGAGCTGCTGTGGTTTCTGCGCGGCGACTCCAACGTGGCCTGGCTGCGCGAGCACGGCGTCACCATCTGGGACGAATGGGCCAGCGCCACAGGCGATTTGGGCCCGATCTACGGGGTGCAGTGGCGATGTTGGCCCACACCGACCGGCGAGCACGTCGACCAGATCAGCGCCGCGCTGGATCTGCTGCGTCACGACCCGGACTCGCGGCGCATCATAGTGTCGGCGTGGAACGTCGGTGACATCCCGCAGATGGTGCTCCCGCCGTGTCACGCGTTCTTCCAGTTCTACGTGGCCGACGGGCGGCTGAGCTGCCAGCTCTACCAGCGCAGCGCCGACCTGTTTATCGGGGTGCCGTTCAACATCGCCAGCTACGCGCTGCTCACCCACATGATGGCCGCCCAGGCCGGTCTGTCGGTCGGCGAGTTCGTCTGGACGGGCGGTGACTGCCACATCTACGACAACCACGTCGAACAGGTGCGGACCCAGCTGAGCCGCGAACCGCGACCGTACCCGGAACTCGTTCTGGCCCAACGAGACTCGATCTTCGACTACACCTACGAGGACGTCGTCGTGAAGAACTACGATCCGCACCCGGCGATCAAAGCCCCCGTCGCCGTATGACGCGCGTGGGCCTGGTCTGGGCTCAGTCGACGTCGGGCGTCATCGGCCGCGGTGGTGACATCCCCTGGCGGGTGCCTGAAGATTTGGCCCGCTTCAAAGAGCTGACCATGGGGCACACGGTGGTCATGGGCCGGCGCACCTGGGAGTCATTGCCGGGAAAGGTTCGGCCGCTGCCGGGCCGCAGGAACGTCGTACTCTCCCGCCGCGCCGACTTCGCCGCCGACGGCGCCGAGGTGGTCGGTTCGCTCGAGGCGGCGTTGGCGTTCTCCGGGACCGAACCGGAGACGTGGGTCATCGGCGGGGCGGAGATCTACCTGCTCGCGCTGCCGCACGCCACTCGATGTGAAGTCACCGAGGTCGACATCAACCTGCCTCGCGATGACGACGACGCGCTGGCCCCGGTGCTCGACGAGACCTGGCTGGGCGACGCTGGGGAGTGGCGCCTCAGCCGTGCGGGCCTGCGGTATCGCTTGCACAGCTACCGTCGGCGGTGAGCGCTCATGTCGGCGGCGCCGGCATAACCTGACATACTCGGACTCGGGTCGGTGTCACGGGGGCCTGCCCAGGCGTTTGCAGAAGGGGGAATTGGAACACTCATGACCGAACCCGCAAAGACGTTCTCTCGCATGTTCAGGGGCTACGACCCGGCCGCGGTTGATGCCTACATCGAGATGTTGACCACCAAGCAGCGGTTGCAACACGACGACGTCGAGAGCCTACGGGCGCGGTTGAAGCAATCCGGCGATGAAGTCGCCGCGCTGCGCAAGGAGGTTGCCGTTCTCACCGACACCTCACCCACACCGCACGCGATGCAGCAACGCATGGCGAAGATGCTGCGGCGCGCGGTCGAGGAGATCTCCGAGATGCAGGCGGAGGCCCGGGCCGAAGCGGACGCGGTGATCGCGGCGGCCGAGGCGGAGGCGGAGACCGCGCGGCAAAAGCACAAAGAAGAGCTGGCGGAGATGGCGGCGCAGCGGAAAGCGCTCGAGACCGAGTATGCCGAGACCAAGAAAAGGCTCGACGCCGAACTGGCGAGCATGCGCGCTGAAACCGAAGCCACCATCGATGCGGCGTGGCGGGAGGCCCAGCGGGAGGCCGATCACTACCGTGAGCAGGCCCAGCGGGCGGCCGACGAGGCGAGTCAGCAGCGAATCAGGATTCTCGAGCAGCTGAGGGACGTCCACCGCGACTTGCAACCCGTTCCGGCCGCACTCGAGTCCGCATACCAGGAACAGAAGAGCTTGCCCGAGCCCAGCGTCCTGGTGCCGTTGGGCCAGAAGGTCAGCATCGGCTGAGTCCCCGGTATTCTCGGCGCCGTGTCGACGAGGCTCTCCGCTGGCCAGGCCCGGCGGATAGCCGTTGCGGCGCAAGGATTTAGCGCGCCGCGGCCGGTCGGCCCGGTCACCCGTGCGCATCTGAACCGGCTGATATCGAGAATCCAAGTGCTGCAACTGGATTCGGTGTCGGTGGCGGTTCGTGCCCACTATGCGCCGGTGTTCAGCCGGCTGGGCCCCTACGACCGCGAGGTGCTGGGCCGCGCCGCGTGGGTTCGTGGTGACGAGCGAAACCCACCCGGGTGGCCGTGGTGAGCACGCCGGAAAGACACACTCAACGATCCGAACCAAAATCCAAACACTTACCCTCCTGACGGATCACGGGGCATGACCGAACCCCCGATGGGGGGGCCGTAGCCACGCTCTCCCGGCTTGTCCCGTTGTGGCTTGCGTGAGCCGGGCGGGATGGGCGGGATGAACACCGGCATCGGCATACTTCCCTCGATGGCTGTTGCCATCGGCGCGGTCTGCGCAATCAGGCGAACGGCGCTGGACGGGGCAGACAATCCGCCCAAAGGGACGCTCTGGCCAAAAGAAGACGTGATCGGCCCCCTGATAGGTGCCCCGGCCCCGGACCCTGCACCCGCTCCCGCTCCTGCACCTGCGGGATTGGGAGCGAATCCCACGGCCAAACCGCTGATGTCGCCGTATCCCGCTGCAAGATTGCGTGGTGTGGAAACCAGGGTGTCTGGAAACTGACCGGGCATGAAGTCATGACCAGCGGCGAACGCCACGCCGATGGTTTGGGGGCCCTGTATCAATCCCCCGGTCGCGTTCGCCAGATACGAGTTGACGGTCTGGATGAACGGGTTGCCGAAGAAGCTTGGCGGGTCGGCGGCAGCCTGGGCCACTGACGCGGCCTGAGCCCCCGCCCCCGCCGGATTGGTGGTGCTGGGTGGGGGATCAAAGGGTTGCAGGGTCATGGTCTGCAGGCTGGTGGCGTTGTAGCCCAGCAAGGCGGCGGTGTTCCCGGCCCACATCTGCATGTATTGCGCTTCGGTGGCCGCGATGGCCGGGGCGTTGATCCCGAAGAAGTTGGTGGCGATCAGGTGGGCCAGCTGCATGCGGTTGGCGGCAACTACGGAGGGGTGCACCACGGCCAGTTCGGTGGCGGCGAATGAGCTGGCCATGGTGGTAGCTGCCATCGACATCTGTTCAGCTGTCCGGGCGGTAGCGTGCATCCACGCCAGGTAGGGCTGCACCGACGCGATCATGGCCGTCGCCGACGGTCCCGTCCAGGGGATGCCCGCCACGGTACTGGCGTACTGCGCGGCCGTCTGTTCCAGATCGGTCGCCAGCTGTCGCCAGGCATTGGCTGCGGCAAGCAGAGACCCGGCACCCGGTCCCGAATGAATCAGTGCTGAAGTGATCTCCGGCGGAGCACCGAAATCCATCAACTATGCCGCCATCGCCACCTGGCTCGATTGATGATCAACTGGACCATGAACGGGATAAACGGGCCATATTGCGAGTGTGGCGCTGTTTGCCCGGATGCAGCGCAGGACACGCCGATGAAGATCGCATGACAAAGCGCAATCGTGTTGCACAGCGGGTACTCGACTCCTGCGCGATGTCCTTGGCGATCGCCAACAATCCGCAGCAGTGGTTGTCGCGTGCGGACCCTTTACCAAGTCCAAGAAGGGTTTCGGAACTGCGCTGTGCGTTGGCGACACCTCAGGCTTGTACGCGAGAGGGCCGAAAAGAATGGCAGCGGGACGCTCGGTTTGGAAAGGAAGCGGTGGGGCCTGCCGGCTGGGCGGGGCCATCATCATGCAGGACGATGTTCAGACATGAACAGGTGACGCGGGCCATTCCAGGATGTGCGTCCTTACTCCCAATACCGGCCGCTGGGGCACCCACATCGTCAAGGCCAATCCACACCTCGCCGAGGACATCGTCGCTGCCGTCGCCCAACTCGGGCCCAGCACGGCCGGCCACATCAAGGCGCATCTGGCGGCAGAGCCGCGGCGGAAAAAGGGCACCTGGTGGACCCGCAGCGACACCAAACGGGTGGCCGAGGCGCTGTTCGCGTCCGGGGTGCTGACCACCGCCACCCGGGTCGGGTTCGCCCGCATTACGACCTGGTGGAGCGGGTGCTGCGGGCGAGCGTGCTGGCCCGTGAGGTCGACGACTACCCGTCCGTCCGGGAACTGACGCTGCGGGCCGCCACCGCGCTGCTGTGCCCGTTCGACCCGCTGATCTTCTTCCGGCCGCGGGTAGAGCGGCTGTTCGGGTTTCACTACCACATCGAGATCTACGCGCCCGCCAACAAGCGCCAGTACGGTTACTACGTGTGGCCACTGCTGATGGATGGGCAGCTCGTCGCGCGGGTCGACCTCAAGGCGGACCGGGCCGCGGGCGGCCTGCGTGTCCCGGGTGCGTTCGGCGAGTCCCCGACGTATCCCGACCGCGCGTTGTGGCGGCGCTGGCCGGGAACTGCAATCCATGGCGTCCTGGCTGGGCCTCGACGGGGTGAGCGTGGGTCGCCGGGGCGAACTGGCCGCCGACCTGCGGGCGGTCAGCTGATGCGCGCGACGGACAAAGAGCTCAAAGACACGCTCTGGAAGACGGCCAACAAGCTGCGCGGCTCACTGCCGGCCGGCCAGTACAAGGACGTCATCCTCGGGCTGGTGTTCCTCAAGTGTGTGTCCGCATCGCAATGGGAATCCTTGGCGCATAACGCTGAATCTCCGAACATCGGCCGGCTCCTCGACGACGCGATGGAGGAAGCAGGGCTGGCGCGGCTGTACGGAAGCCTCGAGCCGCGCCGGATTACCGAGTTGCTGCGGCTGCTCGACACCGTGCGGGGCGGCCATCGCGGGCGAGACCTGATGGGCGAGGTGTACGAGTACTTCCTGGGCAACTTCGCCCGTGCGGAAGGACGGCGCGGCGGCGAATTCTTCACCCCGCCCAGCGTCGTGCGAGTGATCGTCGAGGTGCTCGAACCGTCCAGCGGACGGGTGTATGACCCCTGCTGCGGCTCGGGCGGGATGTTCATGCAGACGCAGAACTTCATCGCCGCACACGACGGCGACCCCGCCAAAGTCACGATCTACGGCCAGGAGAGCGTCGAGCAGACCTGGCGCATGGCGAAAATGAACCTCGCCGTCCACGGCATCGACAACACCGGGCTGGGCGCGCGCTGGTGCGACACGTTCGTCGACGACCAGCACGCCGGCATGCAGATGGACTACGTGATGGCCAATCCGCCGTTCAACATCAAGAATTGGGCCCGTGACGAAAGCGACCCGCGCTGGCGTTTCGGTGTTCCGCCCGCCGGCAACGCCAACTACGGCTGGATCCAGCACATCGTGTCCACGCTCGCCCCCGGCGGGAAGGCCGGAGTGGTCATGGCGAACGGCTCGATGTCGTCGAACACGGGCGGGGAAGGCGACATCCGTGCCCGGATTGTCCAGGCGGACCTGGTGTCCTGCATGGTCGCCCTGCCCGGGCAGCTGTTTCGCAGCACCGGAATCCCGGTGTGCCTGTGGTTCTTTGACACCGCCAAGACCGACCGCTCGGGCCAGGTGCTGTTCATCGACGCCCGGGCGCTGGGCCATCTGGTGGATCGCACCGAGCGGGTGCTGACCCACCAGGAGATCGTGCGCATCGGCGACACCTACCACGCGTGGTGCGGGTCCGCGTCGGCAACCACGAAAGGCCTGACCTACCAAGATGTTCCGGGATTCTGCAAATCCGTGTCGTTGGACGACATCGCGGCCGCCGGCTACCCGCTCACGCCCGGACGTTATGTCGGTGCGCCGGTCGCCGAGGAGGACGCCGAGCCGTTCGACGAGAAGGTAACGCGGCTGACGAACGGCTTGCTGGCCGCGCTCGACGAGTCCGCGCGCGTAGAACGGGTTGTGCGACAAGAGGTGGAGCGGCTGCGGTGACGACCACACTCGGTGATCATCTTGACTTCAGCACCGGAGGCAGCCCGCCGCGGCACCCCGCGGGCGGCGGATGCTTTCCCATCTACGGTGCCAACGGGGAGATCGGTCACACTGCAGCGCCCAACGCCAGCGGACCGCTGATCGTGCTCGGGCGCGTCGGATTGTATTGCGGCAGCCTGCGCTATTGCGATTCGGACGTCTGGGTCACCGACAACGCACTGGTATGCCGGGCCAAAGACCCGCAAGAGACCCGGTACTGGTATTACGCGCTGCACACCTGCCGGCTGGGCGATCACCGATCCGGTTCCGGACAGCCGCTGCTCAATCAGCGGATACTTCGTGACGTCACGGTCTGGACCGTCGCGGCGCCGCAGCGCCGCCGGATCACTGAATTGCTCGGCGCCCTCGACGACAAAATAGCCGTCAACCACCGCGTGATCCAGGCGGCCGAACGCTTGATGATTACTGTCGGAGAGTCGGTCTGCCAGCGGGTACCGCTGTCCAGGCTGGCGAGCCGGTCGACGGCATGCCTCAAGGTGGGCGAAATCGACGGCATGATCGCACATTTCAGCCTTCCGGCGTTCGACGACGGCGCCAGACCCCGCTTGGTGCCCGCCGACTCGGTGAAGAGCGCCAAGTTCGTCTTGTCGGCGCCGTGCGTGCTGTTCGCGAAACTCAATCCCCGAATACCGCGAATTTGGAACGTCGTCCGGCTGCCGTCGCAAACGGCTTTGGCCAGTACCGAATTCGTCGTGCTGAAGCCGGTCGGTATCGACACCTCGGCCCTGTGGTCGGCGTTGCGCCAACCCGATGTCACCGAAACGATGCAGCAGCACGTCGCGGGGACCTCGGGGAGTCATCAACGGATACGACCGAGCGACCTGCTGGACCTCCTGGTCCGCGACGTCCGCCGGTTGAGCCCCGCGGCGTCGCAAACCCTCACCGGTCTGGGGGCGCTGTGTCACGCCCGTCGCGCCGAATCGGTGTGTCTGGCCACCTTGCGCGACTCGCTGCTTCCGCTGCTGATTTCCGGCAAGCTCCCGGTGAAAGAGGGGCTGACGCCACGTTAAGGTGAGCGCCGTGGCCCAGACCGCGCCGCTGCGCGTGCAACTGATCGCCAAGACCGAGTTCTTGGCACCCCCGGACGTGCCGTGGACCACCGACGCCGCCGGTGGCCCCGCACTGGTCGAGTTCGCTGGGCGCGCCTGCTATCAAAGCTGGTCAAAGCCCAATCCCAGGACCGCGACCAACGCCGGCTACATCAAGCACATCATCGACGTCGGGCACTTCTCGGTGCTCGAACACGCGATTGTGTCGTTCTACATCACCGGCATCTCGCGATCGTGCACCCATGAGCTGATCCGGCATCGGCATTTCTCCTATTCGCAGCTGTCGCAGCGTTACGTCCCGGAGGGCGACTCGCACATCGTCGTGCCGCCGGGCATGCAAGACGACCCAGAACTGCGGCAGATCCTGGCCGAGGCCGCCGACGCCGCCCGCGCCACCTATACCGAGCTGCTGGGGAAGCTGGAAGCCAAGTTCGCCGACGAACCGAGCGCGGTGCTGCGGCGCAAGCAGGCGCGTCAAGCCGCTCGCGCGGTGCTGCCGAACGCGACCGAAACCCGCATCGTGGTGACCGGGAACTACCGGGCCTGGCGACACTTCGTCGCCATGCGGGCCAGCGAGCACGCTGACGTGGAAATTCGCCGGCTGGCCATCGAGTGCCTGCGCCAGCTCACCGGCGTCGCACCCGCGGTGTTCGCCGACTTCGAGATCTCAACTCTGGCCGACGGCACCGAGGTGGCCACCAGCCCGCTGGCCACCGAAGCCTGAGGCGGCGCAGCCGGCGAAGGCTGCAGGTGGCAATCCAGCTCAGCCACCGAAGCCTGAACACGCGCACCCTGCGGGTGTTAAATGCCCTTGCCGCCGCCGGGTAACCTGAACAGCGTGAGCACCGCCGGATTCGACGCCCCAGCTCGGCTGGGAACCTTGTTGACCGCGATGGTGACACCGTTTCGCGCCGATGGCTCGCTGGACACCGCGGCCGCGGCGCAACTGGCGAATCACCTGGTAGACGCCGGATGCGACGGCCTGGTGGTGTCGGGAACCACCGGCGAGTCACCGACCACCACCGACGACGAGAAACGCGATCTGCTACGGGTGGTGCTGGGGGCAGTGGGCGACCGAGCCCGAGTCATCGCCGGCGCGGGCACCTATGACACCGCGCACAGCGTGCGGCTGGCCCAGGCCTGCGCAGCCGAAGGCGCGCACGGACTGCTGGTGGTCACGCCGTACTACTCCAAGCCCCCGCAAACCGGGCTGATCGCGCATTTCACCGCCATCGCCGACGCGACCGCGTTGCCGGTGCTGCTCTATGACATCCCCGGGCGTTCGGTGGTGCCGATCGAGCCCGACACCATCCGCACCCTGGCGTCGCACCCCAACATCGTCGGGGTCAAAGACGCCAAGGCCGACCTGCACAGCGGTGGCCAGATCATCGCCGAGACCGGACTGGCCTACTACTCCGGTGACGATGCGCTGAATCTGCCGTGGCTGGCCATGGGCGCCACCGGCTTCATCAGTGTGATCTCTCATGTGGCGGCCGCCCAGCTGCGAGACTTGTTGTCCGCCTTCGGTTCCGGCGATATCGCCACGGCCCGCAAGATCAACGTCACGGTTGCCCCGCTGTGCAACGCGATGAGCCGCCTGGGCGGAGTGACGCTGTCCAAGGCGGGTCTGCGCCTGCAGGGCATCGACGCGGGCGTGCCCCGGTTGCCGCAGATGCCGGCAACACCCGAGCAGATCGACGCGCTGGCCGCCGACATGCGTGCGGCATCGGTGCTCAGGTGAGCCAGAGGGTGAGCCTGCGGTGAACGAAGAACTCGCCCCACCAGGTCCCCTGACCACGGGCGGGTTGCGGGTCACCGCGCTGGGCGGCATCAGCGAAATCGGCCGCAACATGACGGTTTTCGAGCACCTGGGCCGGCTGCTGATCATCGACTGCGGGGTGATGTTTCCCACTCATGACGAACCCGGCGTGGATCTGATCCTTCCCGACCTGCGCCATATCGAGGACCGGCTCGACGACATCGAGGCGCTGGTGTTGACCCACGCGCACGAGGACCACATCGGCGGCATCCCGTTCCTGCTCAAGCTGCGCCCGGACATCCCCGTTGTCGGGTCGAAGTTCACGCTGGCGCTGGTCGCCGCGAAATGCCGCGAGCACCGCCAAAAGCCGGTGTTCGTCGAGGTGGCAGAGGGGCAGCGGACCACACACGGCGTGTTCGAATGCCAGTACTTCGCCGTCAACCACTCCATCCCCGATGCGCTGGCCATCGCCGTGCACACCGGGGCGGGGACGGTCTTGCACACCGGTGACATCAAGCTCGACCAGCTACCCCTGGACGGCCGTCCCACCGACCTGCCCGGCATGTCCCGGCTCGGCGACGCCGGGGTGGATCTATTCCTGTGCGACTCGACCAATTCCGAGATTCCCGGCGTCGGGCCGTCGGAAAGCGAGGTGGGCCCGACGCTGCACCGCCTGATCCGGGGCGCCGACGGCCGCGTGATCGTGGCATGCTTCGCCTCCAATGTGGACCGGGTGCAGCAGATCATCGATGCGGCGGTGGCGTTGGGCCGGCGGGTGTCGTTCGTCGGCCGGTCGATGGTGCGCAACATGGGCATCGCCCGCGAACTCGGGTTCCTGCGGGTGGCCGATGCCGACGTGATCGATATTGGCGCCGCCGAGATGATGCCGCCCGAGCGGGTGGTGCTGATCACCACCGGGACTCAGGGCGAGCCGATGTCTGCCCTGTCCCGGATGTCGCGAGGCGAGCATCGCAGCATCACGCTGACCGCGGGCGACCTGGTGGTGCTGGCGTCGTCGCTGATCCCCGGCAACGAGGAAGCCGTCTACGGCGTGATCGATGCGCTCGCCAAGATCGGGGCGCACGTCGTCACCAATGCCCAAGCGCGCGTTCATGTTTCGGGTCACGCCTACGCCGGTGAGCTGTTGTTCCTCTACAACGGGGTGCGGCCGCGCCATGTCATGCCGGTGCACGGCACTTGGCGGATGCTGCGCGCCAACGCCCAGCTGGCGGCGCGGGCCGGAGTGTCCGAGGAGTCAATCCTGTTGGCGGAGAACGGTTTTAGCGTCGACCTGGTTGCCGGTAAGGCCGCGGTCGCCGGGGCGGTGCCGGTGGGCAAGATGTTCGTCGACGGTCTGATCAAGGGCGACGTCGGCGATATCACGTTGGGTGAACGGCTGATCCTGTCCTCGGGATTCGTCGCGGTGACGGTGGTGGTCAAGCGTGGCACCGGACGTCCGGTGGCGGCGCCACACCTACATGCACGCGGATTCTCCGAAGACCCCAAGGCGCTCGAACCCGCCGTGCGCCGGGTGGAGGCAGAGCTGGAAGCGCTGGTCGCGGAAAGCATCACCGATCCCAGCCGCATCGCCCAGGGGGTGCGCCGCACCGTCGGCAAGTGGGTCGGCGAAACCTACCGCAGGCAGCCGATGATCGTGCCGACGGTCATCGAGGTGTGAACCCCGCTCAGGTCAAGCCGAAGCTGTTCTTCAGCGAGCCGGCAATGTCGGCCAGCGACGCGACGAGGCGCTCTTCCTCGGCTTCGTTCGCCGCGGTCGCTGCGGCCGCCGCGTTGCGCAGCGCCTCGTTGATGCGCTCCTGCACCGCCTCGGCGCCCAGCCTCAGCAGGCCCGCTTCGATATTGAGGCCGGTCAGCCAACGATGCCCGTCCAAGGTCACCTCGACGCTCTCGGCTCCACGGTGTCCAGCTTCGGAACCATCTCGGCCAGCATCTCTGGCGCGTCGGCCATCGCCGCCGGGCCGACCGTCGGCTCGCCGTCCACGACAGGCAAGGCACCCGCGGAGAGTGCGGCCGACACTCCCGGCGCCGCGGCGCCTGCGGTATCGGAGACGGCGGATCACACGGCCGCGTCCACGTCCGCGGCGACCATGCCGGCGCTGGTTCAGCTGGCGGCAACTTCTGGTCAGCCCACGACCCTGTCCAGACACGCAAGCCTGGTCAACCAGGCCACGGGCCAGCTGCGGCGGCTGGCTCAACCGGCACTGCAGGCCCAGAAGGCTGCGGCACCCGCCGCCGAGGCACCCGCCGAGGAGGCCGCTCTTGCGGGTGGCGTCGAGGGTGCAGGCGCGGGAGCATCAGGTGCCGAGCGGGCACCCGTCGGGGTGGCCCCAATCGGCACCGAACGGGCGCAACAGCCAAGCCCGGTCGCGCACAACGCGTGATGCGGCTTAGTGCAGTGACATTAGTTGCCGCGCAACGTGAGTCAGCAAATCAGAGTCAAGGAGAGCGACCCATGGCCGATCTAACCGTCACATCCGAACACCTCGACAAGCTTGCGACGACGCAAGATCAAGCCTCTACCCAAGCCGCGGCCGCGGCGTCGGCGGGCTCGAATGTCGAAGTCGCCTGCTGGGTCACCCATGGCATCGTCAGCGGGGCGTCCAATGTGTCGTTCACCGCTGCGGCGGCGCGGAAAAAGACGGTCGAAGCCATGAGCAAGGCTTCGACCGAGCTCGCCGGCAAACTGCGCACCGCGAAGACCGCCTACCGAAGCACCGACGACGAGACGGGCAAGAACATCGACAAACAGGTCCTTGATCGCTGACCCAGGAACGCATCCTGAAAGAAGGAGCCATGCCACAGCCCAACGACCACGATGCTCTGCCGCTTTGGATTTCACTGCTGAGAAGTCCGGTTCCGACGAACTTGCGCCGTCGGATGCGCTGGATTTCTCGGCCCCCGAAGACGACGACGGCGCGGAGTCGGTCGTCGATGCATTGCGCTAGTTCATGCCGGACGAGTCCGCCGACACCGAAACCGACCTGGACGTGCTGGATGTGCAAACCCCAGCTTCCGAGGAAGCGCAAGAGGACGGCGCCGACACGTTCACGGTGACCAACCCGCCGGGAACCGTGTCGGTGTCAGCACTGCTGGACGGTTCAACGGACCATGTCGAATTGTCACCGAAAGTGACGGGCATGACCGAAGATGAGCTCGCCGAGGAGATACTCGTCATTGCTCGTCTGGCCCGGCACCAAGGGGCTGGCTGCTTAGCAGAGTTACTGGCTGGAAGAGGCTTCCCTGTCGGACATCATGCGTGACGTAGGGCCAGAAGGTACCAAAGCCGTACAAGACTTCATGGAAAACGGGCTGGGGTTGACGACGCCGGAGCGGGCGGCCGCCGCGCAGGCCGAAGTATTCGGCACCCGATACGCGACCAACAAATAACTGGTCTGGCGGCGGGCGACGCTAGGTCTTGACCGCGCAGGCCGACCATTCCAGTTGTGAGGCTTTGAGTTTGCGACCGGTGGGTGCGACATAACGCTGAACCAGTTCGTCGGGCCCGGCCTGCTCCACCAGCCGCCATCCGTAGTCGCCGATGAAATCGGCGACCTCCTCGGGCTGTAAGCCGAAGCGCCACAACTGTCGTCGCACCCGCACGCTGCGGTACAGCGTGCGGGTGCCGTACCGGTTTGTGCCGTCGATGAAATCCCGGCGGATGTAGGTGAACACCAAACGGCTGCCGGGCGCGGCGGCGCGCAGGCCCTCCAACGTGCGCCGGACCGTGCTTTCGCTGAGGTATTGGGTCACGCCTTCGCAGATGAAAAATGCGCGATAGTCGGTGTGATAGCCATGCTCGGCCAAGGCGGTGAGGAGGTCGTCGCGTTCCAAGTCCAGTGCCACCAGCCGAACCGACAGTGGTGGATCGCCCAGCACCCTCCGGACCGTCTTGACCTTTCGGGCGATGTTGACCGGTAGGTCCACCTCGAAGACGGGGATGCGGACTTGCCGAGTCAGCAGGTAGGCGCGGGTATCCAGTCCGGCGCCCAGAATGACGACCGCGTCGATGTCACCCAGCGCTTCGCTGAGCTTGTCGCCGATGAAACGCTTGCGGCAGGCCAAGTTCGCCCAGAGCCCGCGGCCGGACCACTGCGATCCGCGGATCATCATGCGCCGCACCGGCCCCGAGCGGGTGGCGGCGACCAGCCAGCGCAGCGGGGCCGGCAGAAACAGTTCCGCGAGGTCGTCGTCCACCAGGCGGCGCCCGGGCGGCTCGTTCTGCTCGACGGCCGCCAACACCATTGGTCCAAAGGCGGTCTGCGCCACCGGATTTGCCATCTCAGCTACTTCTTATTCACAAAGCCCGCATCGACCGGCAGGGTGACGCCGGTGATATACCGAGCCTGATCGGACACCAGCCATGCCACCGCGTTCGCGATGTCTTCGGCTTGCAGGACTTCCACCGGCAGCGCGTTCCCCATGTCCGGCGGTGAATCGGATTCGGCGACCAGTTGAGCAAGCCACCTGCGGGTGAACTCGTTGTTGATCATCGGGGTATCCACGCCGGAGGGGTGTATCGAGTTTACCCGAATATTGTGTGGCGCAAATAGATTGGCGTAAACCCGCATCAGCCCCACTACGCCGTGCTTGGCCGCTGTATAGCCGATGGAGCCGGCATCGGCGCTGCCGATGCCGGCCAGCCCGGCAGCCGAACTGATCAGCACGATCGACCGCCGGTGCCTTGCGAGACCATGGTTGGGATGGCGGCCTGCACGGTCTGGTGGACGCCGGTCAGGTTTACGTCGATGACGTCGCGCCAGCCATCGGCCCCGGATTGCATGGGAGCAATACCGGCGTTGGCCACGACGATGTCCAGCCGGCCGAACTCGTCCAGGCCCGCCTGCAACGCGGCCGACAGCGACGCGGCGTCGCGGACGTCGCCGGGTGTGGCCACGATGCGAGAGCCGTTGTCCTTGACGAGTTTGACGGTGGCGGCGAGGTCGTCGGCGGTGGCCAGCGGATAGGGGACGCTGGTGATCTGCTCGCACAAGTCGACCGCGATGATGCTGGCGCCGTCGGCGGCCAGGCGGACGGCGTGGGCGCGCCCCTGGCCGCGGGCGGCGCCGGTGATGAAGGCAACCCGCCCGTTGAGTGGGCCGTCCGGGGCTGGGCCCATCAGGCGCGCAGCTGTCCCTTGCCCGGATCGCCCGCCGGAACCGGCTGGAGCGTCTTGATGTCCGGCGCCCCGGCCAGATGTTCACCGACCGCGCCGAGCATCTTGGTGATCGCCGGAGCGGTGCTGTGAGCTTTGAGTGCTCCCGGGTCGGCCCACTGTTCGACGAAGACAAAGGTCTCGCCCGTTTCGTGTAGCGAGTACAACTGGCAGCCAGGCTCGTTGTGTACGTCCTCCACCGCCTGCGTGAGGATGTCGCGGACGGTGTCAACCGATTCGGGTTTGACGGTCATGGTGGCGACGACAACGACGGGCATGCTGGGGCCTCCTGGACGCTCCGGAATGGGTGACGGGCATGACTTTTGTCACCAGTTGTCACCCTACTCACGAGCCGAGGCCGCCGTCCGTCGCGTTCCTCACAAGCCAGCGCGCTACCAGTGTGGCGGGTGGTGCCAATGATGTCATTGCGACTACCCTTGCCGTCATGGCTAACAAGACCGCCGCCCGCTCCGGAACCAGAACGAGCAGGTCAAAGGCCACTTCACGAAGTGGATCCCGGCGCGGGCGGCCGCCAGCGCCCCGCCGCAGGGCGGCTCGGCGGCGTAACCACTCGTTGCTGTTCGCCGCCGGGCTGACGTGCGGCCGGGCCTTGCGCGCCACCTGGCTGCTGGCGGCACGCGGCACCGGCAGTGCGGCCCGGTCGGTCGGACGGGCCCGCGACATCTACCCGGGACATCGCCGCGACGGAATCGCGTTGTTTTTGCTGGGCCTTTCCGTCGTCGTCGCCGCCAGCTCGTGGTTTCACGCCGCCCGCCCCGTCGGGGCGTGGATCGACACGCTGTTGCGGACGTTCGTCGGCGCGGGCGTCCTGGCGCTGCCGGTCGTCACCGCCGTCGTCGCGGTGGCGCTGATGCGCACGCAGCCCAACCCCGACGCGCGGCCCCGGCTGATCCTGGGCGCATGCCTGGTCGCCCTGTCGGTCCTGGGATTGCGCCATCTGTGGTCCGGTTCGCCCGAAGACCCCGAAGCGCGGCGTCGCGCGGCAGGATTCATCGGGTTCGCCATCGGCGGGCCGCTCTCGGATGGGCTGACGGCCTTCATCGCCGCGCCGCTGTTGTTCATCGGATTCATCTTCGGCCTGCTGCTGCTGACCGGAACCACCATCCGCGAGGTGCCCGACGTGGTCCGCGGCCTGTTCGGCATCCGCGCCGATGACGATGCCGACTGCGACTACGACGCCAACTACGACGACGCAGACCCCGACGCCCCGGCCGAAGACTTCTCCGACGGCTACTACGACGAGAAGTCGCTCAACCCTGACCAGGAGCCACCGGCCTGCCCCACGGCCGACCCCGCCCCCGGCCTGCGCGACAACGAAGACGACATCCCCACCGCGCCCGAACCGGCCATCGGGAAAAGCCGTCGTCGCGCCAAGAAGCAGACCGTAGTCCTCGACCGGGTTGTGGAAGGCCCGTACACGCTGCCGTCGATGAGCCTGCTGGTCCCCGGAGATCCGCCGAAGAAGCGCAGCGCCGCCAACAACGTCATGGCCGACGCCATCAGCGAAGTGCTCACCCAGTTCAAGGTCGACGCGGCCGTCACCGGCTGCACGCGCGGGCCTACCGTCACCCGCTACGAGGTCGAGCTGGGCCCCGGTGTGAAAGTGGAGAAGATCACCGCGCTGCAGAAAAACATCGCCTACGCGGTGGCCACCGAGAGCGTCCGCATGCTGGCCCCGATCCCCGGCAAGTCGGCGGTGGGCATCGAGGTGCCCAACACCGACCGGGAAATGGTGCGCCTGGCCGACGTGCTGACCGCGCCCTCGACCCGCCGCGACCACCACCCGCTGGTGATCGGGCTGGGCAAGGACATCGAAGGCGACTTCATCTCGGCCAACCTGGCCAAGATGCCGCACCTGCTGGTCGCCGGCTCGACGGGATCCGGGAAGTCCAGCTTCGTCAACTCGATGCTGGTGTCGCTGCTGACCCGGGCCACGCCGGAAGAGGTCAGGATGATCCTGATCGACCCGAAGATGGTGGAACTCACGCCCTACGAAGGCATTCCGCACCTGATCACCCCGATCATCACCCAGCCCAAGAAGGCGGCCGCGGCGCTGGCGTGGCTGGTCGAGGAGATGGAACAGCGCTACCAGGACATGCAGGCGTCGCGGGTGCGCCACATCGACGACTTCAACGACAAGGTGCGATCCGGTGCGATCACGGCGCCGCTGGGCAGCCAGCGCGAGTACCGGCCGTACCCGTACGTTGTCGCGATCGTCGACGAGTTGGCCGACCTGATGATGACCGCCCCGCGCGACGTCGAGGACGCCATTGTGCGGATCACCCAAAAAGCCCGCGCCGCAGGCATTCACCTGGTGCTGGCCACCCAGCGCCCCTCGGTGGACGTGGTCACCGGGCTGATCAAGACCAACGTGCCGTCCCGGTTGGCGTTTGCCACGTCGTCGCTCACCGACAGCCGGGTGATACTGGACCAGGCCGGTGCGGAGAAGCTGATCGGGATGGGCGATGCCCTGTTTCTGCCGATGGGCGCCAGCAAGACCGTCCGGCTGCAGGGCGCCTACGTCTCCGACGAGGAGATCCAGGCCGTCGTCACCGCCTGCAAAGACCAGGCCGAACCCGAGTACACTGAAGGGGTCACCACCGCCAAGACCACCAGTGAACGCACCGACGTCGACCCCGACATCGGCGACGACATGGATGTCTTCCTGCAGGCGGTCGAGCTGGTGGTGTCCAGCCAGTTCGGCTCCACCTCGATGCTGCAGCGCAAACTGCGGGTGGGCTTCGCCAAGGCCGGCCGGCTGATGGACCTGATGGAGACTCGCGGCATCGTCGGACCCAGCGAAGGCTCCAAGGCGCGCGAGGTGCTGGTCAAGCCGGACGAGCTGGCCGCCACGTTGGCGCTGATCCGGGGCAGCAGCGACGCCGACGAGGACGGCGCCGGGTAGCGCGAGCAGACGCAAAAGAAGGTGATGGGAGCTGGCGCGCCTGCTCGCGGTGGATGAGAATCGGCGCGTGCGCTGCGGTGTCGACGTCGAAGGGGCTTGGCCGTGCCTGGCCGTGCAAAAGAATGATGCTGGAGCCCTCTA
>DATJQO010000109.1:0-8851 GCA_035505695.1 Mycobacterium sp.
GACTACTGGCAATACATTTGCCGATCTCGGCGTGGGTGAAGCACTCACCGAAGTGCTTGCCGGGCTCGGGATCACCCAGCCGTTTCCCATCCAAATCGACACTCTTCCCGACACACTCGCCGGCCGCGACGTCCTCGGCCGCGGCAAGACGGGCAGCGGCAAGACGCTCGCCTTCTCGATTCCGATGGTCAGCAGGCTGGCCGGATATCCGCGCCGCCCGTCCCGACCGTCGGGTCTGGTTTTGGCCCCCACGCGGGAGCTTGCCAGCCAGATAACCGCGACGCTGGAACCGCTGGCCGCCGCCAACAACCTCCGGGTGACCACGATCTTCGGTGGCGTACCGCAAGGCAGGCAGGTGGCGGCGCTGAAGTCTGGCGTCGACATTGTCGTGGCGTGCCCCGGCTGGCTCGAAGACTTGATGAAGCAACGGTTGATCAGCTTGGACTCGGTTGAGATCACGGTGATCGACAAGGCCGATCACATGGCCGATCTCGGATTTCTTCCCGGCGTCACTCGCATCCTGGCGGCCACGCCGAGCGGCGGCCAGCGTCTGCTGTTCTCGGCAACCCTCGACAACGGCGTCGACAAGCTCGTCAATCGGTTCCTGCACAACGCGGTGCTGCACTCTGTCGACGGCTCCGACTCGCCGGTGTCCGAGATGACCCACCACGTGTTCCACGTCTCCGGCGTGCAGGCGAAGAAGGAGCTGGTGCACCGACTCGCCTCCGGTAATGGCCGCCGAATCCTGTTCATGCGCACCAAGCATCAAGCGCGCAAACTCGCCAAGCAGCTCACCGAATCCGGTGTTCCGGCAGTCGATCTGCACGGCAACCTTCTCAACCGGCACGCGACCGAAACCTCGCCGCCTTCAGTACGGGTGAGGCGCGGGTGTTGGTGGCCACCGACATCGCCGCGCGCGGTGTGCATGTCGACGGAATCGAGTTCGTGGTGCACATCGATCCGCCCGCCGAGCACAAGTCCTACCTGCACCGGTCTGGACGAACGGCGCGGGCCAGAAACTCCGGTGACGTGGTGACCGTTGTCCTGCCCGAGCAGCGCAAGGACACACACGCGCTGATGCGCCGCGCAGGGATCCGTGTCACTCCACAAGAGGTCACCGTCGACTCGGCCGCGGTGCATGCGGTGGCCGGTGATTTGGCGCCCTACCGGGCTCCCGCACCCAAGACGGCGGTCACGTCGCATCCGTCGCAGCCCCGCCGCTCGGGTACCGCCGGTCGCAGACGCGGTCGCCGCTCGTGTCCCGCCCAGCGCTGATTGTCCTGGCACCACAACGGTTTTCAATAAGTTGACCAGCTCGTGCTACCCTGGTCGTGCGGATGTTTTGGTACATCCGCATTTTGAATGAGAGAAGTAAGTAAATGGCACAGGGAACTGTGAAATGGTTCAACGGTGAGAAGGGCTTCGGCTTCATCACCCCTGACGACGGCACGAAGGACCTCTTCGTCCACTACTCCGAGATCCAGGGAAGCGGCCATCGCTCGCTCGAGGAAAACCAGCGTGTTCAATTCGAGGTCGAGCAAGGAGCCAAAGGACCCCAGGCAGTAAGAGTCACCGCCGTCTAAGAAACCCACATACGTGACAGTGGGCTGGTGCGGTTGCTTCGTACCAGCCCACTGGAGTTTCTGGTCCTCTTCAGATGTGCCAGCGTCCTCCCCCATCAGCAGCCCACGTCGGTGACACCGTTACAGTTCAGCGCACCGGCAGCACACGCTGCTACGATGCAAACCCCCCGGCGCTCACCAATCCGCGCTCGATGCTGGAACCCGGAATGATCCCGAAAACGCCGTCGGGCAAGCTGCGGCGTGCGCATGCCCTGGCCCTCGTGAACTGATCAGCCATGTGTCAACGTCGGTGACAACGACTGCAAATCGAGCATGTAACCGGAGGTCTAATACGCGATCAGAGACATCAAAAAGCTTGTCATCGTTTGGATTGATTACCTTGTTCGTCGCTGCGATCTTCGCCATGGTGGACGTGCACACGAATGTATTCGCCGTTGGTACCGAGGCCGTTCAACGCCAATCTCTGTGCGGTGCAATGGCCCTTAACCGATCGACACAAGCTGGTCGATCGAGTCCCTGGGCAGGTCGCCGTCGACGATCGCAGTCACCGCTATCGTGTTCAGTGTGATCGCATCTTTGTGGTTGTCCAGGAAGGCGATGTCGGCAGCATCGCGCCCGGTGGCAATGCGCACCAATGTCTGTCGGGGCGCCAACAGCGTCGCATCGACCACTCTCCATTGCCCCTCGACGAACGCTTCGGCGACCGAATGGAAGTCCATCGGGCACAGCCCCGGCGGGTACACCGAGACCACCCGGGCGGGTATATTGACGGCACGTAGAAGCGCCACCACCAGGTGCGCGAAGTCGCGGCACACCCCGGCACCGGCAAGCAGGGTGTCCACCGCGCCATCGATCGGCTGGCTGGATCCTGGGACGTAGTTCAGCCGTGTGCCCACCCACACGGACACCTTCTCCAACAGGGTCGTCGAATCGATGTAGTTGCCGAATTCGGTTGCGGCGAAGCCGTAGAACTTGTCGGCCTCGGCGTAGCGGCTGGGGCGCAGGTACATGGACAAGTCGTATTCGGTCACCGGCGCCGGGTCGGTTCGGCCGATAATCGTCGCGGCATAGTCGACGGTCAGGTTGCCCACCGGAGCGTCCAGCTTGTGGATGCGGTTACCGTGCACACCGCTGATCTCAAGGGGTTGGACGGGATTTCCGTCCAGCACGAACGATAACCGCTCCGACACTCGAGTATTCGGATGCGGCCCCACCGCGATCTGAAACTCCAACGTCGTCGGCGCGGTGATCTCGACTTCGAGCTCGGCGCCCACCTCTCGCTTCATAGCACTGAGGGTACCGGGTGTGGATCAGACCAGGGCCTCGAGGTGCGGGGCCCTCGCGACTGTTAGGCCGTGACTCACCTTCTCCGCTTGGCCCGCCATCGGACTCCCATGTCGACTGTGCCGCAACTATTTCCGTGCGTCTCGCCCTGCGCCGGGCACGATCACGAAGAACGTCGTTAACTGTCAACGGGATGCGCGCCACCGCTTGGGCCGACCGGCCTATGTCGGCATTTTTACCGATAACACGCGGTTTGGTGATATGCGTCATGTCTGTCTCTCTATTCGCCGGGGCGAGCTGTTGATTGAGTTTCTAAATGGCGGTTTGGGGCCGCGCGGAGGTATCTGGGTGCCGGATTGTCGCGCTGAGCCGGCGGTTGTTCATGGGTACGCGCACCGACTTCTGGTGTTCGATCTGCCAGATCAGCTCGCGCTTCGCATCACACAGCGCGTCGGGTGATATCCGAGTTCTCGGCGACCGCTATGAGCGGCGGAAGGCCAGGCAGGCTTGTACGCAATATGACACGCACGTTGCTCCTTGCCCCCGCGGTCCCGCAACGAGAAGTTCACTTCCACATCTCGCGAATGCCACCTTCCCAGGTGCGGCCGCGAGCGTCGACAGCGTCTCCAGGGAAGATTGACGATCGCAGTGTGGGCAGAGCGTTCGAGGATCTCCCGATTTGGGCGGTTACCGGCACGTCCGGTGTGCGCGGTTGCTCAACGACGTCAGCGGTCGAGGGCTGCCTCATCCCAAGACTGGTTGGGTTTCCCACCCTCACGCTAGACCGTGAGGTCCTTGTCGGCGGAGTACGCTTCAGGAACCGGGACCATCCAGGCCCCACACGAAGGGGCAGTGGTGTCTGACAAATCTCCGCGACAATCCATGAGCAAGAAGTCCAGTCAGACACTCAAACAGAAGCGGGCCGCCAAGCGCGCGAAAGCCGACCAACCAGCCTCTGCTCTCGACGCGCAGGGGGTAAAAGAGCGCTGACCGCGACACCTTTCGCCGGACGTATTCCGTCTCACTCCTTGCGCTGCAGCGTATTCGATATGAACAGCCTTGCGAAACTGTCAGGCCCCACCGCCCGTGTGCTTGGCGGGCCTTGCGACCGTGTTCTTGCCTGAGGAAGTGCGAGTAGGATCAGGGCCATCGGCGGTACGTCGTGTACGACCGTTTGAGATTGTGTCATCGCCGATTCGAATAATTTGGCCGGTTCGCGGCCGAGGACAGGAGCGTCGCATGACGCTAGAACGAGGCAGAACCGGCGCTGGTTGGAAACAGACCCCGCCCGAGCACACACCGCGCTGCGCTTGAAGCCCAAGGCACCCACTACTGGGTATGTCGATGGGGCATGGTGGCCGCGCAGCGATGACCTGCCGACTGAGCTGCCGGACCTGCTGGCCGTGTTGTCGGTGCGACTTGGTCCGATTGATCGTGTGATATACAACCTCGCCGAATGGGTGACGGCCCCGAGGAAACTGCCAACCGACGGCGGAGGCATGGCACGACTCGCGGGATACAACCGGCAGCCCCGTCAACACCATTGAAGTAACCGGACGCAACAGAAGCAAGATCGTCCTGTTGGTAGTACCCGCTTACACCGACACAGACGACGCACATCACACCATGATGGCTGCGGCGGCCCCGGACGACGCCTCGACGGTCGAGGGCCTACTCTTGACCGGCGCGCAAGGGGTGCAACGCGGCTAATAGCGCCGGCCGTGCGACCGCTTGGTGGCGTGTGACGTCATCTTCGTGACAACTGAACGGCCTTGACCGCGAGGGGATTGCCGTGCGGCCGCCACTAAGATGTCGACCGACACTGCGATGCCGGTCGCGATGTCGTCGACTGCGGGTACGTTGTCGGGGCACACGCACACGCTCAGATCGACCACGTCGCCGCGCGAGGTCAGCGCAATGGTCAACCCGCAGCCCGCTTGTAGCGGCACCACGGTGTGCATACCGACGACCCTGGCCCCCGCGCAGTACGCTGACACGGGCTTGCCGGTTATGTACTAGACACTGCCGTGGCAGATCGGTGGCAGGCCCAGTCGGGTGTAGAGCTGCGATGCCGCGTGGGCTGCGGTCGGCGGCATCACCGACGCGATAGTCACGAAATCAACTGTCCCATAACCATTCTCGATGTCACGTTCGCGGACAGTGTTCAACCTTTCGGTGGCGGTGTGGAGGTTGGTGAGGACCAGCACGGGGTCGTCGAGTTGCACCGGGAGGCGAATCCGCCAGACTGTCAACGGATTGCCAATCGCGTTGGGATCGGCGTCTGGCGGCGCGAGCGGCATCTGCATCAGGAGCGGACCATCGGGCACGGTGCCGTGGCGCTGCAGCCAGGCGCGCAGGGACAGTGTGCAAGCGGCGAGAAAAACGTTGGTGATGCTGGCCCCGAACGCGTTGTTGACTGTCTGCAAGTCAGTAAGCGGGATCGAGGCGAAGGCCACCGCCCGCCGCTGGGTCAGCGGCGCGTTGAACACGGTGTGCGGCACTGGCCCGCTCATCGACGACGCAGCTGGCGCGATGGGTTTGTGTTCGCGCGCGCCGCGCAGCCGACTCCGGGCGGCCCGGAGGACGTCAGTTACGGCCTCGGCGAGCAGCCAAGCTCCGGTGACATTGTTCTCGATGACCTCGGTCACCGTGTCGGCGACAAGCTCGCCGAGGGAGGGCGTGCCCAGACTCGGCTCGGTCGGCATGGCATCGGCGCGGTCGTGCGCACGGGTAGTCAAGAGCCGCGGCCACACCAACGCTGATCCGGCGCCCCCGCCGCTCACTGCAGGTGACATCTTCACCGCCAACGCCCACCGGCCGCCCGCCAGACCGTCGATGCTCCACGCTTCCCACAGAGGGCGATCCAGTGGTTCGGCGGCCAGCTGCCCCATCAGGTCGGCGAACTCGCTCCGGTCGCCGGGATTGTGAACAGTTGCGCCATGGATCTGGGGAGTTGGGTCGTAGTCGTCGATCTCGGCCCACACGGGCTGGCCCATCCCGAGTGGCTTGCCTACCAGCCGGCTGCGGAAGCGCGCCAACGCCGGTAGCGACGACGCCACCAGCCGGTGTCGCCGGTCGTGGCTGAACTGATCGGAAGCCTCCATGATGATCAGCGCGACGGTGTGCGCGGCCGTCGTCGAAGTCTGGGTGTGCAGCGACACCGCATCTGCCGCAGGCAAACGGATAACCATCGGCGCGCCACCCCCTCCCCCACGGAAACCTGAGCCAGCGTCGGACAATCGATCTCGATAATCGGAGGCTTCATCAGCCTTTCAAGGCCAGTTGTCTTTGCAGCTCAATCAGCCGGGTCTCAAGTTCAACCACCGTATGTGCGACGACGCTAGATGCCAGGGCTGCGCGCGCAGCCGGCGTGGTAGGTCCGGCGGTTGTCGCGTCATCAATGTCCTCGAGTCGCCGCAGCATCCGCTGTGAAATCACTGCTTCGAGAGGCAGGTCGTCAAAACCAAAACTGCTGAAGGCTTTGAATATTGGTTCGTCACTCGTCATTGTGCTTTGTCCCTAACGTGTGATGCGGTGCAGCAGTGAACCTGCGGCTAGACCGGGAAGTCGCGGGAAATCGTCTGAGGGCAATGTCAATTCCGACTCGCCGAGCGTTGGGATCGGCCTTGTGATTCCCAACGCCCCTGTGTGGCGGTTGCTCTTGTGCGGCTTTCCCGGTCCTGCTTGCTGATCATGAGCAGGGTGTCGACACTTGAGGCGTCGTTTGGTGCTGCGGCGGACATCACGATCACCTATGCGTAGTCGGGGGCGGTGTACCACGGGACGACCAACAAGACGATCTTGCTTCTGGTGCGTCCGGTTACTTCGATGGTGTTGGACGGCGGACGGTGGCCTCTGTCGAGTTGGACCGCTCGCCCACCGGTCATGAGTTGGGCTGGCGCTTCTATCCACTCATTGACGTTGTACGTCACGCGATCAATTTCACCGAGCCGAAACGACAACACCGCGATCAGATCTGGCAACTCCGTTGTGAGGTCATCGCTGCGCGGCCACCATGCCCCATCCACGTGCCCGCCGCGAGGCGCCTTGGGCTTCAACCGCAATCGCGGCGTGCGGACGCGCGGTGTGTCGTGCTGCCTGAAGCTCTTGCGGGCCTGTTCCAGCCTCATTGCCACGATCCCTCTTGACCACCAACCGGCCAATTATTCGAAATCGGCGACGGCACGACCCGAACCGGTCCCGCACAAAATACCGCAGATGCCTTTCACCCTACGCGCGTCTGGTCCGAAAACAGAGTGGCGCAACGGGCGAAACCGCGAGGCGGTCGAATAGCTGACTGTGGTGGTGTCCGAGACGGCCAAGAGGTTGTTCACCCCCCAGAGCATGCTGCGACGCAATTTGAAGCCGAACGAGCAACTTCCATCGCGATTGTGATGAGTGCCTGCCAGGCGACCCGACTACCATGATATGCCACTGACCTTCACGATCGCTCTCGGCGGGTACTGAAGTCGTAAACACCACTGGCTCAAAGATTTCCATGACGTGTTACTGCGGTCGGCGCATCCATTGTCCCGCATGTGCAGAGCCGCTCAAGTTCGCCAAGACTTGCAATGGTTCCGGCATGCCGCGCAGAACGGCTAACTCGCCACGCCTGTCATGGTCCGCGCACCTGCGTCTGCTTGCCGTAAAAACACTTGGTGAAGCACGACTGCCCACACCACCCGAACGCGGCCCGCAGGTTGTCGATCTCGGTTTCGGCCGGCTCGATTAAGCTGCTCAGGGTGCGCGCGGTGTCGGCCTCGCCGGACTCCCCGAGTTTTTCCAGCGCGTACTGGCACACCGTTTCCAGCAACCGGTAGCGCGTTGCGCCACCGGGGGGTTCGGGATCCACGAGTCGGACGGCGCTCCTGATAAAAGGAGCGCCGTCCGAAGCACGAACCACCTGGTTACCAATCGCGCATGATGGTGCGGTGAAATGTGGCCTCGGCGTCAGGAGACATTTTCCCGCCTGACGCAAGCCCACCGCACCGTGCCCAGTTGATGGGCATTGCTTTGCGTGGGTGCCTCGTGCTCGTGCCGGGCGCCACAGCTGAGAGGAGGAATCTTCTCTTCCGGTCCGACCTTGGTCTGCCGTGGATCCGTACCCTTAGGTCTACCCCGCCTATCCAGGTAAAGCAACAGTCAAATGAGTTGGGCCGAGCGTTCAATCCGGCATCTCGCCGACCATCACCAGTTCCTATCCGCGCACATGTTCGGCCGGATCGACAGCATCGACGCTGATATTGCCCGACATCGACGAGCAGATCGAGGCGCGTCTGGCACCTTTTCGTGTGGAAGACGATCCTGGACACCAGGGTCGTCGTCGCCGAAGACCTGGGCGCAGCGCCGACGCCCCTGGTGCTCGCGCAGGTGGAGTGCTACACCAGCACAAACCAACCCCGAAAATGGGTTGGCCCACACCGAAAGAGAAACCCATGACCGACACGCCCGACGACCTGCCGTCGCCCGCCGAGTTCCGGAGGAAGATGGCGCACGTCGACGGCGAGTTCGCCGATGCCCGCCGGTACCTGTCGACGTTGTGCGCTGCGCGCCACTTGGCGTACGGCGCACGGCGTGCCGAGGCCGAATCACTTAAGGCACTTCACCATTGCGACCAGTTAGGCTGTGGATGAGCGGCGCCTTATTGAAATTGAAACCTCGTTCCAGTTCAAGTTCCCTGGTTGGTCAACGCCGTCGACCACCGCTCGCCAGTCCCGGCGGTGCCACCATCACGCCGCCGGGCTGGCGGGCGCCCTTTCCCAACGTGAATTTGCGTCACACGTGTCCGGCGTCGCCCGGAACCAGGGCACGAAGGTGGCATTGAAATCTGTCGCCGATGATGGCATGCAGGTGATGACTGCCTTCTTGCCGCGAACCGCGGTCGTCACCCAACCACCAACCGATACCGAGCCTGATGCCCGGGCGGGCTTCCGCAATAGGAACACCGCGCCATTGCGCCATGTGTCGTCCGCATCCTGGAGCGG
>DATJQO010000110.1:0-3412 GCA_035505695.1 Mycobacterium sp.
CGTGTATCGAAGCATGTTTGAAACGACTGTGCACCTTGGCTATTCAGCCGATGACGGTGATGTCGCACTCGTCAGCTAGCTGTTGGACTTCGTCGAACCCGGCGCCTGCGTAGAGCGGAAGCGGCGCATTGGTCGGGTCGGCGTCAAGATCGTTAAATCGGTCGACACGGTCACCCCACAGCATCAACGCGTAGGAGTCATTGAACTCACGTGACCGCCAGACCAGCCCGTCATAGTCGGCGTGGTCGTAGAGCGCCTGCCCCCACGCGGCGGTTCGGCTGTACTGGCTAGAGCTGCTCTCGATGAGCTCGCTGCGGGTTACCCGCAATCGACGAAGGCTGGCTCCGTGGAGCCGGACCAGCGGCAGGTCCCGCTTGGGGATCACAGTCAAGCGCATCATCGGCAGCAGCGCCTTGCGGAGGATCCGCCGTCCGTTGCCTCGAATCGGCACGTCGTGGAAGACCGTTTCCGACAGCGCGCCGTGCACATGGTCGGCACCGTAGAGCGTGGGAACAACTATGCCGCTCCGTATGACGGGGCGAAAACGGCGGGACACGTTCGACGCGTTGAACTCGGTTGCTCCCATCACGACGCGATGGCAGCGAATAATCGGATCCCCGGCAGGCCAGATCCGTTCGAGCGGATCGGGGAGCGGATCTGGCACGTCGGGGACGCGTATCCCTATGCGGGCACCTCATCAAATGCGTGGCGTGCTGCCCCGATGACCTGTTCCGGCTCGCGGGTCAGCAGGTCAACCGGCCGCTCATCGTCAAGCCAACCACTTCTCGTGGTGAACCACAGCGCAGTCTCCCAACCATCCACACCATATGGCTCGAACACCTCGAGCACCTTCGCGATCACCGGCCTGGGGTGTCCGTCCGTGCCGGACTGGAAGTTCGGAAACAGGCGGGCACCCCGGTGGTTGACGGCGAATATTTTGCCAGCCGCCAGCCAGCGTGACGCAGTGGCGGAGCGATTACTCGCAGCCGAACCGGCTAGGTCTGCGATCTGGTCGCTGTCACGGAGACCGAACTCATCGATCAGCTCTTGGCGCGCCTCGGCATTGCGCTGTGCTTGTCGAGCCCCTGCCGGCGAAACCGTGGTGCCCGGCACGAACATCGCCTCCACCAGGCGTTCGGCTAGAAGTCTGTTTTGAGCCAGCATTCGTGTGATCTGCTTGACTTGTGTGGCCACAGCGTGATCTGCGGCGACAACCACGACCTCTTCGCGTTCCGGCCGGATTTGCTTGATTGCAGCGGCGAGATCTCTGGCGGTCGCAGTCGCCGCTTCCCGGACAAGAAGGCCTTTAACTGGAGTGCCGTCCTCCAAGTCTTCAGTGAATTCGATGAATTCGATGCTATTGCTCACGTCAATCATTCTGCTTGGCTGTCTGAGCGTCAACCCGACCGTGATCCAAGACCTGGCAGCAACCGCGACGGCAGAGGATCAGCAGCCCGCCACCAGTCTCGCTCAGGGAGTCTCGGCGCGGCGGCAGCAAGCTCGCGCCTGTTTGGCGGCTGCGTCGTTCGCCGCAGTCTGCCCCTTGATGACCTCGCGGTGGGTTAGGGCAAAAGTCAATCGCAGTGCCGAGGTCACGCGGAAGCACATCGAACTGCTCGGCCGGGGCGGCCAGCCGCTGGTCGGGATTGCCCGTCGTGTGGTGAAGCGGCCTGCCCGACATCGGGTAGAGCAGGGAGCGCGGCGCCCCGTCGGGCCATCCCAATACACGACGCGGAGATGTTGTGCGTGTCCATCCCTGGGCTGGCGTCGAATCTGTCCGCCGGTTATCCGCCGTCGGTGTTGGAATCAGTCGCTCGACGACGCCTTGCTGATCCAACTTGTCTGACCAGCACGAAAGGGTCCCGCAATTACTTCCATCTGCAAAGCGGAAGTTCGGCGGTTCGATCCCGCCCCTGGCCACCATAAGAACTTGCTGGTAGCTGGCTTTTTCAACCGGTGCGTGGGCCGTTCGATGCACCGCGACCCGGTTTATCCGCCATTTATCCGCAGTCACGTCAGTCTCCGAGCCCGTCGAGCGCATTCGCCACACGATCGAGGTCCGAATCGTAGAGGTCCGCGTAGGTGTGCGCGGTAACCATGACGTCGACCGCGACGTCGCCCCACTGCGGTTCGATCCGTGCTGCGCGCCTACCTGCACACCATCGGAAGCGTTTCGGTTATTCGCACTCCCGCCGTGCAGCACGGGTTTACCAGCATGATCGAAAAGAGGGTTCAGCCTCGTTTTCGCTGCGTGTTCACTCAGGCGGAGTTGCCATTTGTCGCAACCGTCAGCCATCAGGCGATCCTCGTGCGGACCTTGCGGTGGCGAGCCGCGTGGTTCAGGTAGTCGTCCTGCCGGCCCGGTTCGTTCAGCTAATTCCTCGTATGACTTCGCGGTTCGTTCGTGACTGTCTGCGGACTTGTCCACGCTGTCAGCTGCGGCTCGCTGGGCAGCCCTCGCCCGTCGAAGCACTTCCTCAGTTCGTTGACCGACGCGCAACTCTTGTTCGCGCAACACTTGTTTGGTGGCCCAAAGATGGAGGTCGCTTTCGCTCTCTTGGCGACCAGTTGGTGGGCCATCAGCATTTCCCTCCTGCTGACCACAGGTTTGACCGTGCTGGCGCGGCTAAACCGGCTGACTGAACAGAGGCGAATAGATTATTCCTCTCGTCGTTCTGCTACGGAACCATTGTTGTGGATGCACCCCCGCTCAACCGGGCCTAACGCCATCCGCGATGGAGGTCGGCGGTCAGCACCGACCATCGCGGACCGGTCGGGGCTGTCCCGGCCGCAGACAGTTACCCCGCCGCGTCCGGTAGGCCGGTCCGATGTTGCCAGGCGGCGCGGCCGGATGAGGTCGCCCGGTGGTGTCGCCCCCTCTTTTAGTAGTCAGAACGCGCAGCGCGATTCGGGAATTCGGCCTGGTGAGCCGGTTTTCGCACGTATACACCGGCATAATCGAGGTCGACGTGGGTGTTGGTCTGTCCGAAGGGGTTTCGATGCCAAAACTGGGGGCCGAGGAAGCCGAGCGCCGCGACGCGCTTGTCTTCCAGCTTTACCTGGCCGGGATGCCGTATCGGCAGATCGCCGCCCGCCCCGAAATCCGGTTGTCGGTTCGTGCCGTGCAGCTGGACATTGACCGCGCGCGGGCACGGCGGGAGGACCAGCGGTCAGGCATCGGCGATGTGACGTCGCTGCTGATCGAGCGCTACGAGCAACTCTTTCAAATCGCTTACCGGCGTGCGGCGAACGGGCAGCTGCGCGCCAATGACCAGTGCCGCAAGCTGCTGGTGGAGCTGGGCCGGTTGCATGGGCTTGAGGGTGTGCGTACCGCTACGCCGCCACCCGGCGACGACGACGGCGGCTACGGCGACCATGAGAACATGCCTGCCGTCGCGGTCGACCCTGACGA
>DATJQO010000111.1:0-114204 GCA_035505695.1 Mycobacterium sp.
AGCAGCTGCTGGATCTCAAGGCGGTCGGAAATTTCGGCCAGGCTCAACATGCATCGGACAGTACTGAAAATGGTCACCCGGCAGACCCGGAAGTTAGACTTTGCGCCCATGCGCAAGCTCATGGCCCTCATGTGCAGGGCCGCCGCCCTGCTCACGGTCGGTGCCACCGTCAGCCTGACCACTGCCGCCGTTTCCTCGGGCGACAGCATGCAGCCGGCCGGCTCGATGCCGATCCCCGACGGCCCCGCGCAGACGTGGATCGTGGCCGATCTGGACAGCGGGCAGATACTGGCCGGCCGCGACCAGAATGTGGCCCACCCGCCCGCCAGCACCATCAAGGTGCTGTTGGCGCTGGTGGTCTTGGACCAAGTCAGCCTGGACTCCACCGTCGTCGCCGATACCGCTGACACCCAGGTCGAGTGCAACTGCGTCGGGGTCAAACCGGGCCGCAGCTATACCGCGCGCCAGCTCCTCGATGGCCTCCTGCTGGTGTCGGGTAACGACGCCGCCAACACGCTGGCGCACCTGCTCGGCGGCTCAGACGCCACGGTGGCCAAGATGAACGCCAAAGCCGCCTCGTTGGGTGCCACCAATACCCACGCGGCGACGCCGTCCGGGCTGGACGGGCCCGGCGGCTCCGGGTCGTCGACGGCGCACGACCTGGCCGTCATCTTCCGAGCGGCGATGGCCAACCCGGTGTTCGCGCAGATCACCGCCGAGCCTTCGGCGATGTTCCCCGGCGACAACGGCCCGCAGCCGATCACCAACCAGGATGAGCTGTTGCAGCGCTACCCCGGCGCGATCGGCGGCAAGACCGGGTTCACCGACGCCGCCCGCAAGACCTTCGTCGGCGCCGCTGCTCGCGGCGGCCGGCGGCTGGTGATCGCCATGATGTACGGGCTGGTGAAGGCGGGCGGGCCGACGTATTGGGATCAGGCCGCCACGCTGTTCGACTGGGGTTTCGCGCTCAACCCCGAGTCCGACGTGGGCTCGTTATAAGGGCCGCTGTAACTGGTTGTCACGCAACAGAGTTGGGCTGCGCTCGGTCAGCAGCGCGGTGAGCATCGGAATCCGTCGCTCCGCGATGTCCGGTTGCGGAAGTACCCCCTCGACCACGGCGGCGCCGTCGAAAACATTGGTCAGCAGCGCCACCAGGACCGGGAAAGTCTCCTCCGGGAAGCTTTCGGCGCCGGGCAGCGCCCGGGCGGCGTCGTGAATCTTCGCGGAGTACTGCCCCAGCTCGTGTTGCAAAGTCTCTCTGAGCTTTTCGTCGGTGCGCGCGGCGACCAAGAGTTCATACAGCACGGCGTTGGTGGGCCCGCTGGTGATGTCCCGCAGGATGGCCAGGGCAGCTTCCAGCGCCGGCTGATCCGCCGGTATTTCGGCGACCCGTTTGGTGAACGACTCTAGCTGGCGGCGTAGCACCTCCGACGCGGTGGCCGCCATGAAATCGCCCATGGTCTCGAAGTGACGGAACAGCGCTCCCACCGACACCCCGGCACGCTTGGTGATCACCGCGGCCGACGCCCGAGCGTATCCCACTTCGATGATGGTGGCGATGCAGGCCTCGAGCAGCCGTCCCACGGTTTCTTCGCGTCGCTGCTGCTGGGTTCGCGCCATGATCAAACTCCGACTTTCGGGGCACTGTGCCGCTCGCCTGCCCGCAGGTAGCGGCCCGACTTTACGGTCTGGCCGTAGCCTGGGCAAAACTCGCCCCGGCGGAAGACGACGGTGCCGCCCACCCCGGTCGCCACGACGGCGTCGTCGTTGCGATTGACCATGCGCCGCAAGCCCCCGTAGAACGGCACTTCGTCCTCGTAGTAGCCGTCGACGGCTTCGTTGAGGCCGGCGGGGTCGATCACCACGAAGTCCGCGCGGTCGCCCTCGCGCAGCGTCCCGGCGTCGATTCCGAACCACTCGGCCAATTCACCGGTGAGGCGACGCACCGCCTGCTCGGTGGACATGAACGGCGCGCCGGCCCGGTAGGCGTCGCGGGTCCGCTTGAGCATCCGCAGCGAAAAGTTGTAGAAGGCCATGTTGCGCAGGTGTGCGCCGGCGTCCGAAAACCCCATGTGGATGCTGCCTTCCTTGGCAAGCGCATCGAGCAGCTTGGGGCGGTGGTTGGCAACCGTGGTCGTCCACCGGACGTTGCGCTCACCGTTTTCCACGAGCACGTCTAGGAACGCGTCGAGCCGGTGCAGCCTGCGCTCGTCGGCGATGGCGCCAAAGCTCTTGCCCACCAATGACTTATCGGGGCATTCGACGATGACCGCGTCGTGGAAATCGCGGTGCCACAACGACGGCCCGAGTTTGATGCGGTCGAACTCGCGCCGAAACTTCCGGCGGTATTCCTTGTCGGCCAGTAATTCGTTGCGCTCCAACTGCTCACGCAGGTGCAGGGCGGCCGTTCCGGCGCCGAACTCCTCGAAGACCGGCAGGTCGATTCCGTCGGAGTACAACTCGAAGGGCACCGGCAGATGCTGGAAACGCACGCTGGCGCCCAGCAGCTTGTTCAGCAGGCGGGTCGCGGGACCGAAGACGTACACCGAAAACGGCATCGACTTGGCGTCGGCGGACACCAGCATGCTCATGCGAACGTCCTTGCCCCGGTTGAGGATTCGGCTGCTGGCCAGGAAGAAAAGCATCCCGGTCGACGGCTTGGCCACATTGGGGGCGCTCTGCAGCATCCGGCCACGCTTGCGCAAGACCTTGATCAGCTTGCGCCGCTCCCGCCAGGTCGCGAAGGTCGAGGGCAGCGCGCGCGAGCGGAAGCGGTCGCCGTCGAGCTTGTCGATGGCCGCGTCCATCCCGGACATGCCGAGCATGCCGGCCTCCAGCGCCTCGTGTAGCAATGCCGCCATTTTCTGCAATTCGGCGTCGGTGGGCCGGACCGTGGCGTCGGTGGCCCGATCAAGGCCCAGCACCGCGGTCCGCAGGTCCGAATGGCCAAGCAGCGAGCCAACGTTCGGGCCGAGCGGCAGGCTTTCGAGCGCCTCGATGTATTCTGCGGCCGTCGACCAGGTCTTGTTGGAGCGCAAGGCGCCGTAGACGTATTCGCGCGGGACGGCCTCCACCCGGCTGAAGAGGTCGGCGGCGTCCTGCGCGTCGGCGTAGACCGTGGACAACGAGCAGTTACCCAGCAACACCGTGGTGACGCCGTGGCGCACCGACTCCCGCAGACCCGGGTCCAACAGCACCTCGGCGTCGTAGTGGGTGTGCACGTCGATGAAGCCGGGCACGATCCACTTTCCGCCCGCATCGATCACCTCCGGGCAACCGGTCTCGTCCAGCGGCCGGTCAGCCACCGTGGCCACCACGCCGTCGCGGATGCCCAGCGTGCGGGTTTGCGGCACGCTGCCGGTGCCGTCGAACCACAGCCCGTTGCGGATGATCACGTCGTAAGCCACTTCTGCTCCAGTCTGTCGGGGTGCCACAGACCGTAACATAGATTGCAAGCGCTCGCAATCTTTTCTCGGGTCAGGCGTGTCGTCAGTGCTGGTTGGCGGTTGTCGCCTCTCAGTGATGCAGCCGGAACGGCGCCAGCGTCGGAGCGGCGCTCGACGTGGGGGCCCCGGGGCTCGTGGCGGGATCGGGCACCTGCACGGCCGGTGGTACGTCGCCGCCGCGGCTGGCCACCGTGGGGATCCGGATGACGGCTGATTGCTGGTCGCATTCGTTGGTCTGCACGGTCACGGTCTCTTCACCGACGAAGTTGCCCTGCGGCTGCGACCGCAGCGACAGCACCAACGACGTTGTTTGGGTTGCTTGCGACCCATCCCGCCCGACACACGGGAATTCGATGGACACCGGATCGGACAGCCATACGCCGCCGCTGAACTCCAGGGAGAGGGATCCGCCACCCGGCGACATCACCTGTGTGTGGTCGTTGTCGTCGAGCTGTATGGCGGCGGCCTTGCATGCCTCCGGTGTGCACGACGAGCGGAACGCCCACCAGGTTTTGACGTCCGGAGGCTGGGGGTCGGCAACGTAGTTGTAGGTCTGTTTGCTGCGCTGCACGTCGAGGCCATAGCTGCCGTCGAGTTGAACGGGCGCGGGTGCCGGGGCGGAGGTCGGCGCGACGGCGACCGGCGACGATGCCGGTGCTGGGCGGGCCTGTTTGTGCATGGAGTCAGTCGCGCGTCCGATCACGATGCCGATCCCCAACACGCCAAGCATGAGCAGCACCGCTGCGCCCCAGCGGACGATTTTTCGAAGCCTGCGTCTGGGTGGCACGGGCGCCGGCGCTGGTCCGGTCAGTGAGGTCGGCGCGGTCGCCACGGTGGGAGAGTCCTCCGGCCGCCGCGGCAGCGCCGCGGCAGGCGCGGCCCTGCGCCGAGCCCGCGGAGCGCGTCGGTACATCTCGTCGGCATCGGACCGCAGGTGAGCCCGGTGTTCGGCGACGAGCACCCGTTCCGGGAGGCTCTCGGCCACCGAGATGCCCGCCTGTTCGTTCGCCGCTTCGGCGAACTCACCACAGGTTTCGAACCGGTTGGCGGGTCTCTTGGCGAGAGCTTTGGCGAACACGCCGTCCAGGTGTGCCAGCTCCGGGCGCTGGTCGCTGAGCCGGGGCGGCGCGCCGTCGAGATGTTCGCTCAGCGCTGCGACCAGTTCGGCATGCTCTGTCGGCGGCGCACCGGTTAACAGATGGAATGCGGTGGCCGCCAACGCGTACTGGTCGGCGCGGTCGTCGATGTCGGCGCCATTCAGCTGTTCGGGCGCGGCGTACGCAACCGTGCCGACCGGGACGTCAGTCGCATCGGCGGTGACCTCCACCAGGGGCGCCGCGATGCCGAAGTCGGTCAGCAGGATCCCTTGCTCACCCTCGTCGCGACCGGTCAGCAAGATGTTGGCGGGTTTGACATCGCGATGTGTCAGGCCGCGCCGGTGGGCGTAATCCAGCGCCCTGGCCGTGGCTGTCACGATGGCAAGCACGTCGCCGGCCGGTGAAACCGCCGGGAATCGGTCGGCGATCAGCTGCGCGGCATTGATGCCGTCGACGTAATCCATCGCGACATACAGTTGGCCCTCGAACTGACCGCGCTCACGCACCTCGACGATGTGCGGGTGGTTGAGATTCGCCGCGAGCGGGGTGTCCTCCCGGAATCGCCGAGCCAATTCGCCGTTAGTCGATATCGCGCGAGACAGAATTTTCAACGCCTGCCAGCGCGAAGAACGGGGATCTTGGACCAGGTAAACCTCACCCGTCACACCAGAACCCAGCCTTCGCGCCACAATGTAACCCGCAAAGGTCGCGCCGCTGGGCAACGCCATTCCCCGATCCTATCCGCCTGCGTGACGCGGCGCCTGGCTAAGACGGTGAATGAAAGATCTTGCCGCGCAGGATCACCAGATCGGGGCGGTTCAGCACAGCGGGACCCGAGCGCGGGTCCCGCGAGTAGCACACCAGATCAGCTGAGACGCCGTGCTCGAGCCCGGCCCGGCCCAGCCAGCGACGCGCATCCCAGCACGCTGCGCCCAACGCCTCGGTCGGGCTCATCCCGATGCGCTTGAGCGCCTCGACCTCGTCGGCGATCCGGCCGTGGGCGATCATGGTGCCGGCGTCACTTCCGGCGTAGATGGGCACGCCCGCTTCGCGGGCCGCGGCGATCTGCGCGGGACCGCGCGCATACAGGTGGCGCATATGCGCGGCGTACGTGGGATGGCGTTTGGCGGCCTCGGCGATACTCGGAAAGTTTTCGACGATGTTCACCAGCGTGGGGACCAGCACGGTGCCGTGCTGGAGCATCAGGGCGATGGTGTCGTCCGTCAGCCCGCTGCCGTGCTCGATGCAGTCGATGCCGGCGTTGATCAAACCGGGCAACGCGTCCTCGCTGAACACGTGCGCGGTGACCCGGGCGCCGTGAGCGTGTGTGGCATCGATAGCGGCCTTGAGGACATCGTCGGACCACAGCGGTGCTAGGTCACCAACCTTGCGGTCGATCCAGTCGCCGACCAGCTTGATCCAGCCGTCGCCGCGCCTGGCCTCCTCGACCACGGCTGCCGGCAGCGCAGACTCGTCCTCGAGCTCCAAGGCGAATCCCGGCGAGTAGCGCTTGGGTCGGGCCAGGTGTTTTCCGGCCCGAATGATGCGGGGCAGATCGTCATGGTCATCGAGGCTGCGGGTGTCGGTCGGCGAGCCGCAGTCACGCAACAGCAGCGCGCCGACGTCACGCTCGGTCTCGGCCTGGGCAATCGCCTCGTCGAGCGGGATTTCGCCGTGCTGGCCAAGCCCGACGTGACAGTGCGCATCCACCAGTCCGGGCAGAATCCAGCCGCCGTCGAATACGGTGTCGGCCCCGGCGACGGGTTCGGTGCTGATGCATCCGTCGACGATCCAGAGCTGAATCTGGGTTTCCTCGGGCAGCCCCGAACCTCGCACGTGCAGGCGCACGGTGCGCTACTTCTTGTTGCCTGGGTTGCCCGGGAACTTCAGCTTGGAAAGGTCGAAGTCGGCCAGCCCGGGCGGCAGCTCGTTGAGGCCTTCCGGCATCTGCGAGAGATCGGGGAATCCCGGCGGCATGCCCTGCATGCCGGGCATGCCCGCCCCGAGCGGGCTGCGGACCTTCGGCGGCGTCGGGCCCCGTCCCGCCTTCTTGCCTTTCTTGCCCTTTGCTCCCTTGCTCCTTCGGGTCGCCGACTTGCGACCCATGCCGGGTATGCCCATGCCGCCTAGCATGGTCGACATCATCTTGCGGGCCTCGAAGAACCGGTCGACCAGCTGGTTGACGTCGGACACCGTGACACCCGACCCATTGGCGATGCGCAGCCGCCGCGAGCCGTTGATGATCTTGGGGTCGGCGCGTTCTTCCGGCGTCATCCCGCGGATGATGGCCTGCAGTCGGTCGAGTTGCTTGTCGTCGACCTCAGCCAATGCTTCCTTCATCTGACCGGCCCCGGGCAGCATGCCCAGCAGGTTGCCGATCGGACCCATTTTGCGGATGGCGAGCATCTGTTCCAGGAAATCCTCGAGGGTCAGCTCGCCGGAGCCCATCTTGGCCGCGGCGGCCTCGGCCTGCTCGGCGTCGAAGACCTGCTGGGCCTGCTCGATCAGGCTCAGCACATCGCCCATGCCCAGGATGCGGCTGGCCATCCGGTCCGGATGGAAGACGTCGAAGTCTTCCAGCTTCTCGCCGGTGGAGGCGAAAAGGATTGGCACGCCGGTGACCTCGCGCACCGACAACGCAGCCCCGCCGCGGGCGTCGCCGTCGAGTTTGGTCAGCACCACGCCGCTGAAGCCGACGCCCTCGCGGAACGCTTCGGCGGTGGTGACCGCATCCTGGCCGATCATCGCGTCCAGAACGAACAGCACTTCGTCGGGGTCGATGGCGTCCCGGATGGCGGCGGCCTGCGACATCAGTTCCTCATCGATGCCCAGGCGCCCGGCGGTGTCGACGATGACCACGTCGAAGTGTTTGGCGCGGGCCTCGGCAAGCCCCGCGGTCGCGACGGCGACCGGGTCGGGGGGCCCAGCGTCGGGCCCCGGTGCCCCGGCACCGGGGTGCGGGGCGAACACCGGAACCCCGGCGCGCTGCCCGACGACCTGCAGCTGGTTCACCGCGGCGGGCCGCTGCAGGTCGCAGGCCACCAGAAGCGGCGTGTGCCCCTGGCCGCGCAGCCATGTGGCCAATTTGCCGGCCAGCGTCGTCTTTCCGGAACCCTGCAGGCCGGCGAGCATCACCACGGTCGGCGGTGTCTTGGCGAAGGCCAGTTGGCGGGTCTGGCCCCCCAGAATGCCGATGAGTTCTTCGTTGACGATCTTGACGACCTGCTGCGCCGGATTGAGGGCAGCGGAGACTTCGGCGCCCCTGGCCCGTTCTTTGATGCGGCTCACAAAGGCGCGCACCACCGGCAGCGAAACATCGGCTTCCAGCAGCGCCAGCCGGATTTCGCGGGTGGTGGCCTCGATATCGGCGTCGGTCAGTCGACCCTTGCCGCGCAGTCCCTGAAGGGCACCGGTCAACCGGTCAGACAGCGATTCAAACACCCCGCCAGCCTAGTGGTACCGCAAGCGCGGCGAAGCCGGGCGCAGCGGGTACCACGCATCGGGCCAGTGGTACCGCAAGCGCGGCGAAGCGACGAGTGTGAAGCCGCACACTCGTCGGCGTCAATGCTTGACGGCACCGGTAGCTACAACCAAGGTCAGGCTCATGCTCGAGGTGATCGACAAGGGGTCCTGCACCGATGCGCACCCGGTGCCGCTGCTCTTCGTACACGGCGGCTGGCACGGCGCGTGGTGCTGGGAAAACTTCCTGGACTTCTTCGCCGATGCGGGCTACCGCGCAGTCGCCGTGAGCCTGCGCGGGCAGGGCGCCAGCCCGACGGCGAAGCCACCGTCACCCCGGCCGGCAGCGACGAGGAAGCCCACTACCTCGGTCTGCCGGGGTTGCTCGACGCGGATCAGATGCGGGCGCTGCTGCACCGCCGCCAGGACGAACAGCTGCAACGGCGGGCCGCCAGCGGCCAGGGAGTGCCTTCGGCGCCGCCGTCCATGCATGGCCAGCTGCGCGAGCTGCGCCGCGAACTCAACACCCTCGTGTCGGCCGCTCAGCACCGCACCGGCAAGCCGCACGGCTGGATTCACAGTGAGCTTCGCCGACGGTGCGGAGGGCCGCCGATCGCCGCGCCGACCCGCGAGCAGATCCAGGCGCGCATCGAAGCCCTGCGGCGGCTCAACGCCGAGCACTCCTGACGCCCCTCTAGTCGCCGACCGGTTCCTCGAGCACCTCGACGGCGGGGCCGCCCAGCACGGCGAGCAGGTTCTGTTCGACCGCGGCGCGCGCGTCGTGCTCCCCGTCTGCCGGGACCGACACACAGAACACATCGGCCGCCGTCGACCCGAACGTGTTGACCTTCGCCCAGACGATGTCCGCCCCGGCCCGTTCCATCGCCCGGGTCAGCAGCGCCAGCAGGCCCAATCGATCCATGGCACGAACTTCCAGGAGCAACTGTCCGGGAGACGCCGTGTCGAGCCACAGGATGCGCGGTGGCGCGGTCGAATGAGTGACGGGTACCCCGACCTGTGGCTCGCCGGCCCGCGCGGTCGCGGCGATGACGGCATCGCTGTCGCGCTTCTCCAGCGTGCCGAGGACGTCGAGGTCGCCGGCCAGCGCGCCGGTGAACTGTTGGCGCAGTAATCCCGCTTCGGGCGGTGAACCAAACACCGGTGACACCACGAATTCGGTGATCGCGACACCCTCGTGGGTGTTGACCGACGCCGAATGGATACGCAGCGAATTCAATGCCAGCACCGCGGCGGCTTTCGATACGAATCCCCGCTGGTCCGGCGCGAGCATCACCGCCTGCATGCGTTCACCGTCGCCGGGGTTGATCTCCACATGTACCCCGTGCTCGGCCGCCAGCGAAAGATAATGGGGCGCGGTGGGTTCCGCTTGCGGCAGCGGCTCACCGGCCATCACCATCCGGCATCGACGGACCAAATCGGCAATCAGCGACGCCTTCCAATCGCTCCACACCCCGGGCCCGGTGGCCTTCGAGTCGGCCTCCGCCAGCGCGTGCAGGAGTTCGAGCAGTTGCGAATCCCCGTGCAGCGCCTCGGATACCGACTCGATGGTCGTGGGGTCCTTGAGGTCACTTCGGGTGGCGGTCACCGGCAACAGCAGGTGGTGGCGGACCATCTCCGAGAGCGTGTCGATGTCCTCAGGGGCCAGCCCCAGCCGCTTGCCGATCGGGATCGCCAAATCGGCACCGAGCACACTGTGGTCGGTGCCCCGGCCCTTACCGATGTCGTGCAGCAGCGCACCGAGGGCCAGCAAGTCCGACCGCGCGACGCGGGTGCTGAGCGGGGCGGCTTGGACCGCGGTTTCGACGATATGGCGGTCGACGGTCCATTTGTGGGACACGTCGCGCGGCGGAAGGTCGCGGACCGCGTCCCATTCCGGAAACAGCCGACCCCACAACCCGGTGCGGTCCAGTGCCTCGATCGTGTTCACGCTGGTGGGGCCGGCGAACAGCACCACCAGCAGGTCATCCAGCGCCTCCCGCGGCCACGGCGACGGCAGGTCCGGCACACTGTCGGCCAGCCGTCGGAGTGTGCCGGCGCCGATGGGCAGGCCGGTGTGCGCCGACGCGGCGGCCACGCGCAGCACCAAACCCGGGTCCCGTTGCGGTTGGGCGTCGCGGGCGAGCACAATCTCGCCGTCATACTCGACGACGCCCTCGTCCAACGGTCGGCGCTTCGGGCGCCGCACCAGGGTCGCGATGCCGCGCCGGGGCAGCGCGTTCTGTGCGGTCCGCAGCCCGGTTTCGGCGTGGTAGGCGATGGTGCGGGCGGCGCTGGAGAGTATGCGCGCCAAGGCAAATCGATCACCGACGCCCAAGGCCGCGCTCACCTCGTCGGCGAATTGGGCCATCAGCTGATCGCGACCGCGGCCGGACACCTGGTGCAGTTCGGTGCGTACATCGAGCAGCGTCAGATACGCCGCGTCCAGCGAGCCACCCGGCGCGGACGGATGGCCCATGCCGCGGCGGTCGATGAGCTGGGCGACCCCGAGCGCGTCAAGCAGTTGAACATCCCGCAGGCCGCCGCAACCCGATTTCAGGTCCGGCTCGGCACGCTGCGCGATCCGCCAACAGCGTTGCCAGCGCTCATGGGTGATCTCGACGAGCTCGTCCATTCGGGATCGAATTGCGCTGCGCCACTGGCGTCTCGCCCCGTCGATCAGTTCGGCCGACAGCTGCTCGTCCCCGGCGATGTGGCGTGCGTCCAACATGCCCAGGGCAGCCAGCATGTCGGTGTTGGCCACACTCAAGGCGCCGGACACCGTCCGCACGCTGTGGTCGAGCCGAATGTTGGCGTCCCACAGGGGATACCAGAGCTGATCGGCGATCCGCTGCAGCACCTCGTCAGACTTGTTGTCGTACAACAACATCAGGTCAAGATCAGAGTAGGGCAACAGCTCCCGGCGACCCAGGCCACCGACCCCGACGATGGCGAAGCCACTGCCATCGGTGATCCCGATCTCGTCTGCCCTGGCGACCAACCAGGACTCGTGCAAGTTCAGCCAGGCCTGCCGCAGCTCGGCCGCATCCAGCTGCTGACCCTCCGAGAGCAGTTGGCGCCGCGAGGCAGCCAAATCGGTTGCCCCGCAGGCGCTTCGTGTCCCCGATCCGGACAAGCCGGATGGGTCGGGTGGGTTAGATCTCATACCCTCCCGGCCCGTCGGCCTGGTTCAGCAATGTCCGGCTAGGGTCAGAGGGCATCGGTTCCGCGTTCACCGGTGCGGACTCGCACGATGGTTTCCACGGGGCTGACCCAGACTTTGCCGTCACCGATCTTGCCGGTGCGCGCCGACCGGACGATGCTGTCCACAACTTTGTCGACGATGGAGTCGTCGACCACGACCTCGATTCGCACCTTCGGCACGAAATCCACCGAATATTCCGCACCCCGGTAGACCTCGGTGTGGCCCTTCTGCCGCCCGTATCCCTGGATCTCGCTGACCGTCATCCCCAGGACGCCCGCCTCCTCAAGGCTGGTCTTGACGTCATCGAGGGTGAACGGCTTTACGATCGCGGTGATCAGCTTCATGACTGCTCTGCCTCCACTTTTTCGCCCGCCCGGTCCTCCAGGCCGTTAGGACTTTTCTCCACGCTGGAGCGGTGCGGAATGGCCGAAGCCCCAACGGCTGCGAATTCATACGCACTCTCTGCGTGCTCAGACTCGTCGATGCCGCCGGCTTCTTCCTCAGCCCCCAACCTCAGCCCGATGGTGTACTTCAGGATCAGAGCCAGGATAAGCGTGACGATGCCGGAGTAGAAGAGCACGGCGAACGCGCCGACCGCTTGCCGCTCCAACTGGGCCCAGCCGCCTCCGTAGAACAATCCCTTGGACACGCCGGCCACGCCGTTGATGGCGGTGCTCTCCGGGGCGGCGAGCAGGCCGACCAGCAGCGTGCCGGCCAGACCACCGACCATGTGCACCCCGACGACGTCGAGCGAGTCATCGAAGCCGAACCGGTATTTCAGCCCCACGGCCAGCGCGCACACCACGCCGGCTACCGCCCCGACGACGATGGCGCCCAGGATGTTGACCGACGAGCAGGACGGCGTGATGGCGACCAGCCCGGCCACGATGCCCGACGCAGCTCCCAGCGTCGTCGGCTTCCCGTCGCGAATGCGCTCAGTGAGCAACCAGGCCAGCATCGCCGTCGCGGTCGCCACCGTGGTAGTCATGAACGTCGACCCGGCCGAGCCGTTGGAGCTGGTCGCCGATCCGGCATTGAACCCGAACCAGCCGAACCACAGGAGTCCGGCGCCGAGCATCACGAACGGCAGATTGTGCGGCCGGAACAGCGTCGTGGGCCAGCCTTTGCGCTTGCCCAACACGATAGCCAGCGCCAAGCCCGCCACACCGGAGTTGATATGGACCGCCGTTCCCCCGGCGAAGTCGATCGCATGAAGCTTGTTGTTGATCCAACCGCCGTGCTCGGACGCGAACCCGTCAGCCGCGAACACCCAATGCGCAACCGGGAAGTAGACGAGCGTCGCCCACAGTCCGGCGAATACCAGCCACCCGGTGAACTTCATGCGGTCGGCCACGGCGCCCGAGATCAGCGCGACGGTGATGATCGCGAACATCAGCTGGAAGGCCACGAAAACGGTCGCAGGCATGGTGCCGGCCAGGGGAATGTCGACCTGGGTGACGCCCTTGGTCGGATCGGCTTTGATGGCGTTGCCACCGATGAGACCCCTCAGCCCCCAGTAATCGCCCGGGTTGCCGACGACCCCCCCTTTGTCGTTGCCGAATGACATCGAATAGCCGTAGAGCACCCACAGCACGGTCACCACGCCCATCGCGCTGATGCTCATCATGAGCATGTTGAGTACGCTTCTGGCGCGCACCATGCCGCCGTAGAAGAACGCCAGTCCCGGCGTCATCAACAGCACCAGAGCGGAACTCGCCAACATCCAGGCGGTATCGCCGGTATCGGGTTGGCCCAATTGCGGAAAACTCACTCGCCCTCTCCTCCGGTCGGCCCACAAGTGGCCGTCAGACGACAGTCCGACGACCTAAGCGAGAACCATGCGCAATGGTTGTTTCGGCGATGGGGCCACCGTGTTTCAGCGCGATTAACGTCCCGCTCGCCGTGTAAGGCGTTTCAGCCGAGCAGCGCGTCGACGAACGCGGCCGGTTCGAACGGGGCGAGATCGTCGGGTCCCTCCCCGAGTCCGACCAGCTTCACCGGCACCCCGAGTTCTTGTTGGACTCGGAAGACGATGCCGCCCTTGGCCGTTCCGTCCAGCTTGGTGAGCACCGCGCCGGTGATGTCGACGACTTCGGCGAACACCCGGGCCTGGGCCAGTCCGTTCTGTCCGATGGTGGCGTCCAGCACCAGCAGCACCTCGTCGACCGCGGCGCGCCGGGTCACCACGCGCTTGACCTTGCCGAGCTCGTCCATCAACCCGACCTTGGTGTGCAGCCGACCCGCGGTGTCGATGAGCACCACGTCGGCACCCGCCGCGATGCCCTTGTCGACGGCATCGAACGCCACCGATGCCGGATCGGCGCCTTCGGCCCCGCGCACCACTTCCGCGCCCACCCGGGCCGCCCAGGTCTGCAGCTGATCGGCCGCCGCGGCCCGGAACGTGTCGGCGGCTCCCAGCACGACGCGCCGTCCGTCGGCCACCAGCACCCGCGCCAATTTGCCGACAGTGGTGGTCTTCCCGGTGCCGTTCACGCCGACGACCAGCAAGACCCCGGGATGGTCGGCGTGCGGCAGGGCGCGAATCGAGCGATCCATGCCCGGCTGCAGCTCGTTGATCAGCACGTCGCGCAGTACCGCCTTCGCGTCGGCCTCAGTGCGGACATCGCTGCTGGCCAGGCGGGTGCGCAGCTGCGCGATCACCGATTCGGTGACCACCGGGCCCAGGTCGGCGACCAGCAAGGTGTCCTCCACGTCCTGCCAGGCCTCTTCGTCGAGATCGCCGCCGCCGATCAAGCCCAGCAGGCTGCGCCCCAGCGCGTTCTGCGACCTGGCCAGCCGGCCGCGGAGTCGCTCCAGCCGGCCTTCGGGCGGCGCGATGGCCTCGATCTCGCCGACCTCGGGTGCCGGCGGGGCCAGCGCAGGTTCCGGGACGACGGGCGCTGCCTGCGGCGGTTCGGCAGTGACGGGCCGCGGTTTGAGGGTCTCGGGCTCGGGGAGTTCAACCTCGGAGATGGTGCGCTTCGGCGCGTCGCGCGGAATGGTCGCGTCGTCGCCTACCGCCGGCAGCCCGGTGGTGTCGAGCCGGTCGGCCGGTGCGGTCTGGGTGAAGGTGATGCCGGACGACGCGGTATAGCCGCCGGAACGGTCGATCGCGCCGGGTTGCTTCCCGGCCGAGAAGCTGATCCGTCGCCGGCGGTGCCGCACCAGGCCCGCGACCAGCGCGGCGATGACGACCAGGACGACCACGACCGCTACGGCGATCCAAGCACCTTGGGACACGCTGACATTGTTTCAAGCGCTCCGGCGCCGGTCGGCGCCGGCCCGCTCGATGGCGGCGGCCCGCTAGCTGGAGACGAGTTGCTCCACCCGCTGACCGTGCATCCGCTGGGAGATGACGGCGGTGATGCCGTCGCCCTGCATGGTCACGCCGTAGAGCGCGTCAGCAACCTCCATCGTCGGCTTTTGGTGGGTGATGATGATGATCTGCGACTTGGCGCGCAGTTGCTCGAAGAGGCGGATCAGGCGCCGCAGGTTGGTGTCGTCGAGGGCAGCCTCCACCTCATCCATGATGTAGAACGGCGACGGGCGGGCCCGGAAGATCGCCACCAGCATCGCCACCGCCGTCAGCGCCTTTTCGCCCCCGGACAGCAGCGAGAGCCGGGTCACCTTCTTGCCGGGCGGACGGGCCTCCACCTCGATGCCGGTGGTGAGCATGTCGTCTGGATCGGTCAGCCGCAGCCGGCCCTCCCCGCCGGGGAACAGGGAGGCGAACACGTCGCGGAACTCGCGCTCCACGTCGATGAAGGCGTCGCTGAACACCTGCAGGATGCGGGCGTCGACGTCGGCGACGACGTCGAGCAGGTCCTTGCGGGCGGCCTTGACGTCCTCGAGCTGGGTGGACAGGAAGTTGTACCGCTCCTCGAGTGCGGCGAACTCTTCCAGCGCCAGCGGGTTGACCCTGCCCAGCTCGGCCAGCTCCCGCTCGGCCCGCTTGGCCCGCCGCTCCTGGGTGGCCCGGTCGTAGGGAATCGGCGCGGGCGCGAACACCTGCTCGCCGCGCTCGCGGGCCTGCTCGAACTCGGCCATCTCGAGCTCGGTGGGCGGTAGCGCGACGTGCGGACCGTATTCGGCGATCAAGTCGGCCGGGGCCATTCCGAACTGCTCGAGCACCATCTGCTCGAGCTGCTCGATCCGCATCGCGGCCTGGGCGTTGGCCACCTCGTCGCGGTGCAGCGAGTCGGTGAGGGCGGCCACCCGGGCGCTCAATGCGTTCACCTCGTGACGCACCGCCGCCATCGCCGCCGAGCGGTCCTGGCGTTCCGCAGCCAGCGCGTCGCGGATCGTCGACGCCGCATGGACCACGCGGTCCAACCGCTGCCCCAGTTGCCGCCCGGCATCGGCTACCGCTGCGGCGACGGCGACCGTGCGCAGTCTGGCTTCGCGCGCCTGCTGGGCGCGCAGCCGGGCTTCGCGTTCGGCCGCCGCCGCACGGCGCAGCGAGTCCGCCCGGCCACGCACCGCGTTGGCCCGCTCCTCGGCGGTACGCACCGCCAGCCGGGCCTCCACCTCGACGCTGCGGGCGGTCTCGGCGGCCGCGGCGATCCGCTGGCGGACCTCGGCATGACTGGGCTCTTCGGCCTGCACATGCTGGCTCTCTTGGGCGTTAAGCAGCCGGTTATCCAGTTCGGTGACTTCTTCGACGGTCTGCGCACGCCCCGTTTCGAGCTCCTCGCGCTGCCGCAGCAAGCGGCTCCACTCGCTTTCGGCCGTCCGGGCGTCCAGGCCGAGCCGGCCGAGTTGCTCGTACATGGCCGAGATCGCGGTGTCGGATTCGTTGAGCGCGGCCAGCGCTTGCTCGGCGGAGTCCTGGCGGGCGGCCTGCTCGGTCAGTGCGCCGGAGAGCGCCGCGTTCAGTTGGGCGACCTGGGCCTCGGCGGCGGCCAGCTCGCGGCCGGCCTTGTCGATTTCCGAGGTCACCTCCAGCGTGGACAGTTTGCGGTCAGAACCGCCGCTCACCCAGCCGGCGCCGACGAGATCCCCGTCGAGCGTGACCGCCCGCACCTGCGGACGCACCGCCACCAGCTGCAGCGCTTCATCCAGGTCGTTGACCACCGCGACACCCGAGAGCATCGCCGCGATGGCGCCGCGCAGCCGCTCGGGTGCCTCGATCAGGTCCAGCGCCCAACACACGCCGCCGGGCAGGGCGTCGCGCGGCCCGTGTTGGTCGTCGGGCCAATCGCCCAGCACCAGCGCCGCACGGCCGCCGTCGGCCCGCTTGAGGGCGGCGACAGCGGAACGGGCCGCGCCGAAGTCTTCGGCGGCCAGTGCGTCGGCCGCTGACCCCAGCACCGCTGCCAGCGCCGCTTCATAGCCGGAGCGGACCTTCACCAACTGGGCGATCGGCCCCAACAGCCCCGGACCAATGTGATTTTGGGTAAGCCAGGCCGCGCCGTCCTTGCGTTCCAGGCCGACCGACAGGGCGTCGATGCGGGCCCGCAACGAAGCCACCTGGCGTTCGGCGTCCCGCTCGGCGGACTGCAGTTCGGCGACGCGTTGGTCGGCCAACCGCAACGCGGTCACGGTCCGCTCGTGGTGCTCGTCGAGGCCCATTTCGCCTTGATCGAGCTCACCGACGCGACCCTGTACGGTTTCGAACTCCGCTCGGGTCTGTTGCGCGCGGGCGGCGGCCTGTTCGATGCGTTCGGACAGGCGCGCGACACTGTCGTCGATCGATTCGACGCGCGCCCGCATGGTCTCCACCTGACCGGCCAGCCGCGCCAGACCCTCACGCCGGTCGGCCTCGGCCCGGACCGCCGCCAGATGGGCCCGATCGGCCTCGGTCGCCTCGCGCTCACGCTCGGCCAATTCGCCGCGGGCGGAATCCAGTCGGGTGCGCGCCCCGGCCAGTTCGGCCAGCAGTTGCTGCTCGGCGGCCGTGACCCGCTCGGCTTCGGCCTCCAGCGCGTCGGGGTCGGTGTCGCTGGCTGCCAGCGGCTCGACATCGAGATGGTGTGCGCGTTCGGTGGCGATGCGCACCGTCGCACCCACCCGCTCGGCCAACGCGGACAGCGCGAACCAGCTGTGCTGGACCGACTCGGCGCGACCGGAGAGCTCGGCCAGCGCCGTCTCGTGCGAGGTCAGCTCCTCGGATGCCACGGCCAGGCGGGCCGCGGCCTCATCGTGCTCGCGGCGCATCAGCGTCTCGGCCTCGAAGATGGCGTCACGCTCGATCCGCCGGCTGACCAGGTCGTCGGCGGCCAGCCGCAACCGGGCATCACGCAGATCGGCCTGGATGGTCTGGGTGCGCCGCGCCACCTCGGCCTGGCGGCCCAACGGTTTGAGCTGGCGGCGCAGTTCGGTGGTCAGATCGGTGAGCCGAGCCAGGTTCGCCGACATCGCGTCGAGTTTGCGCAGGGCTTTTTCTTTGCGTTTGCGGTGTTTGAGCACGCCGGCGGCTTCTTCGATGAACGCGCGACGGTCCTCGGGCCGCGACTGCAGGATCTCGTCGAGCTTGCCCTGCCCAACGATGACATGCATCTCCCGACCGATCCCCGAGTCGCTCAGCAGCTCCTGGACGTCCATCAAGCGGCAGCTGCTGCCGTTGATTTCGTATTCGCTGGCGCCGTCACGGAACATCCGCCGGGTGATCGACACTTCCGAGTATTCGATGGGCAGGGCGTTGTCGGAATTGTCGACGGTGACGGTGACCTCGGCGCGCCCCAGCGGCGCACGCGACGACGTGCCGGCGAAGATGACGTCTTCCATCTTTCCGCCGCGCAGCGTTTTTGCGCCCTGCTCCCCCATCACCCAGGCCAAGGCGTCGACGACGTTGGACTTGCCGGAGCCGTTGGGCCCGACGACGGCGGTGATGCCCGGCTCGAAGCGCAGAGTCGTAGGCGATGCGAAGGACTTAAAGCCCTTCAGCGTCAGACTCTTGAGGTACACGGCCAGCCAGACTACCGCTCAGATCGCCCGGCTCAGCCTCACCGAGGGGTTTTCGGGCTGCAGGAAATATGCTGGTTGACGCACGAGCCACTTGTGTCACGTCCGTCACTGAAGCGTTGGCATACCCATGTCTCGAATCTGATCGCGCCGGCGCTAGCACGTCGCGTGTTACCGCTCGACGAAGCCGTCGAATCGCTTGTGCGGCTCCGACCAGTCCGCGACGACCTTGTCGACGCGGCCGGGTCGGGAAGGCCATGAAGCGCCGCCCTCCAGCGCCTCCAGCAGCTTCTCGCAGCCCCCACGCGGCCCCTGGGCGACCACCAGAACCCGGCCGTCGGCCTGGTTGGCCGCGTATCCGGTGAGGCCCAGCTCCAACGCTCGGCAGCGCGTCCACCAGCGGAAACCAACCCCTTGCACCCGCCCGTGCACCCAGGCGGTGAGCCGCACGTCAGGATCCGACGTTGGATTGGTCACTGACGACCTCGAAGTTGATTTGCGTTCCGGACTTGAGCGTGCGCCCGACGGTGCAGACCTGCTCGATGGCCCGGTTGACCACGACCAGCAGGCGTTCCTTCTCGTCGGAAGGCAACGCGGACAGGTCCAGCTCGAGGGTCTCCTCAAGCAGTGGATAGCGCTCCTGTTCCCGATCGGCGGCGCCGGACACCTTGATCACCGCCCGGTAGTCATCGCCGAGCCGTCGGGCGAGCGGCAGGTCGCTGGACATGCCGCTGCACGCGGCGAGGGCGATCTTGAGCAGTTCGCCCGGGGTGAATACGCCGTCGACGTCCTCCGAGCCGACGAGCACCTGCGCGCCACGGGAGCTGTATCCGGTGTAGCGGCGAGATCCGGTGCGCTTCACCCACAGTTGCGTCATGGCTCATTTTTACCGGGCGATGGTTGCCTGTGTCGGCAGGCATACTGCGACCCACCGCCCCATCGATTGGGCATCCCGGGCGGTGCCACCCGGCGTGTCGCCACCGTAGACGCACACTCAAAACCCTGGGCGCACACTCACTGTCGAGGCCGCGGCTGACATTTCGGGCAGTAGAACGAGGAACGGTTCATGAACTTCTCCCGGCGCATCACCGCTCCGCAGCGGCGGCAGCTTTGCCCTTCGCGGCCGTAGGCGTCCAGCGACCGGTCAAAGTATCCGGATTCGCCATTGACGTTGACGTACAGGGAATCGAACGAAGTCCCGCCCTTCGCCAGCGCATCGCGCATCACGTCGGCGGCCGCGTCCAGCACAGCGGTCAGCTGCTTACGGGTCAGCGTGGCAGCGATCCGCGCGCCGTGCACTTTGGCCCGCCACAACGCCTCGTCCGCGTAGATGTTGCCGATCCCCGAGACCACCTGTTGGTCGAGAAGCTGTCGCTTTAACTCGGAATGCTTGCGCCGCAACACCTTTACCACGGCGTCGACGTTGAACAGCGGGTCCAGCGGGTCGCGCGCAAGGTGGGCGACGGGCGCCGGAACCACGCTTTCGTCCACGCACACCAAGTCGGCCAACATCCACCCGCCGAAGGTGCGCTGATCGGCGAAGCTCAGCACCGTGCTGTCGTCGAGCAGCGCGGAGATCCGAACATGGTCGGCGCGCGGCACCTCCCCGAGCAGCATCTGCCCGCTCATGCCGAGATGCACGACAAGGGCGGTGTCCGACTCCCCGGCCGGCGGCTCGGTGTCCAGCAACAGCCACATGTATTTTCCGCGCCGATCGGTGCCGGTGATTCGCGCGCCGAGCAGCCGGGCGGTCAGGTCGGCCGGCCCAGCCTCGTGGCGGCGCACCGCGCGGGGATGGTGCACCCGAACCGCCGTGATCGTTTTGCCCACCACGTGAGCCTGCAAGCCGCGGCGCACCACCTCGACTTCGGGCAGTTCGGGCATTCAGTGATGATCGCAAGCGCGGCGAAGCCGGGCGCAGAGGGTCATCACCATGGATTCAGACCCGCGTGTTCCCCGCGGTGTCGAGCACCTCGAGCGCCTTCCAGGTCGCCGCCGCGGCTTTTTGCTCGGCCTCCTTCTTGGAGCGGCCGACCCCGGTCCCGTATTCGGTGTCCATCACGGCGACGACCGCGGTGAATTCCTTGTCGTGGTCGGGGCCGGTGGAGGTCACCACATACGAGGGCGCACCCATGCCGCGAGCCGCGGTCAGCTCCTGCAAGCTCGTCTTCCAGTCCAGCCCCGCCCCCAGCGTCGGTGCGGCGTCCAGCAGCGGGCCGAACAGCCGCAGGATCACCGCGCGCGCCGTCTCGATCCCGTGCTGCAGGTAGATGGCCCCGAGCAGCGATTCCATGCCGTCGGCCAGGATGCTTGACTTGCCGGCGCCACCGGTGTTTGCCTCGCCACGCCCCAGCAGCAGGTGAACGCCGAGTCCCTCGTCGGACAGGTGTCGCGCCACGTCGGCCAACGCTTGGGTGTTGACGACGCTGGCGCGCAGTTTGGCCAAGTCACCTTCGGACCGGTCGGCATGGCGGTGATAGAGCTCGTCGGTGATGGTGAGGCCCAGAACGGCGTCGCCGAGAAATTCCAGACGCTCGTTGGTCGGGAGGCCGCCGTGCTCGTAGGCATAGCTGCGATGTGTCAGCGCCAACTCGAGCAGCTCGTCGGGCAGCTCGACCCCAAGCGCATCGAGCAGATCCTGGCGGGAGCTCACCGCTCACCCCGCAAAGTTTCCGGTTCGGCGGAGAACATGCCGGCCAGCTTGGCCCAGCGCGGGTCGATGCGGTCATGGTGGTGGCCGGGTTCGGCTGCCAGGGGAACACCGCAGTCGGGGCACAGTCCGGGGCAATCGGGCGTGCAGACCGGTGAGAACGGGAGATCGAGCCCCACCGCGTCGATGACGGATTGCTCGAGGTCGATGGTGTCGTCGACGATGCGTCCGACCTCGTCTTCTTCGGTGGTCGCCTCGGTGGTGCTGTCCGGGTAGGCGAACAGCTCGGTCAACCGGACTTGCACGCGCCCCTCGACCGGGGTCAGGCAGCGCGCGCATTCGCCGACGGTGGGCGCCGAGACCGTCCCGGTCACCAATGCTCCTTCGGACACCGACTGGATTTGCAGGTCCAGTTCCAGGGGAGCACCGGCCTCGATCCCGATCATGTCCAGGCCGATGCGCGACGGGCTGAGCACGGTTTTCCGCAAGGTGACCATCGCGCCCGGCCGTCGTCCCAGCCGGGAGATGTCCACGGTCATCGGCGCTGTGCCGCGGGTCGCTGGTGTGCCGTGTTGCCGCGTCATAACCGAAATCCTACGGCGCCGTGCGCGTAAGAAAAGGGCGCGGACGCCGGGCCGACGGGCTGCTAGCGGGTCGCGTAGTCGTGCGTGCCGGCCGCCGTCCGGAGTTGGTGGCGGCCACGCCCCACCGACCGAAGCGTGCCGTTGAGGAATTCCTCGAACTCGGCGAGCTTGTTGTCGACGTAGATGTCGCACTCCCCCCGCAGCCGGTCGGCTTCGGCGTGCGCCGTGTCGATGAGCCGGGTGGCTTCGGCATTGGCCGATTGCACCACCTCGTTCTGCGACACCAGGCGCTGCTGCTCTTTGATGCCCTCTTGCACGGCCTTCTCGTAGGAGATGTTGCCGTTTTCGATTAGCCGCTCGGCTTCGGCTTGGGCGCGGCTGACGCTGGCTTCGTATTCGCGTTTCGCCGCCGTGGCGATGCGAATCGACTCCTCGCGGGCCTCACCGACCATCCGTTCGCTGTGCTGACGCGCCTCACTGACCATGCGATCGGCCTGCGCTTTCGCGTCGGAGAGCAGCCGGTCCGCCTCCGCACGAGCGTGGTTGAGCATCGACTCGGACTCGGTGGTCGCCGAGGAAACCATGGATTCGGCGTGCGCCTTGGCGTCTTGCAGCATGGAATCCCGCGCGTCGAGCACATCCTGTGCATCATCCAACTCGCCGGGGATCGCATCTTTGATGTCGTCGATCAGCTCCAGCACGTCGCCGCGAGGGACTACACAGCCGGCCGTCATCGGAACGCCACGGGCTTCCTCGACAATGGCGCTCAATTCATCCAGCGCTTCAAAGACTCGGTACACGGCCATACCCTCCTGGCGTCGTTGTTGTTACCAGTGTGCCTGGTGTTGCCTTTGTGACGGTGGTGGCGAGGCCGGTGTGTCGGGCATTGGCGTGGAGCGGGCCCGCAGAAGACTCCCACGCAGCCTGCTACAACGTACCGCCGAACGGGCCGCAGCAGGAACCCCAGACCCCGCCCCAGTCATTCGCAATGTCCTCATCGCCATCTGGCGTTGCGTCGGCGAGTCGTCATCTCCGCGACGGTGCGCGTATCTTGTACACCACGGTATGCTGACCCAGTGAATGGGCGCTCGGACAACAATAAAATCGATCAGAAGTCGACTACGCCCACGTTGTATATTTTCCCGCATGCCGGTGGAGACGCGAAATTTTATGTCCCATTTTCCCGCGCGTTTTCCGCCGACCTAAAGCGTATCGCTGTCCAGTATCCCGGACAGCGCGATCGGTCTGGCCTGCCGCAGCTTGCCAGTATTCCCGCCCTGGCCGACGAAATCTTTGCGATGATGAAGCTGTCGACTCGAACTGACGATCCAATCGCCTTCTTCGGTCACAGCATGGGGGGCTTGATAGCCTTCGAAGTAGCGTTGAGATTCCAATCAGCAGGACATCCGCTCGCCGCTCTCTTTCTGTCGTCCTGTTCAGCCCCAGGTCATATCAGATATAAGCAACTGCAGGGTTTTTCTGATCGCGACATGTTGAACTTGGTCGCCAAAATGACCGGCACGAATCCGGATTTCCTCGCTGACGAAGAATTTCTCGTAGGGGTGCTGCCTACATTGCGGGCCGTACGCGCCATAGCCGGCTATACCTGCCCATCAAGGACGACGGTGTCGTGTCCAATTTATGCGTTTACCGGAGATAAGGATTGGATCGCAACCCAGGAAGACATGGCGCCGTGGTGCGACCGAACGACCGGAGAGTTCGCGATCCGCGTCTTTCCTGGCGATCATTTCTACCTCAACAGTAATTTGCCGGAGCTCGTAAGAGACATAGAAGACAGAACGTTCGATTGCAGTAACGCAGTTTAGCTGTGCTGCAGCTCCTGCGGCTCTTGAGTCGGCGGTGACCATCCAGGTAGTCACTGGTGGTAAGTTCGCTGTGCCTGGCACCGTGAGTCCCCTCCGCACACATTTCCGGCCCCGGATAACCGGATAACCAGGCGGACGGACCGGCGCCTGCGCAGAGCCACGCAAGAAGCATCACCAGTCATGCAGGCAGATGGATCGCTGCTGATGTAAACGGTGCGCTGGCGCCAAAACAGACTGGGTCCGTCACCCGCCGGGACATAGCAAGCCTCATCGCACTCTATTGATCATCCGTCACCTGTGCATCACGAGTCTCATGAAACCACAGTGGCTCACAATGAATATCGCCTGGCAAGAACGCAATCGAGGCCCAAAGCTGTGATGGACGACACGATCATGCTGATCGACCGCCTTGGCGAAGATGTGGATTTCTTAAATCGCGTTCCTTCCCGGCTAAACAGTGACTACCTTAGTAGAGGGCCTGGTTGTCAGGGCGCCAGATCACATCACCCCGGACCGTCTAACTCGTACGCACACGACGGCTTGGACCAATAGGTGCTGTGCGCCACGGACCGCGCAAGGTTCTCGCTTAGCTCAAACCGGCAGGATTAGGACTCTCCTGGGGTGTCTGCAAAGCGATTTCGACATGCGTCGCACACGGTGCGCCCACATACTGAACTCCGACAACCGCAACGGAAAGGCAATGCCAGTGCCGGTGACCGACTCTTCCATCACCGCTTTGCTACAAGCACGCTCCGACGAGCAGCCGGATGCCGCCGCGTTCACGTTCATCGACTTTGACCAGGACCCAAACGGGTTTGCTGAGAACCTTACCTGGTCGCAGGTCTCACGGCGTGCGCGCATCATTGCCGAAGAACTCGCTCTCTGCGGCTCGCCGGGCGATCGGGCGGCGATATTGGCGCCACAGGGACTGGAATACGTCGTGGCCTTCCTCGGGGCCCTACAGGCTGGTTTCATCGCGGTTCCGCTCTCAGTACCCCACTACGGTATCCACGACGACCGGGTTTCCTCCGTGTTGCGGGATTCGATGCCAGTCGCCATTCTCACGACTTCCGCCGTGGTCAGCGACGTGAACAAATACGCATGCGCACAGAATGGTCAGCCTTCACCATTCGTCATCGAGGTCGATCTACTCGACTTGGATTCGCCGCGCGAGCTGCCGCGCACTTGTCAATTCTCCTCCGGCGCGGCCTATCTCCAATATACGTCCGGATCGACGCGCACGCCGGCCGGTGTCGTCGTGTCCCATAAGAACGTCATCGCCAACCTGACCCAAGCATTGGATGACTATTTTGAGGATTCCACAAAGGTTCCGTCAGGAACCGTGGTCTCGTGGCTTCCGCTCTACCACGACATGGGCCTGATCCTCGGCGTTTGTGCGCCGATGGTAGCTAAACGCAGCGCAGTGCTATTGAGCCCGATGTCATTTCTACGCCGACCAGCCCGCTGGATCCAACTGCTCGCCAAAAGCTATCGGTCCTTCTCTGCCGCACCGAATTTCGCATTCGAATTGGCTGTCCGGAGAACGTCTGACGAAGATATGGCCGGGCTCGACCTCGGCGAAGTGCTTGGAATCGTCAGCGGTAGTGAGCGAATCCATGTCGCGACGGTGAAGCGTTTCACCGAGCGTTTCGCTCGTTTCGGACTGCGCCCGACAGTGGTACGACCCTCTTACGGGCTCGCGGAGGCGACCCTGTACGTGGCCACCCCCGAAGCCGGCCTCCCGCCAAAGACAGTGCGTTTCGACTACGAACACTTGTCCGCAGGCAAGGCGACGCCCGGCGGAACCGAAGGCACAGTCGGTACCGACCTTATTAGCTACGGTTCGCCCCGCGCGTCGTCCGTGCGAATCGTCGACCCGGAGACCATGACCGAGAATCCATTGGGAACCGTCGGTGAGATCTGGGTGCATGGCGACAACGTGGCCTTGGGATATTGGCGCAAGCCAGAGCAGACGGCGCGCACGTTCAACGCAAAGCTCGTCGATCCCGCACCAGGAAGCCCGGAGGGGCCGTGGCTGCGGACCGGCGACCTGGGCGTCATGTCCGACGGCGAACTGTTCATCATGGGCCGCATCAAAGACCTTCTCATCGTGGACGGGCGCAACCACTATCCCGACGACATCGAGGCGACGATCCAGGAGATCACCGGAGGCCGGGTCGCGGCGATATCCGTGCCGGACGACATCACCGAGCAACTGGTGGCGATCATTGAACTGAAACGCCGCGGAACTTCCGCGGAAGAGGCAATGCTCAAACTTCGCTCGGTGAAGCGCGAAGTCACATCGGCGATATCGAAGTCACACAGTCTGCGGGTCGCTGACGTTGTTCTGGTCTCACCCGGTTCGATTCCGATCACCACCAGCGGCAAGATCCGGCGTTCAGCCTGTGTCGAACGTTATCGAAGTGACGGATTCAAGCGGTTGGACGTGTCTGTATGACATCGAGCGTTAACGACGAGGCCGACTTACGACACTGGCTGGTCGACTACCTGGTGACGAACATCGGCTGTACGCCGGACGAGGTCGATCCCAATCTGTCGCTGGCCGATCTCGGTGTCGGATCCCGCGACGCGGTCGTACTGTCCGGTCAACTGTCGGAGTTGTTGGGCAAGACCGTCTCGCCGATCGACTTCTGGGAGCACTCGACGATCAATGCGCTCGCAGCTTACCTCACCGCGCCGGAGCCCGACCCTGAGTCGGATGCGGCGCTCAAGTGCCCGGCTCGGAATTCAGTCGACGAGCCGATCGCCGTCATCGGAATGGGGTGTCGCTTCCCAGGGGGGATATCGGGGCCAGAAGCGTTGTGGCAGTTCATCTCTGAGCGCGGTTGCTCCATCGGGCAGGTCCCACCCGAACGGTGGCAGCCGTTCGACGACGGCTCACCCGAGATAGCGGCAGCGCTGGCCCGCACGACGCGGTGGGGCTCATTCCTGCGCGACATCGACGCCTTCGATGCGGAGTTCTTCGAGATCTCCCCCAGCGAAGCGGCCAAGATGGACCCCCAGCAACGCCTGCTGCTGGAAGTGGCCTGGGAAGCGTTGGAAGACGCCGGAATCCCGCCCACCTCGCTGCGCCGGTCGCAGACAGGAGTATTTGCAGGATCTTGTACGAGTGAATACGGAGCTATTGCTTCCACTGATCTTTGCGAAGTCGACGGGTGGAGCAACACCGGGGGCGCGATGAGCATCATCGCGAATCGCCTCTCGTATTTCCTTGACCTGCGTGGTCCCTCCGTGGCAGTGGACACCGCATGTTCGTCGTCGCTGGTCGCCATACACCTGGCCTGCCAGAGCCTTCGAATGCAGGAGTCCCAGCTGGCAATCGCAGCTGGAGTGAACTTGTTGTTGTCCCCGGCGGTTTTTCGCGGTTTCGACCATGTCGGCGCGTTATCGCCGACGGGTAAGTGCCGCGCGTTCGATGCGACGGCCGACGGGTTTGTGCGTGGTGAGGGTGCCGGGGTGGTGGTGCTCAAGCGGTTGACCGACGCGCAGCGCGACGGGGATCGGGTGCTCGCGGTAATCTGCGGTTCGGCGGTCAACCAGGACGGTCGCTCCAACGGGCTGATGGCCCCCAACCCAGCCGCCCAAATGGCGGTGTTGCGCGCGGCCTACAACAACGCTGGGATGCGGCCGAGCGAGGTCGACTATGTCGAAGCTCACGGCACCGGAACACTATTGGGCGATCCGATCGAAGCGCGCGCTCTCGGCACGGTGCTTGGTCGCGGACGTCCGGAGGATTCTCCTCTTCTCATCGGCGCCATCAAGACCAACATCGGTCACACAGAGGCGGCGGCCGGTATCGCCGGCTTCATCAAGACAGTGCTGGCGGTGCAACGCGGCCAGATTCCGCCGAATCAGCGATTCGAGAGTCCGAATCCACATATTCCCTTTTCCGACTTGCGGATGAAAGTTGTTGCTACACAAACTGATTGGCCTGATACCGGGCACCCGCGCCGGGCCGGCGTGTCGTCGTTCGGGTTCGGCGGGACCAACGCGCACGTGGTACTCGAGCAAGGCCAGGAAGTGGCTCCGGCGCCTCAGCGGGACCCTGTTTCTGGGGTGTTGACATTGGTGGTGGCGGGCAAGGCACCGCAGCGGGTAGCGGCGACGGCGTCGGTGCTGGCCGATTGGATGGAAGGCCCCGGTGCGGAGGTGGCCCTGGCCGACGTGGCCCACACCGTCAATCATCACCGCGCCCGGCAGGCCAAATTCGGCACTGTGGTCGCCCGGGGACGCGCTCAGGCGGTGGCCGGGTTGCGGGCACTGGCGGCCGGCGAGCACGCCCCCGGCGTGGTCGGCCCCCACGAGGGTTCGACCGGGCCAGGCACAGTGTTCGTCTACTCCGGGCGCGGGTCACAGTGGGCCGGAATGGGCCGCCAATTGCTGACGGATGATCCCGCCTTCGCACAAGCGATCGCCGAACTGGAGCCGGTGTTTGTCGAGCAGGCCGGATTCTCGCTGCACGAGGTGATCGCCGGCGGCAAGGAATTGGTCGGCATCGAACAGATCCAGTTGGGGCTGATCGGCATGCAGCTGGTGCTGACCGAGCTGTGGCGTTCCTACGGGGTGCAACCCGACATGGTAATCGGCCACTCGATGGGTGAGGTGGCCGCCGCGGTGGTGGCCGGAGCGCTCACCCCCGCCGAGGGGTTGCGGGTGACCGCGACCCGATCGCGGCTGATGGCCCCGTTGTCGGGACAGGGCAGCATGGCCCTGCTGGAACTCGATGTGGCCGCTACCGAGGCGTTGATCGCCGGCTACCCACAGGTGACACTGGCGATCTATAACTCGCCGCGCCAAACTGTGATCGCCGGACCATGCGAGCAGATCGACGCTCTGATCGTCGAGGTGCGCGCGCGGAACCGTTTTGCCAGTCGGGTCAACATCGAGGTGGCCCCACACAACCCGGCGATGGATGCACTGCAACCCCAGATGCGTTCGGAATTAGCCGATCTGGCTCCACGGACACCGACCACTTCGATCATCTCCACCACATACGAAGACCTCGACACCCGCCCGGTATTCGACGCCGAGCACTGGGCCACCAACATGCGCAACCCGGTGCGTTTCGAGCAGGCCATCACCGTCGCCGGAACCGATCACCACACCTTCATCGAAATCAGCGCGCACCCGCTGCTGACCCAAGCCGTCAGCGAGACCCTGCACAACGCCCAGCACAGAAGCAAATACACAAGTATCGGGACCCTGCAACGCGACACCGACGACACCATCACCTTCCGCACCAACCTCAACACCGCCCACACCACCCACCCGCCGCACACACCCCACCCGCCCGAACCACACCCCCAGATCCCCACCACCCCCTGGCAGCACACCCAGCACTGGATCACCACCACACAGCGGGCGAACTCCGTGGGATCAGCACCCAAGGCGGGCACACTGCTCGGCCAACACACCACGGTGTCATCCAGTCCGCCCACCCACCTCTGGCAAGCGAGGTTGGCGCCGGAGGCCAAGCCGTACCCGGGCCGGCATCGATGCCACGGGGTCGAGTTAGTCCCCGCATCTATTGTGCTGCACACAATCCTTTCTGCCGCAGCCGAATTGGGTTATTCCGCGCTATCCAGCATCCGATTCGGGCAACCCAGTTTCGCCGACCAGCCACGCCTTATCCAAGTGGTCGCCGACAACCAGTCGATCAGCCTGGCCTCGAGTCCGGCTGCCGACGCAACCGCAGAGCGGTGGACGCGGCATGTGACCGCGCTACTTTCGTCGTCACCGTCCGGGTCAGCAATACGTTCGAACGACCCCTATCAGGGCAACGGGCACCAACGCGAGAATGGTCACAGCGAGACGAATCCGGGCCCGATACCGGAAATCGACAAGATGCTCGCGCGGCGTGGGATCGAGGGCTTGCCCTTCAAATGGTCGGTGGATTCGTGGACGCTCACGCCTACCGGCCTGCGGGCCGCGATCGCTCTTCCGCAGTCTCTGCCCTCGGGCTCGGCCGCGCCGTTACTCGACGCCGCAGTCCACGTCGCTGCGCTGGCGGACATCACCGATTCGCGTATCTACGTGCCGGCAAGCATCGAGCAGGTGTGGATTAGCGATGCTGTCACCGAACCGCGCGGTTCGGTTTCGGTGAACCACACCGCCCGTGACAGCGATGGGGTCACCGTCGACATCACCATCGGGGCCCATACCGGCGTGCCTTGCCTGTCGATGCGGTCACTTCGGTACCGGGCGCTGGACTTTGGCGAGGGGCAACCGGCTGGATCAGGGGTTGCGGGCCAATCGGACTCCGACGCCAGGAAATTCGTGCACACGATCGAGTGGCAGCCGCGGCCCGGTCCGGAAGATGCGGAGGCCCTTCCAGTCACCGGTCCGCGTCCCGTCACCGTAATTGGCGATGACGGTACCCAGCTCGGGACGCGTCTAGCGGACGCCGGCTATGTGCCGGCGGCGGTGTCCGATGCGCGCCATGTACTGTACGTCGCGGATTCCCAGCCAGCGGATGCCACCGAGACCGATGTCGACTTCGCCGTCCGGATCTCAGCCGAGCTGGCACGTCTGGTGCGCAACCTGGCGGAGCGGGACGCGGACAACCCCGCCGCGCTGTGGATCGTCACGCGCGGGGTCCACGAAGCGGTGACCCCGTCCGCACTGCGCCAGAGCTTCTTGTGGGGACTTGCCGGCGTCATCGCGGCTGAGCATCCCGAGTTGTGGGGCGGCCTGGTCGATGTCGCTGCCGACACCGACCTCGCCGCTGCCGCACCGGCGCTCGCCGATGTGCTTCAAACACCGAGCAGATCGATCTTGGTGTTGCGCAACGAAGTGGTCCTCGCCCCGGCGCTAGCGCCTGTGAGAGGCGAGCCGGTCCGTAAGTCCTTACAGTGCAGGCCCGATGCGGCCTACCTCATCACTGGCGGGATGGGCGCACTTGGCCTGCTGATTGCGGGCTGGCTCGCCGACCGCGGCGCGCGTCGATTGGTACTGACGGGCCGTACGGCGTTGCCGCCGAGGCGGCATTGGGAGTTCGGCACCATCGATGCCGGACTGCGCGAGAAGATCGACGCGATCCGCGCACTGGAAATGCGCGGTGTCGCGGTCGAGGCGGTCGCGGCCGACATCGGATCCCACGACGATGTGCAAGCCCTGTTGGACAAGCGCGATCGCGATGGAGCCCCGCCGATTCGCGGGATCATTCACGCGGCTGGCGTCACCAACGATCAACTGGTGACGAACATGTCCGAGAATCCGGTGCAGCAGGTCATGTGGCCGAAGATCAGCGGCAGCCAGGCGTTGCACGCGGCGTTTCCGCCCGGCAGCGTGGACTTCTTCTTCTTGATCGCCTCGGCGGCAGCCATATTCGGCATCCCGGGGCAGGGTTCCTATGCGGGCGCCAATTCCTACCTGGACGCATTGGCCCGGTTCCGCCGCCAACGAGGCTGCCACACCCTGAGCCTCGACTGGGTAGCCTGGCGGGGGCTCGGATTCGCCGCTGACGCCCAGGTCGTGAGCCAGGAGCTGCAGCGGATGGGCTCGCGGGACATCACGCCGTCGGAGGCTTTCACGGCTTGGGAATACGCCGATTCCTACGACATCGTGCAGGCGGTTGTGGTGCCTGTGCCAACGCCCGCCGGCGGCGATGGATCCGGTGTCGCGGACACGTACCTGGTGCCGGCCCAGAACTGGTCGAATATGTCGGCAACCGATGTTCGCAACCAACTCGAGGAGGGGTTACGCCGGATCATCGCGGCGGAGCTCCGGTTGCCTGAGGCAGAGTTGGACACCGACCGGCCGTTCGCCGAATTGGGACTCAATTCCCTTATGGCAATGGCGATTCGGCGCGAGGCTGAGCACTTCGTGGGCATCGAGTTATCCGCCACGATGCTGTTCAATCATCCAACCGTCGCATCACTGGCCAGCTATCTCGCCAAACTTGTTGCACCATATGCTGATTCGGAAGAAGACACGATGGCCCTGCTGTCCGCCTCGGCCGGAAGCGTGTTGGACAGCCTGTTTGACCGTATCGAATCGACCTCACCCGAGGCCGATGGGTCCGCGTGATGCGAACCGCTTTCAGCCGGATTTCCGGTATGAGCGTGCAGCAGCGCGCCACCCTGGCCGAGGAGTTCAACAAGGTCTCTCGCATCGCGGTCGCTGAGCCGGTCGCAGTGGTGGGTATCGGTTGCCGTTTTCCGGGTGATGTCACCGGGCCGGAGAGCTTCTGGGATCTGCTGGTGGAAGGCCGCGACGCGATCTCGCGGGTTCCGGCCGATAGGTGGGACGCGGATGCATTTTACGATCCCGACCCGTTGACGCCGGGGCGGATGACGACGAAGTGGGGCGGTTTCGTGCCCAACATCGCGGGGTTCGACGCCGAGTTTTTCGGCATCACTCCCCGCGAAGCCGCGGCGATGGACCCGCAGCAACGGATGCTGCTCGAGGTTTCCTGGGAAGCCCTCGAAAATGCAGGCATTGCACCGGATTCCCTAGGTGGCACGCGAACGGGCGTCATGATGGGCGTCTACTTCAACGAATACCAGTCCATGTTGGCCACCAGCCCGGAGAATGTAGACGCCTACAGCGGAACCGGAAACGCACACAGCATCACGGTGGGCCGGATCTCGTACCTGCTGGGGCTTCGCGGTCCGGCGGTGGCGGTAGACACCGCTTGTTCGTCGTCGTTGGTGTCGGTGCACCTGGCCTGCCAGAGCCTGCGTCTGCGGGAAACTGATTTGGCTTTGGCCGGCGGGGTGAGCATTACTCTGCGCCCGGAGACCCAAATCGCTATTTCAGCATGGGGATTGCTGTCCCCGCAGGGCCGGTGCGCCACCTTCGATGCGGCGGCCGACGGGTTTGTGCGTGGTGAGGGCGCCGGGGTGGTGGTGCTCAAGCGGTTGACCGACGCGGTGCGTGACGCCGACCCGGTGCTGGCGGTGGTGCGCGGCTCGGCAGTCAACCAAGACGGCCGCTCCAATGGCGTCACCGCGCCGAATACGGCGGCCCAGTGCGACGTGATCGCCGATGCTTTGCGATCCGGCGATGTGGCGCCCGAGAGCGTTAACTACGTCGAAGCTCATGGAACCGGCACGATGTTGGGGGATCCGATCGAGTTCGAGGCGCTGGCGGCCACGTATGGCCGCGGTGACGGCGAGTGCGCGCTGGGGGCGGTGAAAACCAATATCGGCCATACTGAGGCGGCGGCCGGTATCGCGGGGTTCATCAAGGCGGCGCTAGCGGTGCAACGTGGCCAGATTCCACCGAATTTGCATTTCTCGCAATGGAATCCGGCGATCGACGCGTCGCCGACCCGGTTCTTCGTTCCCACTGAGAACAGCCGGTGGCCAACCGCAGAGGGTCCGCGCCGGGCGGCAGTGTCATCGTTCGGGTTGGGCGGGACCAATGCCCACGTGGTGATCGAGCAAGGTCCCGAGTTAACGCCAGTAGCCGAGCGCGGCTCTCACCCTGGGGTGTCGACGTTGGTGGTGACGGGTAAGACACCGCAGCGGGTGGCCGCCACGGCGTCGGTGCTGGCCGATTGGCTGGAGGGCCCCGGCGCCGAGGTGGCCTTGGCCGATGTTGCCCACACGGTCAACCACCACCGCGCCCGGCACGTCAAATTCGGCACCGTGGTCGCCCGCGAACACGCCCAGGCCGTAGCCGGGTTGCGAGCCCTCGCCGCCGACCAGCACTCCCCCGGCGTGGTGGGCTCACAGGACGGCTCTGCCGGGCCTGGCACGGTGTTCGTCTACTCCGGGCGCGGGTCGCAGTGGGCCGGGATGGGCCGCCGACTGCTGGCCGACGAACCCGCATTCGCCGCTGCTGTGGCCGAGTTGGACCCGGTGTTTGTCGAGCAGGCCGGGTTCTCGCTCCACGAGGTGATCGCCGGCGGTAAGGAACTGCTCGGTATCGAACAGATCCAGCTGGGCCTGATCGGCATGCAGCTGACGCTGACCGCATTGTGGCGCTCCTACGGGGTGCACCCCAACCTGGTGATCGGCCACTCGATGGGCGAGGTGGCCGCCGCGGTGGTCGCCGGAGTTCTCACCCCCGCCGAAGGCATACGGGTGACCGCGACCCGGTCGCGACTGATGGCCCCGCTGTCCGGACAGGGCGGCATGGCACTGTTAGGACTCGACCCTGCGGCCACCGAGGCGTTGATCGCCGACTACCCGCAGGTGACGTTGGCGATCTATAACTCGCCGCGCCAGACCGTGATCGCCGGTCCGACCGAGCAGATCGATGCCCTCATCGACACGGTGCGCGCGCAAAACCGTTTCGCCAGCCGGGTCAATATCGAAGTGGCCCCGCATAATCCGGCCATGGACGCACTCCAGCCCCTGATGCGTTGGGAATTGGCCGATCTGAGCCCGCGGCCCCCGACGATTCCAATCATCTCCACGACTTACGAAGACCTCGACAACCGCCCGGTTTTCGACGCCGAGCACTGGGCCACCAACATGCGCAACCCGGTGCGTTTCCAGCAGGCCATCAACGCCGCCGGAACCGACCACCACACCTTCGTCGAAATCAGCGCGCACCCGCTACTCACCCAAGCGGTGATCGACACCCTGCGCAACGCCTCGTACACGAGCAAATACGGTGTCAGTTTCCGGAGCATCGGGTCGCTGCAACGCGACACCGACGACACCATCACCTTCCGCACCAACCTCAACACCATCCGCGCCACCCGACCGCACACCCCCCACCCACCCGAACCACACCCACAGATCCCCACCACCCCCTGGCAGCACACCCAGCACTGGATCACCACCACCACGCACGCGAACGCAGCAGCACTGGCGCATCCGGGCCGCAATTGGGTTGCGGTGAACGGACAACGGAAATCCGAACACGGCGGCGATGCGCTCGAAGACTGGTGCTATCAGCTGGCCTGGCCGGTCCGCCCGGCACCGAGCGCCGACACCTCAAGCAGCGGTACCTGGCTCGTGGTGGCGGACAACGGACTTTCCGCCGAACTGGTCCGTGTCGTCGGTGCGGAATCTCGGGTCGACGTCTTCGCGCCGTCGGCGCTCGCGGAGGACGGCGATCCCACCGCGTTGCTCGACGCGCTGCGCGGTGTGGACAACGTGCTCTACGCACCGCCCGTCTCCGGTGAACTCCTCGATGTCGGGGCGGCGTACGAGGTATTCCACGCAACACGAAGGCTTGCCGCTTTGATGGTCGCGAGCCCTTCGCGGCCGAAGTTGTTCATCGTGACGCGCAATGCGCAACCCGTTTCCGAAGGCGATCGAGCCAACCCCGGGCATGCGGTGCTGTGGGGCCTGGGCCGCACACTGGCACTCGAACATCCCGAAATATGGGCCGGTGTGATAGATCTCGACGAGTCGATGCCTCCTGAGCTGGCCGTGCGGCACGTGCTAGACGAAGCCGCCGGCATCGACGGGGAGGACCAGGTCGTCTACCGGTCGGGTGCACGCCATGTGCCCAGGCTGCGGAGGCGAGCTGCGCCCGCGGCGTCGCCGGCGACGCTGAGTGAGGACACCAGCCAGCTCGTCATCGGGGCCACCGGAAACATCGGGCCGCACCTGATCCGTCAGCTCGCGCAGATGGGGGCCAAGACGATCGTTACCGTGTCCCGCAATCCCGGCACACGGCTGGCGGAGCTGGCCGAAAGCCTCGCCGCACCCGCGACAAACCTCGTCCAGGTTGCCGCGGATGCGACCGACCCGGCCGCGATGAACGCACTGTTCGACCGCTTCGGGGCGGACTTGCCGCCGCTTGAGGGAATCTACTTGGCGGCCTTCGCCGGCCAGCCGGTATTGCTCAGCGAGATGACCGACGAAGATGTGGTCGCCATGTTCCGGCCCAAGCTTGACGCCGCGCGGCTGTTGCATCGGTTGTCGCTGAAACAGCCTGTACAGCACTTTGTTTCGTTCTCCTCAATCTCGGGTCTCATCGGTTCACGGTGGCTGGCCCACTACACCGCGACCAGCGCCTTCCTGGATACCCTGGGCTATGCCCGTCGCCTTATGGGGCTACCGGCCACTGTCGTGGCCTGGGGCTTGTGGAAGTCGCTGGCCGACGCGCAGCAAGACGCGAGTCAGGTGAGCGCTGAATCCGGACTACAACCCATGGCTGACGAAGTGGCCATCGGTGCGCTGCCGCTGGCGATGAGCCCCGACGCCGGAGTGCATTCGGTTGTGGTGGCTGCGGATTGGCCGCTGTTGGCCGCTGCATACCGGACGCGCGGGGCACTGCGCATCGTCGACGACCTGCTGCCCGCGCCGAGCGACGCACCGATGCCCGAAAGCGAGTTCCGCAAGGCTCTGGGCAAGTGCCAGCCGGAACGCCGACACGACATGTTGCTCGACGAGGTCGGCGCGCTGGCCGCCAGGGTGATGGGAATGCCGCCCACTGAGTCGCTCGATCCGTCGACCGGCTTCTTCCAACTCGGCATGGACTCGCTGATGAGCGTGACGCTGCAGCGTGCGCTGTCGGAGAGCCTCGGCGAGTTCCTGCCGGCCTCTGTGGTGTTCGACTACCCGACGGTGTACAGCCTCACCGACTATCTGGCCACCGTTCTGCCGGAACTCATCGAACCAGCAGAGGAAACGGTGGACCAAAAGGTCGCTGACTCCTACGACGATCTGACCGAGGACGAGTTGTTGCAACAACTTTCGGAGAGGCTGAGCTGAGCCCGATGACTGTCCCGAATCCTGATCGCCGGGCGATCATCACCGAGGCGCTGCACAAAATCGATGACCTCACGGCGCGCCTGGAAATCGCCGAAAAGTCCAGCACCGAGCCGATCGCGGTAGTCGGAATGGGGTGCCGGTTCCCGGGAGGGGTGCACAACCCGGAACAATTCTGGGATTTGTTGTGCGCCGGCCGAAACGGCATCGTCCGGGTTCCCGCCGAACGGTGGGACGCGGACGCCTTCTACACGGATGACCACACCGTACCGGGGACGATATGCAGCCGGGAAGGCGGCTTTCTCACCTCCTGGCAGCCGGATGAATTCGATGCGGAGTTCTTCTCGATCTCCCCACGCGAAGCAGCGGCAATGGACCCGCAACAGCGTCTGTTGCTTGAAGTTGCCTGGGAAGCGTTGGAGGACGCGGGACTGCCACCGCAAACCATTCGCGGGACTCAGACCTCGGTGTTCGTCGGCGTCACCGCCTACGACTACATGCTCACGCTGGCAGGCCGGTTGCGACCCGAAGACCTCGACGCCTACATCCCCACCGGAAACTCGGCGAACTTCGCCGCCGGACGGCTGGCCTATATCCTCGGGGCTCGGGGACCCGCGGTGGTCATCGACACGGCCTGCTCGTCGTCGTTGGTGGCGGTGCACCTGGCATGTCAAAGCCTGCGCTGGCGGGAAAGCGACACAGCGTTGGTGGGTGGAACCAACCTTTTGCTCAGCCCTGGGCCGAGCATCGCGTGCTCGCGATGGGGAATGCTATCGCCGGAGGGACAGTGCAAAACCTTCGATGTGGGCGCCGATGGGTATGTGCGCGGCGAGGGCGCCGGGGTGGTGGTACTGAAGCGGTTGGATGACGCGGTGCGCGACGGCAACCGCATCCTGGCCGTGGTGCGCGGTTCGGCGGTCAACCAGGATGGTGCCAGCAGCGGAGTGACCGTCCCGAACGGGCCGGCGCAACAGGCGTTGCTACGCAACGCATTGGCGTTGTCCAAGTTGAAGGCTGCTGACATCGATTACGTCGAGGCCCATGGAACCGGTACGCCGCTGGGCGATCCGATCGAACTCGATTCGCTGAGCAAGGTTTTCAGCGACCGAGAGAGCTCCCCGCCGTTGGTGATCGGGTCAGTGAAGACCAATCTCGGTCATCTGGAAGCGACAGCCGGTGTCGCCGGGCTCATGAAGGCCGTGCTCGCCGTGCGCAACGGTTGCATTCCACGGCACCTCAACTTCCATCAGTTGACAACGCATGCGAGTGAGGCCGCAGCTCGGCTGACCATCGCGTCCGAGGGCATGGAATGGCCGACCACCGGTCGGCCTCGCCGGGCGGGGGTGTCGTCGTTCGGCGTCAGTGGAACGAACGCCCACGTGGTGATCGAGCAGGCGCCCGATCCGGTGGCTGTTCCGGGACAGGCGTCCCAGCGGGGCCCAGAGCCGGCGGTGTCGACCCTGGTGGTGTCGGGCAAGTCGCCGCAACGGGTGGCCGCGACGGCATCGGTGCTGGCCGATTGGATGGAAGGCCCTGGCGCCGAGGTGGCGCTATCCGATGTCGCGCACACGCTCAACCACCACCGGGCCCGGCAGGCCAAGTTCGCCACGGTGGCTGCGGTTGATCGGGGCCAAGCAGTGGCGGGGTTGCGCGCGCTGGCCGCGGGTCAATCCGCCCCCGGCGTGGTGGCTCCCCGTGAAGGCTCCATCGGACCGGGCACGGTGTTCGTCTACTCGGGACGGGGATCTCAGTGGGCCGGAATGGGACGCCAAATGCTGGCCGACGAGCCAGCATTCGCCGCAGCCATCGCCGAACTGGAGCCGGAATTCGTTGCTCAAACGGGGTTTTCGCTGCACGAGGTGATCGCCGGCGGCAAAGAGCTGGACGGCATCGAACAGATCCAGCTGGGACTGATCGGAATGCAGTTGGCGCTCACCGCGCTATGGCGCTCCTACGGGGTGATACCCGATGCGGTGATAGGTCACTCGATGGGTGAAGTTGCCGCCGCGGTGGTGGCCGGGGCGCTGACCCCTGCCGAGGGCCTGCGGGTGACCGCGACCCGGGCGCGGCTGATGGCGCCCTTGTCCGGGCAGGGCACGATGGCGTTGCTCGAACTCGACGCCGCGGCCACCGAGGCGTTGATCGCCGACTACCCGCAGGTGAGCTTGGGGATCTATGCCTCCCCGCGCCAAACCGTGATTGCCGGGCCGCCGGACACGATCGACGCCCTCATCGACAAGGTGCGCCAACAGAATGGCTTCGCGACCCGGGTCAACATCGAGGTGGCCCCGCACAACCCGGCCATGGATGCGTTGCAACCCCAGATGCGTTCGGAATTGGCCGATCTCACCCCGCGGCCACCGACCATCCCGATCATCTCCACCACCTATGCCGACCTCGACAGCCACCCGGTCTTTGACGCCGAGCATTGGGCGACCAACATGCGCAACCCGGTGCGCTTTCAGCAGGCCGTCGTCGCCGCCGGGGCCGATCACCACACCTTCATCGAGATCAGCGCACACCCGCTGCTGACCCACTCCATCACCGACACCCTCAGCAGCAGCTACAAAGCCGCCAACTATCTGAGCATCGGCACCCTGCAACGCGACGCTCACGACACCCTGACCTTCCACACCAACCTCAATACCGCCCACACCACCCGCCCACCCCAAACCCCCCATCCCCCCGAACCGCACCCCGTGCTGCCCACCACCCCCTGGCAGCACACCCACCACTGGATCAGCACCACATCGGCCGCCTACCACGCGGCCGACACCCACCCGCTGCTTGGCATCGGTGTCACCGACCCCACCAACGGCACCCGGGTATGGGAAAGCAAGCTCGACCCGGATCTGCTGTGGCTCGGGGATCACATCATCGACGTTCTCTGCGTTCTGCCGGGCGCGGCCTACGCCGAGGTCGCGCTGGCCGCAGCGACGGACGCATTCGCGAGCGAGCACGATCAGCCTTGGATGATCTGCGAGCTCAACCTTCACCAAATGCTGCACGTGAGCGAAGGCACTGTCCTTGTCACCACGCTCACCGGCGACGAGCAGCGGTGCCGGGTCGAAATACGCACCCGCAGCGGCTCTTCGGGATGGACCACCCACGCCACCGCCACCGTCGCGCGGGCGACGCCGCCGGATCACGAAGGACCGCAACCCGACTTCGGCGATCTAGCGGACGAACTGGACCCCGACGACCTGTATCAGCGGCTGCGCGGCGCCGGCCAACAGCACGGACCGGCGTTTCGCGGGATCGCAGGGCTCGCCATCGCGCAATCCGGTGCGGCCCGCGCGCAAGTGCGGCTACCTCCATCGGCCCGGGCGGGTTCCCGCGACTTTCTGCTGCACCCGGTGATGATGGATATCGCGTTGCAGACACTGGGTGCCACCCGGATGGCGACCGACCTGGCCGGCGGGCAGACCGCCCGGAAGACCTTAGTGCTGCCGGTACGTTTCGCGGGCGTGCACGTGTACGGCGATATAACCGACGGTGTCTGCGCGGTTGGCTCTCTCACCGCAACCGATAGTTCGGATCGGCTCGTCGGCAAAGTCGTCCTGACTGATCCGGATGGCCAACCGCTACTCGTCGTCGAGGAAGTCGAGATGGCGGTGCTTGGGTCCGGTCGCGGCGCAACGGAACTCACCAATCTCCTATTCACGTTGGAGTGGGAGCCCGCGCCCCTCGACAAGCCGGCCGGCGATCTGGGTGGCCTGTTGTTGATCGGTGACCTCGCCGCGGGCGACCCGCTGCTGCCCGCGCTGCAGTCAGCGCTGCGGGACCACATCTCCGAAGTCGAGGTGGTCTCCCCCAACGACGAAGCGAAGCTGCGCGCGGCGATCACCCGCGTCAGCTGGGACAGCATCGTCGTGCTCTGTCCGCCCCGAGGCGTCGACGAGTCGTTGCCGGATCAGGCTCAACTGGAGCTGGCGCAGGCGCGCACGCTGCTGATCGGCAGCGTGGTCGAGCCCGTGACACGAATGGGTGCCCGGAAGAGCCCGCGGCTGTGGATCGTCACCCGCGGCGCTGCGCAGCTCGATCCCAATGCGTCAGTCACGCTGGCACAGACGGAGCTACGTGGAATCGCGCGGGTGCTGACATTCGAGCATTCGGAACTGAAAGCCACGCTCGTCGACATCGAACCCGAAGGCAGCGGCTCACTCGCCGCCCTGACCGAGGAGTTGCTCGCCGGCTCGGACCAGGATGAGGTCGCCTACCGCGACGGACAACGCTATGTCAATCGGCTGGTCCCTGCGCCCACCACGGCGAAAGGTGATCTCGCCGTCGAATCTCGCCGCACGGTCGTGAAGGTGGATGGCTCAAGCGCTGTCCGGCTGCAGGTCGATCAACCTGGACGACTGGACGCACTGGCCGTGCACGAAGTGAAGCGGATCAGGCCGCAAGCCGATCAGGTCGAGGTTCGTGTCGTCGCAGCGGGGCTCAACTTCAGCGACGTGCTCAAGGCGATGGGCGTGTATCCAGGACTGGACGGTGGAGCGCCGGTGATCGGTGGCGAGTGTGTCGGCTACGTGACGGCCATCGGCGACGATGTTGACTCCGTCGAGATCGGGCAGCGCGTTATCGCCTTCGGCCCCGGCACATTCGGAACGCACCTGGCGACGATTGCCGATCTCGTCGTCCCAATCCCCGACGAGCTGCCCGATAACGAGGCGGCCACGTTCGGCGTCGCATATCTCACCGCCTGGCACTCACTGTGCGAGGTCGGGCGGCTGTCCCCTGGCGAACGCGTGCTCATCCACTCCGCCACAGGCGGCGTCGGACTGGCGGCGGTTTCGATCGCTCAGATGATCGGAGCCCGCATCTACACGACAGCCGGCTCGGATGCCAAGCGCGAAATGCTGTCCGAGCTCGGTGTCGAGTACGTCGGCGACTCGAGAAGCGTGGAATTCGCCGACGAAATACTCGAGCTCACCGACGGCTACGGTGTGGACGTCATTCTCAATTCGCTTCCGGGCGAAGCAATTCAACGCGGTGTGCAGATACTTGCTCCCGGCGGCCGGTTCGTCGAACTAGGCAAGAAGGACGTCTACGCCGACGCCAACCTGGGATTGGCCGCACTGGCAAAAAGCGCGTCCTTTGCCGTGGTAGACCTTGACCTGAATCTCAAGCTGCAGCCGACACGGTACCGCCAACTTCTGCAACAGATCCTCGGTCACGTGTCGGATGGCAAACTGCAGGTGCTGCCCGTCACCGAATTCAGCCTGCACAATGCGGCCGACGCATTTCGGCTCATGGCGTCTGGTAAGCACACCGGCAAGATCGTCATCTCGATACCGGGCTCCGGCAGCATCGGGGGCAGCATCGAAGCGATCGCGTCCCCGCCGCCGCAACCACTGGTAAGCCACGACGGCGGCTACCTCATCGTCGGCGGCATGGGCGGTCTCGGTTTCGTCGTCGCGCGCTGGCTGGCCGACCAAGGCGCGGGATTGATTGTCCTGAACGGACGTTCGGCCCCCAGCGATGATGTTCGCGCGGCCATTGCGGGCCTGAACGTCGCGGGTCACCGGATCGAGGTGGTCACTGGCGACATCGCCGAGCCCGGCACGGCCGAGCGGCTGGTGGAAGCGGTCGAAAACGCCGGTTTCCGCCTGGCCGGAGTCCTGCACAGCGCAATGGTTCTCGCCGACGAGATCATGCTGAACATGACGGATTCCGCCGCCAGGCGGGTGTTCGCCCCGAAGGTCACCGGCAGCTGGCGGCTTCATCAGGCCACCGCCCACCTGGACGTCGACTGGTGGCTGATCTTCTCCTCGGCCTCCTCCCTTCTCGGCACGCCCGGGCAGGGTGCGTACGCCGCCGCGAACTCGTGGGTTGACGGCCTTGTTGCGCATCGCCGCTCGCTTGGACTTCCTGCCGTCGGGATCAACTGGGGCCCTTGGGCCGAGGTCGGGCGTGCCCAGTTCTTCGCCGATCTCGGTGTCTCGTTGCTCACCACAGAGCAGGGGCTGGCCGCGATGCAGTCGGTGCTCGCCGCCGATCGTGCACGCACCGGTGTGTTCAGCATGGACGCGCGGCAGTGGTTCCAATCCTTCCCCGCGGCAGCGGGGTCGTCGTTGTTCGCGAAGTTGCAGGAGTCGGCAAGCGTCGAACGGCGCGGCGGGGGCGCGATTCGTGCGCTGCTGGACGCCCTCGACCCGGTCGAACGCCCGGGGCGCCTCGCATCGGCGATCGCCGATGAGATTCGGGGGGTGTTGCGCTCGAGCGATCCAATTGACCACAATCGGCCGCTGGAGACGCTTGGCCTCGACTCACTGATGGGCCTCGAATTGCGAAACCGGCTGGAAGCAAGTCTCGGCATCGAGTTGCCGGTGGCGCTGGTGTGGGCGTATCCGACGATCACCGATCTCTCGGCCGCGCTGTGTGGACGAATGGACTATGCGCTGCCGCCCGACGCGCAGGCGACTTCCGATGCGGAGCCGGAACTTTCAGAAGAGGAGATGGACCTGCTCTCCGATCTGGTCGAGGCCAGCGAGCTGGAAGCCGCGGCGAGAGGCGAGTCATGACAAGCTTGGCGGAGCGCGCGGCGCAACTGTCGCCGAACGCGCGAGCGGCCTTGGCGCGCGAGCTTGTTCGTGCCGGGACCGCTTTTCCGACCGACATCGCGGAGCCGGTGGCGGTGGTGGGCATCGGTTGTCGTTTCCCGGGGAATGTGACTGGGCCGGCCAGCTTTTGGCAGCTGCTGGTCGACGGCGTAGACACGATCAGCGAAGTGCCGGCGAATCGGTGGGATGCGGACGCGTTCTACGATCCCGATCCGTCGGCGTCGGGGCGGATGACGACGAAATGGGGCGGTTTCGTTCCCGACGTTGACGCATTCGACGCCGATTTCTTCGGAATCACACCTCGCGAAGCCGTGGCGATGGATCCACAGCATCGGATACTGCTCGAGGTTGCCTGGGAAGCGCTCGAGCACGCCGGCATTCCACCGGATTCCCTGAACGGCAGCCGAACCGGTGTGATGATGGGGCTGTCGTCGTGGGACTACACGATCGTCAACATTGAGCGCAGAGCCGACATCGACGCGTACCTGAGCACCGGAACCCCGCACTGCGCGGCGGTGGGGCGGATCTCCTACCTGTTGGGATTGCGTGGTCCGGCCGTCGCCGTGGACACCGCGTGTTCGTCGTCGTTGGTGGCAATCCACTTGGCGTGTCAGAGCCTACGGCTGCGCGAGACCGATGTGGCATTGGCCGGCGGGGTGCAGCTCACCTTGTCACCGTTCACCGCCATCGCGCTGTCCAAGTGGTCGGCGCTTTCGCCGACAGGGCGGTGCAATAGCTTCGACGCCAACGCTGATGGATTCGTGCGCGGCGAGGGCTGCGGAGTGGTGGTGCTCAAGCGGTTGGCCGACGCGGTGCGCGACCAGGATCGGGTGCTGGCGGTGGTCCGTGGTTCGGCAACCAACCAGGACGGTCGATCCAACGGCATGACCGCACCTAACGCGCTGGCGCAGCGCGACGTGATCACCTCCGCCCTGCGGCTCGCAGATGTCACCCCCGACAGCGTGAACTATGTCGAAACACACGGCACTGGAACGATCTTGGGGGACCCCATCGAGTTCGAGTCGCTGGCCACCACGTACGGCCGCGGAGAGGGCTCGTGCGCGTTGGGCTCCGTCAAGACCAACATCGGCCATCTGGAGGCGGCTGCCGGTGTGGCTGGATTCATCAAGGCGGTGCTGACGGTGGAGCGGGGGCACATTCCACCCAATCTGCACTTCACCCGGTGGAACCCGGCTATCGACGCGTCGGGGACGCGTCTGTTCGTGCCGACCGAGAGCGCCCCGTGGCCAGCGGCAACGGGTCCGCGTAGAGGAGCGGTGTCGTCGTTCGGCCTCAGTGGCACCAATGCGCATGTGGTGATCGAGCAGGCGCCGGACACACCAGGTAAAAGGGTGCCGGCGGCCGTTGGGACGCCGGACGTTTCGGCCCTGGTGCTATCGGGCAAGACGGCTGCGCGGGTGGCCTCCATGGCCGCGGTATTAGCCGACTGGATGTCAGGGCCGGGCATGGGTGCACCGCTCGCCGATGTGGCGCACACGCTGAACCATCACCGGGCCCGGCACGCCAAGTTCGCCACCGTAATCGCGCGCGACCGCGCGGAGGCGGTCGCGGGGTTGCGAGCACTGGCGGCTGGCCAGCCACGCGTGGGGGTGGTGGGTTGCGATCAGCATGCCAGTGGGCCGGGCCGGGTATTTGTGTATTCGGGTCAGGGCTCGCAGTGGGCCGGGATGGGCCGGCAACTGCTGGCCGATGAGCCGGCGTTCGCCAAGGCGGTCGCCGAGCTAGAGCCGACATTCGTCGCCCAGGTTGGCTTTTCGTTGCAACAGACACTTATCGACGGCGACGAGGTGGTGGGAATCGACCGCATCCAGCCGGTGCTGGTGGGGATGCAGTTGGCGCTGACCGAGTTGTGGCGGTCCTACGGCGTGACACCGGATGCGGTGATCGGGCATTCGATGGGTGAGGTTGCTGCGGCCGTGGTGGCCGGCGCGTTGACGCCCGAGCAGGGCTTGCGGGTGATCGCTACCCGGTCGCGGTTGATGGCGCGGCTGTCGGGGCAGGGCGCGATGGCGCTCCTCGAGATGGACGCCGATGCCGTCGAGTCGCTGCTTGCCGAGTATCCGCAGGTGACGCTGGCGGTGTACGCGTCGCCGCGCCAGTCGGTGATTGCCGGGCCACCGGAGTCGGTGGACGCGGTGATCTCGGCGGTGGCGGCGCAAAATCGGCTGGCGCGGCGCATCGAAGTCGATGTGGCGTCTCATCACCCGATCATCGATCCCGTACTGCCCGAGTTGCGAAGCGCGCTGGCCGATTTGACTCCGCAGCCGCCGAGCATCCCGATCATTACCACCACCGTCGAGGCCTCCCGGCCCGTGATGGACGCCGACTATTGGGCGGCCAACTTGCGCAACCCCGTGCGATTCCACCAGGCCGTCACTCATGCTGGTGGCGGCGCCGGCGGGCCCAACCACGCCTTCATCGAGATCAGCCCCCACCCTGTGCTCACGCACGCCATCACCGACACCCTGGACGGGGCCAGCAGCCATATCGTCACGTCGGCGATGAATCGCGACCAAGATCAGACGCTGTTCTTTCACGCCCAGCTCGCCACGCTCGGGGTGACCCCCTCAGACGCCACCAACGGTCGCCTCGTGGACCTGCCACCCACACAGTGGCAACAGTCGCGGTTCTGGGTCGCGGATCGATCGGCGATGTCAGAGCTGGCCGCTAGCCACCCGCTCCTCGGCGCGCACATCAAGATGCCTTGCAACGGAGACCATGTCTGGCAGGCCGATGTCGGAACCGACGTATGTCCCTGGTTGGGCGACCACAAGGTGTTCGGCCAACCCATCATGCCAGCCGCGGGGTTTGCCGAGATCGCTTTGGCGGCCGCTGGTGAAGCGCTCGGCGTCGCCGCTGACGCCGTAGTGATCAACCAGTTCGAGATGGAGCAGATGCTTCCCCTGGACAGCCATACCCAGCTAACGACGCAGTTGATTCACAACGGGGACAGCAAGATTCGGGTCGAGGTCTATTCCCGCTCGCCCAACGGTGAGTTCTCTCGGCACGCCACAGCCAGGGTTGAGCTCTCTCCGCGTGATGTTGCGCACACGTACCAGGAAGCGCATGGTTCTTCGAACGGGGCAACGGTGTCGCCGGCCGATTTCTATGCCCTACTACGCCAGACCGGTCAACACCATGGTCCCGCCTTCGCGGCATTGAGCCGGATAGCGCGGCTGCCCGACGGTTCCGCGGAAACCGAGATCACTGTTCCCGACGAGGTTGCCCGGCATCCCTGCTATCGACTTCACCCCGTCGTGCTGGATGCGGCATTGCAAAGTTTGGGCGCCGCGGTACCCGACGGCGACGCCACCGGGTCAGCGGAAGCCAGCTACCTGCCGGTGTCGTTCGAGACGATCCGGGTGTACCGCGACATCGGTCGGCACCTCAGGTGCCGTGCGCACCTGACAAACCTCGACGCCAGCGCCGGCAAGTTGGGCAGGATCGTCCTGATCGACGATGCCGGATACGTAGCGGCCGAAGTGGATGGCATCTACCTACGACGCGTCGAACGCCGTGCGGTACCACTGCCGCTGCCACAGAAGATGTTCGATGCCGAATGGATCGAAAACCCAATCGCGACCGAAGTGACACCGGCGGCCCTGGAGGCGGCACGCGAGACGGCGTGCGGAAGCTGGTTGGTACTCACCGACGCGTGCTTGGATGAGCAGGCCAGGGTGATGGCCGACGACTTCATCGCGCGGTGGCGCTCACCGATGCGGAAGGTGCACACCGCCGATCTCGACAACGAATCGGCGATGCTCGCCGCGTTCGCGGAGGCGGCTGGCGATCCCGATCATCCGCCTGTTGGCGTGGTCGCCTTCGTCGGCGGTGCCTCAACAGGACTCGACGACGGGCTCCTGCGGGCGCGAGATTCGGTGTGGTCGATCTCGACCGTCGTCCGTGCGGTCGTCGGCACATGGCACGGCCGAGCGCCACGGCTGTGGTTGGTCACCGGGGGCGGTCTTTCCGTCCGCGACGACGAGCCGGGAGCCCCTGCGACGGCCGCGTTGAAGGGTCTCGTGCGAGTCCTCGCCTTCGAGAATCCGGACCTGCGCACCAGCCTGGTCGATCTGGATATCACGCAGGATCCGCTCGCCGCGCTCACTGCCGAACTGCACAATTCCGCGATTGGGTCCAGCACTGACGATGTGATCGCGTGGCGGGGTGAGAGCAGATTCGTCGAACGGCTGTCTCGCGCCACCCTCGATGTACGCAACGGCCATCCTGTTGTCCGCCGGGGAGCGTCGTACGTCGTCACGGGTGGTCTTGGCGGTCTCGGCCTGGTCGTCGCCCGATGGCTGGTGGACCGCGGAGCCGGCCGAGTGGTCCTCAACGGCCGCAGCGATCCCACTGACGAGCAGCGCAAAGTGCTGACTGAATTGGAAACCCGCGCCGAAATCGTGGTTGTTCGCGGCGATGTGGCATCGCCGGGCGTGGCCGAAAGCCTCATCGAGGCGGCAGGACAAGCGGGGTCCGAGTTGCGCGGCGTCGTGCACGCCGCGGCGGTCATCGAAGACAGCATCTTATTCTCCATGAGCAGAGAAAACCTGGAGCGGGTGTGGGCTCCCAAGGCCGCCGGAGCGCTGCGGATGCACCAAGCCACCGCTAACTGTGAGCTCGACTTGTGGCTCGGATTCTCTTCCGTCGCTTCACTATTGGGCTCTCCCGGGCAGGCGGCATACGCTTGCGCGAGCGCGTGGCTCGACGCTCTGGTCACGTGGCGCAGGGCGTCCGGTCTGCCGGCGGCGGTGATCAACTGGGGGCCGTGGTCGGAGGTGGGCGTCGCCCAAACCTTGGTAGGCAGTGTTCTCGACACGATCACCCCGGCGGAGGGGATCGAGGCTCTAGACTCGTTGCTGGCCGCCGACCGGACACTCACCGGTGTTGCCCGGCTGCGGACCGATAGGGCTCTGGTCGCATTCCCGGAGATCCGCAGCATGGGCTATTTCACCCGGGTGGTCGAGGAGCTGGACACGGCGGGCGACCTAGGCGACTGGGGCGGGCCCGACGCGCTTCGGGACCTCGATCCCGCCGAGGCCCAGCGCACGGTGACCGAGCGGATGTGCACGCGTATCGCGGCGGTGATGGGCTACGCCGACCGATCGACCGTCGATCCCACCATGCCGTTGACCGAGCTGGGGCTGGATTCCCTGATGGCCGTGCGGATCCGCAACACCGCGCGGGCGGACTTCGGCGTGGAGCCGCCTGTGGCACTGATATTGCAGGGCGCGTCCCTGCAAGACCTGGCGGTCGACATTATGCGCCAACTCGGGGTCTCGGACCCCGACCGGAAGCTCGACAACCTAAAAAGCATGGACACTGTTCGCGACCGGGCGCAGCAGCGCGCGGCAGCGCGACACGGAGCCGCGCTGCGGCGGAAACGAGGACAAAACTAGTGAGCATCCCCGACAACGCGATTGCGGTGGTCGGCATGGCCGGCAAATTTCCGGGCGCCAACGATGTATCGGCGTTCTGGAGCAATCTTCGGCGCGGCCGGGAGTCAATCGTCACCCTGTCCGAACAGGAACTGCGCGACGCCGGGGTCAGCGAGAAGACACTGGCTAATCCGGCGTACGTGCGTCGCGCCCCGCTACTCGACGGCATCGACGAGTTCGACGCCGACTTCTTCGGGTTCCCGCCGCTGGCCGCGCAGGTGCTGGATCCGCAACACCGGTTGTTCCTGCAGTGCGCGTGGCATGCGCTAGAGGACGCGGGCTGTGACCCCGCGCGGTTCGACGGCTCGATCGGCGTGTACGGAACCAGCTCTCCCAGCGGCTATCTGCTGCACAACCTGCTGTCGCATCGCGACCCGAACGCCGTTCTGGCCGAGGGACTCAACTTCGACCAGTTCAGCTTGTTCCTGCAGAACGACAAGGACTTTCTGGCAACACGCATATCTCATGCGTTCAACCTCCGGGGCCCGAGCATCGCGGTGCAAACCGCGTGCTCGTCGTCGCTGGTCGCGGTTCACCTGGCCTGCATGAGCCTGCTCAGCGGCGAATGCGACATGGCACTGGCCGGCGGGTCATCGCTGTGCATCCCCCACCGCGTGGGTTACTGGAACTCGCCGGGATCGATGGTGTCGGCGGTCGGCCACTGCCGGCCCTTCGACGTGCGAGCCGACGGCACGGTCTTCGGCAGCGGTGTCGCGATGGTGGCCCTCAAACCGCTGCAGGCCGCCATCGACGCCGGGGACCGCATTCACGCCGTCATCCGCGGCTCGGCGATCAACAACGACGGGTCGGCGAAGATGGGGTATGCGGCACCCAATCCGGCCGCTCAAGCCGATGTCATCGCGGAAGCCCATGCAGTGTCTGGCGTCGATTCGTCGACCGTGAGCTATGTCGAGACCCACGGAACCGGCACCCCGCTCGGTGATCCCATCGAAATCCAAGGGCTCCGAACGGCGTTCGAGGTGTCTCAAACACCCCGGCCAGGCCCCTGTGTCCTGGGGTCGGTCAAGTCGAACATCGGCCACCTGGAAGTCGCCGCCGGGATCACGGGTCTGATCAAAACGATTCTGTGCCTGAAGAGCAAAGCGATTCCTGCGACGCTGCACTACACCAGCCCGAATCCGGAACTGCGTCTGGACCAGAGTCCGTTCGTCGTGCAAAGCAAGTACGGCCCATGGGAGTGGGACGGAGTGCTTCGGGCCGGGGTGAGCTCGTTTGGGGTAGGGGGTACCAACGCGCACGTCGTGGTCGAGGAGGCACCGGCGGTTCCAGCGCACACGGAGCCGACCGGCCCCCAGGTGCTGCTGCTGTCGGCACAAACCGCCGCGGCGCTTGGGGAGTCGCGGATCGCCCTGGCCACCGCGTTAGAAAGGCCGGACGGCCCGGACCTGTCCGACGTCGCCTATACGCTCGCCGGGCGCCGCAAGCACCACATCACGATGGCCACTGTCGTTCGCGACCGGGAGCAGGCGGTCAGCGTCCTGCGGGCGGCCGAGCACGACAATGTTTTCGTCGGCGAATCGACCACCGACGGTGAACGCGCTGATGCGACCACATCGGCCTCAGACCGCGTCGTTTTCATGTTTCCCGGGCAGGGCGCTCAACACGTCGGAATGGCCAAGGGGCTCTACGACACCGAGCCCGTTTTCACCGAGCACTTCGACACCTGCGCCGCCGGATTCCGCGCAGAGCTGGACCTAGACTTGCACGCCGAGGTATTCGGCGGGACCGCAACGGACCTCGAGCGCATCGACCGTTCGCAACCGGCACTGTTCACGGTGGAATACGCGCTCGCAAGGCTGGTCGACGCCTATGGTGTGCGCGCCGGGGCGTATATCGGATACAGCACCGGCGAATACATCGCGGCCACCCTGGCCGGGGTATTCGACCTCGAGACAGCGATCAAGACAGTGTCGTTGCGTGCCCGCCTGATGCACGAGTCGCCGCCGGGCGCCATGGTCGCGGTGGCGCTGGGTCCCGATGACGTCGCGCAGTACCTGTCGCCGGGGGTCGAGCTGTCCGCGGTTAACGATCCCGGTAACTGCGTGGTCGCCGGGCCGAAGGAGAAGATTCGCGAGTTCAGCCAACGTCTCAACGAGGCCGGAATACCCGTTCGACGGGTCCGCGCGACCCACGCATTTCATTCCAGCTTTATGGATCCCATGCTGGGAGAATTCCAGGAATTCCTGTCACATCAGGAGTTGCGCGTTGCAAGCACACCGCTGCTGAGCAACCTCACCGGAACGTGGTTGTCCGATCAGCAGGTCACCGACCCAGCCACCTGGACGCGTCAAATCAGTTCCACGATCAGGTTCGCCGACGAACTCGACGTGGTGCTAACCGATCCGGGTCGAGTCCTTGTCGAGGTGGGTCCCGGCGGCAGCCTCACCGGTTCGGCGATACGGCACCCCAAATGGTCGAGTGGGCACCGCTCCGTTCGGCTCATGCGCCACCCGATTCAGAACGCCGATGACCGCGACACTTTTCTGCGCGCTCTGGGCGAACTCTGGTCGGCCGGAATCGAGATTGACTGGACGCCGCTGCACCCGCCGCGGCCGCGCATCGTTTCCTTGCCCGGTTATCCGTTTAGCCGCCAACGACATTGGGTCGATCCTAAGCCCACCGTCTGGGCGCACCCTCCCGCCGCGAGCAACGGCTCATCGATCGGCGCACCGGCCGACTCCGGGGCCGATGCGTCCGCCGTCGAGGTGGCGGGCAACGGGCAGTCGCAGACCGGGGCCACGTTGCAGCGCATCTGGGAGCAGTGCCTGGGGGTCAGCTCGATCGATCGAGACGCCAATTTCTTCGACCTCGGCGGCGATTCCCTGATGTCGATCAGCATCGCGATGACCGCCGCCAACGAAGGCCTGACCATCACGCCGCAGGACCTGTACGAACACCCGACCTTGGCCGCGCTGACCGCCGCCGTCGATGCCTCATTTGCAGCGGGCGGGTTGGCGAAACCCCCGGAGGCGCAGGCAAATCCGGCGATTCTGCCGAACGTCGCATACTTCCTCGACCGAGGGTTGCGCGACACCGGCCGCTGGCGCGTCCCGCTGATCCTGCGCCTGAACCCCACGGTGGGTCCAGAAGACATTCGGGCGGTGCTGACCGCGGTGACCAACCACCACGAGGCGTTGCGCCTACAGCTCGTCGACAGTGCCGGAATGTGGGAGCAGCACATCGCACCACCGGGAGAATTCACCCGGCTCTCGACCCGGTCGCTTCCCGATGATGTGGCCGCCGGAAGCCCCGAGGAGCGGGCCGCGGTGTCAAATATCCTGGCCGAACTCCTCGCCAATCAGGGCGCCGATCAGGGTGATTCGAACGCACCACTGGCCGCCGTGCATATCACCGCCGCCCACGGCGATCCGCACTACCTAGGTCTTGGCGTGCACGAGATGTTCGCCGACGACGCTTCGCGCCAAATCCTTGGGGCTGACATCTTCACGGCGTTTGGGCAGCGGCTGGCAGGCCAGGAGATCAGGCTGGAACCGGCCATCACCGGGTGGCGTGAGTGGTCGCTGCGCTGCGCGGTCCTCGCGACGCATCCGGCCGCCCTCGACACTCGCTCCTTCTGGATCGAGAATTCAAACAAGGTGACCTTGTGGCCGGCCGATGCCCTGCGCAATGCAGATGTCACGCAGCCGCCCAGCGCCGACGATTTGACCAGGTTGTCGTGCACGCTGAGCGTCGAGCAGACGGCTGAGCTCGACGACGCTCGCCGCAGGTTCCGACGGTCGATTCAGGCGATCTTGCTTGCCGCGCTGGGCCGAACAATGGCCCGGACTGTCGGTGACGGGGTGGTCGCCGTCGAGCTCGAGGGCGAGGGGCGTTTGGTGCTGCGACCGGACGTCGACCTGCACAGGACCGTCGGCTGGTTCGCGACGTACTACCCGGTTCCGCTGACATGCGCCGGCGGGCGGGGCGCGACGGCGATTCAGGAGCTGAATGCCGTTCACAACACCCTTAAATCCGTTCCGCACTATGGAATTGGATACGGGCTGCTGCGGTATCTGTACGCACCCACTGGACGCGTCCTCGGTGCGCAGCGCACACCCGACATCCACTTCCGGTATGCGGGGGTGATCCCCGAGTTGCCGTCCGTCGACGCGCCGGTGCAGTTCGACTCCGACATCACGATGCCGGTTCGCGAGACGATCCCCGGGCTGGGCCACGCCATCGAACTTCGGGCGTATCGCTGCGGCGGCTCACTGCGTCTCGATTGGTGGTACGACACCCGCCGGATCCCGCAGTCTTCGGCAGACACGCTGATGCGGGCCTTCCCGATCGCACTCAGCGAACTGATCCAGGACGCAATCGCAGCGGAGCACGACGAGACCGAAATGGTCGGCGCCCCCGAAGCGGGCGGCCTGGTGGACCTGTCGAGCCTTGACGCGGGCTGAGGAGAGTCTGATGCGCGACAGCGATAAGGCTGTGGTGGTCCGCGGGATTCGCAAGACGTTCGGCAAAGTGGTTGCGCTGGATGACGTCAGTTTCGATGTGGGCCGCGGTGAAGTGATTGGTCTGCTCGGCCCGAATGGGGCGGGCAAGACGACCATGGTCGACATCTTGTCGACGCTGACGCGGCCGGATCGCGGCACGGCCACCGTCGCCGGCTACGACGTCGTTTCCGAGCCGGCCGGTGTGCGCCGGTCAATCATGCTCACCGGACAGCACGTGGCTATCGATGACATGCTCTCCGGTGAGCAGAACCTGGTGATGTTCGGTCGTTTGTACGGACTGAGCAAGTCCGGCGCGCGCGAACGCGCGCAGGTACTGCTCGAGCAATTCGACCTGGTGGACGCCGGGAAGCGGCGGGTGAGCACCTACTCGGGCGGGATGCGTCGACGCATAGACATCGCCTGCGGACTGGTGGTCCAACCCCGGGTGGCGTTCTTGGATGAGCCCACCACGGGGCTGGACCCGAGGAGCCGGCAGGCCGTTTGGGATCTGGTGGCCAGCTTCAAGAAGTTCGGCATCGCCACGCTGTTGACCACGCAGTATCTCGAGGAGGCGGATGCGCTCAGCGACCGGATCATCTTGATCGATCGCGGCACGATCGTCGCGGAGGGCACCGCGAATGAGCTCAAGCACCGCGCCGGCGGCACTTTCTGCGAAATAGTGCCGCGGGATCTGAAGGATCTGGGCGCTATCGTCGCTGCCCTCGGTTCACTGTTGCCCGAGCAACACAGGACCATGCTGACACCCGAATCAGACCGGATTACGATGCCGGCGCCACACGGCACGACTACACTGATCGAGGCCGCGTCGCGGCTCGACGCGGCGAATATCGAGCTGGCCGACATTGCGCTACGCCGGCCGTCGCTCGATGACGTATTCCTTTCCCTGACAGCGGATCCCAGCGAGTCCCGGACCCTGAGTCATCTGGCATCGGAGGCCATGCCATGAGCGCCCCGGCCGTGGCCCGCACCGCGCAGAAGCCACGCCCATCGACGCTCATGCAGTGGTGGGTGCTCACCACGCGCTTCATCGCGCCGACCCTGCGCAACGGAGAGTTGATCACCGCGATCGGCGCGTCGGTGGCCTTCTCGGTGGGCTTGTACATACCGTTCTCCATACCGTGGCACCACTACGTGGGGGGCGCCAGCAAGGGCATCAGCGCCAACCTAGGGCAATACATCACGCCGCTGATCACACTGCAGGCCGTCTCGTTCGCCGCCATCTCGTCGGCCTTCCGGGCGGCAACCGATTCACTGGAGGGCGTCAATCGGCGGTTCAGATCCATGCCGATCGTCCCGCTGACACCGGTGCTTGCCCGCGTGTCAGCCAGCGTGTACCGATGCTGCGTTGGATTGACGGTATCGCTGATCTGCGGCCACGCAATCGGATTCCGCTTTTATCACGGAGCCCTCCATATCGCGGGCTTTTGCTTGCTGGTGATCGCGATCGGGGCCTTGTTGTCCTTCGGCGCTGACCTGATCGGCACCGGCACCAGGAATCCCGATGCGATGCTGCCGTTGCTCACCGCGCCCATTTTGATCCTCGGGTTGCTGTCCGTCGGTGTCCAACCGATCAAGATGTTTCCCCACTGGATCCAGCCAATTGTCCGCAACCAACCGATCTCCCAGTTCGCCGTGGCGCTGCGCGCACTGGCCGGGGATACGCCCAAGGCTGCCATATCGGTGACGTGCCCTGTGATGGCGCCGACGCTGGCATGGCTATTCGGTTTCCTGGTGGTCCTGGTGCCCTCATCGATCATCGTTTTGTCGAGACGGCCATGACCCCCCAAACAAGCTCTGTGACAACCCGGGAAGCCGGACTCCTGCCCGTGCCCAGGCGGTACCCGGAGAACTCTGCCCGGCTGCTGGTTCTGAATACTGCGGTGCAGACCAAGCGGATACTCACTCGGTGGGCGCGTGACCTCGTCACCGTCCTCGAAGCGCTCGTGTTGCCGATTGTGTTGATGCTGACGTTGAACATCGTGCTCGGTCATCTGATTTACGCCGCGACCAAGGACAGCGCGCTCTACAGCGTCGTGGCGCTGGTCGCGCTCGCCGGTGCCATCAGTGGTTCAACATTCGCCGCGCTGGACCTGATCCGCGAGTGCTCCAGCGGTTTGCTTTCCCGATTGTGGGTGCTGCCCGTGCACCGGGCATCGGGCCTGCTCTCTCGAATCGTCGCCGAGGCGGTTCGGATTGTGGTCACCACCGCGGTGATGCTGGGCGCCGGAGTGATGTTGGGTTTCCGGTTTCGAGAGGGCGGAATCGCGATCCTCATGTGGCTTGGTATCCCGGTGATATTCGGCATGGCATTCGCCGTTCTCGTCACCACCGTCGCACTCTATACCGCGAAAAACCTTGTGGTTGAGGCGGTTGAGCTGGTGTCGCTGCTCTTGATCTTCTTCTCTACTGGTCTGTTGCCGGTCGACCAATATCCAGCCTGGATCCAGCCGGTGGTCGCGCATCAGCCAGTGAGCTACGCCATCGCGGCGATGCGCGGATTATCGGCCGGCGGTCCGGTCCTGCCACCGATGATCGCAACGCTGCTGTGGAGCGCGGGAATTGCCGCGGCTTGCGTCATACCCATGGCGATCGGCTATCGACGGGCCAGCACGCGCTGAACCAGCATGGCCCCACATAGAGCGAAAGGGCAGGAGTCTTAAGGTGTTTCCCGGATCCGTGATCCGAAAGCTCTCACACAGTGAGGAAGTCTTCGCGCAATACGAGGTTTTCACTGCCATAACCGTGCAGCTGCGCGGTCTCGTCGACGTCGACGCACTCTCGGAGGCCTTCGACGCCCTCGTAGAGGCCCACCCGGTCTTGGCTAGTCACCTTGAGCGAGGCTCCGATGGCAGTTGGCACCTCGTTGCCGACGATCTGCTCCACTCTGGGATATGGGTCATCGACCGCAACAACATGATACCGTTGGCAAATCGCGAATTTCTGCTCGATCAGAGCGTGTCCCTGTTCAATCTGCGGTTGACCCTCGGCGACGGAGCGTCCGAGCTGACGATGTATTTCCATCACAGCATGGCCGACGGCCACCATGGGGCAGGCCTTCTCGATGAGCTGTTCTCCCGCTACACCGATGTGGTAGATACCGGTGATCCCGGTCCGATAATCCCGCAGCCCGCGCCCCTGTCAATGGAGGCCATGCTGCAACAACGAGGCGTCAAAAAGCTAGGACTGACGGGAGTCGAGCGTTTCTTGCCGGTGATGTTCGCCTATGAGCTACCTGCGTCGGTGAAGCCGACCCTGGTCGCGACTCCTGGCTCCCCTCAAGCTGTTCCGGTCACCAGGATTAGGCTCACCGAGCAGCAGACAGAGGACCTGGTGGAGTTCAGCCGGGAAAATCGGGTCAGCGTCAACACCGTGGTAGCGGCGGCCATCCTGCTGACCGAGTGGCGGTTCCGCGAAACCCCGCACGTCCCCATTCCCTACGTTTACCCGGTCGATCTGCGGTATTTTCTCAACCCGCCGGTGAGCCCGACGGAAGCTACCAACCTGGTGGGAGTGGCAACTTACCTCGCCGAGATCGGGCCGGACACCGATATCGTCGATCTGGCAAGCGACATCGGCGCCACATTCCGGGCCGACCTGGCCGACGGCGTGATTCAACAGTCGGCGCTCAACTTCGGCATGGCATTCGAAGGAACCCCTCGCGGGCTGCCGCCGCTTGTCTTCTGCACCGATGTCAGTGCGCTGCCCGCCGTGCGAACACCCTCGGGCATCGAGCTGGAAAACTTTCAGGGGCAATTCTATTGCTCGATTACCGTGCCCCTCGACTTCTATGGCTGTGGGATCTCGGGAAACCATATGGTGATCGAGAATCACGGACACTCGCCGGCACCGAAAGAACCCCTCGAGGCGATACGTTCCATGCTGTGCTCCATCCCCTCGGAGTACGGCTGGGTCATGGAGTGACCTGAGGCGAAAGCGATATCGCTCTCGCCTTGACCCTCCGGCTCATGATGCCGCCGGTGCGGCCTCATCCTCGGCCAGCGTGTCGGACAGGTGCTGAGCCAAGGCGCGCGCGGTGTTGTGGGTGGCGATGACCTTGGGGGTCAGCCGTATCCCGGTCTCGGTTTCAATGTGGGTGCGCAGCTCGAGCATGCCCAGCGAATCCAGGCCGTACTCGACGAATGGGCGGTCGGCGTCGACAGTGCGACGCAGGATCACACTCGTCTGCTCAGCTATCAGACGCCGAAGCCGGGCGGCCCATTCGTCTGGCGCCAGTGAATTGAGCTCGGTGCGGAATTTGCTTGGCCCCGTCGTGCTTTGGCCCGCCGATTTGAACATTTCAGCGAACGGGCCGCGTTGGACCAAGGCAGCCAACCATGGCGCTCCGATCATCGGAATGTAACCGGTGTACGTGCGCTCATGACGTAGCAGCGTCTCGAAGGCGTACGCGCCCTCTTCCGGGGCGATCATGATCTCGCCACCCTCGGCCAAGAACGTGGCGCGGCCGATCTCCGCCCACGCACCCCAGGCGATCGCGCCGGCCGGCAGGCCCTGAGCGCGGCGCCAGTGGGCGAAGGCGTCAAGCCAGCTGTTGGGCGCGGCGTAGGCGCCCTGACCAGGCGAGCCCAGCAGAGCCGCCCCCGAGGAGAACAAACAGAACCAGTCCAGCGGCTGTCCGGTCGTGGCTCGGTGTAGCTGCCATGCTCCGAAAACCTTTGGCGCCCAGTCGCGATCGATGAGTTCGTCGGTGATGTTGGCCAGCGTGGCGTCCTCAACCACAGCGGCCGCGTGCAGCACGCCGCGCACCGGAAGCCCGGTGGCAGTTGCCGCACTCACCAGGCGGTCCGCCGTGTCGGGTTCGGCGATGTTGCCGCACTCCACCACGATGTCGGCTCCGGCCGCTCGGATGCGCTCGATGGCCCGCCGGGCGTTGGGATTGGGCTGAGACCGGGCGCTGACCACGATCCGACCGCACCCCGCCGCGGCCATGGTCGAGGCGAGGAACAGTCCGAGACCACCTAGGCCACCGGTGATGATGTAGGCGCCATCGCGGCGGAAGACCTGAACCTGCTCCGGCGGCACCACAACGCTGCTGCGGCCGCTGCGCGGCATGTCGAACAGGAGTTTGCCGGTGTGCTCGGCGTTGCTCATCGCCCGGATGGCGCTGGCCGCATCGGCCAACGGGTAGTGGGTGCTCTGCGGTGCGGCCAGGACACCGTCAGCGGTCAGCTTGAACACCGTCGTGAGCAACTCGCGGACCCGCTCGGGCTGAATGATGGTCATCAGCGCGAGATCCACGTAGTAGAACGTCAGGCCGCGTCGGAACGGATACAGCCCCAGCCGAGTGTTGCCGTACACGTCGGCTTTGCCGATCTCGACGAACCGCCCACCGAAGGTCAATAGCTCCAGCCCGGCGCGTTGTGCGGCACCGGTCAGGGAATTCAGCACGATATCCACGCCGTACCCGTCGGTGTCGCGCCGGATCTGCTCGGCGAACTCGACGCTGCGCGAGTCGTACACGTGCTCGATGCCCATGTCGTGCAACAGTGCTCGCTTCTTCGGGCTGCCGGCGGTCGCGAATATCTGCGCTCCTTTGGCACGCGCAATCGAGATGGCCGCCTGCCCCACACCACCTGTTGCGGAGTGAATCAGCACCTTGTCACCGGCCTTGATCCCGGCCAGATCGTTCAGCCCATACCAGGCGGTGGCGTTTGCGGTGGCAGCCGCGATCGCCTGTTCATCGGCCAGGCCGGGCGGAAGCGTGACGGCAATGTTGGCGTCGCACGTGAGGAACGTGCGCCAGCAGCCGCCCTCGGAGAACCCGCCGACCCGGTCACCGACCTGGCGGTCGGCCACACCCTCCCCGACCGCGGTTACCACACCCACGAAATCCATGCCCAACTGCGGTTGGCGGTCATCGATGATGGGGAATCGGCCAAACGCGATGAGAACGTCGGCGAAGTTGATGGTGGACATGGTGACCGCGACCTCGAGCTGACCGGGCCCGGGCGGAATGCGGCCACACGCGGCGAGTTCCAGCGTTTGCAAATCACCCGGCGTGCGGATCTGCAACCGCATGCTGTCGCGTTCGTGGTCCACGACGACGGCTCGCCGTTCGTCGTGGCGCAGCGGACCGGGGCACAAGCGCGCCACATACCACTCGCCGTTTCGCCAGGCGGTCCAGTCCTCTTCGGAGCCCGAAAGCAATTGCTGGGCAACCTGTTCGGCCCCAGTGTGCTCGTCCACGTCGATTTGGGTAGCGGACAATGCCGGATGTTCACTGCCGATCACCCGAAGCAGACCGCGCAGCCCGGCCTGCTCCAGGTTGATTTCGTCGTCTGTCCGAAGTGCCTCTGCTTGCCTGGTCACGATGTACAGACGAGGCACGTTGCCTTGCAACTCAGCCAGCTCGCGGGCGATCCGAACCAGATGATGCACCTGCTCACGCGCCCGCAGCAGGCTTCGCTCGTCCTGACCGCGGACGGGTGGCCGGCAGAGGACCACCACACCACTCACGCCCTGGCCACGCAGGTGGGTACCAAGCAGTTCGAGGTTGGCCCCCTGGTCAGCCTCCTCCGACCAGTGCAGCGTGGTGCATTCGGTGCCTTGGGGGCCAGGGGATTTCAGCGCATCGGTCAACGTGGTCGCCAGCAGGTCCGCGGCTTCGGAGGTGTCGATCAGGAGCCATGTTCCGGCCTCCCCGGAGCCGACCTCGGGCAGCATTCGCTGCTGCCAGTCGATAGTCAGCAGCCGCTCGCTGAGCAGCCGATCGCGCTCGCCACTTTCGGAGATCCCAGTTCCCATGTGCAGCCCACGAATCGCGAGCAGGACGGTTCCGTGTTCGTCCAGCACGTCGAGGTCGGCCTCGCCCCCTCCCGCATCCGCTCTGGTGACCCGGGTGTAGCAGTAGCGGGCGTCGCGGATAGAGCCGTAGGCACGCAGACGCCGCACACCCAGCGGCAGCAGCAAGCCGCCTCCGCCGCTGGCCTCGACGCCTGGGTGAGCGGCGACGGACTGGAAACAGGCATCCAGCAGCGCAGGATGCACGCCGTAGGCCGCCTGCTGGAAGCGGATCGAACTGGGCAGCCCGACCTCGGCCAGCACGGTGCTGGCGCCGGTCTCCGCGGTGCGCACGGCGGCCACTCCGGTGAAAGCAGGGCCGAACTGAACACCACGCTTGGCCAACGACTCCCGCAACTCGGTCCCGTTCACGCGGCACGGATGCGTGGCCAGCAGGGCGGCGATGTCGTGCGCAGGTGGCGGGGAATCATCCTCGCTGGCACGTAACGTCGCGGTGGCGTGCCGCGTGTCTTCCCCGTCCTGGTGGGTTTCCACCACGAAGTCGACGATGCCTGGAGCCTGCACCGACGCCTCGGCGTCGATCGGCGTCTCATCGTCCAGCAACAGCATCTGCTCGAAGGCAATGTCGGAGACCTCGGAGGCGGCGCCGAAAACCGTCGCTGCCGCCGCCAGCGCCATCTCGCAGTAGGCGGCCCCCGGAAGGGCGGCCACGTTATGGACCTGATGGTCGCCCAGCCAGGGCAGCACCGCGGTTCCGACATCGGCATGCCAAACGTGGCGCTCCGGCTCCTCGTTCAGCTGCACATGCGAGCCCAATAGTGGATGCACGGTGATGGTGCGGCCACCTAGCGCCTGCTGTTCTTGGGCGTCGATGTCGAGGAACAGGGGACGGTGCGTCCACGCCGGCAACGGCGTATCCACGAGCCGCCCAACGGGATACAGCACTGAGAAGTCCACTGTGGCGCCCGCACTGTGCAGATCCGTCAGCAGGCCGCACAGCCCATGCGGCAGCGGCTGCTCACGCCGCATCCCGGCCAGGGCGGCCACCGACATGTCCAGACTGCGGGCGGTCTGCTCGACGGCATGGGTCAGCAACGGGTGTGGCGAGAGCTCGGCGAAGACCCGGTATCCGTCTTCCAACGCGGCCTGCACCGCCGCGGCGAACTGCACGGTGTTCCGCAGATTGTCCACCCAGTAACCGGCGTCGCACACCGGTTGCTCGCGCGGGTCGAACAGTGTCGCCGAGTAGTACGGAACCTTCGGCGTCGTCGGGGCTACGTCCGCCAGTGCCGCGGCCAGCTCGTCGAGGATTGGGTCGACTTGCGGCGAGTGCGATGCCACGTCGACGGCCACCTCGCGCGCCATCACGTCGCGCTGCTCCCACCGCGCGACGAGGTCGCGCACGGCTTCGGTGGCTCCGCCGATCACGGTCGATTGCGGCGAGGCCACCACCGAGACCACGACATCGTCGATACCGCGGGCCATGAGCTCCGAATTCACTTGTTTGGCCGGCAGTTCAACCGAAGCCATCGCACCGGCACCGGAGATGCGGGTCATCAACTTCGAGCGGCGGCAGATGACGCGCGCGCCGTCTTCCGGCGACAGCGCCCCCGCGACAACGGCCGCGGCCGACTCGCCCATCGAGTGTCCGACGACCGCGCCCGGCCGCACCCCATAGGTCTTCCCCATGGTGGCGGCCAGCGCGACTTGCACGACGAACACCGTCGGCTGCACCCTGTCGATCCCGGTCACGGTCTGCGGTGCCGTCATCGCCTCGGTCACCGAGAATCCCGACTCCTGGGTGATTATCGGCTCCAGCGCCGCGACGGTCTCGGCGAACACCGGTTCGTTCGCGAGCAGGTCAGCGCCCATCGCGGCCCATTGCGACCCCTGTCCAGAAAACACCCACACCGGTCCCCGGTCGTCCTGTCCCACCGCTGCGTCATACGGGACCTCACCATCGGCCACCTCTCGCAAACCCTCGACCAGTTCCGCCGCGCCGGCGGCCACCACCGCGGTGCGCACCGGCCGGTGCGCACGCCGGCGCGCCAGCGTGTAGGCGACATCCGAGAGCAGCACGGAGTCCGCGCGGTCTTCCACCCACTCGGCGAGCCGTAGTGCGGTCTGCCGCAGCCCATCGGCGGAGGTGGATGACAACATGAACAGGCGCGGGCCCGCCGTAGCGTCGGGCGCTTCCGCGGGAGCTTCTGCGGGGGCTTCTTCCAGGATGGCGTGCACGTTCGTTCCCGACATCCCGAACGAGGACACCGCGACCCGCCGCGGCGCCCCGTCGCCATTAGGCCATGGCGTAATCGCCTGCGGCACAAAAAGTCCGGTCTCGATCCCGGCGAGTTCACCGGGCAGCTGGTTAAAGTGCAGCAGCGGTGGCACCATCCCGTGCCGCAGCGACAGAATCGCCTTGATCAGCCCCACTGTCCCCGCCGCGGACTCGCTGTGCCCCATATTGCTCTTGGCCGATCCGAGCGCGCAGCGATTGCCGTCGGTGCCGTACACCTGCGCCAGGCTCCGGTACTCAATCGGGTCACCGACCGGGGTACCGGTGCCGTGCGCCTCCACCGCACCGACAGTTTCAGGGTCCACCCCCGCCGCCGCCAGCGCAGCACGGTAAACGGCGACCTGCGCGTCTTCCGACGGCATGGTGAGTGTCTCCGAGTGACCGTCCTGATTTGCGGCGGTGCCGCGCACCACGGCGAGGATCCGGTTGCCGTCGCGCAGTGCATCCGGCAGTCGCTTGAGTAACACCACCGCGCAGCCCTCGGAACGCACAAACCCGTCCGCCGCGGTGTCGAAGGTATGGCAACGACCGGTCGGAGAAAGCATGCCCTGTGCGGACACCGACAGACTGCCCTTCGGTTCCAGTAGCAAAGCGCAGCCGCCGGCTAAGGCGACGTCGCTTTCGCCCTCGTGCAGGCTGCGACAGGCCGTGTGCACCGTCATCAGACCTGAAGAACATGCGGTGTCCATCGTCATCGCCGGACCGTGCAGGCCCAGTGCGTGGGAGATCCGCCCGGACGCCACGCTGTTGTTCACGCCGGTAACCGCGTATGGGCCCGCCAGCGCGCCGGCAGCGGTGGTGAGCACCAGGTAGTCCTCGTGAGTCAGGCCAACGTACACAGCTGTCGACGACCCTGCCAGCGACGCTGGATCCAGACCGGCATGCTCCACGGCCTCCCACGCGGTCTCCAGCAACATTCGGTGCTGCGGGTCGATCGCGATTGCCTCCCGTTCGCCGATACCGAAGAACTCCGGATCAAAGCCCGCGACGTCGTCGACGAAGCCGCCCCAGCGCGACACGGTTCGCCCGGGCACCCCTGGCTCGGGGTCGTAGTACTCGTCGGCGTCCCAGCGGTCCGGCGGAATCTCGGTGACCAGGTCGTCTCCGCGCAGCAACGCTTCCCACAGCTTGTCGGCCGAGTCGATCCCCCCGGGTAACCGACATCCCATTCCGATGACCGCAACGGGAGTGTCACGTGTTTCCATCGCCCGTCAACCTCGTCTCTGCTCTGCCGGTATTACCCCAGGACAATCACCGGATTCGGTACGGGCAACGCAGCCTGTAGCGTCGCTCGCATAACCACTGCTCCGGGTAGCTACACGGAGACTGTTGCGCGGCGCGCCAAGCTTAACGCCCGGCGTGGGCTGAGGAGGAGGAATCAGCGGGAAACTCCACCGCTCTTCGCGGTCCGGGCTGTTGGGCAGGACGAACGGTGGCGCCCCCACGTCACGGCCGTGCTCCACGGCTCGCGCACGACCTGCGCGCTACGACGCACGAAACCCTCACCGCCCCTTCAAACTACTGCTGAACTGATGAAATCCGACGTTGCCGAGACCCTGCGCCAGGCGGATTCCCTGAAGAGGGGGACAACCTCCGTATGGGGCCGGTACCGTGGCGCCCATGAATGCGCGTTCCATTCCCGCTTTGCTGCGCACGTGGGCCCGTCTACAGCCAAACGACACAGCTTTCACCTTTATCGATTACGAGCAGGAGTGGGCCGGCATTGCCGAAAGCCTGACGTGGTTGCAGCTGTATCGGCGAGCGCTCAACATTGCGGAGGAGCTCAGACTTTTCGGGTCAGCTGGTGACCGCGCTGTCATATTGGCGCCACAAGGCCTGGACTACATTGCTTCGTTTCTTGGTGCATTACAAGCCGGACTGATCGCCGTTCCGCTGTCGGTTCCGATGGGTGGCGCCAGCGATGACCGTTTGAGTTCGGTGCTGCGCGACGCATCGCCCGCTGCCATTCTCACGTCATCCTCCGTCGCGAGCAATATCAATGATTATTTGAAGTCAAATCCCGGTGAATGCGCTCCAATGATCATCGAAGTTGATTTGCTCAACACAGAATCAAGGAAAACACCCGCCGCGGACAGCATTAGTTCAGCAGACACCGCATATTTGCAATACACTTCCGGATCGACCCGCACACCCGCCGGGGTAATGATCTCGCACCAGAATATTCTGGCCAATTTCGAACAGATCAATCCAGACATATTCGCGGACCACGGAGGGGCCGCCCCGCCGGACACCACCGTGGTGTCATGGCTGCCGTTCTATCACGACATGGGTTTGTATTTGGGAATTATTTTCCCGGTCCTGATGGGATTTAGCGCGGTCATCACCAGCCCCGTCTCGTTTCTGCAGCGGCCGGCCCGGTGGATGCAATTGCTGGCCAGCCACAGTCGCGCCTTGTCGGCGGGCCCTAACTTTGCTTTCGAGTTGGCGGCACGCAAGACATCAGATGAGGACATGGTCGGGCTGGATCTCGGGAACGTGCTCAGCATCCTCAACGGTAGCGAACGGGTGCAACCCGCAACACTGCAGCGCTTCACCGACCGGTTCGCGCGTTTCAACTTTCAGGACAGCGTGTTCCGGCCCTCCTACGGAATGGCAGAGGCAACCGTGTACCTGGCGACCCGCAAAGCGGGTCAATCACCAGAAATCGTTCATTTCGAATCCGAGAAACTCACGGCTGGCCACGCGAAGCGATGCGCCAACGGAGGCGGTACACCGTTGGTCAGTTACGGTATGCCGCAGTCACCAACACTGCGCATCGTCGATCCAGAGACTCGTAGAGAGTGTCCGGAGGGAACGGTCGGTGAGATTTGGGTGCACGGCGCCAATGTCGCAGAAGGCTATTGGCGCAAGCCTGACGACACTGAACACACTTTCGGCGCAACGCTTGTCGCTGAGACGGCTGGTACGCCCGAAAAGCCTTGGCTGAGAACCGGAGATTTGGGGTTCATCTCTGACGGTGAGCTGTTCATCATCGGCCGCATCAAGGATCTGTTAATCGTATATGGGCGCAACCACTCCCCCGACGACATCGAGGCGACCATCCAGGAGGTCACCCGGGGCCGCTGCGTCGCGGTAGCGGTTCCGGATAACGGCGGCGTTGAGAAGCTGGTCGCCATCATCGAACTCAAGAAGCGCAACGACTCCGATGAATTCGATGAAGATGAGATGCTCAGGCTGGACGACATCAAGCGCGACGTCACCGCGGCAATATCGCGGTCGCACGATCTAAGCGTGGCGGACCTCGTCCTGGTGCCCCCTGGCTCAATTCCCATCACCACAAGCGGCAAGGTCAGGCGGCGGGAGTGTGTCGAGCTGTACCGGCACAATCAGTTCGCACGCTTGGACGCCTAACAGCACCACGCGCACTGAGACGATCACAGCTGTGTCAGCCGACGGTAACCATAGGTCGTCCCGGCTCGCCAACCTCCTCGTCGTCGCCGCCTGGATCTTGGTGGCGTTGACCGCAAATGTGATTCTCGCGTTCACACCGGCGAAAGCGAGGGATACCGGCTCGGGGCTGCTGCCACAGGATGCCAAGACAGCCGCCGCCGCCAGCCGGATTGCGGGGGCGTTCCCGGGCACCGGTACCAACGCCATCGCCTACCTGGTGCTGGAAGGTAGCGACACACTGGGCCCGGCGGACCAGCACTACTACGACGCTGCGGTCAACGCCCTGCGCACCGACACAGCCCACGTGGGATCCGTCCTCGACTTGTGGTCAGATCCCCTCACCGCCCCGCTGGGAACCAGCCCCGACGGCCGGTCCGGTATCGCGATGGTGTGGCTGGTGGGCGAAGCGGGGAGTGCCCAGGCGCGGCAATCGCTCGATGCCGCCCGGGCGGAGATGCGCAAGCTACCGCTGAGTTCGGGGCTTCGCGCCCGGATTGCGGTCTCGGAGACCACCAACCGCATCCCCATGCGCATGACTGCTTGGCAGAGCGCGACGATCGTTGCCGCCGCGGCGGTGACGGCCGTCCTGCTACTCCTGCGAGCACGGCAGTCCACGATTTACCTGGGGATCGTACTGCTGACCACCGGGCTGTCGCTCGCGGTGGCGTGGCCGCTCTTTGCGGTCGTGCGGGGACACCAGGGTGGGAACGTGTCGGTGTTCACGGTGTTTTCCGGAACCGTTGCCGCCGTCCTGACGATCGGCACGATCACCGTATCCACCGTGCTGGTTGCGCGGCGCTGGCCCAACCCAAGCGCTTCGACCACGGGCACGGCCGCGGACCGGCCCACCTACCGCGACATCCTGCCCGGCTTGGCCCTGCCCGGCGCGTGCATCGTGATGCTCACCGGCCCGCTGCTGCTTGCCCGGACCCCGGCGCTGCACAGCGTCGGCATGGCCGCACTGGGTGTCGTTGTGGCACTTGCGGTTTTGTTGACGCTATTGCCTGCCCTCATCGGGCTCGCGGGCCGGCCAGACCAGTCATCGCCGGGGACCGGCGGTGCGGGGTTGACAATCCCACTGTCGATACCCGGCTTCTCTCGTCGGATTGTCGCCACCGCCGTGGTGCTGGCGATCTGCGCACTACCCGTGATCGGGATGCGGTGGGGTCTCCCCGAAAACCCGGCAAACCCGGCCGGGACAAGCACGGCTCCGTTTCTCCCGGGCAATCAGCTGCCCGATGTGGTACTGGTCAAATCCGCGCGAGACCTTCGCGACCCGGCAGGGCTCGTCGCCATCGACCAGGTCAGCCACCGGCTGATGGAGATTCCCGGTGTCCGCAAGGTGCAGTCGGCGGCGTGGCCGGGTGGCGTCCCGTGGAACGATGCCGCGCTGACCTCCGCCGCGGGAAGGCTCGCCGATCAGCTCGATCGGCAGGCCGCCACGTTTGTGCCGCAGGTGAACGCCATCAAGTCACTGGGGTCCGCCGTCAATCAGGTGAGCGGCGCGGTCAACGAACTGGAAAAGAACGTGACCGCCGGTCTTGCCGGGGCGACCCAAATGCAGCAGGACATCGCGCTCGTCATCTCGGGCACGCAGAACATCAAGGACACCACCGCGGAGGTGTCGGGATACCTGGACCCGATGCGCGGCTGGATGGGCGGCGTCGAGAACTGTCCCGCCGACGTGCTGTGCTCGGCCGCGCGTAAGGTCGTCGATCCCTTCGACAGGGTCGTCTCTGACGTGGGCGTGCTGTCCAATGGCGCGGACCGGATCGCCGCGGGCGCCTCCAAAACAGTGGGCGCCTTCGCCTCCACACCGCGCGTGGTGGCGCAAATGCGGTCGGCGCTGGAGCAGCTGCGCTCCTTTGTACCCACCCTGGAAGCCACCATCGAGGACACCATCCCGCAAGTCGTGCAGTTGTCGACTTTCCTGAAGAATCTCAGCATCGATTTCGCCGACACCGGCGAAGGGGGCTTCTACCTGTCCAAGAAGGCGCTCGCGGATCCGTCGTACCAGCACGTGCGAAAGTCGATGTTTTCGTCGGACGGAACGGCGACCCGCCTGTTCGTCTACTCCGACGGGAACAAACTGGACCTGGATGCGGCCGCACGCATCCAGCAGCTCGAAATCGCCGCAGGCAAAGCGACGAAGTACGGAAGCCTTGTCGACAGCCAGATCACCGTGAGCGGGGCCACGCAAGCGGCCGCGGCCGTCCGCGGTGCTCTCATCCACGATGCCGCGCTACTGGTGGTCATGATGCTCGCGGTAGTGGCTCTGGTCAGCCTGTGGCGCGGCACCATCAGTGGTCTCGTGATCGGCGTCGGGGTCCTGGCCTCTTACCTTGCCGCGCTGGGGATCTCGGTTGCGCTGTGGCAACATCTGCTGGGTCGCGAGCTGCACGCCCCGGTGCCGCTGGTGTCGTTCGCCATCCTCGCCGCGTGCGGCGTGCCGTATCTCATCGCCAGTGCGGCGCAGTCCGCAGGCACCTCGTCCATTCGGGGTGCCGTTGCGCCGCTCCCTGCGCTCGGTGCCGTATTCGGCGCCGGACTGGTACTGGTGTCGGCAGGTTCCCTGAGCGCTCTCAGTCAGGTCGGTACCGTTCTCGCGATCGGGCTCGGCGCGCTGACCGCGATGGCACACGTGATCATTCCGGCCGCGACGGTTGCAGGCCGGATGCAGCGGCGCGCCGCCGCGTCGCCCGCGACGAACAGTTGATGCGCCACGGCGCCTGTTCGAGAACACTTGGCGCCTTGGAAGATTCGACGTGTTCTCTTCGAGGTTAGTCGAGGTTAACCGGTTCATTCCATTTGGACAGGGTGACCTGGACAGACTGCCCCGACCCGAGGTCCACACTGGCCTGGACGAGGCGGTGCGAACCGTCCTGGGCAATCCACACGGTCGCCGGCCTCGAACTTCTGGCGCTGGGATCCACGATCTTGGCAGTGCCCGCTGGGATGGTCCCGGTGATTTTGGAGGTGGAAATGCCGTCGATCACCTCGGTGCCTTGCGATTGCAGATTGGTGACGCCCGAAAGCATCTTCGCCACGCCGTTGGCGGGGTCGAGCAGGCGCGCGGCCGGCTGATCGGAAACGGAACCGAGATTGGTCCAGTCGTCGAACAGTTTCACCGAGATGATGTCGTCCTTAATCCGGAACGGCACTCCCGCCTGGCCCTGATAGGTGCTCACGCCCTTCGCGGCGAGCGGCTTGGCCTGGACATCCACGTCGGCGCTGGTGATCCCGAGCATGCTCTCGACCTGCCCGGTTGTCCGGATCGCCAGGTGCGCGCTGTTCAACGCTTTTGTCGCGTCCACCGCCTGCCGGACATCGGCCATGAGCGGGGAGTCGGCCGTCGAGCTGACCGGACTATTTGCCCCGGCATCAGGTTTGTCAGAAGAGCATCCGGATAGCCACAGCGCCAGGCAGGCGCCCAGCATCGCCACAATTGCGGACGTCACGGTCGCCTTTCGAACATTCATTCCTTGCCAGCCAAGATGGCCGCCATGGGCGTGACACGTGTTTCCATCGCTGTTCAAACCTCGTCTCAGCTCAACCGGTGCCGCTCGAGGACAGCACCTGAATAACCCCGACCCAAGCTAGCTCGGGTATCGACGCGAAACCCATCGCACGAAGCGCCAAGCTTAGTGGCCCGAGGTAAGCCAGTCGCGAGAAAGGAAGAATCTCGGTCCCTCTTACCGATTTCGCATCGTTCACCAGGTGCTTTGATCGTTGACCGCGGTGCATATATAGCACCCTTGATATATACCCCTATAGGGTATAGGTTGCCGCAGCGGGCGCACCGGCTAAACCATGAGTGATAATTCGCCCGAAAATATGCAACCGAAGCGGAGGACCGGGTGACAGGCAGAGTGCTGGCGGCGGTCGGCCATGCGTTGACGGTGGCTGGGTCGATGACGTGGGAAATCCTGTGGGCGCTGATCTTGGGTTTCGCGCTTTCGGCGGTGGCGCAGGCGGTGGTACGTCGCTCGACGATCGTTGCCCTGATGGGCGACGATCGGCCGCGGACCCTGGCCGTCGCCGCCGGGCTGGGAGCGGCATCTTCGTCGTGCTCATATGCCGCGGTGGCCCTGGCCCGGTCACTGTTCCGAAAGGGCGCCAACTTCACCGCCGCGATGGCATTCGAGATCGGTTCCACCAACCTGGTAGTGGAGTTGGGCATCATCCTGGCTCTGCTGATGGGCTGGCAGTTCACCGCCGCGGAATTCGTCGGCGGCCCGCTGATGATCGTGGCACTGGCTGTCCTGTTCCGGCTGTTCGTACGTTCCCGGATCGTCGACGCCGCCCGCGAGCAAGCCGAGCGGGGAATCGCCGGATCGATGGAAGGCCACGCCGCCATGGACATGTCCATCAAGGGCGAAGGCTCATTTTGGCGGCGGCTCTTTTCCCCGCAAGGTCTGACCTCGGCCTCGCACGTGTTCGTCATGGAGTGGCTGGCGATCCTGCGTGACCTGGTTTTGGGCCTGTTGATTGCCGGTGCCGCCGCGGCGTGGGTGCCCCAAACGTTTTGGCAGGGCTTCTTTTTGGCTGACCGTCCGGGCTGGTCGGTAGTGTGGGGACCGATCGTGGGACCGGTCGTGGCGACCGTGTCCTTCGTCTGCTCGATCGGCAACGTGCCGCTCGCCGCGGTGCTGTGGAACGGAGGCATCAGCTTCGGCGGTGTCATCGCGTTCATCTACGCCGACCTGTTGATCATTCCGATCTTGAATATCTACCGGAAGTATTACGGCACCAGGATGATGCTGACCCTGCTCGGCACCTTCTACGCCGCGATGGTCGCCGCCGGATACCTCGTCGAAGTCATTTTTGGCGCAGCGAATCTCATCCCTACGCAGCGCAATGCGACGGTCATGCAGGCGGAGATCTCATGGAACTACACCACCTGGCTCAACATCGTCTTTCTCGTCATCGCGGCAATGCTGGTCGTCCGGTTCATCACGTCGGGCGGAATCCCGATGCTGCGCATGATGGGTGGTTCCCCCGGCGCGCAGCCTGGCCACCACGATCACAGCGACCATTCCCACTAATAACCGGATTGCGCGGTGTTAGCCTCTGTTTTTCGCGCGGGCGGCGCTCGACAGCTCGACAAGGAGGTGGGCGAAGTGATGGACGATGCCGACGGACGGCCTCGGGCCTTGCTCCTGTACTACACGTTCACCGGGCAGGCGCTCAGGGTGCTTGAGGCTGCGGGCGAGGTGTTCCGTGAGCGAGGATGGGAGGTGCAGAAGGCCCGGATCGAGTTCAATGATCCGCGGTTTGGCGAGCGCTTCTCCCGCTTCCCCATGCGTCATGCGGTGTTCGACCTCCTCAGCGTGCTTCCCGCCCAGCTGCGCCGTTCGACCGCGGAAATCCAGACCCCGGACGAGCTGCGAAACGGGAATTACGATCTGATCTGCATCGGATCCTCGACATGGTGGCTCACCATGAACATGCCGATGCGCACTTTCTTGAGATCCGACGAGGCACGGAAACTCCTCGCCGGCACGCCCTTCGCGGCGTTCACCGTGTGCCGCCGTTATTGGCGCAACAATTTCAGGTTGGTGCGCAAGCTCGGCGAGAAGCAGGGCGGTCGGTACGTGGGCGGAGTGCACTTCGAATATCTTGGCGGGCAGATCGCGTCCGGGCTCTCGATGATCAGCTACTTCCGGTCGGGCAGATACCGCGACCGCTATTTCGGCGTGCCCATTCCGGCAACCAACGTCCAGCCCTACCAGCTGGAGCAGACCCGGAACTTCGCGCGTGCGCTCGCGGATCGGTTGGTTAAGACGCCGGAGCCACACCCGTCGCGACTCAGCTGAGCCGGATCGTGCTCACGGATACCCCGGCAGCCGGCAGACGTGCCAGCAACGCATCTCCCATCGCGGCGGCCGGGGTGAGGACTCCCCGCAGCTCGGTGAGCCGATCACGATCGAACGCCAGCGCCAGACCGCTCTCACCGAGCAGGACCGCCGACGCGTCGTAGGCATCACACTGCTGCGCGAAGGTACCCAGGTAACGGGCACCGGACGTCGTGGTGGTGTACGTCTCGACCGTGTAGTGGCCACGCTTCCGCATCGCCTCGCCCGGACCGGAGCCCGGCTTCGCGAAGGGCTTCACCCATCGCTGCGGCAATCGCCCGAAGTGCCTAGTGCCCAAAGCCCACACACTCGCCATCGCGCCGGTGACAGCCGCGGAGGCGACCGGTGCCGCGAAGGACCTTCCCAGGCTCATCGTCTCCGAGTATCGGAATCGCCTGCCATACGACCAACCCTGTAATGCGTTGCTGCGCCGTATAACTCGGGTGTTGTGGGGCGCCCACAACAGACCGCCCGTCCAGAAGCCGGCAAGCTCGGGCGCAATCTGACGGCCGAGCCGCCACGGGAAGTCCGGCTGCGGGCCCAGTTCGGGCTCGGCACTTCGGTCGGTGGTCAGCGTGTACGGGTCGTTCATGAGTCGACGGGCTTCGGGGTCACTGGATGCGGTGCGCATCGTTTCGAATTCCGAGGCGACGGTGCCGCCGCTGCCGCCACCCTGGAAGAAAGACCGAAACACACAGGTGGTGTCGCACAGTTCACCCGCGCCGTCGCGAGTGGCTCGGCGGTACAACTGGTAGACATTCAGATCCGAAGGTATCGAAGCGAATCCGCAGGAGACGACGATCCGGGCGCCGGTGTCAACCGCCTGCTCGTGGTACAGGTCGATGCTCTTTCGGACGAACATCACCTCACCGGTCAAGTCGGCGTAGTCCGTTCCCGCCTTGGCGCACGCGGCCACCATCGGCAGTCCGTAGCGGGTGTAGGGCCCGACTGTGGTCACCAGCACCCGGGTGCGGGCCGCCATTGCCTCCAGCGTCGACGGGTCCGACCCGTCGGCCACGATCAGCGGCCAATCACGTGCGTTCGGGCCGAGGGCCTTTCGCACCGCCAGCAGCCGTTCGGGTGAACGACCGGCCAGCCCGATGCGCGCCCCGTTCGCCACGCCGGCAAGATACCGGGCGGTCAGCTTTCCGGAGAACCCCGTGGCGCCGTAAAGCATGACGTCGAAGTCGCGCTCCGCTGGGCTAATCGGTGCATCTCCTCACTGTTCTCCCCGCGTGCTCTTAGGGGCGGCCGGACAGCTTGTCGCGCAGCCGGCGATTGACCGGTTCCGGCAACAGCTGCGAGACGTCGCCGCCAAGCAATGCAACCTCTTTCGCCAACGACGACGACACAAAGGAATACTGCGGCGCCGTCGCGACGAAAAACGTGTCGACGCCGGCGATGTGCTTGTTCATCTGCGCCATCTGCAACTCGTACTCGAAATCGGTGCCGGTGCGCAGGCCCTTCACGATGGCCGTCATGCCCCGCGACCGCACGAAGTCGACCACCAGACCTTGCCCGGCCTCCACCCGCAGGTTCGGCAGGTGCGTCGTCGACTCCTCGACCATCGCTATTCGCTCGTCGAGGTCGAACATCCCCTCCTTGGCCGGATTGGTCAGGATCGCCACCACCAGCTCGTCGAACTGGGCCGAGGCGCGTTCGAAAACGTCGACGTGGCCCAACGTCACCGGGTCAAACGACCCGGGGCATACCGCGCCGGTCATGACGCGCGCCGCCGACGATGCAGTGGGGGCACCACCCGCTTGCGGGGGAGAGCGGCGCTCATGACGGATGACGCTACACGCCTGGCTCAGAGCCGTTCGGCAAGCTCCAGACGGGTGTCGCCGTAGACCCGATGCGGCCACAACGACCAGCCCTCCGGCCAGGTCAACGGCACACTTTGGGCCGCACGCTCCACCACCGCAACGGTTCCCTGGCGCACCCAGCCATGGTCACTCAACGCGGCCAGCGCCGCCTCAACCTCGGCGGGCTGCACATCGTAGGGCGGGTCGGCCAAGACAACGTCGACCGAGGACGGGGTCCCGGTCGCCAGGACGGCAGCCACCGCACCACGGCGCACCGTCGCGCCGGTCAGAGCCAAAGACTTGATGTTGCGTGCGATGACGGCCACATTGCGTTGGTCGGACTCGACAAATAACGCGGTGGCGGCCCCGCGTGACAGCGCCTCCAATCCCAGGGCACCCGAACCGGCGTAAAGGTCCAGCACCGCAAGGCCGGTCAGATCGCGCCGTGCGGTGAGGATGTTGAAGAGCGATTCGCGTACCCGGTCGGTGGTCGGCCTCGTCCCGCGCGACGGCACCGCGAGCCGCCGGCCTGCGGCGACTCCACCGATGATCCGGGTCACCTGCGAATATTTACACCAACGTCGACCAATAGTCCCAGAACCGCACCATGATCAGCAGGAAAACCGCGGTGAACCAGAGCGCGGCGATCGACCATCGCCAGTGGTACAGCATCCAGGCCACACCGGATTCCCGGCGCTGCAGCACCGGCCGAGCAGCGATCGAAGCGACGACCACCAGCAGCGAGATGGTCACCGCCCAGACCACCATGCAGTACGGGCACAACGCCCCAATGCGATAGAGGCTCTGAAAGATCAGCCAGTGCACGAACACCGTCCCAACAAGCAGCCCGGCCGCCAGTCCAGTCCAATACCATTGCGGCAGAGGGACTTTCGTTACGGCCAACAGGCCGGTGACGACCACCACGGTGAAGGCCACCAGGCCGAGCAGCGGATTGGGAAATCCCAGCAGCGACGCCTGCGGTGTGACCATGACCGAGCCGCACGACAGGATCGGGTTGATGTTGCAGGTCGGCACGTACGCCGGGTTGAGCAGAAGGTCAATCTTCTCCACCGTCAGCGTCATCGACGCAGCCAGCCCAATCACGCCGGCGATCAGCACCCACCAGGCGCTGGGTGCTGCGATGTGGGTCCGGGGAAGCGAATCCGGTGTCAGGTCGCCGGTGCGCTCGGCAGATTGGGTCGACACCGCACCGGTCACGCAGCTGCGGGAGCGACAGCGGTGTCGATGCCCGGCACGTCGCCCACAATTTGTTTGATCTTGGTGACCAGCGCGTCAGGCGTCGACGGTTCGTAGTCGTCGCCGTTGATCTTGATGGTCGGGGTTGCGTTGATGTGTGCGGCCGCCGCCTCCCTGGTGACCTTGGACAGGTACTTGCCGCTGTTGATGCAGTCCGGCACCTTGCCGACGACGCCGGCCTCGCGGGCGAGTTCGATCAGCCTCGCGTTGTCCGGGAAGGTGGTGCCGCGTTCGTTGGGCTGAATGTCGGTGCTATACAGCGCGGTGTGGAAGCGGCGGAACGCGTCGATGGACTCGTCGGCGACGCACAAGGCTGCGGCGCCCGCCCGCGACGAATAGTTCTGGTTCTTGGGGTTATCCAAAATCGACACCATCGAGTAGTCGGCCGCAATGGCCCCGATGTCGATGAGCTGGGACACCGTCGGACCGAACGTACGCTCGAAGTTACCGCAGGCCGGGCACAGAAAGTCCTCGTAGAAGGACACCACAGCCTTGGGGTTGTTAGTGCCGGGCTGGGTAACCACCTTGCTCGAGGTCACCCGCACAGTATCGCCCCCGCCGGTGGTACCGGCTTTCTTGTGGTGCGACGTCACGATGTAGAAGACGAGCGCGACCGCAAAGATCACGACGACCGCGGTACCGCCGATCTGGATCAGTCGGCCGGATTTCGCGTCGGCCGCCTTCATGTCGAATCGCGGTGCACGTTTCGGTTTGTCGGCCACAGCTTCCCTGATCCTTCGGTACTCGAGTTGTCGGTTTGCCCGCCCCTCGGACGAGACTGGTTGGAAAGGCGCCTCTAGATTACCGGCGTGACCCGATCAGCAAGTCAGACCCGGCTCAGGTGCGCGCGCAGGGCGGAGATCAGTTCGCTGGTTGCGCCCAGGCTGTCGCCCCCCAGCTGGAACAGATTAGCGAAGCCGTGCGTCAGCGAACCCAGGCAACGCAGGTCCACCGCGGTCCCGGCGCTGCGCAGCGCCGCCGCGTACGCCTGGCCCTCGTCGCGCAACGGATCGAAGCCCGCGACCGCGATCAACGCCGGAGGTAGGCCGGACAGCGACTCGGCCAGCAGCGGCGATACCCGAGGATCCGCCGGGTCGATACCAGAGCCCCTCAGGTATTGCGCGTGGAACCAGTCCATGTCACGTCTGGTCAGCAAAAACCCACGAGCGAACAGGCTCATCGAGCGGGTCTGCGCGGTGAAGTCGGTGCGCGGGTAGATCAGCCACTGCAGGACCGGAACAGGGCCGTTGGTCTTGCCGGCCTCGTCGCGCGCCAGGTGGCAGACGACCGCGGCCAGGTTGCCGCCCGCACTGTCCCCTCCGACCGCGATCCGGCCGGGCGTCGCGCCGAGTTCCTCGGCGTGCTCGTAGGCCCAGGTGAAGGCAGCGAAGGCGTCCTCGATCGCGGCCGGCGCCGGGTGCTCGGAAGCGCGCCGGTAGTCGATCGACAACACATGGATACCCGCGTCTCGGCAGGCCAGCCGGCACAGCGCGTCATGGGTGTCCAGATCGCCGATCGCCCAGCCACCACCGTGATAGAAGACCAGCAGGGGCGCCACCGCACCATTGGCGGGACGGTAGTGCCGCGCCGGGATCTCACCCGCCGGCCCGGGTAGCGACAACTCGTCCACCTCGACGTGGATTTGCGGACCGGGGAAGCCCAAAGTCAACTCGCGCAGCTGGGCACGCGAGGCGGCCAGGTCATCGCCCACGACCAGGCCATCGATGCCAACGGCATGCATGCCCGACAACATCAGCTGCAGGGTGGGATCGAGGGTATTGCCGTCGATGACGACCGCACGACCACGCATTAGCGCCCGGCGGACAACGGTCGGAATCCACGGTAAGACCTGGGCACCAACGGTGGTGACCACACTCTGCATACGACTGGCCAGGCGCATCGGTGGACGTCTCGCTTCAGAATGCACGTCCAGCGCTCCAGGCAGACTCCTGGTCATCGACAGCTCCCTCGAAACAACACGCTCACGTCGGTTACCCCGGATGGACACCGCCGTGGCCTTGCATGACCAACTGTACGTAGTTCCCACAATATGGAATGCCGACCAGCGCGGGATGGGGGCGACCGCACGGCGGGCCGCGCTCGACGGCGTACCCCCGCCCAGGTTGTTGATTAGGTCAGGTATCTAGCTCGGTAATATCGTGATCCCGAGTCGGCTTGGCCCGGATTCACGAACTTCAATTTCACAGGCAGGTGAATGAACGTTGACTGGCGAGTCGGCCGCTGCCGTTCCCTCGATAGCTCTCAATGACGAAAACACGATGCCCGCACTCGGCCTCGGCGTCGCCGATCTTTCGGACGACGAGACAGAGCGCGCCGTGTCGGCGGCGCTGGAGATGGGGTGCCGGCTCATCGACACCGCCGCGGCCTACGGCAACGAAGCTGCCGTCGGCCGCGCGATCGCGGCCTCCGGGATTGCCCGGGCGGAACTGTTCGTCTCCACCAAGCTGGCCACCGCCGACCACGGGTTCCTGCGCTCCGAGGAGGCCTGCAAGGAGAGCTTGGAGCGGCTCGGCCTGGATTACGTCGATCTGTACCTGATTCACTGGCCGGCTCCGTCGCTGGGCAAGTACGTCGACACCTTCGGCGGGTTTATTCAGTGCCGCGGAAACGGGCTCGCCCGTTCGATCGGGGTGTCGAACTTCACCGAAGAGCATTTGTCGAACGTCATCGACCTGACGTTCGTCACGCCCGCGGTCAACCAGGTCGAGCTGCACCCCCTGCTCAATCAGGGCGAGATCCGCAAAGCCGACGCGGAGCACAACGTCGTGACGCAGTCCTACACGCCGCTGGCGCTGGGCAAGTTGATGGACAACCCGACGGTCACTTCCGTTGCCAGCGAGTACGGCAAGACCCCGGCGCAGGTGCTGCTGCGGTGGAACCTGCAACTGGGCAATGCGGTGGTCTTCCGGTCCGCCAAGCCCGAGCACATTTCCGGCAACCTGGATGTCTTCGATTTCGAGTTGGCCGCCGAACACATGGATGCGATCAACGGGCTCAACGACGGCACCCGGTTGCGCCCGGATCCGAACACCTTCGACGGCGTCTGAGTCAGCCCGCCGGGCAGGTGGCGGCGGCCTGGCGCAGCACGCCCGCCGACGCCTGGTCGACCGGCAACGAATAACCGCGCAGCACGGCAATGAACTGCATCGCGTATTGACACGCGAACGCGGTGTTCGGCGGCATCCACAGCGCCGGGGGTGAATCGCCCTTGTCCTGATTGGCCTGCCCGTCGACGGCCAGCAAGTTGGCCGGATCGTTGGCGAACCGCATGCGTTCCGGGTCCGGCCACCCGTAAGCGCCCATGTCCCAGGCGTAGGCGAGCGGGACGAGGTGGTATCCGCAACTCCTTCGCCACGACGATGACGTCATCGACATGTCGTCTGGGATTCGATTCGCGGCGTGGACGACAGCCTTATCCATAGCTGACTATCCATGCCGACGACATCGGTGACATACCGGTGCATCTCCACTCAATTGAATGTCAGTGTGCGGGCGTAGGTTGGCCGCAATCGAGAGGCGGTTTCCGATGGCAGCAACACAGCGGGTGGTGCTTAGTGGCGCGACGACGTGGACGGTTGTATCGGAATCATTCGCGGTGATCGAGCCAGCGGAGGAATACCTGGAGTTCGGCCGCCAGAACGGCTTTGCACCCAACACTGTCAAGGCGTACGCCCGTGGCCTCGCGCAATGGTGGACCTACCTCGAGCAGAGCTCAAAGCGCTGGGACGCGGTCCGAATCCACGATTTCGGCAACTTTCTCGCCGCGGTCCGACATAACGAATTCGATCCCGCCGTTCGGTCGCTGCGGCCGGAGCCAAGGGTCAGCGAGGAAACGATTCAGCTTCGACTGCGGGCAGTCCTAGGGTTCTACCGTTATCAGGCTGGCTGCGGGAATGACGTTGCGCCGTTTCTCTACGAACAGGTTCGCGGGCGATCCCCCAGGTACCTGTCGTTCCTCGAACATGTCGCCAGCCGGAACCCGCAACGCAGACTCGCGATGCGAGTGCGGTTGCCACGCAAAGACATTCCAATTCTCACTCCCGGCACGATCACAGAGCTACTGGACCTCGAAGCCCTGCACTCCGTCGAGGAGGGCGAATGGCGCGGCGACCTTCGATACCGATTGTTGTGGTCTCTGCTGGCCGAAACCGGGATGCGCCTTGGCGAAGCGCTTTCGCTGCAACACCGTGACTGGAACATCGGACGGTCTGCGACTGCAACGATATCCGTGGTCGACCGGCCACATCCATATGGGCTGGCGACGAAGTCGGGCGGCCGGCGAGTCCACATCGGCAGCCGTCTCGATCGGCTCTACGCAGACTACGTGTGGTGGCTCTGCGACCGGGGCGCCGACGTGCTGATCAACGACTGGGACAGCAGCTACGTCTTCTGCAACACCCGCCGCGACCCGCTATATGGACCCCTACGCCCAGAAGCGGTGTATGCCCACCTGCGGGCAGTAAAGCGTCGCCTGCCGCAGCTACCGGCCGCGATGACGCCGCATTGGTTCCGGCATACGCATGCGACCGCGCTGCTGCTGGCCGGAACACCGCTGCATGTCGTGAGCCGCCGACTTGGGCATAAGAGTGTCCAGACAACGATCAACACCTACGGGCACGTCACCGAGGATGCCGAACTCGAAGCCCTCGCGAACTGGCGTGACGTTGTCGCGGGATGGGAGGCAAACCAGCATGACGAGCCCTGAGTCTAGGGGAGCGGCCAGGTCGCGCGAGCCCAAGCGCTGGGATCGGCGTGATCCGCGGCTACCCCTTGCGGACATGTTCGATCATGCAGTAGCGCAGCGTCTTTGGGAATCACTGCCCCTAGAGTGTCGAGTGGACCACATCGATAAAAAGAATATGCCCGACATGTATCGAAGCGCCATCCGGCCGAGAAGGTCGGGGACCGTCGCCCTTAACTTCCGTGGCCTCCCGGAGGCTATGACGTGGGAAGTGGCCTGGCTTCTTTATCGCGAGATTCAGCTGGGCAGATATATCTTTCCGAATGGCTTCAATTCAGCGGTACGTGTATTACGAGTTGCAACGACACATGGCACCACGCGTGGGCGGGCCGCGGCTTCACTGCTGCAACTCACACCTGAGGAATGGATCCGCGAAGCTCAGTTAGCGCGCATGCGCGGTGCTCAGTCCGGGGCCGGCGGCGACAAAACTGCTTTTCACCGGCTACGCGGGCTTCAGGATGTCTTGGTTTATCCCTATCACCGGGGTAAGTGGTGGGAACTCGATGTCTGGAATCCTCTGCTTGATCCGCGCATCCCGCAACGCGAACATGAGCCGCAGGGCCGCAATGCCATGAACTTCAGCCGTTTGACTAGCCCGTGGCTGCGGGATGGCGCGAAGCTCTGGCTTTCGGCAAGCCTGTCCAATGGCACCATGACGTGGAGTTCGCTGAAGGTTCGGCTCGACAATCTCAAATGGTTGCAACGACATATCGATCAACGTGGTGACCAGGGGCCCTGTCTGGCAACAGATCCCCATCAGCTGCGCCCGTTCATCCGCAGCTTCTGCGAAATGCTCCTGACGCATTGCGTTTCGGATGGCCAGATCCATGCTGGCCAGCTGCTGGGCAAGAACCCACGTCGTCAGATCATGGTTGGGATCGAGAGGTTCTATCAGTGGATGTATGACCACCGCGACGAGGTCGCCACTGTGCATCCCGGTTGGGCGACACTTCGTTCCGAGCACTGTGTCTTGTTCCGTCCCGAAGACAAACCACGGCTAACCAACAAAAAGAGCGACGATTTGATTCTCGATGACGATGTTGTGCAACGCATTGCCGAGGGTTGCGACCTTCTGGCGCGGCCACGCAGTGAAGGAGGCTGCGGGGACATCCAGGCTTTTCATGCTTTGATGTTGTTGATCCGCACCGGCCGCCGTCTTAACGAGATACTGATGATGGACTTCGAGCCGCTCTCACCGCTGCACCGGCTACCTGACAATCCGGCTAACGACCATGGGTCGCGAGATTTTGTGGCACGCATGCGTTATCAACAGACGAAGATCGAATCGACTGCCCAATTCGATTCCCGTCGACGCTGAGGTCGTGGCGATCATAAAGGCGCAACAACAAGTGGCCCGTGACTTCATGCGTGCAATGGGCTCACCGGACACTCAACCTCGATATCTGTTTCTGCGGACTCGGACCAACCGCCACGGCACCGTTGCCTACCCAATGCCGACCTTGCACGCCCACCTCAAGCAACTCGCAAAAAAGCTGGCAATAACCGACTCTGCTGGTCGACCTGTGCAGATCAGTAAAACGCACCGCTTCCGCCATACCGCGGCGACCAACCTCATAAACGCCGGTGTTCCTTTACATGTCGTCATGCGCTACTTCGGGCACGTCAGCCCAGAGATGACCTTGCATTACGCCGTGACGCGATCACAGACGATGGAAGAGGAGTTCCTCAAGTACAAGAAAGTCACCCGCGACGGCCGCGCCGCCGAGATCGACGGCACAGACCTGTATGACTTGATCCAGCTCGATAAACGCGCAGATCGAGTCCTGCCGAACGGCTGGTGCACTCTGCCACCGAAACAACTGTGCGACAAGGGAAACGCCTGCCTCACCTGCTCAAAGTTCGTCACCGACGCCACCCACGCCTCCGAACTGCGCCGTCAACTAGAAACCACCGAGCGGCTTATCGCCGCCCGCCAGGAGGCCTTCACCGCCAAGTACGGCGTTTCCATGGGTGACGACAACGTGTGGCTCCAGGGCCGTCACGTCGAGATCGATTCCCTCAACCGCATCCTGTTGTCAATCAACGACATAACAAACCGCGCCGTTCGGGGCGCCGGTGTCACCGACCAACCCGCATAGGAGCGATCATGCCGCAACATCTTCGCGAGGCCGCTCACCGCCGGCACCTAGAGGCTACCGACCGGGCAACTACGGCGCTGGCTCGACTGTCCGCGGCGGGAAGATCCATTAGTTTCGCCAGTGTCGCCCACGAAGCCGACGTTTCGACCGACTTCCTCTATCGCCAGCCCCAATTGCGCCAACGCATACAACAGATGCGCACATCAAACGCGCACCACGCCAACACCGTCACCGCCGATGAAAGCGCACCAGCCGCGACATCTGCTCCCGTGCGCGTTCTCTCGGCCCAACTGAAGGAGCTGCGACGCCGTCACCGCGACGAAGTTGGCACATTGCGAGAGGCACTCGCAGTAGCCCAAGGTGAGAATCTGGCGCTGCGAAGGAAACTCGCCGTTTACGAATAGAGTCATCCAGATCGGTCGAGGTTATTTCAACGTGGACATCAAAGGCGACTCAACGCCATCCGGCGCCGACGACACCGTAGTGATCGAAGGGTTCTACGACTGGGGTCCGGGCGTGGTTGTCACTGCTGACTGTCTCGGTCGCTCATATCAGACTGCGCTTGCAGGTCGGCAATTGATCGTGATGGTGCCGTCATTCGACGGAACCACAGTCGCCGAACCTCCTCTGCGCTATAAGCGACCTGACAAGTGGGTCGACGTGGATCCGCCCAACCCGTGGGGGGAGTTACGTTCTTGGAATAAAGCCGAAGACGGATCACCGATACCGGTCACAATTTGCGTAAAGCGTGTGCGGATCCTGTTATGGGTCAATCCGGCCGAGGCCGCCGACCCAAACCTGGGACCACAGCTCGACGATGCACTGTCGCCCTGGTGGGACGGGTTGAGCTCCTGGGTCGAAGTAGTGACTGGTCAAGACCTGGCAAATCTCGGCGATCGACGTCCGAGGCAGCCGCAAACCTTCCACCTCTGGGCAGGTAACCCAGACGGCACAATGCGACCACTTTCAATGCTGTTCCACGGCAAGATATATCCCCAAGTCAACGCCCTGACCTCGCATGGACTGCATGGGTGTCTGTCCGCTGTTGCACGTGGGCAAGCCCCGCCCCCAGAACGGCTCCATTTGAGCGACGCTCGCTCGCTGCACAACGACGGCCAATGGCGCCGCGCGGTGATCGACGCAGCGACGGCAGCAGAAGTTGCGATTACTTCCTGGCTCGACAACCGCTTGAGTACTGCTGAGCCGGATGTGAAGGCAGCCTTGTTGAACACACCGCTGACCTTGGGGCGGTTGCACCGGCTTTACACCCAGCTTGGCGGTGCGTTGCCCCACGACTTCGACAAACTGGTTGTGACTCCGAGGAATCATGCCGCGCACCGCGGCATGTCCCTCACACGAGAGGAGTCAGCAGCGGCGATCGAAACCACCGCAGCATTGCTCGATGCCACGAGTCCCATTGTCTTGTAGCACGACCGTACCGGCAACGGGCGGCGCCGCTGACCCTCGGACCTAGCAGGCCAATAAACTATCAACGGACCATTCGTGAGTACCAGAAGTTGTATAGCACGTGGTCGACCTATGTGGCTGCGCACAGCAGCAAGGGCGGCACTTGCGGGCGGGCGGGTCCTCTGGTTGTGATCGCTAGGCACTTGGGTGGTCGAAATGGTAGTGCAGGGCTCGGCCGAGCCGACGTATCGAGGTGATGTGGAACAGGATCGGCATGAAGTGCCTATAGAGCCGCGAGTAGTGTTGCTTGATCTCGACTGGATCCCAGTACCACGATTCGGAGTCGAAGATCAGGCCGGGGACCGCTTTCTCTAGGTCGTACGGGTCGTTGATGCTCCAATCCAGTTGGGCACCAGAGTCCTTCACCGGGGCGTAGCGTTGCAAGCCCCACACTCCCACCGGGCTGTAGCCGTCGAAAACCAATTCACCGCTGGGGAAGCGTTCGGTGATGCGTCGCAGCATCGCGACGCCGTCGGCGGCGCGCAGATACGGTGTCAGTCCTTCGGCGACGACCATGACCGGCTTGTCAGCGGGGATGGTGTCGAGCAGCCGGGGATCGGTGACCGAGGCGGCGATGGTATGCAGACCTGTACGCGGTGGAAAGATCCGCTGCCGCAGCCCGATGACTGCGGGTAGGTCGATGTCATACCAGTCGACAGTGGCTGGCGGCTTGACCCGGTAAACCCGGGTGTCCAGTCCGCAACCCAGATGCAGCACAACGCATTCGGGGTGCACGTCGAGGAAGCGCTGCACCCACCTGTCGTAGGCGTTGGCCCGCACTGCGGCCGAAATTTGGTCGCGCCGGCGCAGCCGCAACGCGGCGAAGTCGCAGTCCAGCCGCTGCAGGGCCTGATCAGCCTCTCGATCGGAAAGTATCGAATCCGGCTGACGACTATCGAGCGCTTTGCTATATAGCCCTATTAGCGCAGTCTGCTCCGCCCCTGTGAGACTGGCCTTTTCGATCTCGGCCATGGCACTCCGATCTGGTCATGTTCTGGTAGCGAGTAACGCCGGGTGCGGTCACGGCTTGGCGGGTTCGACCAGGATTTTGCAGTGTTGGGCGGGATCGGCGAGCGCGTCAAATGCGCCCGGGAGGCCATCGAGGCCGACCGTGCCGGTGATCATTGGGGTGACGTCGACGCGGCCGTCGGCGATGGCGGCGAGCGCGCTGGCGAACTCCTCAAGGCTGTACGCGACGACGAATTGGACCGAGAGTTCCTTGGCGATCCCGTAGTAGGGCACGATCGTGTCGGGCTGCATACATAGCCCCGCGACGACGATGCGGGCACCGATGGGGACGTCGTGCATGATTTGTTGGATGATTCCTGGCACGCCCACTGCCTCAAAGACCACGAGCGGAGCGGTACCGGCGGCGCGTCGCCCGGCCTGGATGGCGGATTCGGCTGCGGGGTCGACCGTTTGGGTCGCGCCCATCAGGCCGGCGAGTTCCCTGCGGCGGACAGAGAAGTCGGCACCGATCACGGTGTGGACCCCGGCGATGCGCAATGCGGCGATAATCGCGAGTCCGATCGGCCCGCATCCGAGAACGACCGCAGTTTCCCCGGGCTGCACCGCTGATTTGGCGACGGCGTGCACGCCGACGGCCAGAGGTTCGGTGAGCGCGGCTAGACGCGGGGGCAGGCCATTGGGCACCGGCACGACCAGCGGCGCTGACAGCAGCATTAGTTGGGCGTAACCACATGGGTAATCGTTGTTGTAGGTCAGGCGGTGCACGCCGCTCTTCGAGAGCAGGACCGGCACCGACACCACCGCTGTGCCAGGTGGCGGACCATCGGTGCCGGGGCCCGCTTCGAGCACTTCTCCGCAGAATTCATGACCCATGAAAACGTCTTTGGATAGATCGACGTGGGAGTCACCGACGGCGGCTGGACCCAGGGTCGGCCACAGCTCGTCATTGATGCCCACGATGGTTTGGGCATTGCGGAGGAAATGCAGATCCGTGCCGCAGATCCCGCACGCGAGCGTGCGCACCAACAGCTGGCCGGGCTCGGGTCGGGGATCGACGACATCGACCACGGCAAACTTGCCGTTATGGAACACGCCCGCGCGCATGCTGTGGCCCCTTCTATGTGAATTCAGCCATCCCACTGGCTACTCGGATGGGCTTTGTTGAAAGTAGGTGTTCGCATATTCGACGAGCACCTGCAGCTCAGCTGGTCCGACCGCTTCCTTAAAAAAGGCCATGAGTCCGGCCATCACGTCCGGGCGGGGCAGGGCCTCGAGTTCGGGTGCCAGATCGGCGACCGTCCAGGCCCGGTCGTCGCGCTGCACCTGCCCGTCGGGTGCCCAGCCGCGCAATAGCGTGACGGTGCCGCCGCGAACGGTCAAGAATTGGCCGGTCATCGGGCAGCTGGCGCTCGCCAGGTAGGCGGCCACTGGAGCGATCCGTATCGGGTCGCGCGGATCGAACTGCCCCTCCGGAGGTGCGTCCGAAAAACCAGGGACAAAATCCAGGCTGGTGCGGGTGCGGATCATGCTGGGCACCAAGCAATTGACCCGCACCCCCAGGCGGCTGAGCTCGAGAGCGTGCACGATGGTCATCGCGCCCACACCGGCCTTGGAGGCGGCGTAGTTGGACTGCAGCGGCAGCGGTTGGGTGAGGCCGGACTCAGAGGCCGTGTTGATGATCACCCTGTCCACGTTCGAACCATGCTGGTCGACCTGGCCACGCCAGTAGTGGGCCGCCCACCGGCTGACCGCAAAGGTGCCCTTGAGGTTGACCGCGATGACCGAGTCGAATTGGTCTTCGGTGATGGTCTCCAGCGCCGCGTGGTTGTCGATGCCCGCGTTGTTGACCAGGATGTGCAGGTCCCCAAAGGCATCGGTCGCCGCATCGATCATGCGGCGCGCGCCCTGCCAGTCGGTTACGTCGTCGCTACTGGCGATCGCGTTGCCCCCGGCCGCGGTGATCTCGTCGACCACCGCTTGGGCGAGGCTGGCATCGATCCCACTGCCGTTTCGCTCGACACCGCGGTCGTTGACCACCACGCGTGCGCCTTCCGCGGCGAAAAACAGCGCCTCGGCCCGGCCGATCCCCCGCCCCGCCCCGGTGATCAGAGCCACCCGTCCGTCCAAACTGCCCATCACGGAACTCCCTCGCGCAAGATCGCCCTTTTGGGTAACATGATTACATCGAGTGTAAGGCTATACCGCATGTACTGCTACACTGAATGTAGATGACGCTTCCACACTCGACTGACGAACTGGGTTTGCGCGACCGCAAGCGCCAGCGCACCCGCCAGGCGCTGATCAGCGCGGCCATGCGGCTGTTTAAAGAGAAGGGCTACGAGCAGACCACCGTCGCCGAGATCGCCGCGGCCGCCGAGGTGTCAACCAAGACCTTTTTCAACCACTTTGCGAGTAAAGACGAAGTTCTTTTCCCCCACCTGTCGGCACGCATCGACGATGCGGTCGCGATCATCGAGCAGCGCCAACCCGACGACAACATGCCTGATGTTCTGGTGAAAGCTATGGAGCACATGTTGGCCGACGCGGTCCGCGACGAACTTGATGGCGGGTTGGCGTCGGTGCGGCTGCCCATGATCGTCTCTGTGCCCTCAGTTCAGGCGGCCACCCTGCACCGGTATTTCCAAGCCGAAACCCGCCTTGCGAGGGCACTTCACGACGCTTACCCCGACCTTCTCGACGCCCCGGCCGCCGGCGCGGTCATCGGCTCACTCATGGGCTCAGCCCTTGCCGCCGCGCTGATTTGCCTGCAACGCGGCGACACCACAGAACGAGTGCAAGCCGCCGCCCGTCAGGCCATCGGCATCGCCATGGCGGGACTGCACAGCATGGGTAACAAACCGTCGACGGCAGCCACACGTTCCAGTTAGCACATCCTGGATGTCGCCTTTCGAGTCAATCTCACGAGCAAAAGATCCTCCCGCCGATTGCTTGTCTCGGCCAGAACAGGTGCCCGCCCGGGTGCACGAAGGCGTTCTCACAATCCGTCAGCGGTCAACCCTTTGGGCAAGTCTCTGCGGCTTGCTGCAGCACCGGGACCGATGGACCATCGATCGGAAGTCCGTAGCCGCGCAGCACCACGATAAACTGCATCGCGTATTGGCAATGGAACGCCTTGTTGGGCGGCATCCACAACGCTGGTTCTTTGTCGCCCTTGTCTTGATTTGCCTGGCCTTGCACCGCAAGCAAATTGGCAGGGTCATTGGCGAACCGAACCCGCATTTCAGGAGCCCAATTCCACGCCCCTTGGTCCCAGCTGTACGACAACGGCACTATATGGTCGATTTGAACAGCCTCACCGGTATGTGCGCCTCGCACGAACGCGATCGTGTCGTTGGTATAGGGATCGTGCAGCGTCCCGGTGGCAACAGCATCGGGGCAACGCTTGGTCGACACATACGTCTTGTCGACCAAGTCGCGGTTCAGAATGTCGTCGCGGGTATCACATCCGTTACGTCCGCCCGGCGCATCGTTGTCGTCTGTCCAGGCATCGCCGAACGCCGCTCTCCGGTAGTCATAGCGGTGCAGACGAAGCGGCACAACGGCAATACCCGCCAGCACATCAGTACCAGGTTGCACTGTCGGAACATCGGCGCGTGCGGCGACCTCGTCAGAGTGTTTGGTCGCCGACGACCCCAGTGTCTGGTACGCGACCACCACCGCCAGCACGGCAATCAGCGACAGCCAAAGCAATGTCTTGCGGCTCATGACCTGTCCAGGTGCTTCGTTCGTTCGCTGGGGGTGGACGGCACCGCAAGCTGTCCGGTATCAGATAGCGGCATGTCATCTACGTGCTGAACAGCATAAATAGCGGATTGCTTCGTTTAGAGTTACGGATACGATGTGGTCGATCTGGACTGATTCGCCGACCTTGGCGCCGCGCTGGAAAGCGATTGTTTTGTTGGTGTACGGGTCGTGCAGGGTGCCGGTGGCTACCGCGTCCGGACAGCGCTTGATCGACACATAAGTCTTGTCGACGAGGTCGCGGTTGAGGATGTCGTCTCGGGTGTCGCAGCCGTTGTGCCCGAGCGGGGCATCGTTGTTGTCGTCCCACGGGTCGCCGAATGCCGCCCTGCGGTAGTCATAGCGGTGCATCCGCAGCGGCAACACGGGGACACCCGCCAGCACATCGGCACCCGGTTGCACCGTGGGAACGTCCGCGCGTGCGGCGTATTCGTCGGCGTGCCTGGCCACCGAGGAACCCACCGTCTGATAGGCCACCATCACGGCGAGAGTCGCAGCAGCGGACAACCACAGCAGCACTTTGCGGTTCACAAGCGCCGCTCCCCCCCGCAAGCGGGTGGGGGTACCTCCCATTTGTGGGGGCGTGCCCCCACTGCATCGTCGCCGGCGGTCACGACTTGTCCAGGTATTCGATCCGGTCAGTGGTGACGAAAGGCCGTGCCAGCAAGGCCAATTCGGGATCAGCCGGGTTATCGGCATAGGCGTGAACGCAGAAATCGCGTGCGGCCTCGATGACGTCGCGGTGGTCGGCCAGCGAGAGCAGGCGCAAGTTGATCGCGCGACCGGACTGGTTGCGGCCCAAGACGTCTCCCTCCCGGCGCTCCTTGAGGTCCAAGTCGGCGAGCGCGAACCCGTCCAAGGTTGCGGCCACGGCGGAAAGCCGCTTGCCGGCCGGCGACTGCGCTGAGACCCAGCTGGCGAGCAGGCACAGGCTGGGATACCGGCCGCGGCCGATGCGGCCCCGCAGCTGATGCAGTTGGCTGATGCCGAAGCGGTCGGCATCCATCACCAGCATCACCGTGGCATTGGGGACATCGACACCCACCTCGATGACGTTGGTGCACACCAGCACATCGATCTCACCCGCCCGAAACGCCGCCATCGCGGCGTCCTTCTCCTCGGCGGACAACCGACCGTGCATCAGCCCGAGTCGCAGGCCGGACAGCTCACCCGAACGCAGCCGGGCGTAGAGGCCCTCAGCGGTTTCCGACGGTTTGGTGTTCTGCTCCTGCTTGTCCGGATCGTCGGTCTCGTCGATCCGGGGCGCCACCACATAGGCCTGCCGACCGGCGGCAACCTCTTCGGTGATGCGCCGCCAGGCACGCTCGAGCCACGCCGGCTTGTCCTTGACGAAGATGACATTGCTGGTGATCGGCTGGCGTCCGCGCGGAAGTTCGCGCAACGTCGAGGTTTCCAGATCGCCGTAGACGGTCAGCGCGACCGTGCGCGGTATCGGCGTCGCCGTCATCACCAGTAGGTGCGGCGTGACGCCGGGACGGGCCTTGGCCCGCAACTGATCTCGCTGCTCGACACCGAATCGGTGTTGCTCGTCGACCACCACCATGCCCAGGTTGTGAAATTCCACCGCGTCCTGCAACAGCGCGTGGGTGCCGACGACGATTCCGACCTGACCGCTCGCCACCTCGTCACGGACTTGCCTCTTCTGTGCCGCCGTCATCGAACCGGTGAGCGGTGCCACCCGGGTGGCATTCTCGCCGCCACCCAGCTGGCCGGCCATCGCCAACGGGCCGAGCACGTCGTTGATCGACCGAAGGTGTTGGGCGGCAAGGACTTCCGTGGGCGCCAGTAGTGCACACTGGTAACCGGCATCCACCAGCTGCAGCATCGCCAGCACCGCGACAATGGTCTTCCCCGAACCAACCTCACCTTGGAGCAGGCGGTTCATCGGCCGGGTGGCCGAGAGCTCTTTGGCGAACACGTCGAGCACTTCGCGTTGTCCGGCCGTGAGCTCGAACGGCAACCGCTGCAACAGTTCAGCGGACAGGCCGTCGGGGCATGGTGGCGCCGGTGGGCCCGATTCCGACAGCTCGCTGTGCCGCCGGGTGACCAACGCCCACTGCAGCCCGACGGCTTCGTCGAACGTCAACCGCTCCCGCGCCCGGCTGCGCGCCGACTCGTCTTCAGCGAGGTGGATGTCACGCAACGCCTGGTCTTCGGAGACAAGGCCGTAGCGGCGGCGCAGGTCGGCGGGCAGGGGGTCATCCACCGGATCCAAGACGTCGAGAACTTGGCGCACGCACCGGAAAATGTCCCAGCTCTGCACCTTGGTGGTCGCCGGATAGATCGGAAAGAAGGCCCGCTCGAACGCCGACATCTGCACCTCGCCGGTGGCGGCCTGCGAGGCGATGGCGATGTTCTTCAGTGAGCTGGTGCCACGGTTCTTGCCGTCCGGGGCATTGAGGATGAGGAAGGCCGGGTGCGTCAGCTGCATGACGTTGTTGAAGAACCCGACCTCCCCAGAGAGCATCACCTTGGTGCCTTTGGTCAGACCCTTCTTCAGGTAATTGGCGTTGAAGAACGTCGCGGTCACCTTGCTGCGGCCGCTGCCGAGGGTGATGCGGTGGCACTCCTTCTTCGGGGTCTTCTTCATCGGCCACGTCTCGGTTTCAGCGATCGTGTCGACGATGGTGATGTGCTCGCCGGCCGGCGGACGTCGGTCATCGGCGCCCCAGCGGGTCGCGCCCTCGGTGTAGCTGCGCGGATAGTGACGCAGCAGGTCATCGACGGTCCGGATGCCCAGCTCCTCGTCGAGCGGGTCGGCCGCCTTGGCGCCCAGGACGCAATCCAGCCGGTCGCCCAGCGAGGCCACGGCTACTCGACCCCTAACAAAAGCGCGTTGCCGCGATGGCCGGTGCGGTAGGTCACCAGGTCGGTCCCCGGGTGGTGGTCGTGGATGTGTTCTTCCAGGACGTCGCCGACGGCGGCGGCCGCCGTGTCGATGCCGGCCCCGAGCAGCACCGTCACCAGGTCGCCGCCGGAGGCCAGCAGCAGGTCGAGCAGCCCGATCGCCGCGCCGATCGCATCCTCGGCGACGATCAGCACCTCGTCCCCGGCGATACCCAGGCCGTCGCCCGGCTCACAGCGACCCGCCCAGGTCAATGCGCTTTCGGTGGCGATGCGCACCGACCCGTGCCGGGCGGCGCCGGCGGCGCGGGCCATGGTGTAGCCATCGTCCACCGCCGGCCTGTCGGCGTCGTGCACGGCCAGCGCGGCCAGCCCCTGCACCAGCGATCCGGTGGGTATCGGCACCACGTCGATACCCCAGCCAATGGCCGCGGTGCAGCCGGCCACCAGCTCCTCGGCGGCCACATAACCGTTGGGCAGCACCATGACCTGCGCGGCCGCGGTGTCGACGACTGCCCGCATCAGCTGGTGGGCACTGATGCTGGTCACGGGATCCTCGCACTGCAGCACGAAGGCGCCTTCGCCGGCGAACAGCTCGGCAGCACCGTCGCCGTCGACGACGGCCAGCACCGCCCGCTCCCGCGTCCAGCCGCCCACCGGCACCCCGCTGATGCCGGAGTTCAGCGCCGAAATCACGATGCGGCTGAGCCGACCGGCCGCCAGGCCGGCTTCCACTGCGGCCCCCGCGTCGTCGGTGTGTACGTGCACCGAGTAACTGGCCTGGTTGGTGAAGGGCGCGGCGGCGATGGCGACTGAATCACCCAATTTGATCAGCCGGTCCCGCAGCGCGTTCGCGGCCGGCGGATTGGAACCGTCCAGCCGGTACATGACCTCGAATTGCGGCGCCGGGCGTTCGGCGGTGCGTTCCGGCTGCGGCGCTCGCGGCGACAGCTCGTACACCGCGCGGGCGGGCGCCTGCCCGGTGATGGTTGACCGCAAGGCGTCCAGCAGGACCAGCAGGCCGCGCCCGCCGGCGTCGACTGCACCGGCGTCGGCGAGCACGTCGAGCTGCTCGGGAGTCTTTTCCAGGGCAACGACCGCCGCATCACCGGCAGCGATGATCGCCGCGGGAAGCTCCTCGCCGGACTGGGCGCATTCCCGGACGGCGTCGGCGGCCGCCCGCAACACCGAGACGACGGTCCCCGGGACTTCCTCGCCACCCATCGAGGTGATGACCAGCACCACGGCGCGTTGCAGGGCCGCCCCGAGCAGGGTGGCGTCGATGTGGGACAGCTCACCGGCGCGGTCCGCAGCCGCGGTTGCGGTCACATCGGCGATGCCGCGTAAGATCTGAGACAGGATAACGCCAGAATTGCCGCGGGCGCCGTTCAGGGCACCGGCCGACAGGGCGGCCGCCGCCCGGGCGACGCAGGCCGAGCCGCCGTCGGCGTTGGCGCCCGCGCTGGCCTCGGCCAGCGCCGAACGCATGGTGAACAGCATGTTGGCGCCGGTATCGGAATCGGCAACCGGAAAGACGTTGAGCCGGTTGATCTCGTCGATGTGGGTGATCAGGTCACTGACGGCGGTGTGCGCCCAGTCGCGCAGGGCCACCGCGTCCAGCGGACGATCCTGCGATGTCTCAGAAGTGCCCAGGTGAACCACCTCCTCTGCGCCTCCCAGTGCCGGCAACCCGGTGGGCGCCAGCGTAGCCCGGTGACACGCTGGCCGGTGGCCCGCGACCATCACCCGCCGGCGGTTGATCCGGCCCATTGAGCCTAGCCAGCTGCGCCGACAGCAGTGGTGATCGTTTTGGTGGTTGCCCGCAAGAGTCGGTATCCTAGGTGGGCCCGGGTCGATCCGGGCTGTCCCGGCCCGATTGCCGGACCCCCGAGATTTGAGGAGCTTGAACAATGGCCGCTGTGTGCGACATCTGCGGGAAAGGCCCCGGCTTCGGCAAGTCGGTGTCGCACTCCCACCGCCGCACCAGCCGCCGGTGGGACCCCAACGTTCAGACGGTGCACGTGGTGACCCGTCCGGGCGGCAACAAGCAGCGCCTCAACGTCTGCACGTCCTGCATCAAAGCCGGCAGGGTGGTCCGCGGCTGACAGGCTGCTGCGCAGCCACCGCGAATAGCCCCGCGCGCGTCGTCAGTCGCGCACCACGATGACGGTTTTGCCGGCGCGCCGGCCAGGTCGGCGCCCACTTTCGAAGACTTCCCGGCCCTTGCTGAGCGGAAAAGTCCCCGCGATTTCCACGCGCAGCCGTCCGGTGTCGACCAGCGCGGCCAGCTCGCTCAGCTGGTCTCGATCGGGGCCGACCACGAAGAACGTTGCGGTGATACCATATTCGTCAGCGATACCGGCAGGCGGCGGCGCCGACAGGGTGACCAGGCGCCCACCGCAGCGGAGCACCGGGAACGACCGGCTTAACACCTCGCCTCCGACGGTATCGATCACCACGTCCTAAACGTCGTCGTCGAATCTTTCGCTGCGGACGTCGATGACCCGGGCGGCTCCGAATCCCCGCACCAGCTCGCGCGAGTCGCTGCGGACGGTCGCGGTGACACCCGCGCCCAGCATCGCCGCCAATTGCACCGTCAAGCCAGCCACGCCGCCGGCGCCGCCGTGCACCAGCACGGCCCCTCCCGGGTGTACGGCGCATGGTCGACCAGCGCCTGCAGAGCGGTCAGGCCGGCCAGCGGCAGGGCCGCCACGACAACGTGCGACACGTTCGCCGGCTTGGGTGCCAGCTCGCACGCCGGGACGATGACAAAATTGGCTGCCGCACCGTCCCGTTCGAATCTGATCAATCCGTACACCTCGGAACCGAGTGCGAAATCCTTGACGTCGGAGGCTGTTACGCAGACCACACCCGAAACCTCGTGGGACGGAATCACCGGAAGCCGGCTGACACCGTTTCTGGTCCACGTTTCTTCCCACGTCAACTCATCGAATGTGATGGCGGCGGCGTGCACGGCCACCAGAGCTTCGCCGGCGGTAGGAACCGGTACGGGCGTGTGCTCGACAATTAACTGCTCCGGCCCGCCTCGGCGGTGTGCGCGCAGCGCCGTCATCTCGCTCACGGCAGCCGCCAATCGATCGGCTCCGCGCCCATTTTCACCAGTAACTCGTTGGCGCGGCTGAATGGCCGCGATCCGAAAAAGCCCCGCGACGCGGACAGCGGCGAGGGGTGCGGTGACTCAATCGCCACGCAGTCGCCTTCGGCCAGAATGGGTTTGAGCGTGGACGCGTCGCGACCCCACAGGATCGCCACCAACGGTTGCGGGCGCGCGGCCAGCGCACGGATCGCGCATTCGGTGACCGTTTCCCAGCCCTTCCCCCGGTGCGACGCCGGATTACTGGGCCGCACGGTAAGTACCCTGTTCAGCAGCAGCACACCGCGCTGCGCCCAGGGCGTCAGGTCACCACACGACGGCTGCGGATTACCCAGGTCGGCGGTGTACTCGTCGAAGATGTTGGCCAGACTTCGCGGCAGCGGACACACCTCGGGAGCTACCGAGAAGCTTAGGCCCACGGCATGTCCCGGAGTCGGGTACGGGTCTTGCCCGACGATCAGGACCCGGACATCGTCAAACGGAAAGGTGAAGGCGCGCAACACATTCAGCCCTGCTGGTAGGTACCTGCGGCCGGCTGCGATCTCAGCTCGCAGGAACTTCCCCAGCTGCGCCACCTGATCGGCCACTGGTTGCAGCGCCGTCGCCCAACCCGGTTCGACGAGTTCACTCAACGGCCGCGCCGTCATCGCAGCCCTTCCATCGCATAGCCGGTCACCGCGCTACCCTAGCGCTCAACCGTCGTTGTCAAACGACTGCCAGCCGGCGTAGCCGCTCCACTCGTGCCCGTTGACGAGCACGCCGGCCGGTCCGTCGAGAACCCGCCCGATGATGCGCCATCCGGCCGGCGCCGGACCGGCGAAACAGGCCGCCAAGGCGTGGTCTTCGCCGCCGCCCAAAACCCACGGCCAGGGATCGGTGCCCACCGCGGCGGCGGCTGCAGCAAGTGCATCCCGGTCTGTGGCCAGGGCCGCGGTCGACAAATCCATCGCCACCCCGGACCGCTCGGCGACATGCCGTAGGTCGGCAAGCAGGCCGTCGGAAACGTCTATCATTGCCTGCGCTCCCCCGATCGCTGCTACCACTCCCTGCCCGTAGGGCGGTGCCGGAACCAGATGCCGGCGCCGCAGCTCGTCGAAGCCCTGAATTCCTTTGTGCCACAACGCAAGTCCTGCCGCTGAGTGGCCCAGCTCACCGGCGACGGCGATCACCGAGCCGACCTTCGCCCCGGACCGTAGCACCGGCGCGCGGCCGTCCAGGTCGCCCAGCACGGTCACCGACACCACCCATTGCGGACAGCTGACGAGGTCACCTCCGGCAATTCCGGCACCGATGCGCTGGGCCTCGTCCCACATTCCGTCAACCAGCGCGTCCACCTCCACCGCCGGCGTGTCACCGGGGCCGCCGAATCCGACCACGAAAGCCGTGGGGCGCGCGCCCATCGCCTCGATGTCCGCGGCATTCTGGGCGATCGCCTTGCGGCCGACATCGTGCGGCGTCGACCAGTCCAGCCGGAAGTGCCGCTCCTGCACCAGCATGTCGGTCGAGACCACCGCGCGACCGTCCCCGGCCGACACTACCGCCGCGTCGTCCCCCGGCCCCAGCACCACCGCAGTCGGCTGCCGGCGACCGCGCACCAAGCGGTCGATAACGGCGAACTCACCGAGCTGGCGCAGGGTCGGGGATTTTTCCGATGCGTCGTCGCGCACCTCACCTCCTGCAGCGCGTGTGAAGGCCGCTCGGCCTGCGGTAGTTTGGGTCCCTGCCCACACGAGCGGCCCGCGCCAGTGTACGAGATTGGAGGTGCCCGGGTGGTCGCTGCTCTTATATCACCGGCCGGGCAATGATGGGCGGTTGGCACGACGACACCGGGCCGCCGCGGATGGTGATCATCGCCGCGGTGGCACTGGCCGTGGTGGCGATCGGCGTCATCCTGGTCGTGGCGGCGAACCGTGAAGCGCCGCCCCAGCCGGTTGCCATTCCCGCGGCCCCGGCGCCGCAGGCCGACAGCAGCGAATGCCGGGCCCTGACCGCGGCGCTGCCGCAGCGTCTTGGCGATTATCACCGCGCGCCCGTCGTGCCACCGGCACCGCGAGGCGCGACCGCATGGCGCACCGGGCCGGACGGCGAGCCGGTGGTGCTGCGCTGCGGATTGGATCGGCCCGCCGAATTCGTGGTGGGATCCCCGATTCAGGTTGTTGATCGGGTGCAGTGGTTCCAGGTGCGCTCGGAACAGCAATCCGCCGGGGACGCCGGCAGATCCACCTGGTACACGGTGGATCGGCCGGTGTATGTGGCGCTCACGCTGCCGTCGGGCTCGGGCCCGACGCCCATTCAGCAGCTCTCTGCGGTGATCGACCGCACCATCGCGGCGGTGCCCATCAACCCCGGGCCGCCGGGTTAATCCGGTCTTGGCGACCCGTCCCCTGCAAGCGGGTGGGGGTACCTCCCACTTGTGGGGACGTGCCCGCTTCGCCCGGCTACGCCGCGCTCGCGATCACCACCCGCCCAATGGTGGCGACCCGCTTCGCCCGGCTACGCCGCGCTCGCGATCGCCACTCGCCCAATGGTGGCGACCCGCTTCGCCCGGCTACGCCGCGCTCGCGATCACCACTCGCCCAATGGTGGCGACCCGCTTCGCCCGGCTACGCCGCGCTCGCGATCGCCACTCGCCCAATGGTGGCGACCCGCTTCGCCCGGCTACGCCGCGCTCGCGATCGCCACTAGCGCAAACCGACGCCGCGGGCCAATGCCGTTTCGATCATGGTCGCCAGCAGAGTGGGATAGTCCACCCCACTGGCCGCCCACATCCGGGGGTACATCGAGATTTTGGTGAAGCCGGGCATTGTATTGATTTCATTGGGCACCGGCCCGTCGTCGGTGAGGAAGAAGTCGACCCGGGCCAATCCCTGGCAGTCAATGGCCCTGAACGCCCGGATCGCCAATTGCCGCACAGCGTCGGCGATGTCGTCGTCGACCTTGGCAGGTACGTCCAATTCGGCTGCGTCGTCGAGATATTTGGTCGCGAAGTCGTAGAAGGAATCCTCCCGCCCCCGCACCCCGGCCACTCGTATCTCGCCCAATGTGCTGGCTTCCAGTGTGCCGTCCGGCATTTCGAGCACGCCGCACTCCAGCTCGCGGCCGTTGATGGCCGCCTCGACAATCACTTTCGGATCGTGCCGGCGCGCGCTCGCAACGGCGGCGGGCAGCTCGTCCCAACTCGACACCCGGCTGACACCGATCGAAGAGCCACCACGTGCGGGTTTGACGAACACCGGTAAGCCCAGCCGCTCACGCTCCTCGGGTGGCAGGGTCGACCGCGACGGGCGCAGCACCGCATACGCGCCAACCGGCAATCCTTCGGCGGCGAACAGCTTCTTGGTGAACTCCTTGTCCATACCAGCGGCGCTGGCGAAGACACCAGCACCGACGTACGGCACACCGGCGAGCTCCAGCAACCCCTGGATGGTGCCGTCTTCTCCGTACGGGCCGTGCAGCACGGGAAACACCACATCGACGGACGCCAAGACCTCACCGGCGCCCGGGGGAAGGGAGACCAGTTGGCCGCTGCGCCGCGGATCCGCCGGCAGGGCCAGCTCGGTGCCCGATTGGGCGGTCACCTCCGGCAGCCGGCGATCTGTGATCGCCAGCGCCTCCGGACCGGCGTCGGTGAGCACCCAGGAACCCGCCGGCGTAATGCCGACGGCGACCACCTCGAAACGCTGCGGGTCGAGGTTGCGCAGAATGCTGCCCGCGGACACGCAGGAGATCGCGTGCTCGTTGCTGCGCCCGCCGAAGACGACGGCGACGCGCACCCGGTCGCTGGCACTCACAACCTTCAGAGGCTACCGGTTGGGCAGGCTTCGGGTCGGGTGGCGGGCTGCGAGCTGGGGTGATGCCTACAGATTCACTCCGGCTTGGTGCTGCGGCCGAGCAGCAGGGCCATCGCATCGTCCACTGAGAGCCCTTTATGGCAAACCCGGTGCACGGCGTCGGTGAGGGGCATTTCGACGTCGTAGCTGGAGGCCAGCGCCAACACCGATTCGCAAGACGTCACGCCTTCGACGACGTGGCCGTCGCCGCCATCGGGGGTGCCGTGCAGCACCGACTGGATGCTCGCGCCACGGCCCAGCCGTTCCCCCAACGAGCGGTTGCGAGAGTGCGGCGACGTGCAGGTGGCCACCAGGTCGCCTACACCGGCCAGGCCGGCCAGCGTCGCGGCCTTGGCGCCGAGCGCGATGCCCAACCGCATGATCTCCGCGAGCCCGCGGGTGATGATCGCCGCCGCAGTGTTTTCGCCCAACCCGACGCCGGCCGCCATCCCGCAGGCGAGTGCGATGACGTTCTTGCATGCCCCGCCGACCTCGGTGCCGACCACATCACTATTGGTATAGGGGCGGAAGTAGCCGCTGTTGAGCATGCGCTGCAGCGCGACGGCGCGGCCGGAGTCGCTACATGCAATGACGGTGGCGGCCGGCTGGCACTCGGCGATCTCACTGGCCAGATTGGGCCCCGAAATCACGGCAACCTGGGCCAGGTCAACGCCCGTCACCGAGACGATGACCTGACTCATCCGCATAAGGGTGCCCAGCTCGATGCCCTTGGCCAGGCTGACCAGGGTCGCGCCTTCGGCGAACAACGGCGCCCAGCGCTCGAGGTTGCTGCGCATCGTCTGCGCCGGCACGCCCAGCAGCACCGTCGACGCGCCGGACAGCGCCTCCGCCGCGTCGGTGGTGGCGCGTATGCCCGGCGGCAGTAGCGTGCCGGGCAGATAGTCGGGGTTGTAGCGGGTGCCATTGATTTGGTCGGCGATGTCACGTCGCCGGGCCCACAGCGTGACCTCTGTTTCAGCCGCTTGTGGCCCCCGCGCGTCGACGAGCACCTTGGCCAGCGCGGTGCCCCACGAACCGGCACCCATGACCGCCATGGCGCCCTTCGAACCGGCTAGTGTGCTGGTCATTTACCACCCGTCTTTCGTCTCCGGCATGCAGCCGCTACACCCTAGAACAGCGACGGCGCGCCGTCACGCCGGTGTGTCCCCGCCAGCGGGCGGTATCTGGGGCTCGGTCGCCGCGTGACGCTCGCGAGCAAGCCGCGTCGCGGCGCTGGCAGGATGACAGCTCATGAGCGGCACACGAGCCGACGGTGCGGGTGATGTGGCGTTGATCGTCGCCGTCAAGCGGTTGGCTGCGGCCAAGACCAGGTTGGCCCCGGTCTTTTCGGCGCGCACCCGGGGGAACGTGGTGCTGGCCATGTTCATGGACACCCTCACCGCCGCGCGACGGGTCGCAGCGCTGGGCTCGATCACGGTCATCACGCCCGACGAAGCCGCCGCCGCCGCAGCGACCGAGCTTGGAGCGAACGTGATCGCCGATCCGACGCCCGAGGGCCATGGTGACCCACTGAACCACGCAATCCTCACCGCCGAACGTGCGGTTGTCGATTCTTTCGCGAATATTGTTGCGCTGCAAGGTGATTTGCCAGCGCTGCAAACCCAGGAGTTAGCCGAGGCGATCGCCGCCGCACGTCATCACCGACGCAGCTTCGTCGCTGACCGGCTGGCAACCGGGACCGCGGCACTCTTCGCCTTCGGAGTTCCGCTCGACCCGCAGTTCGGTTCCGATTCGTCGGCGCGGCACCGCCGTTCGGGCGCGATCGAGCTGACCGGTGCCTGGCCCGGGCTGCGCTGTGATGTCGACACTCCCGCCGATCTTGCTGCCGCGCGTCGCCTCGGGGTGGGGGCGGCGACCGCCCGGGTGATCGCACACCAGTGACTTCTACCGCGGCGCGGCAAACCTATCCTCGGGTGAACGTCACCCCGACGGCGAATGGATGTACGTGGAGCGCTAGCAGCAGAACGGCCTGATGAGCAATGATCTCAGGGTGACTGAAATCGAAGCTGAGGCGCGACCCGACGAGAACATCTGGCAGCAAGTCGACTCGGCCGTGGCAGCACCACCCGCCGCGACCCAGGCCGCAATCACCGATCTGCCTGAGGACCGCTACCTCAACCGGGAACTGAGCTGGCTGGACTTCAACGCCCGGGTGCTGGCGCTGGCCGACGATAATTCGTTGCCTTTGTTGGAGAGAGCCAAGTTTTTGGCGATCTTTGCCTCCAACCTCGACGAGTTCTACATGGTGCGGGTCGCTGGTCTCAAGCGCCGCGACGAGATGGGCCTCTCGGTGCGCTCTGCCGACGGCCTGACTCCCGGTGAGCAATTAACCCTCATCGGTGAGCAGACGCAGCGGATCGCAACCCGGCACGCGCGGGTGTTCCTTGATTCCGTGCGGCCGGCATTGGCCGAGGAAGGCATCCACATCGTCACGTGGGCTGATTTAGATCAGGCTGAGCGCGACGAACTGTCGACGTATTTCACCGAACAGGTCTTTCCCGTCTTGACCCCCCTGGCCGTCGATCCCGCTCACCCGTTCCCGTTCGTCAGCGGGCTGAGCTTGAACCTCGCCGTCATGGTCCGCCTGCCCGAGGACGGCAGCCAGCACTTCGCCCGAGTCAAGGTACCCAACAACGTCGACCGCTTCGTCGAGCTGCAAAACCGTAGCAATGTCGACGGCGATGGGCCGGACATCGTCCGCTACCTGCCGATGGAAGAACTGATCGCGGCCTTCCTGCCGGAGCTCTTCCCGGGTATGGAAATCGTTGAGCATCACGCTTTCCGCATTACCCGTAACGCCGACTACGAGGTTGAAGAGGACCGCGACGAAGACCTGCTGCAAGCGCTGGAACGGGAGCTTGCGCGCCGCAGGTTCGGTTCGCCGGTCCGACTTGAGATCGCCGACGATATGACCGAAAGCATGCTGGAATTGCTGCTGCGCGAACTCGACGTGGATCCCGGTGACGTCATCGAAGTGCCGGGGCTTCTCGACCTGTCGTCGCTGTGGCAAGTCTATGGCGTCGATCGGCCGGCCCTCAAAGACATCGCGTGGGTTCCAGACACCCATCCCGCCTTCGCTGACCGGGAGACGCCGCGCAGCATTTTCGCGACGCTGCGCGAAGGCGATGTGCTGCTTCATCATCCGTATGACTCGTTCTCCACCAGCGTGCAGCGCTTCATCGAGCAGGCCGCCGCCGACCCCAACGTGCTGGCGATCAAGCAGACGCTGTACCGCACATCCGGTGATTCGCCGATCGTAAGGGCACTCATCTCCGCCGCCGAGGCCGGAAAGCAAGTGGTGGCAATGGTCGAGATCAAGGCACGCTTCGACGAACAAGCCAACATCCGCTGGGCCCGCACACTGGAACAAGCGGGCGTGCATGTGGTCTACGGGTACGTCGGACTCAAGACGCACTGCAAAACCTGTTTGGTTGTGCGCCGCGAGGGTTCGGCGATCCGGCGGTACTGCCATATCGGAACCGGCAACTACAACGGCAAGACGGCGCGGCTGTACGAAGACGTCGGCCTACTCACCGCCGCCCCCGACATCGGCGCGGACCTCACCGACTTGTTCAATTCGCTCACCGGCTACTCGCGCAAGGTGTCCTACCGCAACCTCTTGGTCGCCCCGCACAGCATTCGCACCGGCATCATCGAACGCGTCGAGCGCGAGGTTGACGCGCACCGCCAAAATGACGGCGGGCTAATCCGGATGAAGATGAACGCACTTGTCGACGAGCAAGTCATCGATGCGCTGTATCGCGCCTCGCAGGCCGGTGTGCGCGTCGAGGTAGTTGTGCGCGGCATCTGTGCGTTGCGCCCGGACGCGGAAGGCTACTCCGAAAACATTACGGTGCGCTCGATCCTCGGCAGGTTCCTGGAGCACTCGAGGATCATGCACTTCAATCGGATCAACGAGTTCTGGATCGGCAGCGCCGACATGATGCACCGCAATCTCGACCGGCGGGTCGAGGCGCTGGTTCAGGTCAAAGACCCCCGGCTCACCGCCTATCTGGACGACTTGTTCGAGTCCGCGCTGGACCCGGCTACCCGCTGCTGGGAGCTCAGGTCGGACGGGCAGTGGACGGCGTCGCCACAGGATGGTCAGCGGGTGCGCGACCACCAAGTATCGTTGATGGAGCGGCACCGCAGTCCCTAATATCGTGCGGTGATTTCCGGTTCTCCGGGCCGCGTCCGTGATTGTTCGCGCGGCTCTGACCGAATTGACCTGCAGGAGCTGAGGTGCCGACCCAGAACTCGTCCCCCGCTCGGCGCCCGGAAAGCCGAATCGTCTACGCCGCCGGCGCGGTTTTGTGGCGACCGACCGATTCGGCCAACCCGGGCCTCGAGGTCGCGCTGATCCACCGCCCTCGGTACGACGACTGGTCACTGCCCAAAGGCAAAGTGGACCCGGGCGAGACGGCACCTGTGGCCGCGGTGCGCGAGGTGTGCGAGGAGACCGGCCAGCATGCCGTCCTGGGCCGGCGGCTGGACATGGTGAGTTACCCGATCGACGCGGACGTCAAGAAGGTCTACTACTGGGCGGCGCGCGGCACCGGCGGAGACTTCACACCTGGCAATGAAGTCGATCAACTCGTCTGGCTACCCGTATCCGAAGCGATGCAGATGCTGCAGTATGAACAAGACCGAAACTTGTTGCAGCACTTCGCCAAGCACCCTGCCGACACCCACACCGTGCTGGTGGTCCGGCACGGCACCGCCGGCCGGAAATCACGCTTCTCCGGCGATGACACCAAACGGCCGCTGGACAAACGTGGACGTGCGCAGGCCGAGGCACTTGTTCCGCAGCTCTTGGCCTTCGGCGCCACCGATGTGTATGCGGCCGACCGCCTGCGCTGCCACCAGACGGTGGCGCCGCTTGCCGAGGAATTGGGTGTGACGGTGCACAACGAGCCCGCCCTGACCGAAGAGTCCTATGCCAAGAATCCCAAGCGGGCACGCAACCGGATGCTCAGCATCGCCGAACAGGACGGCACACCTGTTGTCTGCACGCAGGGCAAGGTGATCCCCGACTTGATCGCGTGGTGGTGTGCGCGCGACGGAGTGCAGCCCGACAAGTCCCGCAATAACAAGGGCAGTGCGTGGGTGCTCTCGCTGTCAGCCGACCGGTTGGTGGCGGCTGATCACATCGGCGGCCCACTGGCCGCCAACGTCCGGGCCTAACACGCGAATACCCTTCAGGGGCATCGGTGCCGCCCAAATGGTATTCGCGTCTAGAACTCGCCTACTGCCCTACTTGCGGCCGCGACGCGCGGTCGCCTTCTTGGCAGGAGCCTTGCTGGCCGGCCTCTTTGCCGCAGCCTTCTTGGCCGGAGCCTTGGATGCCGCCTTGGTTGCGGCTTTCTTGGCCGGCGCCTTGGTTGCGGCCTTCTTGACCGGCGCCTTGGTTGCGGCCTTCTTGGCCGGAGCCTTGGTCGCGGCCTTCTTGACCGGAGCCTTGGTCGCGGCCTTCTTAGCCGGCGCCTTGGTCGCGGTCCTCTTGGCTGCGGCCTTCTTGGCTGGAGTCTTCTTCGCGGCGGCCTTCTTGGCTGCGGCCGCACCTACTACTACACCACGCTTCACGGCAGGACCTTCCGACGGGAGGCGCTGTGCGCCAGAGACAACGGCTTTGAATTGGGCGCCCGGACGGAACGCGGGAACGGACGTCGGCTTTACCTTCACCGTTTCCCCGGTACGCGGATTGCGGGCCACTCGCGCTGCGCGGCGCCGCTGTTCGAACACACCGAACCCGGTAATGGTGACGCTGTCGCCTTTGTGCACGGCACGCACAATGGTGTCGACAACATTCTCCACGGCAGCGGTCGCCTGCCGACGGTCCGTGTTCAATTTCTGTGTGAGCACATCAATGAGCTCTGCCTTGTTCATCCAATCCCTCCGGAGCTAGTGGTCCTCGATTTGAACCGACTAGACCACACGGTAAACCCTCACCCAGCAAATTTCCAAGAGCCACGCGCAATTTCAAGGCCCGGGTGTTCGCATTTTCGGAATCCGGTTGCCGCCCTTGACCGGTGGCGGGGCTCCAAAAGCGGTCCGGTTTAGTTAGCTGAGCGAGAAGAAATTCCGTCCCCGCGGACCGTTCAGGAAGGGGGCACAGTGTGCGGTTTCCAGTCCAGAATCGACGCCTCGAACGACTCGATTTTGTCGAGTTTCCGCAGCGTAAGGGCTATATCGTCGAGCCCCTCGAGCAGTCGCCAGGCGGTGTAGTCGTCAATCTTGAACGGCAGCACCGCCGTTCCTGCGGTGATATTTCGATCTTGAAGATTGGCAGTGATTTCCAAACCTGGGCTTGCCTCGATGAGCTTCCAAAGAAGTTCTACGCCGTCCTGGGAGACTTCCGCCGCCAGCAGCCCGGCCTTGCCGGCGTTACCCCGAAAAATGTCACCGAATCGAGATGAGATGACCACCCGGAACCCGTAGTCCATGAGTGCCCACACCGCATGCTCACGCGACGAGCCGGTCCCGAAATCGGGCCCTGCGACCAAGACTGAGCCGCGGTCAAAGGGGCTGAGGTTTAGCACGAATGACGGATCCGACCGCCAGCTGGCGAATAGGCCGTCCTCGAAACCGGTTCGGGTGACCCGTTTCAGGTACACCGCCGGGATGATCTGGTCGGTGTCGACATTGGATCGCCGCAGCGGCACACCGATACCGGTGTGGGTGTTAAATGCTTCCATGCTCGTTTCCTCCGTCGAATGGGTCAGGGCAAATCGCCCGGGGCGGACAGCGTGCCGCGAACTGCGGTCGCGGCGGCAACGGCCGGAGACACCAAATGTGTGCGGCCACCTTTACCCTGGCGCCCTTCGAAGTTGCGGTTAGACGTCGCCGCGCACCGCTCCCCCGGCGCCAGCTGGTCGGGGTTCATCCCTAGGCACATCGAGCAGCCCGCCTGTCGCCATTCGGCGCCAGCGGCGGTGAAAATTTCGCCCAGCCCTTCAGCTTCGGCCTGCGCGCGCACCCGCATCGAGCCCGGCACCACCAGCATCCGTACGCCCGGGGCGAGCTTGCGGCCGCGCAATACGTCAGCGACCACCCGCAGATCCTCAATACGACCGTTGGTACAAGAGCCGACGAAGACGGCATCGACCGCGATCTCACGCATCGGCGTACCCGGTCGAAGGTCCATGTATGCCAACGCTTTCTCGGCGGCCTGCCGCGCGGCGTCGTCGGTCATCCGGTCGGGATCGGGTACCGCGGCGGCCAACGGCACACCCTGGCCGGGATTGGTTCCCCACGTCACGAACGGGCTCAACGATGTTGCGTCGAGATGGACCTCGGTGTCGAAGACGGCTCCGGGATCGGTGCGCAGCTGTTGCCAATAGTGCATCGCCGCGGCCCATTGTGCTCCCCTCGGCGCGTGCGGGCGGTCGCGCAGAAATTCGTAGGTGGTGGCGTCCGGCGCCACCATGCCCGCTCGGGCACCGGCTTCGATGCTCATGTTGCAGATCGTCATCCGGCCTTCCATGGACAGCGATTCGATGGCACTTCCCCGGTATTCGATGACGTGGCCCTGCCCGCCGCCGGTACCGATCTGGGCGATCAGCGCAAGAATGATGTCCTTGGCCGTGACGCCGGGGGGCAGCTGCCCGTCGACGTCGACCGCCATTGTCTTGAATGGCCGCAGCGGCAAGGTCTGGGTGGCAAGCACATGCTCGACCTCCGAGGTGCCGATGCCCATGGCGAGCGCGCCGAATGCGCCATGCGTCGACGTGTGACTATCACCACAGACAATCGTCATTCCTGGCTGGGTCAGGCCCAATTGCGGCCCGACCACATGCACGATGCCCTGCTCTATATCACCCATCGGATAAAGGCGGACACCGAATTCGGCGCAGTTTCGCCGCAACGTTTCGACCTGGATGCGCGACACCGGGTCGGCGATCGACTTGTCGATGTCGATGGTGGGCACGTTGTGATCCTCGGTGGCCAGAGTCAAGTCGGGGCGCCGCACCGGCCGGCCGGCCAGGCGCAGGCCGTCGAAAGCCTGCGGGCTGGTGACCTCGTGCACCAAATGCAGGTCAATGTAGATCAAATCGGGCTCGCTCGAGCCACCGGATACGACAACGTGGTCGTCCCAGACTTTTTCGGCCAGCGTGCGCGGTTTGCGCAACTTGTCGTGTCCGACCGCCCCTGTGTCGAATCCCATGTCGAACTCGCCTCGATTCACCTCATACGCGACTCGCCGATCAATTCCGGCTGTGATCTCAGAATGCGAGACGCTAGTATCTTTTTATGAGACAGCATAGCGGTATCGGCGTTCTCGACAAAGCCGTCGGCGTCCTGCACACGGTCGCCCAATCTCCATGCGGATTGGCCGAACTGTGTGAGCGGACCGCATTACCGCGAGCCACGGCGTACCGGCTGGCCGCCGCCCTGGAAGTGCATCGCCTGCTGGCGCGCGATGACGAAGGGCGTTGGCGGCTGGGCCCCGCGGTTACCGAGCTCGCGGCCCAGGTCCACGATCCGCTGCTGGCCGCCAGCGCGGCGGTACTACCTCTGTTGCGGGAGACCACCGGTGAAAGCGTGCAGCTGTACCGCCGCGAGGGCACCACACGGGTCTGCGTCGCCGCCCTGGAACCCACTGCGGGCCTTCGCGATACGGTCCCGGTAGGGGCGCGATTGCCGATGACGGCAGGTTCGGGCGCCAAAGTCTTGCTGGCACATAGTGACGCGGCCACCCAAAAAGCGGTGCTACCGACCGCGAAATTCACCGAGCGCACCTTGGCCGAAGTGCGGCGGCGCGGTTGGGCGCAAAGCGTGGCAGAGCGCGAGCCGGGAGTGGCGAGCGTCTCGGCGCCGGTGCGCGATGGCCGTGGTGCCGTGATCGCCGCCATATCGGTGTCTGGACCCGTCGATCGGATCGGCCGGCGTCCGGGGGCGCGCTGGGCCGCCGATCTGTTGTCCGCGGCCGAAGCGCTGACCCGTCGGCTCTGATTTCGCGCGGTCAGCTTCTCGCCCATCAGTGCGCACTTGAGCGCACGCGGCCTGACAGACTGAACCGCCATGGGAACCAATCAGCGCGCGAGCATCGTGATGTCCGACGATGAAATCGCCGACTTCGTCGTCAAGAGCCGTACCGGGACGCTGGCAACCGTCGGCCCCGACGGCCAGCCGCACTTAACCGCCATGTGGTACGCCGTGGTCGACGGTGAAATCTGGCTGGAGACCAAGGCCAAGTCGCAGAAGGCGGTCAACCTCGGACGCGACCCCCGGGTGAGTTTTCTGATCGAAGACGGCGACACCTACGACACGTTGCGCGGGGTGTCCTTCGAAGGCGTCGCGGAGATCGTCGACGATCCCGACGTCTCGCACCGGGTCGGCGTCAGCGTGTTCGAGCGCTACACCGGTCCCTACAGCGACGAGATGAAACCTTTCGTCGAGCAGATGATGAACAAGCGGGTTTGTGTGCGCATCGTGGCACGGCGCGCCCGCTCCTGGGATCACCGCAAACTCGGGTTGCCGCACATGCCTGTGGGCGGGTCGACCGCCCCCGCGGCGCGGGGGACCGGCCAGTAATCGGTTTGGTAGCCCCGATGGGATTCGAACCCACGCTACCGCCGTGAGAGGGCGGCGTCCTAGGCCGCTAGACGACGGGGCCAGAAACGATCCGAGCTGCCAGCATAGCTCACCCCGGCAGGCCCACCTAATCGCTTGCCGGGGCGAGATTTGGCTGGGGTACCAGGACTCGAACCTAGAATGGCTGAACCAGAATCAGCTGTGTTGCCAATTACACCATACCCCATTGGCTGCCTAAAACCGCTGGTCGCAGCCGTTCCGCCGAGTTCTCAGACCGCTGTGGCCAGCCGTAGTCGGCCGTTGTGAACCGCAGTGCAGACTACCAAAAACTCAGACCGCCCCGTCGCGGGCGGCCCGCAACCGCTGCATGCTGCGATCCCGGCCGAGCAATTCCAGCGATTCGAACAGAGGCGGACTGATCGTTGTTCCGGTCGCGGCGACCCGGATGGGGCCAAACGCCTTGCGCGGTCTGAGCCCCAGACCGTCGATGAGGGCGGCCTTCAGGGCGGCCTCGATCTGCGCTGCGGTCCAGTCCGCCACGTCGTCCAGCGCGGCCAGCGCCGCGTCCAGTACCGCGATGCCGTCCGGACCGAGCTCCTTGGCGGCGGCCCTGGGGTCAATTGCGTACTCGTCGTCGTTGAGGAACTTCAGCAGCTCCCAGGCGTCGCCGAGCACCACGATGCGGGTCTGCACCAGCTGTGCGGCAACGGCGAATCCGGCGTCATCCAGCTGCAAGTGATGACCATGCGCGCCGAAGTAATCACGCAGTCGGGTGGTGAAGTCGTCCGGGTCGAGCATCCGGATGTGCTCGGCGTTGAGCGCGTCGGCCTTCTTCTGGTCGAACCGCGCCGGGTTGGAGTTGACGTCGACAACGTCGAAGGCCGCCACCATTTCGTCGACAGTGAACAAGTCGTGGTCGTCTGCGATGGCCCAGCCGAGCAACGCAAGATAATTGAGCAGCCCTTCGGGGATGAAGCCCCGGTCGCGATGGGTGAAGAGATTCGACTGCGGGTCGCGCTTGGAGAGCTTCTTGGTTCCCTCCCCCAATACCGTTGGCAGGTGGGCAAACTCCGGGATACGTTCGGTGACCCCGATCCGGATCAGCGCCTGATATAGCGCAAGCTGGCGGGGGGTGGACGGCAACAGGTCCTCGCCGCGTAGCACGTGGGTGATCTTCATCAGCGCGTCGTCTACCGGGTTGACCAAGGTGTACAACGGATCTCCATTGGCCCGGGTCAGTGCGAAATCGGGCACGCTGCCCGCAGCGAAGGTGGTGTTCCCCCGCACCAGGTCCTGCCAGCCAAGGTCCTCGTCGGGCATCCGCAGCCGTACCATCGGCTTTCGGCCTTCGGCGAGGAATGCCGAGCGCTGGGCGTCGGTGAGATTCCGGTCGAAGTTGTCGTAGCCCAGCTTTGGGTTGCGGCCCGCGGCGATGTGGCGCGCCTCCACCTCCTCCGGCGTGGAGAAGGCGTAGTAGGCCTCGCCCACTTCGAGCAGCTTGGCCACCACGTCGCGGTAGATCTCTGTGCGCTGCGATTGCCGGTACGGGCCGTAGGGTCCACCCACTTCGGGCCCCTCGTCCCAGTTCAAGCCGAGCCAGCGCAGTGCGTCGAGCAGCGCCAGATAGCTTTCCTCGCTGTCACGTTCGGCGTCGGTGTCCTCGATGCGAAAGACGAAGGTACCGCCGGTGTGTCGGGCATAAGCCCAATTGAACAGCGCGGTGCGGACCATTCCGACGTGTGGCGTACCGGTGGGCGAAGGACAGAATCGGACTCGGACCTCCCCGGCTTTTGCGGCTGCAGTCACGACTTTCCCTTACGGACCACCGGATTGGACAGGGTGCCGATACCTTCGATGGTGATGGAGACGGTGTCGCCATCCTCGATGGGGCCGACACCTGCCGGTGTTCCGGTGAGGATGAGATCGCCGGGCAGCAGGGTCATCACCGCTGAAATCCACTCCACGATGGCGCCGACGTCGTGGATCATCAGCGAGGTGCGGCTGTGTTGCTTGACTTCTCCGTTGACCTCGGTGCGCAATTCCAGATCGGAGGGGTTGACGTCGGTGACAATCCACGGCCCCACCGGGCAGAAGGTGTCATGGCCCTTGGCCCGGGTCCATTGGCCGTCGGCCTTTTGTTGATCGCGTGCCGACACGTCGTTCGCGATGGTGTAGCCGAGGATGTTGTCGGCGGCGTGCGTGGCGATCACGTCCTTGCACGGCCGGCCGATGACGGCCGCCAACTCACCCTCGAAGTGCACAGGTGATGCGTTGGCAGGCAACCGGATCGGGACGTTCGGCCCGATGATCGCCGTATTGGGCTTGAGGAAGATGATCGGGTCCGCAGCCGCGGGTCCGGTCAGCTCGGTCATTTCGGCGATGTGATCGGCGTAGTTCTTGCCGATGCAGACCACCTTGCCGGCCAGCATGGGCGCCAGCAGCCGGACATCGGCCAGCGGCCATGACCGCCCGGTGAAGTTGGGAGTGCCGAACGGATGCTCGGCAATCTCGCGGACGATCATTCCGGCGGGATTGTCCAGCTCGCCCTCGACGCTGACGAAGGCGACCCCGTCCGGACTGCCGATTCGACCAAGGCGCATTCAGCCGAGCCTACTGACGCGCGGTGCGGGCCAACTCAGCCGGGCATGACTTGGCAAGCCGCGGGCCAAGTCTTCGCCGCGTTGTTTCGGCCTGTGCAAGCATGGGCGGATGCCGACGGACGCGGCCGGTACGGGTCAACTCAGCGCGGGCGGGCGCTGGTCGATGATGGTCGTGTCGCTGATCGCAACGGCAAGCTCTTTCCTCTTTATCAACGGCATCGCGTTTCTGATTCCCTCGCTGCAAACCGCACGCGGAATCCCCCTCGACGAAGCCAGTTTGTTGTCGTCGATGCCCAGCTGGGGCATGGTGGCCACCCTCGTTCCGTGGGGCTATGTGCTGGACCGGGTCGGTGAACGGATCGTGATGACCGCGGGTTCGGCACTTACCGCGGCCGCGGGCTACGCCGCCGCGTCGGCCCATTCGATGGTGTTGATCGGTGTCTATCTGTTCCTCGGCGGCATGGCCGCCGCCAGTTGCAATCCTGCCGGCGGCCGTCTGGTGTCCGCCTGGTTTCCCCCGCACCAGCGCGGCTTGGCGATGGGCATTCGCCAGACAGCGCAACCCCTCGGAATTGCCTTGGGGGCGTTGGCAATACCAGAGCTGTCCGAACACGGGCCGAGCGCGGGACTCAAGTTCACTGCGATGGCATGCACGGTGGCGGCAGTTGCCAGCGCGGTCGCCATCATCGACCCGCCACGCAAATCCCGTCAGCAAGCAAGTCCGCAGGAGCTGGCCAGCCCGTATCGCGGGTCGTCGGTGCTGTGGCGAATCCATGCGGTGGCCGGCCTGCTGATGATGCCGCAGACGGTGACCGTGACGTTCATGCTGGTTTGGCTGATCGAGAACCTGCATTGGTCAGTCGCGGCCGCCGGCGGTCTGGTGACCCTTTCGCAGCTGCTTGGCGCGCTCGGCCGCGTCGCGGTGGGCCGCTGGTCCGACCGCATCGGTTCACGAATGCGACCGGTCCGCATCATCGCCGCCTGCGCCGCTTTGACTCTCTTCCTGCTGGCGTGGGCCGACCATGTGAATTCGTGCTATCAGGCGCTACTCATGGTCATGATTTCGGTGATCGCGGTACTCGACAACGGGCTGGAGGCAACGGCCATCACCGAGTTCGCCGCGCCGTTCTGGAGCGGGCGGGCATTGGGCATTCAAAATACCACCCAGCGGGTGATGGCGGCGGTGGGGCCGCCACTGTTCGGTGTCTTGATCACCGCGGCGAAATATCCGCCGGCGTGGACACTGTGCGGTTTGTTCCCACTGGTGGCCGTGCCACTGGTGCCGGTCGGTTTGCTTCCACCAGGTCTGGAAGCTACAGCGCGGCGACGATCCTTTCGCCGACTTCAGTGGTGGCGATCCGTTCGCTCCCACGCGTCGCCAGATAATTCTCGACAGCCCGGTCCACCCGGGTAGCGGCGTCGTTCTCGCCGAGGTGGGCAAGCAGCAGCGCCACCGACATGATCGCCGCGGTAGGGTCGGCGATCCCCTGACCGGCGATGTCGGGCGCGCTGCCATGCACCGGCTCGAACATCGACGGGTTGGTCCGGGTGGCATCGATATTTCCACTGGCGGCCAAGCCGATTCCGCCGCATACCGCCGCGGCCAAGTCGGTGATGATGTCCCCGAACAGGTTGTCGGTGACGATCACGTCGAAGCGTCCGGGGTCGGTAACCATGAAAATGGTGGCGGCGTCGACGTGTTGATATGCCACCTCGATGTCGGGGTATTCTTCGCCGACCTCGGCCACGATCCGCGACCACAGCTTCCCCGCGAACGTGAGGACGTTGTTTTTGTGCACCAACGTCAGGTGTTTACGACGCAGCCGCGCCCGCTCGAACGCGTACCGCACCACGCGGCGCACACCGAACGCGGTATTCAGGCTCACCTCGGTGGCCACTTCGTTCGGCGTCCCGACACGGATCGCGCCGCCGGTGCCGGTGTAGGGGCCTTCGGTCCCCTCGCGCACCACCACGAAATCGATCTCGGGGCTTCCGGCGAGCGGGCTGCGCACCCCCGGATAGAGCCGACCGGGGCGCAGGTTCACGTGGTGGTCGAGCTCGAAACGCAGTCGCAGCAACAGGCCTCGCTCCAGCACACCACTGGGGACCGACGGATCACCTACCGCACCAAGCAGAATGGCATCGTGCTGCCGCAATTCGGCGAGAACCGAGTCGGGCAGTAGCTCTCCGGTGGCATGGTAACGCCGAGCGCCCACGTCGTAGCTGGTCTGCTCTACCTCCGGCAGCACCGCTTCGAGGACTTTGACCGCCTCGGCCACCACCTCGGGGCCGATACCGTCACCACCGATCACCGCCAATTTCATCGGCGCCACTTCTCCACATCGCTTTGCTTCGCATCGTCGCCCGCGCGTTTCACGACAGGTCAACCACTTCCAGCTTGTTGGCGCCCACCGCGGCCGCGATCGCCGACCGCACATCGTGCGGCACGTCTTGGTTGAGTCGCAGCAGAATCGTGGCGCCTGGGCCTTCGACGTCCTCTGACAACTGCGCGGCATGGATATTCACTCCCGCCGCACCAAGCAGGGTGCCGATCTTGCCCAACGCCCCGGGCTGGTCGAAGTAGTTGATCACCAGGTTGGTGCCCTCGGCGCGCAGGTCGAAATGGCGGCCGTTGATCTGCACGATCTTCTGCACCTGCTGCGGCCCGGCCAGCGTGCCGGCGACGTTGACGGCCGAGCCGTTGTGGGCGACGGCCCGCACATCGACGACGCTGCGATAGTTGGGGCTTTCCGATGCCGTGGTGATTTCGGCGGTGACGCCGCGTTCGGCCGCCAGCGCCGGTGCGTTGACAAAAGTGACCGGGCCCTCGATGACTGCCGAGAACAGGCCCCGCAGTGCCGAAAGCTTAAGCACCTCAACATCTTCGGAGGCCAACTCGCCGCGCACCTGCACCGACAACGACACCGGCGGCCCGTCGGACAGCGAGGCGGCCAGCAGGCCGAGCTTGCGTACCAGGTCCAGCCAGGGGGCCACCTCTTCGTTGACCACGCCGCCACCGATATTGACGGCATCGGGGACGAATTCCCCTGCCAGAGCCAGCTTCACGCTTTCGGCCACATCCGTGCCCGCCCGGTCCTGAGCCTCGGTGGTGGATGCACCCAGATGGGGTGTAACGACCACCTGCGGCAATTCGAAGAGCGGGCTGTCGGTGCACGGCTCTTTGGCGAACACGTCGACACCCGCCGCGCGGACATGGCCGCTGCTCACCGCCTCGGCCAGCGCCGCTTCGTTGACCAGGTCACCACGGGCGGCGTTGACGATGATGACGCCCGGCTTGGTCTTCGCCAGGGCTTCTTTGTCGATCAGCCCCGCCGTCTCCGGCGTCTTCGGCAGATGCACCGAGATGAAGTCGGCGCGGGCGAGCAGGTCGTCGAGCGGCATCAACTCAATGCCCAGCTGCGCGGTACGGGCCGGCGACACGTAAGGGTCGTAGGCGATGAGGTGGGTCCCGAAGGCGGTCAGCCGCTGTGCGACCAATTGCCCAATCCGGCCCAGTCCCACAATGCCGACCGTCTTGCCGAAAATCTCGGTGCCCGAGAACGACGACCGCTTCCAGGTGTGCGCCCGCAGCGAGGCATCGGCCTCCGGGATCTGCCGGGCGGCGGCCAGCAGCAGCGCCAACGCGTGCTCGGCGGCGCTGTGAATGTTCGACGTCGGAGCGTTGACCACCAGCACACCCCGCTCGGTCGCGGCGTCCACGTCGACGTTGTCCAACCCGACCCCGGCACGGGCGACGATCTTGAGCTTGGGGGCAGCCGCCATCACCTCGGCGTCGACCGTGGTGGCCGATCGCACCAGCAGCGCGTCGGCTTCCGGGACCGCGGCGAGCAGTTTCTCTCGGTCCGGCCCGTCTACCCAGCGCACCTCGACCTGGTCTCCCAGGGCGGCCACGGTTGATCGGGCGAGTTTGTCGGCTATCAGTACCACAGGCAGATTCACCCGGACAGACTATCGGCTGCACTTCACCGGTTCACGTGGCCGTCGTCGGCGGCAGCGTGGGACCGGCCGGGAACCACAGGCACCACATGCGTCGCCGTCGCTGTGAGACAGGCACAACGAGACTTCCCACCGCCCGGGGCTGCTGTGAAACAAGTGCTTCTGCGAAGCCGTGGCGCGCCTACGACCGGCCTAAGCTGACGCGGTGACCAAACTCGCGATCATCTACTATTCGGCCACCGGCCATGGCACCGCGATGGCGCGACGCATCGCCACCGCGGCCGAGTCAGCGGGCGCCGAAGTCCGGCTCAGACACGTCGCCGAAACCCGTGACCCCGAATCGTTCGCGCAGAACCCGGCTTGGACCGCCAATTACCAAGCGACCAAGGACCTTCCGTCGGCCACCGGCGAGGACATCGGCTGGGCCGACGCGGTGATCTTCGGCTCACCGACTCGGTTCGGCTCTCCCGCTGCGCAATTACGCAACTTCCTCGACTCGCTGGGCGGGATGTGGGCCGAAGGCAAGCTCGCGGACAAGGTCTATGCGGCTTTCACGTCATCGAACACCTTGCACGGCGGCCAGGAGACCACGCTGCTGTCCCTCTACATCACCCTGATGCATTTCGGCGGAATCATCGTGCCGCCGGGATACACCGACCCGCTGAAGTTCGTCGACGGCAATCCGTATGGCGTGAGCTTGGTTTCCACCCACGACAACATCAACGAGTTCGATGACGCCACCGAGAAAGCCCTCGATCACCTGGCGCGCCGCGTGGTGCTCACGAGTGGCCGCCTGCGCGGCAGCGGGCCGGCCCCTTAGGCCGTCTCGGTGATCGGCCGGTCCACCCAGCTCATCAGGTCGCGCAGCTTCTTGCCGGTCACCTCGATGGGATGCTCGGCGTTTTGCTTGCGCAGTTCCTCGAGTTGCTTGTTGCCGCCCTCGATGTTGGCGACCAGCTTCTTGACGAAGGTGCCGTCCTGGATCTCGCGCAGGATGTCGCGCATCCGTTCCTTGGTGGCTGCGTCGATAACCCGCGGACCCGATAGATAGCCACCGAACTCCGCGGTGTCAGACACCGAGTAGTTCATCCGGGCGATGCCGCCCTCGTACATCAGGTCGACGATCAGCTTGAGCTCGTGCAGCACCTCGAAGTAGGCCAGCTCGGGGGCGTAGCCCGCCTCGACCATGACCTCGAAGCCGGTCTTGACCAGTTCCTCAGTGCCTCCGCACAGCACGGCCTGCTCACCGAACAGGTCGGTCTCGGTCTCGTCCTTGAAGGTGGTCTTGATCACGCCGGCCCGGGTGCCGCCGATGCCCTTGGCGTAGGACAGCGCCAGCGCAAGGCCCTCACCGGTCGGGTCCTGCTCGATGGCGACCAGACACGGCACGCCCTTGCCGTCAACAAACTGACGGCGCACCAGGTGGCCCGGACCCTTGGGGGCGACCATGCCGATGGTGACGTCGGCCGGCGGCTTGATCAGGCCGAAGTGAATGTTCAGACCGTGGCCGAAGAACAGCGCGT
>DATJQO010000112.1:0-70246 GCA_035505695.1 Mycobacterium sp.
CGGAAGACGCTGACCGACGCGGCAACCCGCAGCAGGCTGACTCCCCGCGTGATCGTTGCTCTGAGCGAAGGACGTCAGTGCTACGACGATCTGATGGAACGCGCCGCGGCCGCGCCCGGCGCCACGCTGGGTCGGCAACAACGGCTGCCCATCGAGTCGTTCGACGAATCGGTGGCGTGAGCTTTACTAGGCCGCGCGTACATTCCACCGATCCCCGGCTAGTCTGACCTTTCGTGCGCGTCCTGGTGATTGGCTCCGGTGCCCGTGAACATGCGCTGCTGCTGGCGCTTCGCAAAGACCCGCAGGTCACCGGGTTGGCGATCGCTCCTGGCAATGCGGGTACCGCCCGGGTGGCCGAGCAGCACGATGTCGACATCACCTCCGGCGAGGACGTCGTCGCCCTGGCGCGCGACGTCCGGGCCGACATGGTGGTCATCGGTCCCGAGGTGCCGCTGGTGCTGGGAGTGGCCGACGCGGTGCGCACCGCCGGCATCGTGTGCTTCGGCCCCAGTAAGGACGCCGCCCGCATCGAAGGCTCTAAGGCGTTCGCCAAAGACGTCATGGCCGCGGCCGGTGTGCGGACCGCGGCCAGTGAAACCATCGACAGCCCCGCGCTTTTGGATGCCGCCCTGGACCGGTTCGGGCCGCCGGCCGGTGACCCGGCATGGGTGGTGAAAGACGACCGTCTGGCCGCAGGTAAGGGCGTGGTGGTGACTGCGGATCGCGGTGTCGCGCGGGCCCACGCGGCCGCACTGCTCGAGGCCGGCCACCCGGTTCTTTTGGAGTCGTACCTGGACGGCCCCGAGGTGTCGCTGTTCTGCGTCGTCGACGGCGCAACGGTGGTGCCACTGCTGCCGGCGCAGGACTTCAAGCGGGTCGGCGACGGCGACACCGGACCCAATACCGGCGGTATGGGCGCCTACGCGCCGGTGCCATGGCTTCCCGACGACGTATACCGCGACATCCTCGGCAAGATCGTTAAACCCGTTGCGGCCGAACTGGTCCGGCGTGGCAGCCCGTTCATCGGATTGCTCTATGCCGGTCTTGCGATCACCACCAACGGTCCCGCGGTAGTCGAGTTCAATTGCCGATTCGGCGATCCGGAGACTCAGGCCGTGCTGGCACTACTGGAATCACCGCTGGGGCAGCTGCTGTATGCCGCGGCCAGCGGCACACTGGCCGAGTTCGGCGAACTGCGCTGGCATGACGGCGCCGCAGTGACGGTGGTGCTGGCGGCGGAGAACTATCCCGGACGCCCCCGGGTGGGAGACGTCGTCATCGGTTCCGAAGCCGACGGTGTGCTGCACGCCGGGACAGCGCGGCGCGACGACGGTGAGATCGTCTCGTCTGGCGGGCGGGTCCTGTCGGTGGTCGGCATCGGCCCCGACCTGGCCGCCGCGCGGAATCAAGCGTACGACATCCTGCGTTCAATTCGCCTGTCCGGCAGCCATTTTCGAAGCGACATTGCCTTATCAGCGGTGGAAGGAAAGATCCACATTTAGTCGGCGAGGCAACGGTATTGCCCCCAATCGACTTGGCGCTGGGAATCGTTGTGGGGTTGAAGCCTTGACTTCGCTGCCGGCGGTACGTCAGAATCGATATAATAAACCGACCGGCGGTCGGATATATAGGCGGGGGTTCATTGGCCCGGACAATCAATCGCGTGGAGCACGCCGCACGCCGCGACGCCATCCTGGACGCCGCGCAGCGACTGGTCCTTTCGAAGGGCTATGAGCGCTTAACGGTGCAGGATCTGCTCGATGACCTACAAATCTCCAAGGGCGCCTTCTACCACTACTTCAATTCCAAACCGGCGGTGATCGAGTCACTCAGTGAGCGGCTCGTCAGCGACGCAACGCAAGCGCTTGTCCCGATCGCCCAGGACCCCGCGCCGGGGGCCCAAGACAAATTGAAGCGGTTTTTCGACGAGATCGTTCGGTGGAAAGCCGCGCGCCAGAACCTGTTTGTGACGATGCTGCCAGTTTGGTACGCACCGGACAACATCGCCTTCCGGCTGCGCGTTCAGCGGGCTGTGGCAAAGCAACTGGCGCCGCTACTGACGGCGATCGTTCGTCGGGGCGTCGATGAGCAGCAGTTCGTCAATGCCGATCCCGAGCACGCCGGTGCCATCGTTGTCGCACTCATTCAAGCACTGCAAGACTCCATTGCCGATCAGCTGATCGCGGTGGCTTACCGCCTACCGGACGCCCCGCGCACGAAAGAGATCGTGGCCACCTACGCGGCTCACATCGAGGCAATTGAGCGTTATCTGGGCGTCGCAACGAGTGTGCTTTATCGCGCTGATTCCCGGACAGTGAACAGCTGGATCAACGCCATAAGAAGAACCAACACGACGGTGACGGAAGGTCGCGATGAAGGTTGATTTCACCAACAAAACCGTCGGTGGGTTCAATTTCGAGTTCGTCCGCGGATTGTCACTGCAAGCTGTCGGTGCCGCCGAATACGGCGAGTGCATGGACACTATGAGCCGGATAAAGAACAACAACTTCGATAGCTGGATCATGCAATGGGCTACCACCGCCGACCGCGTTGCCGCGTTCGCAGCCAGCGAGGAGCGAGTCGGAAACCGCTTGGGCGCCCGCGACGCCTTCGGGCGCGCGGCCAACTATTACCGCATGGCCGTGTTCTATGCCCTATATACCGACCCTCGGCACACTCAGCTCTGGCAGCGCAGTAAGGACTGCTTCCATCGGATGATCGCGCTCATGGACTCTCCCATCGAGAGTTTGAGCATCGATTTCGAAGGGGCACGACTGCCAGCCTATTTCGTATCCGCAGGCAATGGCCCGCTTCCCACATTGATCGCACTCGGTGGCTTTGACTCTACTATGGAAGAGCTATATTGCTGGATCGGTGCGGCTGCTCGAGCTCGCGGCTGGAACTGCCTCATCTTCGAGGGACCCGGACAGTGGGGAGCCCTGAAGACCAACCCCGGCTTGATATTTCGTCCGGACTACGAAAAGCCCGTTGGCGCCGTCTTAGATTACCTTGCCAGCCGGGCCGATGTCGATCTCAGCAAGGTGGCCATCATCGGCTATTCGATGGGCGGCTACTTGGCAACCCGAGGTGCGCTTGACCAGCGGATCCGTGCTTGCATTCCCAACTCGCTGGTTGTCGACTGCGGCGCGGCCGCCCGGGCGGGGATGAAGGGACTCCTCAGAAACGCCGCGTTCATGGATGCCGCGTTCAAAGCGGTGATTATGGCAAATGTCCCGGCCCGCTGGGCGTTTCAGCATTCCGAATGGACGCTGGGCATTCGCAACGCCCACGAATGGGTGCAGGCCTACCAGCCTTTCAGCGTCGAAGGCCTCACAGATCGTTACCGACACCCGATGTTCTTTCTGTTCAGTGAAGACGACATTCGCGACGCCGCTGCACCTTCGGCCGACATCGTCATCGACATGCTCGACTTCATGCTTGCCCTCAAATGCGACCGCTACCTTCGCTTGTTCACCCAAGTCGAGGGCGCATCAAGTCACTGCCAAATGGGTGGACTGAGCTACGCGCAGGCCGCCATCTTCGGCTGGCTGAACCATGTTCTTGGCGACGGCCCAGCACCGAAGCCAGCGAGTACTGCCGTCGCCGACCTCTTCATTAGCCAATTCGCCAAATATGGGGGCAAGCAAGGTGAAGCCAAAGCCAAAGACCTGCTCAGCGTTGCTCAGCTCATATGAGTCGTCGTCCGTGCGGGCGCACACGATGCATGCAGGCCGTTGTTAAAACGCGCCGGCTTGGCCGTCGCGGCGGGGATCGCTGGCCGCGAGGTATCCCCCATCGAGGCGCCAGATCGCCTGGCAACTGCCGAATTGGTTGTAGTCGTCCACGGCAACCAAGTCATGACCACGCTGCCGGAGCTCTTCGAGCGTTGATGGCGGAAAAGCTTTTTCGCAGCTGACCTGCATGCCCTGTACCCACCGGAACCGCGGGCCGTCACATGCCGCCTGCGGATTCTGTCCGTGGTCGGCGATGCGCACCAACACTTGCACGTGGCCCTGGGGCTGCATCATTCCGCCCATGACTCCAAAGCTCATCACCGCGGCGCCGTCTTTGGTGACGAACCCAGGGATGATGGTGTGATAAGGCCGTTTGTCGGGCCCCACACAATTCGGGTGATCATGCGCGACAGCGAAATTCGAGCCGCGGTTTTGCAGCGAAATCCCGGCGCCCGGGACAACTACACCGGACCCGAAACCCAGGTAGTTGGACTGGATCATCGACACCATCGTCCCCGCCGCGTCGGCAGCGGTCAGGTATACGGTGCCCCCGGTCGGGGTGCCCGCCGACGCCGGCTTTGCCCGGTTGCGGTCGATGAGTGCCGCACGCTGCTTCAGGTATTCCTGGTCCAGCAAGTGTTCCGGGCATAGCGACATATGGTCGATATCGGCGACGTAGGCCTGCGCGTCGGCGAAAGCCAGCTTCACCGCTTCGATTTGCAGGTGCACACTGTCCGCGGAATCCGCTGGCAGCGATGCCATGTCGAACTGCTCGAGGATCCCCAACGCGATCAACGCCACGATCCCGTGACCGTTGGGTGGGATCTCATGGACGGTGTAGCCGCGGTAGCCGGCGTTGATGGTGCCCACCCAGTCGGCGCGGTGCGCGGCGAGGTCACTGACCCGCATGGCGCCGCCGTTAGCCAATGCGTGCGCTTCGAGTTGGGCGGCCAGTTCGCCTCGGTAAAACGCCTCGCCGCGGGTTTGGGCGATCTTTTCCAGCGTGGCGGCATGGTCGGTAAACCTAAACCGCTCACCGGGTTTCGGCGCGCGCCCGCCAGGCAGGAACGCCTCGGCGAAGCCCGGTTGATTCTCGAACAACGGCACTTGCGCCGCCCATTGCCCGGCGACGGTTGGCGAAACCAGAAACCCGTCGCGGCCGTAGCGGATCGCCGGCTCGAAGAGCCTCTCGAACGGCAGCTTTCCGAACTTGGTGTGCAGTTCGGCCCATGCCGCCACCGCGCCCGGCACCGTCACCGAATTCCAGCCAACCATCGGAACAGCGTTGCCGCCAAAGTACTCTGGCGTCCAGGCTGCCGGCGAGCGGCCGGAAGCGTTCAGTCCGTGCAGTTGCCGGCCGTCCCACACGATCGCGAAGGCGTCCGACCCGATCCCATTGGATACCGGCTCGACCAGCGTGAGGGTGATAGCGGTGGCGATGGCCGCGTCCACCGCGTTGCCGCCATCGGCGAGCATCCGAAGGCCCGCCTGCGCGGCGAGCGGTTGGGACGTGCACACAACGTTTTCCGCCAGGACGGGCTTTCGGGGCCAGGGGTACGGAAACTTCCAATCAAAAGGTGTGGTCACCTCCGCGAGCGTAACGCTAAGGCGATTTTCGGCGCGATTTCTCGCCGTGCCGTTACGCTCGCGACCGTACGGTCAGGCGGTCAGTAGCGGTGCCATCCACGTCAGCTCGGCCGGCACCTGTGAGCTCCAAAACTCTGCGTTGTGCCCGCCCGGCGAAAAGCCTCCTGCGGGCGGGTTCGGAAGCTGAGCAATGAATTGCTTGGTCGCCCCGTAAAACGGGTCACTGTCACCGCAATCCACTCGGATGGGAATCGACGCCAGCGCGGGCATCCCGAACACCGAATTCGCAGCAAAGTCGTCCGCCCCGTCGAACGCGCCGGGTGCCGCCGCGCCGGAGGACAGCCACAGCGCCGGACTGACCGCGCAAATCGCCGCGGTGCGTGCGGGCCCCAGCCGGCCACCGAGCAGCAACGCGCCGTAACCGCCCATCGACCAGCCCAAGAACGCCACCCGCGAGGTGTCAAGGCCCTGGGTGCCCAGCATCGGGATGAGCTCGTCGAGCACCATAGCCCCGCTGTCTTCACCGGACGCCCTCTTGTGCCAATAGCTGCCGCCGCCGTCGACCGCGACCACCGCAAATGCCGGCAGCCCCGCATTGACGGCCTGCGCCAAGCCCTGCTCGACACCGCCGGCCATCACGGTGGACGCGTCACTGCCCTTGCCGTGCAGCGCGATCACGGGTCGCAGTGCCTTGGTTTGGCCGGGCGGACGAGCGATCGCCCAGTTGGTGTTGATGCCACCGCGCGCCGCCGAAACGAAGGAGCCCATCACCATGGTCGGAGCGGGTGGGGACGCCGGTTCGAGAGGGGCGGGCGGGGCCGGCGCCAACGGCGTCTGCGGGCTGCTGGCCTGAACGGGCGTCGGCATGGCCTGAGATGGTCGCGGGGTGAACAGGATATCCAGCGCATATGCGCCGACCGCGCCGACGGCCGCGCTGGCGCCGAGCCGCAGCACGGCGCGGCGGCTCAACTCAGGCATGCGGGCCATCATGCCAGGCCGTTTGGCCGAAATGGCAATGCAGTACCACTTTGACTGGCACGATGGCTAGTCGTGACTGCAGCAGTTACTCCGAAAGGAGAACGTCGACGGTACGCGCTGGTGAGCGCTGCCGCCGAGCTGCTTGCTGAAGGCGGATTCGAGGCCGTGCGCCATCGGGCGGTCGCACGCCGGGCCGGACTGCCATTGGCGTCGACCACCTATTACTTCTCCTCCCTTGACGATTTGATCGCACGCGCCGTCGAACACATCGCGATGATCGAGGTGGCGCAGCTACGGGCGCGGGTAACCGCCCTGTCCCGGCGTCGCCGGGGGCCCGAGACCATCGCCGAGGTATTGGTGGACCTCCTCGTCGGAGACGTGTCCAGTCCGGGGCTTACCGACCAGCTGATATCGCGATATGAGCGGCACATCGCGTGTACCCGGCTGCCCGCGTTGCGCGAGACAATGCGGCGCAGCTTGCGGCAGCGCGCCGAAGCCGTGGCGGAGGCCATCGAACGATCGGGCCGCACGGCCCATATCGAGCTGGTGTGCACCCTGATATGCGCGGTCGATGGTTCGCTGGTCTCCGCCCTGGTCGAGGGCCGCGAACCGCGGACGGCAGCGTTGGGCACAATGGTGGATCTCATCGACGTGCTCGCGCCCATCGACACCCGCCCGGTGCAGATCTGACCCGCTACCGGCGCAGGCGGTCGGGTGGCAGTGCCGGGGTCACGATGTATCCGGTGGCGAAGTCGCCGTAGATGGCCACATCGGTGGGGCGGCGCTCAGCGTACAACGCCACATACGCGCAGACGACGGCGTCGACCGGATCCTCGGCGCGACGAAGGGCGCTCTTGCGTTGCGCGGTGACTACCTGCCGGCGCAGCTCAACCCAGTCGTCATGATCTGCGACGTACAACGGCACGGCCGCGTGCGCGAGTCGTTCGATGCCGTCCATCAGCAACAGCAGTTCAGATTTCAGCCGGGCGAGATCGCGACCGGGTTTGGCCTTGTATTTCAGTGTTCGCTCGAGCCGGAACAGCACGACGGTTGCGGGATGCGGGTAGACCTCGATGGCGCGGCGAGGAGCCGACGACCGAGGGTCCATGTCAAGTCCCAGCGCCCCCGCCAAGCGCGCCCCGCGCGGAACGTCGACGAACTCCGGTTTCGCGGTGTTAGCCGGGTGTGCCCCGGCTTCAAATCTGCGGAAGTCACGGTTGAGCGCTGCTTCGGCAGGACGCTGGCCGGTTGGGTTGGTCACCACCAGCGGCGCGTCGAAGGCCACTACGCAATCGCCCTGCACGTAAGGTGCCAACCCGGCCAGCACCGCGGCGTCGTCACGGGCGGCGCCGATCTGCCGCAGACGGCCCTCGACGTCGACCACCGCGACACCGGTCGGGTTGCGACCGGCCCAGGCCAGATCCACTCCGGCGAAGTACACCGGCAATATTGTGCCGCGAACGTACAACTACCGGCGGCGACCGTCGGCCGAATGCGTTGCCGGTCGTACTCTCCCGGTCCGCGACGAACCGTAAGCTGTGTATCTGTGAGCATTCCCAACGTGCTTGCCTCGCGGTACGCCAGCGCCGAGATGGTCGCGATCTGGTCGCCGGAGGCCAAGGTCGTCGCTGAACGGCGGCTGTGGCTGGCGGTGCTGCGGGCGCAGGCGGAGCTGGGCGTAGCGGTTCCGCCGCAAGCGATCGCCGACTACGAGCGGGTACTCGACGATGTCGACTTGGCCTCGATCTCCGACCGTGAGCGAGTACTGCGCCACGACGTGAAGGCCCGCATCGAAGAATTCAACGCGCTGGCTGGTCACGAGCATGTGCACAAGGGGATGACCAGCCGCGACCTCACCGAAAACGTTGAACAGCTGCAAATCCGGCGGTCGCTGGAGTTGGTGTTTTCCCACGGGGTGGCCGTGGTGGCGCGTCTTGCCGAGCGAGCGCTGATCTATCGCGAGCTGGTGATGGCCGGGCGCAGCCATAACGTCGCCGCGCAGGCCACCACATTGGGTAAGCGGTTCGCGTCCGCAGCGCAAGAAACACTGATTGCGCTGACCCGATTGCGGGAGTTGATCGACCGCTACCCGCTACGCGGCATCAAAGGCCCGATGGGCACCGCGCAGGACATGCTCGACCTGCTAGGCGGCGATACCTCGGCGTTGGCCCAGCTCGAGCGCCGCGTGGCCGAGTTCTTAGGCTTTGCAACGGTTTTGACCAGTGTCGGGCAGGTGTATCCCCGTTCGTTGGACCACGACGTGCTTTCGGCGCTGGTGCAGCTGGGTGCCGGGCCGTCGTCGATGGCCCATACCATCCGGCTGATGGCCGGGCACGAACTCGTCACCGAGGGATTTGCGCCCGGACAGGTCGGCTCGTCGGCCATGCCACACAAAATGAACACCCGCAGTTGTGAGCGGGTCAACGGGCTGCAGGTGGTGCTGCGCGGCTACGCCTCGATGGCGGCCGAGCTAGCGGGCGCGCAGTGGAACGAGGGCGACGTGTTCTGCTCGGTGGTGCGCCGAGTGGCGTTGCCGGACAGCTTTTTTGCCATCGACGGGCAGATCGAGACATTCTTGACGGTGCTCGACGAGTTCGGAGCCTATCCCGCGGTGATCGGACGCGAGCTGGATCGCTGCTTGCCGTTCTTGGCCACCACCAAAGTGTTGATCGCCGCGGTGCGCGCCGGCATGGGTCGTGAGGCCGCGCACCACGTGATCCGAGAACACGCGGTGGCCACGGCGTTGGCGATGCGCGAACGCGGCGCCGAGCCCGACCTGCTGGACCGGTTGGCCGCTGATCCGCGGCTGCCGCTGGATCGAGCGGCGCTGGACGCCGCGCTGGCCGACAAGGAGGCATTCACCGGTGCCGCCGGTGACCAGGTGAATGAGGTGGCTGCGATGGTCGACGCCTTAGTGAGTCGCTACCCGGATGCCGCCAAATACACGCCGGGTGCGATCCTGTGACGCTCGCCGGCGCGCTCTCGCAGATCGATTTCACCGACCTGGACAATTTCGCCAACGGATTCCCGCACGACTTGTTCGCCATCCATCGGCGAGAGGCACCGGTGTACTGGCACCAGCCCACCGACAACACCCCCGACGGCGAAGGCTTCTGGTCCGTCGCGACGTACGCGGAAACGCTTGAGGTGCTGAAGGATCCCGCGACATACTCATCGGTGACGGGCGGGCGGCGGCCGTATGGCGGAACGCTGCTGCAGGACCTGGCGATCGCCGGCCAGGTGCTCAACATGATGGACGACCCGCGTCACACCCAGATTCGGCGACTCGTCAGCTCGTGGCTGACGCCGCGGATGATCCGTCGAGTCGAAGACGATCTGCGCACCCGGGCGCGCCGGCTGCTGGATGCGGTGATACCCGGCGAACCGTTCGATTTCCTGGTGGATGTCGCCGCCGAGCTACCGATGCAGATGATCTGCATTTTGCTCGGAGTTCCCGAATCCGAACGCCATTGGTTGTTCGAAGCCATCGAGCCGCAGTTCGATTTCGGCGGTTCGCGCAAGGCGTCACTTTCGCAGCTGTCGGTATCTGAAAAAGCCTCGGAGGCCGGGGCGCGTATGTACGCCTACGGTCAACAGTTGATCGCGTCCAAACGTGCCCAGCCCACTGACGACATGTTGTCGGTGGTGGCGAACGCAACAATCAATGACGCGCAAGCGCCGTCCTTGTCGGACGTCGAGCTGTACCTGTTCTTCAGCCTGCTGTTCAGCGCCGGCGCGGAGACCACGCGCAATGCGGTCGCCGGTGGGCTGCTGGCACTGGCCGAGCACCCGGACCAATTGCGGGCGCTGTGCGACGATCTCGACCTGCTGCCCACGACCGTCGAGGAGATGGTGCGATGGACGTCGCCGTCGCCCTCCAAGCGGCGCACCGCCACCCACGACGTCACGCTCGGCGGGCAGTCCATTGCGGCGGGCCAGAAGATCCAGATCTGGGAGGGCTCGGCGAATCGTGACGCCAGCTTGTTCGACCGCGCTGGCCACTTCGACATCACCCGAAAGCCCAACCCCCACTTGGGATTCGGTCAGGGCGTGCACTATTGCCTGGGTGCCAACCTGGCTCGGCTCGAACTGCGTGTGCTGTTCGAGGAGCTGCTCTGTCGGTTTGGTGGGGTGCGGGTCGTCCAGCCGGTCGAATGGACGCGTAGCAATCGGCATACCGGCATCCGGCACCTGGTTGTGGAACTGCTCGAGGAACAGTGACCGTCCGGCTCGCCGACGTCGAGCCGACACCGGACGTGTTCGCCGCGGTGATGGCAACCGGGATCTTGTCGATCGCCGCCCGCGATCACGGGTACCGATTCATCAGTGACACATCGGGTGTCATCGGCACTCTGGGTCTGGTATTCCTCGTTGCGCTGGTCACCATGACCGCGGCCAGGGCCGGCTGGCATTCTGGGACTTGACCGATCCCGATGTCACCCTGCGGCTAGTTACCTTTGTCGCCGCGTGCGCGGTGATCGATACTCGCTTGCCGTCCAATGTGTGGGTGTCGCGGTTGCTGGGCGCGGTGGCGCTGTCATCCTGGCTCGTGCTGATCATGCTCAGCGCCCGAAATATGTTGGCGCGCCACTGGACCGTGCTGCGCAACCATGCGCATGGCGCGTGGGAGCTGGCCAGCGTGGGAACATCGGGTCTGGCCATCGTGATTGCCCGGGCGGCCTATCACACCGGCCATCGCTGGTGGCTGGCGGTCGCCGTGTCGGCATGGGTCGCGGCGCTCTGCATCTACGGCATGATGACGTGGCTGATTCTCTGGCGAGCCGTCAACGAGCGACAGGATCGGGACGGGTTTGAGCCGGACACCTGGATCTTGATGGGTGGCCTGGCGATTGCGACGCTGGCCGGGGACACGATCCATACGCTGGCTCCCGCCTGGCTGGCCGCCCCGGTGCTGGTGGTCACCGTCATGACATGGGTGACGGCCACCCTGTGGATACCGCCGCTGATCTACTTCGGCCTGCACCGGATTCGTCAAGGGCCCGACCTGCTGCACTTTGCCGGGCTGTGGTGGGCGTTCGTGTTCTCGCTGGGCATGTATTCCGCGGCCAGCTACGCCATGGCGGTCCAAATTGGTCAGCGCGGGCTTGTCACCGATTCCCTGGTCTTCTTCTGGGATGCATTGGCCGCGTGGCTGGTTGTGGTCGTCGCCGGGCTGCTGCGCCTCGGGCGCGTGCTAACGCCCGCGAACCGTGACACCGGCCGACCGTAATTCCAGCGCCGCCAGGGCCCGGATGGTGAGGGGATCCTCGCGGCGCCAACCGCCGACCGGGTCAACGCTGATCGCGGCGAGCTTGCGCGGCGGCCGGTTGGTCAACGCCCGCAGGGCAAGCAGCTGTTCACCGGCCGGGGTAGCGGCGAGTGCGGTCACCGTCAACTTGCGCCGAAAAAACCGAAGCCGCAGGAACAGCCATGGTCCGACCGCTATCAGTATCGGGAGTGCGACGACCGCCATCGCGAGCAGGACCGCGAGCCAGCTCGCCGTGGTTTGCAGATCATGTCCGGCGCCCGCGATGTCGAGCGCGGCTTGGCTGGCCGATGTCAGCGGCTTGCTGACCGCGTCCCCCACCACCGGGATGCGCTGGGCACCGTGCCCGGCTGACGCCAGATCGCCGGCGATACCATGCGCGCCGCTCTCGACCTGCGCGCCGGCGTCGGCGATGGTCGAGATGGCGTCGTACACGGCCACGCCGACGAGCAGCCACAGCGCTGTCCACACGACGACGGCGAAGTCGCTGAACAGCTGGGCCATCAGCCGGCCGGGCCTGGTGGAGTAGGGCAAGAACTGCGGTGTCATAGCACTGATCCCAGCACAGCTCCCGGCGCCGGGCCCCTTGCCGGCTGCCCGATAGGCTGACCGGATGCGCCCTGCCCTGTCCGACTACCAGCACCTGGCCAGCGGGAAGGTCCGTGAGATCTACCGGGTCGACGACGAGCACCTGTTGCTGGTCGCGACCGATCGCATCTCGGCCTATGACTATGTCCTCGCTAGCACGATCCCGGACAAGGGCCGCATCTTGACCGCGATGAGTGTTTTCTTCTTCGGCCTGGTCGAGGCCCCCAATCACTTGGCTGGCCCGCCGGATGACCCACGCATTCCCGACGAGGTCCTCGGCCGCGCGTTGGTGGTGCGGCGGCTGGAGATGCTTCCGGTGGAATGCGTGGCCCGTGGATACCTGACCGGCTCGGGATTACTGGACTACCAGGCGACCGGCAAGGTCTGCGGAATCACGTTGCCGGCGGGACTGGTCGAGGGCAGCAGGTTTTCCGAGCCGCTCTTCACGCCTGCGACCAAGGCCGCATTGGGCGACCACGATGAGAACATCTCGTTTGACCGGGTGATCGAGATGGTGGGCGCAGTACGCGCCAACCAGCTGCGCGATCGCACTTTGCAGACCTACGTTCAGGCCGCCGACCACGCATTGACGAGGGGAATCATCATCGCCGACACCAAGTTCGAATTCGGCACCGACCAGCACGGACACCTGTTGCTGGCCGACGAAATCTTCACCCCGGATTCCTCGCGGTACTGGCCGGCCGAGGACTACCGGGTCGGCGTGGTTCAGACCAGCTTCGACAAGCAGTTCGTCCGCAACTGGCTCACCAGCCCCGAGTCCGGCTGGGACCGCTACGGATCGCAACCTCCGCCACCGCTTCCGGACCACATCGTGCAGGCCACTCGGGACCGATATATCGATGCCTACGAACGGATTTCAGGTCTGAGTTTTGCTGCCTGGATCGGCCCGCGTGCATGACCCAAACATCTGTGGGGGCGCCGATACCGCCTATCGCCAAGCGGCTGGAGACCCGCCGCGAGCACCACGGCGATGTCTTCATCGACCCATACGAATGGCTGCGCGATAAAGAAAATCCTGAGGTCATCTCCTACCTCGAGGCAGAAAACGATTACGTCGACCAGATGACCGCCCACCTCGAACCCTTGCGGCAGCAGATTTTCGATGAGATCAAGGCGCGCACCAAGGAGACCGATCTGTCGGTGCCCACCCGGCAGGGGCAGTGGTGGTACTACGCTCGCACCTACGAAGGAAAGCAGTACCGCGTCCAATGCCGTTGCCCGATAAGTCATCCTGATGACTGGGGTCCGCCGAGCTTGGACGAGAACATCGAAGTACCCGATGAGCAGGTATTGCTCGACTCGAACACCGAAGCTGAAGGCCACGAGTTCTTTGCCCTGGGCGCCGCCGTAGTCAGCTTGGATGGAAATCTTCTGGCATACTCCGTCGATACCGTCGGCGATGAACGATACACACTGCGATTCAAGGATTTACGCACCAGCGAGCTGTATCCGGATGAGATCGCTGACATCGCGGCGGGAGCCACCTGGGCGGCCGACAACCAGACTGTTTACTATCTGACCCTGGATGCGGCGCACCGTCCCGACCGGGTCTGGCGCTATCGGGTGGGCTCTGGCGGACCGTCGGAGTTGGTTTATCACGAGGCCGACGAACGGTTTTGGCTTGGTGTGGGCCTCACTCGAAGTGAGGCCTATGTCTTCATTGCAGCGGGTTCCTCAATCACTACCGAAATGCGCTACGCGGATGCCGCCGATCCGCATGCCCGGTTCACCGTCGTACTGCCGCGACGCGAAGGAATTGAGTACTCAGTCGAGCATGCGGTGGTCGGCGGGCAGGACCGGTTTTTGATCCTGCACAACGAAGGTGCGGTGAATTTCACGCTCACCGAAGCCCCGGTCAGTGACCCCACTCAGCAGCGCACCCTGATCCCGCACCAAGACGATGTCCGGCTCGACGCGGTGGATGCCTTCGCAGGCCACTTGGTGGTCAGCTACCGGCGCCAGGCGTTGCCCCGGATTCAGGTGTGGGACATCAATTCCGACGGCAATTACGCCGAGCCTGAAGAGATTTCGTTCGACTCCGAGCTCATGTCGGCAGCTCTGGCGGGCAACCCGACATGGGATGCGCCCAAGCTGCGGATCAGAGTGGGATCGCTCGTCATTCCGGTGCGCGTTTATGATATCGACTTCGCCAGCGGTGAGCGCACCTTGCTGCGTGAGCAACCCGTCCTCGGCGGGTACCGTCCCACCGACTACGTGGAACGGCGCGACTGGGCGGCTGCCGACGACGGCACCCAAATCCCGATATCGATCGTGCACCGCGCAAGCATCGAGTTTCCCGCGCCGGCACTGCTTTACGGTTACGGCGCCTACGAGATCTGCACGGATCCGAGTTTTTCCATCGCACGGTTGTCATTGCTGGATCGCGGGATGGTTTTCGCCATCGCCCACGTCCGCGGCGGCGGTGAGATGGGGCGGCTGTGGTATGAGCATGGCAAGCTTTTGGAGAAGAAGAATACCTTCACCGACTTCGTCGCGGTGGCAAAGCATTTGGTGAGCACCGGAGTCACCCGGCCGCACCAGCTGGTGGCGCTTGGCGGGAGCGCGGGCGGCCTGCTGATGGGAGCGACTGCCAACTTGGCACCGGATCTTTTCGCGGGCATCCTCGCGCAGGTGCCGTTCGTCGACCCCCTGACCACCATCCTCGACCCGTCCTTGCCGCTGACTGTCACAGAATGGGACGAATGGGGAAATCCCCTGCGCGACAAGGATATTTATTCTTACATGAAGTCGTATTCGCCCTACGAGAATGTGGAGGCCAAGCGCTACCCCGCCATCCTGGCGATGACGTCGCTGAACGACACCAGGGTCTACTATGTGGAGCCGGCTAAATGGGTTGCCGCGCTGCGGTATGCCAACGCCCACGGCAGCCCGATCCTGCTGAAGACCCAGATGAACGCCGGGCATGGTGGTGTCAGTGGCCGATATAAGGCGTGGAAGGAAATCGCGTTTCAATACGCGTGGCTGTTAGCTACCGCCGATGGCGACCACTACGGCGGCGGTCAAAAAGACGATCTCGGCGGCGGTCCGCAGCGGTAGTTGCGTCGTCATCGATTTGGGCGGGTCGGGCATCCGGGAGGCGTAGATGTTGGCCGGAAACATGGCCAGCATCAGCACTAGCAGACACAGCGCCGCAGCGAACCGGGTCACGGGAATTAACAGCCCGAGGGCGCCCAGCAACTCGAACACTCCGGTGATGGCGACCAGCGCAGCCGGTGCGGGCAGTTGTGGCGGCACAATCGCGATCAGATCGGCACGCAACGGCGGGGCGAAGTGGGCGATGCCGGTCAGCACGAACATCGCGGCCAATCCGACGGCGATCGCTACGGTCCAGCTATCGAGGTAGTGGATGCCGGCCCAGCCGACGAGCCGAACAACGAGGCTGACCGATACCAGGGTGACCAACGGCGCCATGGGAAGCTCCTAATCTAGACACTGACAAGATCGTCACGGTAGAAGGGTAAGCTGGCATCTAGTCACTGTCAAGATTCCGGATATGCTGGTCACGTGGAACGTCAGAACTACCACCACGGTGACCTGCGTTCGGTGATCCTGGCCAAAGCCGCACGCCTGGTAGCCGAGCGCGGCGCCGAGCGCGTCTCGCTGCGCGAGCTGGCCCGAAGCGCGGGTGTCTCGCACGCTGCGCCGGCGCATCACTTCACGGATCGCCGCGGCTTGTTCACGGCGCTGGCCACCCAGGGGTTCGAGCTGTTGGCGCAGGCGTTGGTCGACGCCCGAGGCAACTTCGTCGATGCTGCCGTGGCATATGTGCGATTTGCCCTGGATCACCCCGGCCACTACCAGGTGATGTTCAACAGGTCGCTGCTCGACGCCTCGGACACCGACCTGGGCGCCGCTGAGGCTGCTGCGGGCGCCGAACTGTCGCGCGGGGTGGCGTCCCTGCGCGATCCGCGCGCGCGCGACGACCCGGGCAGCGCTGAGTTGGCGGCGTGGTCACTGGTGCATGGCTTTTCCACGCTGTGGCTCAACGACGCGATCAATGCTCAGGTCAGGGAGCAAGACCCGATGGATACCGTGCGGCGGATCGCCACGATGCTGTTCGAGGGGTAGGCTCCGTCAGTCGGCAAGCGTTGCGGTGTGCAGTGCCGGCTTGCGGGGTAGAAAGGCCGCGGGGATGATCGTCGAGGTCACCAATACGACGGCGAGCACAAACACGACGGTGTAGGCGTGGGCAAGGCCTTGGCTCAGATGGCTCACGAAGTCGGGGGTGAGCGCCTCTCGCGGAACCGCCGACGGGTCAACCGCTAGCCCGTGTCTGCCCGCGTCCTGTTGTAGTGACGCCATTTTGTTAGCAGCAGTTATGTTCGCATTGCCGTTGAATTGATTGGTCAGGATGACGGCCAACACTGCAGCGCCGATAGAGCCACCCACCTGTTGGTTGACCGTGACCAGCGTCGTACCGCGAGCGATCTGGTGATATCGATATCGGTACCCTTCCGCGGACGCTTTCAGGCGTTTGCCTTCACCACCGCTTTTAAGGTGGTGGTCGAGCATGTTTTTAATACCGGCCTGACAACTGTCTTGCGGGGCATAAGCCGGCCGGCTCAACGCCTCATACCCTTGCGCCGGCGAGGTATGCGCCCGCCGGCCCGTACGTCCACAGGTTGTGTTCGCGTTCACGGTGCTGATACCTGCGATGGCCATCGCATGGGACCCGTCCTGTTCGGCACGCGTCATCGAGGGACGGTTGCCGCTGGCACGCCGGCCGCTAACAGGCTTAACCAGGGCCCCGCCCGACGCCGCAAATCGATCGCGTGCTATTCGCCGGCTGTTTGACTTGCCGGTTTTTTCGGTAGAAACGACGCCGGAACGCTGATGCACATCACTAACACGACCGCGATCACAAACACCGCCGTGTAGGCATGGGAAAGGTCGTGCACCACATTGCTCCAAAACCCGACGGCAAGCGACTGCTGAGGTATCGCGGATTGCTCAATCGGCGCCCCAGTGGCTGCGGCCTTTTGTTGAAGCGAGGCAAGCCTGTTTGCGGCGGTGATGTATTCGCTGCGGTTGAACTGATTGGTCAGGATCATCGACATCAACGCGGTTCCCATCGAGCCGCCCACCTGATGGCTGACGCTCATCAGCGTCGTGCCGCGGGCAATCTGGTGCGGGGCCAGCGCCTGCACCGACGCGACCGTCAACGGCATCATGGTGCAGCCCATGCCCAGGCCCATGATCGTCAGCGCGATCAGCAGGGTGGGCAGGTAGTCGGCCTGTCTGGCCGCCCCGAGCGCGAAGGTACCCAGGCCGGCGGTGATCAGCGCGATGCCGACCAGCACGATCTTGCCGGGTCCTTGGCGGTCCACCAACGGGCCGGTCAGCCGCATGGTGAGCATGGCGCCGAGGCCCTGGGGGATCATGTGCACGCCCGCCTGCATCGGCGTGTGGTGCATCACTTGCTGGAAGTAGCTTGGCAACAGCAGGCCGGCACCGAAAAAAGCGCCAGCGAATACCAGCATCGTCACGTTGGCGTGGGTGAGGATGCGATTGCCGAACAGCCGCAGATCTATCAGTGGGTGATCGGCGCGGTGCCACGCGTGCGCGACGAACGCAGCGATCAACGCGAGCCCGATGGCCGCCGGTATCACCACGTGGCGATCCGCGACGGTACCGCGGCCCGGAATGGACGACACCGCGAACAGGAACGTTGCCAAGCCGGGCGAGAGCAGCAGCACGCCGATCAGGTCGAAGGTTTCCGACCGCGCCGGATGGTCCCCCGGGAACACGATCGCCGCGAGGACGATGGTGAGAATCCCGATCGGCAGATTGATCAGGAAGATCCATCGCCAGCTCGAGGCGCCGATGAGCCAGCCGCCCAGGATCGGTCCGCCAATGGGGGCGAGCAACATCGGGATGCTCAGGATCGACATCAGGCGGCCGAGCCGCCGAGGACCCGCTTCACGGGTCAAGATCATGAAGCTCAGTGGCAACAGCACACCGCCACCGACGCCTTGCAACACCCGAAAGATGATCAACAGCAAGATGTTTGGCGCAATCGCACACAACAGTGAGCCGGCCGTGAAGGCCAGCACCGAGGCTATGAAAAGCCGTTTGGTTCCGAACCGGTCAGCGGCCCACCCGGTGACCGGGATCACGGTGGCCAGCGCAAGCGTGTAGCCGGTCATCGTCCATGCGACAACCGCCTGTGAGGATGCGAACTGGTCGATGAAAGTGCGTTGCGCGACGCTGACCACCGTGACGTCCACGATTGCCATCACCGTGGCCAGGATGCAGACGGCCGAGATGCGCAACAGCTCGGCGTCCAGCTTGTCGGGATACGCCCGTTCGCAAGCGCCCAGCTGCGCGGCGGAGGCGTGGGGCAGCGGGGTGTCGGCCGCTGGGTAAGGGGCCTTGTCCATGGCGTTGCTTAGCATATCGAACCGATCGGGGAGGCCGGCAAGCCTTTGCCGGCCGCCGCAGATCCGGCTGCCGCCAAGCCGACAAGCATCGTTGGGCGAACCCGCTTCGCTATGTAGCCACCGCGAGCCCTGCGGCGGCCGGGAATCCCGTGGTCATGCCGGCTTTGCCGGCGGTCCAGCGGGCCCGATATACGCCTTGCGTCTGCGTGTCCTTCACCATCCCGACACTTGAGATCGGCAAACTGCGGGTGTGTCTGGAAATTTGATCGTCTCGGTCTCGGGGATCGGCGAACGCACCCTGGCTGACGTCGAGACGTTCTGCGCGCAAATGGATGCCCGCAAGGTGCCAGTGTCGTTGCTGGTGGCTCCGCGGCTGTCCGGTGACTACCGCCTCGACCACGACCTACGGACCGTCGAATGGCTGACCACCCGGCGGGCCGGTGGTGACGCCATTGTGCTGCACGGCTACGACGACGCGGCCACCAAGAAGCGTCGCGGTGAATTCGCCATTCTGCGGGCACACGAGGCCAACCTGCGGCTGATGGCCGCCGACCGGGTCCTCGAGCACCTGGGACTGCGCACGCGACTGTTTGCGGCGCCCGGCTGGGTGGTCTCTCCGGGTGTTGTGAAGGCCTTGCCGGGCAACGGCTTTCGACTGCTCGCAGATCTGCATGGGATCACCGACCTAGTCCGGCACACCACGGTCCGCTCCCGGGTGCTCGGTATCGGAGAAGGCTTTCTCACCGAGCCATGGTGGTGCCGGATGGTGGTGCTGTCCGCCGAGCGGATCGCCCGCCGTGGCGGCGTGGTGCGGGTCGCGGTCGCCGCACGTCATTTGCGCAAACCGGGTCCGCTGCAGGCGATGTTGGACGCCGTCGACCTGGCTTTGATGCATGGCTGCACACCGACGGTGTACCGCTGGCGACACGATAAGGCGATTCTCGACGCCGCCTGACGAAGCGTCTGATTGACTTGCCGGCCGGGGCATTACCCTTCGGACATGAGCGAATCTTCGGCTGCAGGATTCGGCGCTGATGCCATTGTGGTCGGAGCGGGGCTGGCAGGGTTGGTGGCCGCGTGCGAGTTGGTGGAGCGCGGGTTGCGGGTGCTGATCTTCGACCAGGAGAACAGCGCCAATCTGGGCGGGCAGGCCTATTGGTCGTTTGGCGGCTTGTTGTTCGTCGACAGCCCCGAGCAGCGTCGCCTGGGTATTCGCGACAGCCACGAACTCGCGCTGCAGGACTGGCTCGGTACCGCAGCGTTCGACCGCCCCGAGGACTACTGGCCGCGGCAATGGGCGTACGCCTACGTCGATTTCGCCGCCGGGGAGAAACGCAGTTGGTTGCGTGCCCGGGGGCTGAAGATTTTCCCGCTGGTGGGCTGGGCCGAACGTGGTGGGTGCGACGCGCAGGGGCACGGCAACTCGGTGCCCCGCTTCCACATCGCCTGGGGCACCGGGCCCGCTCTGGTGGAGATCTTCGCCCGGCAACTGCGCGACCGCTCGACAGTGCGTTTCGCGCACCGCCACCAGGTCGACGAGTTGATCGTCGAGGGTGACGCGGTGACCGGTGTCCGGGGCACCGTGCTGGAGCCCTCGGCTGCGCCTCGCGGTGTGGCTTCGTCGCGAAAACCTTTTGCGCAATTCGAGTTCCGCGCACCCGCCGTTATCGTGACCAGCGGCGGCATTGGCGGCAACCATGAGCTGGTGCGGAAGAATTGGCCCACCCGGATGGGCCGGGTGCCCGAGCAACTGCTGAGCGGAGTGCCGGAACACGTCGACGGCAGGATGATCGGCATTTGTCAAAAGGCCGGTGCCCGGGTGATCAACCCGGACCGGATGTGGCATTACACCAAGGGCATCACCAACTACGACCCGATCTGGCCGCTGCACGGTATCCGGATCATCCCGGGACCGTCATCGCTTTGGCTCGATGCGACCGGCAAGCGGCTGCCGGTGCCGCTCTACCCTGGTTTCGACACTCTCGGCTCCCTGGAATACATCACCAAGTCCGGGTATGACTACACCTGGTTTGTATTGAACACCAAGATCATTGAGAAGGAATTCGCACTTTCTGGGCAGGAGCAGAACCCCGACCTTACCGGCCAGAGCGTACGCGATTTGCTGCGCTCCCGGGCCAGGTCGGGTCCGCCAGGACCGGTGCAGGCGTTTGTCGACAGAGGTGTCGACTTCGTCAGCGCGAAATCGTTGCGAGACTTGGTGACTGCGATGAACAAAGTGCCTGACGTACAGCCTCTGGAGTACGCCATCGTGGAGGCCGAGGTGACCGCCCGCGATCGGGAAGTGGCCAACAAGTTCAGCAAAGACGGTCAGATCACCGCGCTTCGCGCCGCCCGCGGCTACCTGGGCGACCGATTGAGCCGCGTGGTGGCGCCGCACCGGCTGACCGACCCGAAGGCAGGACCCATGATCGCGGTCAAGTTGCATATTTTGACGCGAAAGACATTGGGCGGCATCGAGACTGACCTCGCTTCGCGCGTGCTGAAAGCCGATGGAACGCCGCTTACCGGACTATATGCCGCCGGTGAGGTGGCCGGCTTCGGCGGGGGTGGTGTGCACGGCTACCGTGCCCTAGAGGGCACCTTTCTGGGTGGCTGCATCTTCTCGGGACGGGCCGCCGGCCGCGGCGCGGCCGACGACATCACCTAGCCCGGAGCGGTACCCGCAGCGCGACGACCAGGGCCACGCTGGCGTGGCATCGAAGGGCCAGCGCCACCCTGGCGTATCCCCCGCAAGCGGCCGGTGCCCCTGGTCTGACCCGATCGGTTGATCCGAGGCGTATGAGAGTCTTGCGGCCCACGACGTGGGCGGGAAGGCTCGACAAGATCATGGCGACGAGGAAGCGGCACAGCCCCGAGCAGATCGTGCGCAAGCTGATGGCGGCGCATCGGCTGGTAGCCGGGGGCAAGGACACCGCGGCGGTGCGCCGCGAGCTGGGTGTCTCAGAGGCCACCTATCACCGGTGGCGTAACCAGTTCGGTGGCCTGAAGGCCGAGGACGCCAAGAAGCTCAAGGACCTCGAACGCGAGAACGCCACGCTCAAGCGGCTGCTGGCCGATGCCGAGTTGGAGAAGGACGCGCTGCGGGAGATCGCGAAGGGAAACTTCTGGGCCCGGAACGCCGGCGGGCGGCCGTTCGTCATCTTCAGCGTGCTGGGGGTCAGCGAGCGGTTCGCCTGCCGCGTGGCCGGGCAGCACCGCGGCACCCAACGCCACGAGCCTGTCGCGGCGACCCTCCACGATCCTGATGCGTGGTTGCAGAACTGGCTTCGCCGGTACGCCAAGGACCATCCACGACGGGGGTTTCGTCCCGCGTATCACGACGCCCGCGCGGAAGGGTGGACAGTTAATCACAAAGAAGGTGCAACGCCTTTGGCGTGAGGAAGGGCTTCGGGTGCCGCAGCGTCGACGGCGCCAACGGCACGGCGCCTTGACCGCGCCACTGACAGTGATCGCGGATGCGCCCAACCGGGTGTGGGCGGTGGACTTCCGGTTCGACGTCACCACCGATGGTCGGCCGATCAAGATCGTTTCCATCGTCGACAAGCACACCCGTGAATGCCTGGGCGGGATGGTCGAGCGCAGCATCACCGGCGAGCACCTGATCGCCGAGTTGGACCGCCTGGCCGCCCAGCGCGGCATCTATCCGTCCGTCTGCGTTGTGACAATGGCCCCGAATTGGCCTGCAGCGCAATGGCCGAGTGGGCGGTGGGGAATGTCGCCCTGCACTACATTGCGCCCGGCGAGCCTTGGCGCAACGGCGATGTCGAATCGTTTAACGCCCGCATCCGCGACGAGTGTCTGAACATCAATAGTTTCTGGTCACTAGCCCACGCACGTGTGGTTATCAGCGACCGGAAACACGACTACGACCACCACCGCCGCACTCCGCCCTCGGCTACCAACCCCCGGCTCGCTACGCCGCTAGCTGCATCCACCGCTGAGCGATCCATCTCACACCCGGCCAACAGTGCGGATTCGACACATGCGGTGCGAGATGAGAAATGAGATGCCGCGACTAGGACTGCAAGCAGTGGAGGTGGCGTGGCTCAGCTGTCTCGTTTCTCGAGGTCTAAGATCCGGCCCAGATCGGTAACGAGCAGATACGATTGCGGGACAATCGCCGTAGAAAGATTTGGCCGGATCGATACACATAAGGATAACGTCATGTTGGCCGCCGCTGCCGTGCGTGACTCATCGCCCCCGCCCGGTAGCGCATCTAGCGAGAAATTCTGTAGTTGAACAGGTTTCGCGTTGGTGTGATCGATCAGCTGCTGAGCGCCCGGTTCTCAGCGATGGCAATAACGCGGAGCACTTACCTCACGGCCGTCGCAGCCGGCGTCGACTCATTCTGGGTGGGCGACCATTTGAACTCGGCTTTGCCCGCGCTCCATTGCCATCCCGAAGTACATGGGTGGGGCGAAGCTGGCGCCGAAGGCCGACGCCATGCTTGAGCCATGGACGGTGCTGGGTCAACTCGCGGCACGTAATCGCATCAGGCGACTGCGACTCGGCATCGGGGTCACCGACGTCGGGCGACGCAACCCGGCGGTCACCGCCCAAGCCGCGGCCACTTTGCATCACCTCACCAGAGGGCGAGCGATTCTCGGTATCGGCACCGGGGAATGCGAAGGCAATCAGCCATACGGCGTGGACTGGTCCAAACCCGTCGCGCGATTCGAAGAAGCCGTCGCCACCGTCCCCGCCCTGTGGAATTCAGGAGGTGACCTAATTTCTCGTGACTCGCCGTTCTTTCCTTTGCATAACGCCGTGTTCGACCTGGCACCCTACCGGGGTAAGTGGCCCGAGATCTGGGTTGCCGCACATGGGCCGCGGATGCTGCGGGCCACCGGCCGCTACGCAGACGGCTGGTTTCCCTTCGTATTGCTGCGACCCATCGACTACGCACGTGGCCTGGATTCGGTGCGTACCGCGGCCTCCGACGCCGGTCGCGATCCTGGATCGATCGTTCCTGCTGTGCTGCGCGGAGTGATCACGGGCCGGTATCAAGACGACGTACACGAGGTCTTGAATTCAGTCGTGGCGAAGTCCTACGCACTAGTCGCTCCCGCGGAGGCCTGGGCACGCCACGGCGTGGAGCATCCGTTGGGAGCCGACTTCTCCGGAATGCAGGACTTCGTGCCGCAGACGATCGACGAGCAGACGATATTGTCATACACGGCGAAAGCCCCGGCCGCACTGCTGCAGGAACAACTCTTCTGCGGGACGCCCAGCGAAGTCATCGAACAGGTTGCGCAATGGCGCGATGACGGGCTGCGCCACCTGGTGGCCTTCAACGGCAGCGGTATGCAACCGAGCCTGCGCAAAGCCACCACAACGACCGCCCCGTTCATAAAAATTCTTCGCGGCCTCAAGAAACTGTGACCCTCGCACCGCTTAGGACACCGAACCCGACGAAGCGACAAGATCCGACGCCGCGTTGCTTACTGATGAGACATCGTTGGCGCGCCGATGGCCGTGCACAATCAGCACGCTAGGCTAAATCCGCACGCATTGAACGATTCTCGTTTGTCGTGGACCAATTATTGGGTTCCGGTGAGTGACACTCCCTCGTCTTGCTGGGCTTCGCCGGTGGGCTCAGGGAATGTGGTCACGTTTGCTCCTTGGTGGTGTCGGTCTTGTGCAGGATGGCTTCGACGTCGCTCAACTCGCGCTGCAAGGATAGGATCCCCTGGCATCCGTCACGTCGGCGACGTTGCGATCAACACCTCGCGCACCACCGGCGCACAACGCGCGCACCCGCGCGCAACGGACGTGCATGCGGGAAAGTCAATGCAATCACAATATTCTCCGCAACCGGGCAAGCTCAATTTCGAGCCGTGCCGTATCACATTATCGTGGATCCGGGTGCGGTCAATGCTTCCGGCTAGCGGCCGGATGCGGACCCGATCAACGCCATTCGTGCGGCCCACTTGGCGCAAAATCGCGTACACATTGGCCGGGACGCTGTCGGTGTTATCACGAGGTAGCCGGCGCCACCAGTGACCAGAACACCTCTACGTCGAAGTGGCCGGTCGACGGATCGGGATCGCCGTAGATCTCCCAGCGCAGGCCAGCCAGCCGGTACCCGTTCGCCTCGCTGCACTCGCACACAGCCTGATGAGTGTTGCCGATCTTGGCGATCGGGCCCGTGTGGCTCGCGGTGGCGACGCGCCCGCCCGGAAGCGTTGACGCGACGACTTGACCGGCGGGTTCGAATGAGCCGCTGACCTCAACACCGACTTCAATGTTGGGGACATCGTCCTTGTAGAGCATGATGTTGTGCCCCTGCTGGTAAGGCCCCTCCGGAGCTTCCCCCCAGAGAAAGCTCCATACGCCGTCCAGCATCGGCCCCCACATCTTCGGGAACTCCGCCCACGTGGTCGCCGCCGCTACTACCGCTGTCGGCGTCGGTTCGACGGTCTTCACGGTCACTTCGACATTCATGGCGCGGAGCCTACGTCGTAGTGGTGACCAGCCCGTGCTATCTGTCGCAGACATCATGGTGCAAGCCCCCTAGCCAAGATAGGTAGCGGCGCGCAGGTCGCGAATTTGCGTTACTCGCAACATGTTCCAAATCCGGCACAGCCGTCAGACCGCAGTCAACAGCCCGAACAGCGCTGCGTGGATTTCGCGTTCCACCTTCGGGTACTGGGTGGCGGAGTCGGGCCAGAATTCACCGTCATCGTCAGCGGGATCCGCTGGGTTCTGTCCTCTTTTGAAGCCGGCTTCGATGGTGAATGCGTGCATGTTGGGCAGCGTCAAGTTGATGAACTGCTGGCTGAACACGAAGTCGTCGATGGCGCCAGTGGTCGGATACAGAAATGCCGCCTGCTGGGTCGTGTAGGTCGACCGTTGGATCGAGGTGGCGTTGCTTCCGGCCGAGGTCGTGATCGCCGTCGCCATGGCCGAGGCCAGCGTCTGGTGGCGTGAGAGCAGCTGGCCTCTGGCGTCGATGAGGTTGTCGGGTATGTACTCGGCATATGTGGTGTTGGGAACAACGCCGTCACGCTGGAAATTGAACGTGGGGTTCAAGAAGTTCTTGGTCGGATCGTTGGATTGGTTCTGCTCAATTCCCCACGGGTACAGGATAAGTCGGCCGAACATGTGCAAGTCGACCAAATAGGTGATGCCGTTTTGGGTGATCAGCTCGATCAGGTTCTGGGTTTCGGGTTCGATCGCCGGGCCGAGCGGAGGGGGAGCGAAGGTGTATCCGCGGAATGACTCGTTGCAGGGGTTCTTGGAGGTGTGTGCCTTCGGCGCGGCGGCAGCCGAAAAGTAAATGTCTTGGTCCCACACGATGGGGAAGTTTCGGTTGATGTCTACCCCGGGGCATTGCGGATCGGGGCGGCGGTTCTTGCGCCACATCATGTTCTGTTGTGCGCTGCTGGCCAGGACGAAGTCGCGGCCGTCGGGATTGGCGCACGGCACCACGTATAGCTCGCACTTGTCCAAGATCGCGTTGATCGTTGCGTTTTGTATCACGTACTCGTCATAGACCGCCCCTGAGGCGTCGGTAAACCGCGGGTAGATGATGTCAGAACCGTTGGTAAGCGCGGTCAAGAGCTGCAGGCAGAAGGCGAGCAATGCATCTGGTGGCGCCAACTCGCGGGGGTGGATACCACCGGTGAACAGCACCCCGACTTTGTCCTTGCCCCCGGTGGAGATCCGGACGAACGGCACCAGCTGGTTGTCCTGCGCCGTCAGGTGGTTCAGCGTGAACCGCGTGCAGTTGTTGGGGAAGGACGACTCCAGGGAGATGATCGCGTTGGCGATCGCTGCAGACCGTTTGTAGGCCATTCCTGCATCTCCGCTCTAATCTTCGATCTGGCCTTGTATGGCGTCCCACTGCTGCTGCATCGCGGCTTCATCGCTAAGAATCGAAATCTGATAGTCCCGCGCAGCCAGGGAATCGAAAGTTTCGGTCGGCGCATAGGCGATTACGCTCCACTGCCCGTCGTCCTGCTCGCGCGCGGTTGCGCGCACCAATGACAGGTCCTCAACGCCGACGAGATCGGCCAGCGCCTCTTGTGTGCCCGTGATCAACGCGCTTGCGAACACCGTTACACCTCCTCCCGTACGAACGATTATTACCAATGTTTGGCGTGTCCTCCTAGGTATCTCACGGTTTCGTTACGACAAATTCACCGTCTGCCGGCCAAGTCGATTGGCGCCGGGACGGATTGGCCCGCCCACGCCTCCGGCAGTTCAGGTCTGGGATACCGCAACGAAGTTCAGGTCCAGCTCGGACCCCGGCGCGACCATTGTGTCGGCGGGGATCGATTGCGAGTCGACTGCGAAAGTAGTGGTCTCGCTGATCCACTGTGAGCTGATGCCGGGCGGATTCCATTGCATCGCCAGTTGTTGGGTCTGCTGCACGTAGGACAGGCAGACGACTTGATCACGGGTGAGCGACGTGCGCCAGATGTGGCCGTCCCCCGTGTCGAACCCGGACAGCACCTCATCGACCGACGCACCCACCAGAAACTCCTGGGTCGCCTCGACATCGTCGATGTGGCAGCCGAAGAAGCTCGGGATTTTCAGGGTCGCTGCGACGACGACAGGCTTGAGGGTCGGCAGTTGCGATGGCATGAGGCCTTGCGGGAAGGGCGTGCCGATGCTTTGGGCGAAGTCGGCCGGCTCGCGTGCCTGCAGGGGATTGTTCATTGCCGCGCTCGCGCATTGGGCGATGAGGTCAAGGTCGGCCTGCAGACTGTCGGCGAGAGTGCGGGCGTCGGCAGGCTGGAATGTGGCCGGGAAGTCGTAGCGGTCGGGCCGGGCGATGTAGTCGCTGACGAGGTTGAGGTTGTCCAGCGTTGACAGCTGCATTTTGGCGCAGAACGTGAGTACTTGTTGGGCATGGGCGATGTCAACCGCGTTGGGCGGCAAAGGTCCCTCGGCGTCCTGGACCGGGGCCAGCACCACCTGAAATATCTTGGCGTTATGGTCGGGATCGGTGCGCAGCGAGTCGAGGAAATCGTTGAGGCAGCGCAGCAGGGCATCGGAATCCGCCGGTTTCTGGAAAACCGGTCCCCCGGAGGAGAAGAGGTCCACGGAAACCTCGGAGTGGAATCGGTTGGCAGTGGAGGTGATCTTCACGCCGACATCGGCCGACGCGACGAGGCCGTAGGTCCCGCTGAGCTGGTTGCTGATGGTGTCTGCGTCGGCCGAGCTGCTGGTGTCGATCTTCAGCACGCCGACGAACAGGCCTCCCCGCACAATGGTTTTGACGAAGCAGTCGCCGTAACGGTCGTGGAAGGTTTGGGCGACGCCGATGTCGGCTTGCGCCGCGCTCGTCAATACGGGCTCGTCGATCGAAAGATCAGGCAACTCGACACTGGCCGTGATCGTCATGAACAGCGAACTGCTCTGCACGTGTTGGGATTGGGCATAACTGAACCGCTCCTTCGCACTGGCGCCGAATAGCACTGAGCCCACGCTGGCGTCGACATCCACCCCGAGCGCCTTCATGAGGTCGCTGGTGGATTCGACGCGCTTCATGATGAAAGAGCTGTCCGATCCGCCGCCTCCCTCCGCTGTCGTGGCCGCCCCGTCGACCACTCGATTCTTCGCGTCGAGGGTTAGCGCGTCGATACCCAGGTGGAGGTCGTAGCCGTGACCCGCGGGCACGGTGATGTTGTGATCGACCATGATCGGCTCCTTGAAACGGTGAGTGCTTGAGCAACGTTGCTGTCACGACCTCAGCAGAATAATGTCGAAGGGAGGCCAAAATCCAGGTGTCGCCCCAGCTCGGTGGAGGCGTTTTCTCATCTTCGTCTCGGACCCTACAACCATCTGGTTGTGCCGATCCTGATCGTTATGCCAGCGGGCGCACTAAAGCGAAGGAGCCCTACCATCACCTTGGTCATCGACGACCCTTCTTTGCGGCACGGCGGGAGTCCAGGTGTGTCGATGAGAGTGAGCAGGGTGTTTCGCTCCGAGGTCCAGATCGGGATGTGTTCGGGCCCGATGACGCTGTTGGCGCATCGATCTGGAAGGCACCGATCCTGTAGGGGGCCTTTGTGGCCTTCGGGAACGATGGCGTTTTCGAGGCAGGCCGCGCCGATGGGGTTGTTTCCGTCCATCACGCAGTGGTTGAGGGCGCCGAACCGGATGGAGAGGCGGGCTTGGCGCAGCAGGGTTCGTTCAACTGTTGCGTCGCCACCTCTAGCTCGTGCCGTCTGAAACGATTTTCGTTTGTCGTGGACCAATTTATGGGGTCCGGTCAGTCATCAGCGACTGGAAGCACGACTACAACCTCCACCGCATTCCGCCCTGGGCTACCAAACGCCAGCCCGATACGCTGCCGCCTGTACCCACCAATGAACGAGTATTGTTCGCCCGCGGGATCAGTTCACGGGATCCGGTCATACTTCAACGTCCAAGCCAGCGGCGAGATGCTATGTCACGCCAGCTCGCGATCAGATCCGTAGTTTGGACCAGCGGGCTTTTCTGCAAACAGGTAGACGAATACCCACCCCGATGGGGTGCCGAGGGTGCGACACTTCTAACTGTGACATCGCCGAAAAGCGGAGGTGCTCGATGAAGTGTCAAGGGGCGATCCTGCGGGGAGTCGGCCAGGACTGGGAGATCCAGGAGATCACGCTCGACCCGCCCCGCGAGGGCGAGGTGTTGGTGAAGATGGCCGTCGCCGGAATATGCCATAGCGACGACCACTTCGCCACCGGCGACATGGTTCCGACCCCGGAGCTGGCGGCGATCATGGAGGCGACCGGCGCGCCGCCCCTCGACTATTTCCCACTGCTCGGTGGTCACGAGGGCGCCGGCATAGTCGAGGAGGTTGGTCCCGGCGTGCGGTCTGTGCAGCCCGGTGATCGCGTCTCTTTCTCGTTCATCCCCGCGTGTGGGGCCTGTCGGTGGTGCGTGTCGGGAATGACCTACCTGTGCGACAACGGGGCCATGATACTTGCCAAGGAGATGACGACGGACGGAACCACGCGACGTCACCTCGGCGACGAGCACCTCACCGCGATGACTCAACTCGGCACGTTCGCCGATTACGCCGTCCTCGCCGAGGAATCGGTCATCAAGATCGACGAGTCTATTCCCTTCGCGGCGGCCTCGCTGGTGTCGTGCGGCGTGACGACCGGCTGGGGTTCCGGCACTGTCGGCGTCGGAACGCAACCCGGCGACACTGTGGTGGTGATCGGCACCGGCGGGGTGGGGATCAACGCCGTGCAGGGTGCCCGCGCCGCGGGTGCTAACGCCGTGATCGCCGTGGATCCGGTTGAGTTCAAACGTGATACGGCCAAGTTCTTCGGGGCAAGTGACACCAGCCCGTCTGTCGAAGAGGCCATTCCGTTGGTACAACAGCTGACCCGCGGTGTGATGGCAGACCGGGTGGTGCTGACGCCCAGTGTGCTGCACGCTGAACTGGTGGCTTCGGCGATGATGCTGACGCGCAAGGGTGGCACATGCTTGATGACTGCGGTGCCGAAGTTCGAAGTGAATATGGTGCCGCTCTTACTCGTTGACATGATTCAGTTGTGTAAGCAGCTCAAGGGGCTGCTCTATGGCGGGATGAACCCTCGCGCGAGCATGCCAATGCTGCTGTCGATGTATCGCAACGGTCATCTCAAGCTCGACGAATTGGTGACCCGCCGCTATCGGCTCGATCAGATCAACGAGGCGATCACGGACATGCGCGAAGGCCGGAACATCCGCGGCATCATCGAATTCGACTAAGGGGGCCACCGACGAGCGTTTGCACGTGGGGGTGCCTCCCGCCCGAAGGGCAGGGAGGGCTAATGCCTAGCCGCGCACATTCCAGCGCTCATCGAACACGCCACTGAATTCCACAATTGCGATAGTTAATTCCACAATTGCGATAGTTACGAGTCTTTCCTCGGGCAATGCTCTATCCGGGGCACAAATGCATCGTCCTATCGCTGATATGCGGTACATGCGTTGCTGCTGAGGCATTCCAGCGGCTGCGGTGAGACCGACATTCGATCCTTGGGCTACCAACCCCGCCCGCTACACTGGCACCGGCACCCACCAAGAACGACTCTTGTTCGCCATGGACCAGCTGACGGGGTCCGGTCACCCCCCGGCTCGCCGAGGTTAGAAGGTGACGCCGGTTTCTTCGGGCAACACCTGAAAGTCGGTGTTGGTCATTTCGGTGAGCCGGCCATAGTAGATGCCGCGGGCATCGGGGGCGATGATCCCTTGGTGGATGGGAACCGCACGTGCCGGTGCCACCGCCCGCAGGTAATCGACTGCTTCGGAGATCTTCATCCACGGGGCCGCGGCCGGCGTGGCCAAGACGTCCACTGGCTCGTCGGGTACGAACAATGCATCCCCGGGATGCATCAACCTGGCACGATGGTCCCCGTCGTCCACCAAATACGAAATGTTCTCTATCACAGGGATTTCTGGATGGATAACCGCGTGTTTGCCGCCGACCGCCCGCACGGTCAGCTCGCCGATTTGCAGCTCGTCGCCGACATGCACCTCCCGGCACGGCGTGCCGAGCTGTGCAGTGGTCTGCGGGTCGGCGTACAGCGCGGCACCCGGGTTTGCATCGAGCAGCGCGGGCAGCCGCGTGCCATCCACGTGGTCGGGGTGCTGATGGGTGATGAGGATGGCCGATAACCCGGTGATTCCCTCGAAACCGTGCGAAAAGGTGCCAGGGTCAAAAAGCACGCGGGTGTCGTCGAACTCGGTAAGTAGGCACGAATGCCCGAAATGCGTCAGTTGCATATCTACGATTGTGCCCTGACGGAAAGGGTGCCGATGCGCGTGATCCTGGCGACGATATTGGTTGTCGGCGGCGTCTTGGTGGCCGTCGTCGTGGTACCCGCCTACGGCGAGCCGCAGGCCTGCCCGCCCGTGTGCGACCAGATCCCGGACACGGCCTGGATCCCGCAGCGCGCCGTGCCGCTGAATTCTGTATACAGCTGGCCTGCGCTGGCCGGTCTGGCGGTGCAAGTGACCGGGGCAACGCCCGGCCCCCGCTTCCGGTTCGAGGAGCTGTGTGCCACGCCGGCGGTACCGCGGGACCCTCGCGACTCGGCGGTCGCGGCGCGCGCGACGGTGGCCCACCCGAACGGGCAGTGGCAGCTGCAAGCTCAGGTCCTGCACTGGCGCGGCGATACGGCCAGCGGTGGTGCCATCGCCGCTTCGGTGCTCAACGATGCCGTCGCCGCGCTGCGCGGCTGCCAGCAGCGGGCGCCGCTGCAGTCGCCATCGATCACCACCGGGGAGCCGACCCGGCTGGCCGCTGTGATCAGCGGCCCGGTCGTCATGCACATCTACCTGGTGGCCCACGTGGCGAGCAGCACGATAAGCGAGGTCACCCTGTGGTCGTCGGGGCCGCCACAGGTGCCATGGCCGGCGATGGCAGACGACCCCGTGCTCAACTCGATGACCGCGCCGCTGTGCGAGGCTTACATCGCCTCGTGCCCGTGACGCCCGAGCTGGGGTTGTCGCCGGTAGAGTTGGCGCCGAGATCGATCTGAGGAGGAGCGCCAGTGGCCCGGGTGGTCGTTGATGTGATGCCCAAAGCGGAGATTCTCGACCCGCAGGGTCAGGCGATTGTCGGGGCATTGGGCCGGCTCGGTCATCCGGGGATCTCAGATGTGCGGCAGGGCAAGAGGTTCGAGCTCGAAGTGGACGACACCGTCGACGATTCCACCCTCGCGGAGATCGCCGAAACCTTATTGGCCAACACCGTGATCGAAGAATGGACGATTCGCCGGGAGACCGAGTGACCACACGAATCGGCATCATCACGTTTCCCGGGACCCTTGACGACGTGGACGCCGCCAGGGCGGCGCGGCGTGTCGGCACCGAGGCGGTCAGCCTGTGGCACGCCGACGCTGACCTTAAGGGCGTCGACGCCGTGGTGGTGCCCGGCGGGTTCTCCTACGGCGACTACCTGAGAGCCGGCGCGATCGCCAGATTCGCCCCAGTGATGACCGAAGTGGTCGACGCGGCACGGCGTGGCATGCCAGTGTTGGGGATTTGCAACGGGTTTCAGGTGCTTTGCGAAGCAGGGCTGCTGCCCGGAGCCCTGACCCGCAACATCGGTTTGCACTTCATCTGCCGCGATGTGTGGCTGCGGGTGACGTCCACGTCGACGGCGTGGACCTCGCGTTTCGAGCCTGAGGCAGACCTGCTGGTGCCATTGAAGTCCGGCGAGGGCCGCTACGTGGCCCCCGCCGAAGTGCTCGACGAGCTAGAGGGTGAGGGACGAGTGGTGTTCCGTTACCACGACAACATCAACGGCTCGCTGCATAACATCGCCGGCGTCAGCTCCGCTAACGGTCGTGTGGTCGGGCTGATGCCGCATCCCGAGCATGCCATCGAGGCCCTGACGGGCCCGTCCGACGACGGCTTGGGCCTGTTTTATTCGGCGCTGGATGCGGTACTGGCGGCTTAACGGCTTTCGGCCGTGCCGAATTCCACTCGCAGCAGCTGCGCGGGCCGGATCTTTCCGTCAGGAGGGGGCGCTGTTGTGCCGCCGTCGGTGCTGACGTAGGCGAGGCGGCCGTATTCCGCTGGACCGCGACCCCACGCGATGCTGGACGGTCCAATCAATTGCTCGGTGAACGGCTGCCCGACCACGCAGGTACGCGGAGCGTCGGGTCGCAGCGGCACTCGGTCGAGGGTGTTTTCCCGGTGGGTGGTCACATAGGCGACGCCGGCGTCCTCGTCGATGCAGAAGTCGTCGTCCATGGTGCCGCGGGTGACCAGCTCCGGCTCACCCGCCGCTTCGTTGGTGACCGGGTCGACCGCGACGCGCATGAACAGTCTCCGCGTCGTGGAGGTGTAGTAGAGAAAGTTCGTTTTCGGCGCGAAGCGGACACCGTTGACGCCCGGTTGCGGGTTGAGCGGGTTGTCGGGGTCGAAGGCCATCGAATCGTGGCGCAGCCACACGCGGGAAGTGGCCTGCAGGCCGTCGTCACTGAGGTCGACCCGCCAGATCAAACCCGCGACGGAATCAGCGATCAGGACGACACGCGGTGCGATGAGGCAGCAGCCGTTGAGCACGGCGCCGGTCTGGTCGAAGGTCAGGACTCTTGTTGCGTCCACCGGCGCACCGGGCGTCCAGGTGCCCATGTCGATCCGCTCGAGTGCGGCTATTCCGAAGGTGCACACGTAGAAGATGTCGGGCTCGGTTTCTACGATGCCCATCGGCACGTTTTCGAAGGTGTGCACCAGGATCGGTTCAACCGGCAGCTCGGCGCCCGGCGCCGGGACACACCAAAGCTCCTTGCGGTTGAGCACCGTCACCAGAATCGACCCGTCGCCGCGGACGGCGATGTTCTCCAGGAAGAACTGTTCGGGAAAGTGGGCAACCGTAACGAGTTTCGCAGCTGTGGCGTGGTCTGTGCTCATGGCGTTTCTCCTGTGTGAAGGTTTGGATTGGTAACAACGACCGATGGCCGACCGAGGCCCGCCAACCAGGACCGCTGGCCGATTGTGGACGCTATCGCGTCCTCGAGAGATATGGGGGCCCAACCTAATTCGGTGGTTGCGCTGCCGGCGTCGGGTATATGGTGGGAGGTCATGAAGTGGAGCTGACCGGCCGGCAACAGCGCGGGACGGCCGGTCACCCGCGAGGTTGCCTCCGACAGACGGGACGCGATACGCGCCAGTCGCGGAGACAATTGCGGGGGCCGCCGCGATCCCGTCACGCGCTGGACGGCCGCGGCCAACTCGGTGAACGGCAGGTAGCGGTCGCACAGGATGTAGCGCGATCCCACCGGTGCGCCCGCCGCCGCGATCTGGCCCCGTGCGACGTCGGGAGCGAACACGACCGGAACGCCCCCCGGCGGCAACACCGCGAGCCGGTTGGCGGCGAGCTTGGCGATCACATCGTTGAGGCCGGGCGTACGCGTCGGCGAGGGCCCGAACACCGCCGCGGGATGGATGAATCGCGCCGGCAACCCACGCAAGACCGCCTCGGCGACAACGTAGTCCGCCAATTGCTTGGAGCGTTCGTACGCAGTCGGTAGCGGCTCGGTCTCCAGCATCGACTCGTTGTAGCGCACCCCGGCGTGGTGCGCGAACACGTCGATGGTGCTGGTGTAGACGAAGGCGCTGACCCCTTCGTCCATTGCCGCAGCTACCAGGGTGTGGGTGCCCTGCACGTTGACCTGATGGAACTGGCCCGGGTCACGCAGCCACTGTTCCGGAATGCCCGCGGCATGAAACACCGTGGAACAGCCCGCCAGCGCGCCGACCAACGAGTAGGGATCCAGCAGATCGCCGGCCACCACGTCGACGCCGGCCGGCATCACCTCTCGGGTGCGCTCGACATTGCGGGCTACCGCGCGAACCTCATGCCCCTCAGCGTGCAGCGCGTTGACTATGCTCCAGCCAACGATCCCGGTCGCTCCCGTGACCACCACCCGGCCCTGCACCGCGTTCCCGTTCATTTCCGGCCTCCCGATTGCGACGCGAAACCGGCAATGCCAAGAGCTGCGCCCGTGAGCGCGAGCACCGTACCGATCGTCGTCGCGGTCGTGCCGATCTCGGCTTGGCGTCCCGCGGCGACAACGGCGCTCGCGTCTACCAGGTCGATGAACACGTTGACCGTGAGGAAGGCGCGCGGGACGGGCGTCATCTCAAGCCGTAGCAGGCCGGCGGCCAGGGCGGCGTTGCGGATGCCGAACAAGCGGGCCATCAGGATCGCCGTACCGTCGGCACCCATGCCGAGTGCGCGTGCGCCGGCTCTCGGCGCCAGCAGTGCGGTCATGCCCAGAGCGGCGCGGGCGCCGGCGAGGGCGTTCAGCGAAGAGCGTTGTGCTGACATGCCTTGTCCTGTCTACTCGTTGGCGTCGGGAACGATTGGTGCCGGAGCCGGGACGGCGAACATGGTGAGCGTGATGCACACCCCGTGATAAACGCCGATCAGCGAGGTCATATCGATCAAACCCAATGTCCCGAAGGTCTTTTCGGCCTCGTGGTAGAGCCGGTCGTCCAACCGGTGGTCGGTGCAGAGTTGCCGCGTGACGCGCTGCGCCAGCCGCTCGCGGTCGCTCAGGTCATCCGGTACACCGCCGCCGACCAGCGTGCGGATGGCGGACTCGGACAGGCCGGCCTTACAAGCGACTGCGGCGTGCGCATAGAGCTCGTAATCGGCGTGCCAGATCGCCCCGACGGTCAAGACGATGACCTGACGCACGCGTTCGTCCAGAGATGTGTTCAGCTGCTCGGCGAACTGCAGCTCCAAGAACTTCGTCGCCGTCTGGGGATTGAGCAACGCCGGGTTGAACGGACCGATAAGCCTCCCGTCGGCGGTGGTGCTCTGAAACGGCACCTGCCGTGCCCACGGAACCATCGTGTTCATCATCAGGTCGAAGAGGTCGCGCTGCGCTTCGGTCAGCGCGGCGGGGTCGGTCAGCGGTAAGCGGCCGCCGAGGGCATCCGTCTGAACGGTCATGATGGTGTGCTCCTATCTTGTCTTGCTCGGTTATTGATCGAGACCCACGGCATTTGCCGGGACATCGAAGGCTGCGAGGGTGAGCGACACGCCGGTAAACCAGCCGAGCAATATCGTGAGATCGACGATGCCGTCGTCGCCCAACAGCTCTTTGGCGCGCCGGTACAGGCCCAACGGCACTACCCGCGGGGCGATCAGCGCTGTGGTGAGTTCGTAGACGACCTGCTCCCGCGGATCGTCGAACGAGGTCGGCAAGCCGATGATCAACGCCTGTATCTGCTCGGGCGCCAGGCCACCGGCCCAGTGCCCGATCATCTCGTGCTCGTAGTTGCCGTACGCGGACCGCCACTTGCCGTTGATCATGTTGGTGGCGATCTCGATCTCGGCCTTGGTCAGTGTCGACGCGGTCTGGAAGTAGGCGCCGGTCGGGACGATCGTCCGCGACAGCGTGGGGTTCGCCAGCCAGATCTTGTGTGGACCGGGAACAAACCCGCGCAGCTGCGTGGTGAAGTCGTAGGCCGACTTCATCTCCGGGGCCATGTCCTCGACGGCCGTCTCTTCGTATCGGCCGAAGGTTCCGAAGTCGGGAGACTTGCTCATGTCATTGCCTTTCTGGTGTGCTCGACACGAGTGTTGGCCGACGGACCACGCTGACCAAGGTCGAAGTGCCGCAGGGTTGGTGCACTCTGCACCGCATGGGCCTACGCTTCGCCCATGGAATGGCAACGCCCGACCGAACGGGTCTGTGAGTTGTTGCGCCAGGGTGCCACGGCGGTCGTCAACGACGCCCAGGCCTGGCTGGACGAGATCGACGAGGCGACCCTGTCGGCGGCGAACATGAAGGAGGTCGCCGACGATCCCGTTCTGGCCGCCGGGCTTCGGCGGGTCATCCGTTCGAATGTGCTGCACTGGGTCACGGCCAACGTCCGCGATCCCGGCGCGCCGGTGTCGGCGAACCTCGCCCCCGAGTCGCTGAGTCTTGCCCGAGATCTGCTGCGCCGCGGGCTCACTCCGTCGGCATTGCGTGCCTACCGGATCGTGCAGAGCGTGTTCTGGCAGCGCTGGATGTCGATGGTTTTCCGGCTCACCTCCGATAGCGAGGAATTGCAGCAGCTGCTGGCGGTCTCGGCGCGGTCGCTGTTTTCATTCATCGACGACACCAATGCGGCGATTACTCAGCAGATGCAAAGGGACAGAGAGGAACTGACCCGCGGCACCCACGCCGAGCGACGCGAAACGGTGGAGCTGATCCTGGCGGGCGCATCGATCGGCAAACAGCGGGCGGCCGGCCGGCTGGGATATAGCCTCGACCAAAACCACACGGCCGCAATAGTTTGGAACGATCTGCCGGATTCGGACTCCACGCTGCTCCAGCGAGCCACGGAAGCGCTCGTGCAAATCGCGGGCGTACAGCGCGCGCTGAACGTGATCGCGACGGTGGCCACCCGATGGGTGTGGATTCCGGGTGCGGCATCACTCGACCTTCGCGAACTGGGCAAGGCCATAGACGATATGCGCGGTATCCGGATTGCCATCGGATCGACCGGTGCGGGGATCGAGGGGTTTCGCGCCAGCCATTTCGACGCGATCGCGACGCAGCGCTTGCTGACACGGCTGCACTCGTCGCGGCGTGCCGCCAGTTTCGACACCGTCGAATTGGTGTCGCTGGTAACTCAGGACGCGGCGCGGTCGGACCAATTCATCAGCCGCACACTCGGAAAATTCGAATCGGCCAGCCCGGAGTTACAGATGGCCGTCCACACCTTCGTCAACGAGCAGTGCAACTCGTCGCGCGCGGCGGCGCGACTCTACACCCACCGAAACACGTTGCTGAGACGGCTTTCCCGCGCGGATGAACTGCTTCCGCGACCCCTTAGCGAAAACAGCATCAACATCGCCGTTGCTCTCGATGTCGTCCACTGGCGCGACAGCGGCCACGAGTAAGGACACCGCTTTCCAGCTGACAGTTAGTTCGGACGCAAGCCGCCAAATCAGCCGGCATGGCGCAGCAACGGCTGCGCCGCGGGCAGGTCAACCGGCGGGCTCAACTCATCGAAGAGGTCGGTCGCGTCTGCGATGGTGCGGTCGACGAAGGACGCGAAGTCCTCGAAGGAGTCGGTTTTCCGGATCCAGTGCGACCTACGCGCCACCACACCGATGCGCTGTGGGTCGGACGAACCGTGCACGATGGCGGTGACTTCCCGCTCCTGGCGGTTCCACATGTCAGAGAAGTGGGCCAGCCAAGGGCACTCGGTGGCGGGGAAGAAGTGCCCTGGATTAACGCGAAGGATCAGCATGTCATCATGCGCCGGGGAGATCTCGAGATGGACGTGCAGACGCGGCCGGGTGCTGGTGACAAAGAAGTACTCGGCATCATGGTGGCCACGGAAATAGCGTCGCCCGCGGGTGCGCAGGTAACGTTCGATCAGGTTCAAGCACCGGACGTCGTTCGTCATAGGATAGATGTTGCGGTCGGTGGCTGGGCGCATCCTTGGAGCCAAGCGGTGCGTCACCGAAGAATCTGTTGAGAATTTGCTGAGTGCCGCTAGGGCCCCTCAACTCCGCAGTGATCAGATGTCGCGCCACGCAGCACAAGGATCTGCCCGGCCTTCAGGTTGAGGTTACGAAAGAGGCATGTCCAAGCGACCGCATAGGTTTCGGGCAGTGCGGCCAAGTCCGACCACGGCAGGTCGATCAGGGCGACGTTCGCGGCGCGCACGCGGGTGTACTGCGCGTAGCTGCCGTTGATGGTGCGGCCCAAGCCGCCCATCAATGCCGCCACCTTGGCGCCGACCGGAAACTAGCCCTCCGGGACACGCGTCGACGATGCCGACGCATTCGATGCCGCTGACTTCGGCCGCCTCCGCCCATTCACCTCGACGCATATGCATCTCGGCGTAATTCAGGCCGAATGCCTTGACCTCGATCACCACTTCGCCGTCCGGCGGTAGTGGCTTGGGGATGTTTTCGTAGACCAGGCAGTCCAGGCCGCCAAATCCCTTCAGACATCCCAGGGGCTGGTTTGTCAAGCAGCAGGTTGTTGATCTCGATCTTGGTTGTAGTGCGACCAGGCGGTTGCCTCGTCATAGAGGGTGCGGGTTTTGAGGCAGCCGTGCAGGATGCCGACGAGCCGGTTCGCGAGTTGCCGCAGCGCTGGCTGGTGGTCAAGGCCACGGTCTTTTTGTTTGTCGTAGTAGGCGCGCGCGCCGGGCGAGGCCTGCAGCGCAGATTGGGCCTGCGACATGAGTGCATCGATGAGCCGGTCGTTGTGCACGAACCGGGCCAGCACGACCTTCTTCTTTCCGGACGCGCGGGTGATCGGACTGGTGCCGGCGTAGTTCTTGCGGGCCTTGGCGTCGGCGTAACGTCGGGGGGCGTCACCAAATTCGGCCAGCACCCGGGCGCCGAGGATCGTGCCCATCCCGGGCTGGGACAGGATGATCTCAGCGGCCGGGTGTCGGCCAAAATGCTGCTCGACCTGCCCTTGCAGGATCTTGACCTGTTCGTTGAGCACGCCAAGCACCGCCACGATCGATCGAGTGGTGGCTGCGTACGCGTTGGTGATGACTTGGTCTCGGCCGAGTTGTTCGCTGCGCAGGGCGGACTGGATGTGGTCGGCCTTGGTGAGGATGTCGCGGCGTCGGGCGTGTTTGAGCGCGGCCTGAATCTGGCTGCGGTTCAGTTTCGCCGCCGAGGCCGGGTCCGGCGCCTTGCCGAGCAGCTCGAGGGCGTCCGGAGCGTCGAGATCGTCGAACGCCTCCAGCGCCGCGGGGAAGTACTCGCGCAAACCATGTCGCAGCCGCTGAGTGTGCCGGGTGCGTTCCCAGATCAGCGTCTTGTGTGCTCGAGCAACCACTTTCACCGCTTCAGCCTCGGGGCTGTCGGCTGCGACTGGGCGCAGTTGATGCGCGTCGGTACGGACCATGTCAGCGAGGGTATGCGCGTCGGCCGTATCGCTCTTGGCGCCGGAAACGGCATGCCGTTGCCGGTACCGGGCCGCCTGCAATGGATTGGCCGCGTACACGGTGTAGCCAGCCGCAACCAGTGCTGCCACCCACGGGCCGCGGTCAGTCTCGATCCCAACCAATACCTCGGCCTCGTGCGCATCCTCACCCCGCTGCGCACCGATCATCGCGTGCAGCCGGGCCAGACCTACTGCCCCCTCGGGCAGCCGCGCTTTGGCCAGCACCCGGCCGGCCTCATCCATCAGCTCGACGTCGTGATGATCCTCGGCCCAATCGTCTCCCACGCACAGCAATTCGCTTCTCCCATCACTCTGGCAATAATCGGATTATTGGCAGCGTGGGAGAATTCTCAGCGACCTAATGAACGAGTGCTCACACCCCACAGGGTGGGCACGACATCCCATCAGCGATCCCTTCTCCCGGCCAACCAGCGGGGGCAACGATCTGAAGGCAGGACGCGAGGTCCTGGGATGACTTAAGTGCTCACCCGCCGGCCGCTACCGGTAGCGAGTCTGCCCTATGACCGACCCGCTAACTCTCATTAGGATGATCGCGTGCATCTGTTCGCCGCCGGGCCGCTCCCGCACCACTGCGGGCGCGGCGGGCAGGTGGGGCGCATCCGTGGGGGACATGTGCCGCTCCTTCCCGAGACACCAACAGCGCTGGGACATCGACATAGGGATCGGAACTGCGGCGCCCCAAGAGACCAAATGGGCTAGCCGAGCCACTCATTATGGGCTGCACATCCCATTTTGTCCAGCCGTGGGCTTCGGCTACCGCGATCCGGATTTGCGCCGCCGCCGAGGCGGAGCGGACCGGCTCTTGCGGGACGGGCGCTGCGCCGTGAAGGAGCGGACGTAGTCAACGGCGGCGTTGACGGCCGCCCGCAACGGCTCAGGATCCGCGGTGGCATACGTCAGCATCGCCCCGCCCTGGTGTGCGACAACAAGCGAGACCGCCAGATGCCGCGGATCCGCATCGGGACGCAGATCGCCGCGAACGCGCATCGCCGTGAGGCCGGCCTCGAAAAGCCCGATCCAATGGGAGTAACCGGCGGACAGGTTCTCGTGTATTTCGTCGTCGGCGTCGATGAGTTCGCCCGCAAGAGATCCGTAAACGCAACCGCCTACGCGGTATACGGCATCAATGTCGGCGACGCAGGCGTCGGCCCACGCCTGCAGGGCTTCCAGGCTGTCGAGGGCACCGAGCGGAGGCCGGGTGTGGAAGGCCTGTACGTCGTCGCGGCGCGCGGCGATGACGTGGCGAGTCAGATCCTGCTTGTCCCGGAAGTAATGCGAGATCTGCGAGCCACCCACTCCGGCGGCGTGCCGCACTTGCTCGATGCTGGTGTTGGCGACCCCGCACTCGAACATGAGCTGCGCGGCGACTTCGACGATGCGCGTGCGAGTCGCCAGTCCCTTGCGGGTGAACTGTGCCGGGCTGTTGTCATTCAGGTTGCGTCCCGCGCCTTTCGTTATCCTCCGCCACCCCCGGGGGCGCCGGGCGGGCCAGGGAGCCCGCTCGGCCGCATCGGTTGCGAAACTCCTGAGATAGTTGACCGCGAAGCGTATAGCGTCGGCGTGCGGCCATTCCGCTCGGTAGGTGAAGGCCAGGGTGCCGCCTCCCTGGTGGGCAGCGACGATAACCATCGCCAACCGTCGCGGGTCGGCACCGGCGACCAGAACGCCGTTGTCCTTCATCCGATGGACCGCTTCCTCGAGCAGTTCGATCCACTGCCAATAGCCCGCCGCAAGCGTCTTACGCGTCGCGTCATCTGACTTCACCAGCTGCGCGGCAAGCGCATGGTAGGTGGGCGTACCGAAGAATCCGACGCGTCTGAGGTAACGCAAGTCCAGGTCGATCCATCGCTCGAAGTCGTTGAATGAAGCCAAGCCCCCGAGCTTGGGCTGTCGGTGAAAGTCGATGACCACACCGATCTGGCGCTGGATGACCGCACGGATGAGGGCGCTTTTGTCGGTGAAATAGTGGGTGAGTTGCGAGCCGCTGACGGACGCCGCCTTGCGTATGTTCTCCAGGTTCGACTTGGAGAGACCCTCGGTGACGATCAGCTGCGCGGCGGCTTGGACGATCCGGTCCCGGGTGGCGCGCCCCTTGGCGGTCAACGCTTGTTCGTCCTGACCATCGGGATGGGCCATCGCGTCAGGCTAACCCGCGCGCACCCGAAACTCTGGGATATCCAACCCATTGGTACCGGCAGTGCCGGCGGGCTGCCGTCAGGCGGTTATGTCAACCTTGGCAAAGAATCTGCGGATCAACCCGGCGACGGCATCCAACGCGGATTCGAGCAGGAAGTGACCGCCATCGAGGAGGTGGACCTCGGCGTCCGGCAGGTCGTCGGTGAACGCCTGGGCGCCGGCCGGGCCGAAGATTTCGTCGCCTCGACCCCACACCGCCAACAGCGGCACATGGCTGGCCCGGAAGTATTCGTGCAGGCGTGGATACAGCAGCGCATTGGTGGCATAGTCGCGCAGCAGCTTCAGCTGCACCAAGTCGTTGCCGGGCCGGGAGATGAGCGCGTAGTCATGGTGCCAGCACTCGGGATCGACCAGCGTTTCGTCGGGGACGCCGGTGACGTACTGCCATCGGGTGGCGTCCAGCGTGAGGAACTGCCGCACCGCGGCCTCGGTGTCGGAGGTTTGTTCGCGTTGGTAGGCCCAGACGATCTTCCAGAAGCTCTCGACGAATCCCGCGTCGTAACCATTGCCGTTCTGCGTGATAATCGCGGTGATCGCCGCCGGGTCGCGCAGCGCCAGCCGCCAACCGATCGGCGCGCCGTAGTCCTGCACGTACATGGCGTACCTGCCTACCCCGAGCGTGCGCAACAGCCGGGCGGTGAGATCGGTCAGCACGTCGAAGCTGTAGTTGAACTCGTACACGGATGGCGCGTCGGAGAGCCCGAATCCTAGGTGGTCCGGTGCAACGACGTGGTAACGGTCAGCAAGTGCGGGCAGCAGATTCCGAAACATGTAGGAGCTGGTCGGAAAACCGTGCAGGAGAAGCAGCGTCGGAGCATTCGGGTTGCCGGCTTCTCGGAAGAAGAGCCGATGACCGTCGACGGTGGTGTATCGATGATGGACAGCCGGCATGTGATTCCTCCTGGTCCACGTTCGGAACAAATCCGAGCGCCGTGCAGCATTCGAAGAAAGTTCACCAACCGGTCAACATTCTGGGTTACTTGGCCCAGTATGCACCTAAATGTCTCCGTGCAACAGTGTCGGTTGGTTGCTCCCAGCATTGGCTTGCCTTAGTCTGGGTTGGCTGTCCCAATTGGTCGGATCCGTGCGATGGTGACGGGCGCGTAGGTGCTTCGAAAACATCGGCGCAAACGACCCGGTGAATTGACACTCCGGCCGCAGCTAGTGCCGAGCTGTTCGCCGTGGCCAATCACCTGGCCGGTATGACGCTGAAGCTGGACGGCGGCGAACCGCCGCGCTAGCTTCGCTTGGTGGGGGCGAAGTTCACAGTCAGACCAAGTTGAGGGTTATGCGGCGGTGAGTGCCTCGCTGATGAAATTGTCTAGGGCGCAGTCGAATTGGCGCCAGGCAATGGCCAGCGGACTTCGGCTCACCAGTTCCGGAGGTAAGCGGGGGTCGAGGGCGGCAAGGCCTGGGGCTAGGACCCGTCCGTAGGTTTTGGTGAATAAGACGGCGACGCGTCTGCCAAGTGCGGTGAGCTGATAGCGGTGATGTCCCGGTAGCCTCACGATGAGGCCTTTGCGTTTGAGTCGACGCAGGTCGTAGGTGGCCTGGCGGCTGGTATAGGGCTGATCGAGCAGGGAGCCGACGAGCTGAACGAGGGTTGGGTTGTCGAACCCGGTGAGTAGGTGGGTGAACCCGACGACGGCGGCCATCACCGCCATCAGTGGCTCCCCGAACCGCAGCGCGGGGGCGTGCTGGCCGTCACTATCGGACGGCCGGGTCACCTCGGTGAAGGTCACCACATCCGGAGCGGGCCGAGCATCGGCGGCTTGCGCGTCGCACAGACGCTGGTTGGCGTCCTCGCCAACCGCCCGAAGGGCTTTCCAGTTTTCGGCGGTAACCCGCCGGCCGATGCCGAAGTCGCGGGTGTTGCAGACCACCGTCTCGGTGCGCAACGCCCGCTCCTCCTTGCAGTATTGCTTGATTCGGCTGGACTTGTAGTAGCAACTCATCTGGGGATCGACACCTTTGGTGATGACCTTGGTGCGCCAGCTGCCCGGGGTAGTGGCGATGATCCGCCGATCGAAGATCAGCGACACCGACTCGGGTCGGTCCAGGTCGAGGTGGTCGCGGATGAGCTGTTCAAAAAATGACCGCCCGGCCGCCGGTCGGTCGAATACCCGGGTATCAGAAATCTCGAACTGGCGAAACGCCAACTCATAGACGTAGCAAGCACGCAGATCCGCCCGTGTCAGCGCGGAGGCAGCTTCTTTTGCCAGCGCCAAAAGAAGCTCTTCACCGCACCGGAGCCCAGCCGATCACAGATCCGCTGCAATGCCTCAGGGTCCTCGCAGCTACGGAACCCGTTATCCAGACAGGTATAGCCGATGCCGAGCCGCTCGCATTGCCGCTGTCCCCAGGTGTGCCCGTTGAGCCAGATCCACACCGGCCACGGGGCATAGGCATTGGTCTTCCAGAATGCCCCGCCCCAGTCGGGATCCCACAGGGCACCGGTAGGACGCCGGCGAGGTGCCTGCGGGAGCAGGTCCTTTTCCGGCGGCCTCCGGCCCGAACCGGACGTGCGGGTTTCCTCGCATCACGGCTCTCCAGTGATTTCCATGGGCGTGGCAGTTGGTTGCCTTGCGTGGATGATGTCGTGGCAGGGTCGGCAGACCACGAGGGTCTTGCGTCGCCGTTTCGCCATGAGCTGAGCCCACGCGGGCTGTGGTCGTCCCGGTTGGGTGAGGTCGGCAAGCGCTCGGACGTGGTGCACATGCACCTCGGCCTTGTGCTCGCAGAGCTCACAGCGGCCCGCCCGGACCCGGGAGATAAGCTCCCTGCCCTTACCGCGGGTGGCGCCGGGGACAGCGAGACGGTCGATGAGGATCGCCTTCTTTTGTCGCCGTAGCGGAATGCCACCGAACTGTGCGACCAGCGGCTTCCTGCCGTTTCTTTCGACACTGACCTGGAAACATCGTCGAGGTCCGTATGGCGTGACGACGGTGGTCTGGTACTTACGGGCCAGCGTCGTCACCGTCGAGCGATGTTTGGCGGCCAATGTCTTAAGCATCGAGGTCAACATGACCCAATGCAGCCGGCGCAGTCGCCACACGTCACCGGCCAGCAGGTAGTACTGGACGATCCCCCGGTACTCGGCCCCGTAGATGCTCACGATTTCGTGGTCGTCAAGGCGCATCCGTTCGGGACGATGCTCGGGTTTGCCGAGCTTGAGGTAGGGGCCGCATTTGGCCGTGACCACCGACAGGGGCACGCGAAGCGCGATGACGCCGTTGACCGACCGGCGGCCGCGGGCGAGTTTGTGCTCAGCGTGCTGGACGGTGATCTCGTAACCGAGGAACCTCGCCGCACCCGTTCGGGCGTGCGTGGTCAGGGTCTTCTCCTGGGACAGTTCCAGCTTGAGATCATCACGCAGGAACCGCGCCAGCCGTCGTTTGATCTGTTCGGCCTCGGCTTTGGGTCCGGTGAACCCGAGCAGATGATCATCTGCGTACCTGCAGTAGCGCAACCGGCGGTAGCCGGGATCGCGAGGATCCCCGGTGGGCAGGCTGCGGAGTTTCCTGCGCAGCGCGCGCACCTCGATACGGTCACCGCGTTTGCGAGCCTGCGTGATCGCGTACTGCACCTGCCGATACTCCGTGTTGTGGCTACGGAGTTTCCCTCGGGTGTATTCCGGTATAAGAACTGTTTCAACGAAATTGTCCAACCGGTCCAAATAAATATTGGACAGGATTGGTGAAACCACCCCGCCCTGCGGCGCACCGGAGAGCGTTTCGTTCCATTCCCAATCCTCCAAGTATCCGGCTCGCAACATGTTACGCAAGAGCCCCAGAAACCGGCTATCGAGAATCTTTTCACCCAATATCCCGAGCATGACCTCGTGATCAAGCTCATCGAAGCACCGAGCGATATCGCCCTCAATAAACCAGGTCGTCCCCGTCCATTTGACCGCCACCTCGGATAATGCGGTGTGACAGCCACGGCCAGGACGGAAACCGTGCGAGCGGTCGGAGAATTGCGGCTCGTAATACGCCTCCAATAGCAGGCGTACCACTTCACCGACCAATTTATCCGACCACGACGGCAAACCAAGCGGACGCATCTTCCCGTTCTTTTTCGGGATGTAGACCCGCTTGACCGGCGTGAACCGGTAACGCTCGTGGCGCAGCGCGTCGATGATCCGCACGATCTTAGTTAAAGACATGCCATCCACGGTCTCCCCGTCGGCCCCGGGCGTCATCGCTCCGTGGTTGGAGTACAAACGCCCATAGGCCAGCAGATACAACTGCGGGTTGAACAGTTGCCGATACAGCCGTTCCAACGGCAGACCCCGCCTGCCGCGCTCACGAAGGACATCCAACACCGTTTCAGCGTCCTGCATTACGCATACCTCCCGGCTTCGAATATCCAATCACCTGGCCCCCTTCGCCCATGTGGACGGCTTTCCCGCCCTCCCCGGTGGGGCGTTACTCCCACGACTACTACGAGGCCTGCGTCACCATTGAGCTCGCGCTCCTTAGGTGATCCCACGTTCGTCCCTGTCATACGTATAGCGTGACTTAGGCGCCCCATTCATCTCCTTGAATATCCTCACTGGACATCGCTCCACACCCCGAAGGATGTGCCAGCCCTTCTACTATGCCGACACAGGGTGTGGCGCCGGTTTCAGGCGTCTTTCCGACGGATGATTCTTTGCATCAACTGGAGATTAGGATTCAGGCAATCCAGCTTTCGCCATATCACGCGGGTCCCGCAGCGCCTCGCTTCATACGCCTGAACACGACCGCTGCTTTCCTAGCATGCTATTGTCCCCTTCACCTTTCGGATCCAGGTAAGCCATCAGACCCAAGAATGTTCCTCCAAATTCCTCCTAACTAAATCAGGGATATGACAGGGCGCCTCGTGGCGCACTAAAAGTAGAAGTGGTTGACAAAGGCCATCTGCCGACTCCACTCCATGTGCGGATGCGCCGCATGCTCCTGGCCATTGGCCTTCCACGACCGCCACACAGGAGTCTTCTCCTGGGCAATGCCGAGCAATACCACCCGCCCATCACCGCCGTCACGTTCGGCGGCCTCGATCAGTGGCCGGGCGATCTCCTCCTTGTTCTCACCCTTGGCGAACCGGCGTACCGGGATGGTCTGTGCCTTGGCCCACCGGTACACCTCGGCGACATAGGCGTCGCCGATCTTGCCAAACGCCGCTGATGACGGAATCGAAAATCCCTTCTGCAAGTAAAGAAACTGGCACACCCCGCCCACCGACTGCAGCTTCGGCACATAGGCCTGCAGAAACACCCGGTCCACCGACCGGCAAGTGAGCGTCACGTGATCCCGCAGTAAAGTTGCGTAGTCGGCCATTACCGCCTCCTTGGTCTGAACAACCCGAGGCTACGACCGACACGAGGGATCTCCGAACACGGAGATCCCTCACCTTCTCAACATCTCGGCCTAGCGGCCGAGCTCAAATTCAGCCACGCTCTGTATGAGTAAGCTCGCTACGTTTAGCTACGCGAGGTGGCGCAATGGGCAAGCTGGTTTCGGTAAACGTGGGCATGCCCAAGGATGTGCGCTGGCGGGACAAGACCGTTCACACCGGCATCTGGAAAGCGCCCGTCGTGGGTCCGGTCATGGTGCGCCGCCTGAACATCGACGGCGACGGCCAGGGCGACCTGGCGGGCCACGGCGGTGAACAACGCGCCGTCATGGTGTATCAGACGGAGTCGTACGACTTTTGGAAGAGATACTTGGGCCGGGACGACCTTGAGGCGGGCCACTTCGGGGAAAACTTCACGGTCGCCGGATTGGCTGACGACGATGTGTGCATCGGTGACCGCTACCGCATTGGCGAAGCCGACTTCGAAGTTACCCAGCCCCGCGTCACCTGCTTCCGTGTCGGTATGCGTCTGAACGAACCTATGATGCCGAACTTGCTTGTCTCCCAACGGCGGCCCGGGTTTTACTTCCGCGTCATCACCGAGGGTCTGGTCTGCGCCGGCGACGACGTCGTGCGAATCCGCCGTGGCCGCCACGAGCTCAGTGTCGCCGAGGTCAATGCCCTGCTGTACCTGCCGAACCGTAACAGCGAGTGCCTGCACAAGATCGTTGATGTGCCCGCCCTCAGCCCGGGGTGGCAGGAGTCGTTCCGGGAGATGCTGGAAGCACAGAAGGCTCCCGCTGTCGAAACCGCGCCAACGGCCAAGGCCGCACCGACGTGGGAGGGATTTCGCCCCCTGCGCGTCAGCGCGATTCAGCGGGAAAGCCCACAGGTGATGTCGATCCGGTTGCAGGCCGATGACCACGCGGCGCTGCCGGCGGCGCTCCCCGGGCAGTACCTGACGGTACGAGTACCGGGAGCGGGTGAGCCGGCGCCGATGCGCAATTACTCCCTTTCGGGCGAGCCGGCCGCCGGGTTCTACCGCATCAGCGTCAAACGAGAAGACCGCGGCCTGGTGAGCCGGTGGCTGCACGAGCACATCGAGCCAGGGTCGGTCATTGAGGCCGCCGCACCGCGTGGCGAGTTCTACCTCACCGACGGCGACGGACCGGTGGTCCTGTTGTCGGCGGGAATCGGCCTGACGCCCGTCCTGGCGATGTTGCATGCGCTCTCGGCCGCCCGCAGTACCCGGGAGGTCTGGTGGATCCATATCGCTCGCAATCGCGAAACCCAGGCCTTCGCAGGCGAAGCCACCGCCTTGGTCGAGGCGCTGCCTCATGCGCGGCAGCTTGTGTTCTACACGCAGGCGCAGGGCCGCCTGGGTCAGCCGGCCATCGCGGCGCTAGGCCTGCCCGTCGGTTCCGCGGTATACCTCTGCGGCCCAACGCAGTTCATGAGTGACATGCGGGACGCCCTGACTGCGGCAGGGCTCGACACCAGACGTATCCACAGCGAACTCTTCGGGGCCTTGCCGCCGATCAACCCAGGCATCGTCGACGCCGCCCTGCGCACCCCACAGCATCCCCCGGCCGGGACGCCCGGAACCGGGCCGCCGGTCACCTTCGCGCGCAGCGGGCTTACCGTCAACTGGTCATCTGGCTGCGGTACCATTCTCGAGCTGGCCGAAGCCTGCGATGTGCCCACCCGGTTCTCCTGCCGAAGCGGAGTCTGCCATGTGTGTGTCACCGGTGTCGTCGCGGGCGCATTCACCTATTTCCAGCAGCCTTTGGAGCCACCTGAGCAAGGGAGCGTGCTCATCTGCTCGGCAGTGCCAAAAAGCGACCTCGTTCTCGACTTGTGACGAACCCTTCTGCGCTACATGGCGATTGCGCGTTGACCGCCGCTGGTTTCCAACACCGCACCGTTGCTGCACTAGATGTAGGGGCACGAAGGTTGACGTTCACATGTTCGTCGAACATCGCGTCGTCGCTATCCACGGTAGCGCCGAACTCATAGGCGCCAGCGCTGTTGATGAGACTTTCGACCCGTCCGGCCTCGGCGGCCAACCGCGGACATCGCCGGAATCTTACAGATCCGCGGCGACGAATCGTGCTTTCTGCCAGACGTGTTCGATATCGACGACCGTCTTCGCGCCGCGCTCGGCACTGCGCCCGTGCACCACCGTCTCGACACCTTGTGCGGCGAAGTGCACGGCAATCTCGCGGCCGATTCCGGAGGTCGCGCCGTGACCAGCGCGGTTGAGCCGGCCAATGTTGTTGCCATCGGATCCTGCCTGCAGGGCAGAAGTTCACTTGTCTGCCGAGAAGCAGAGATCCGGCGGCCTTTTTCCTAGCTGCTCAGGCAGACCGACGCCTCGGCGGTGTAACACAAGAACGTTAATGTCTCCTGCAAGTACAGCTGTACCGTGTCGGTGTCATGGCTGCTATAACCGATTGCGACGTCGGTGCCCAGCTGCAGATCGAAATCACCGCCGCGAGTGGTCAGGACGAAAGCACCGTCGGTGGCCGGCGCCCAGATGATGTCGCCGTCGACCAACCGGTTCAAATGCTCCCGGATCGGATATCCGTGTTCGGTGGTCTCGCTGACCTTGGTGTAGACGTCGGCGGCCAGCAGCACCGAATAGGGACCGTCGACGCCGGCCAGCCGTAGCCCGGTCAATGCCTGTGAGATGGCGTCGGGCATGTCGCGGGGATCCTCGGGCAACTTCAGCGCCGGGTTGGAGCTGCAGGTACGGATGCCGTCGATCGATGCGGCGGCGTAGCCCTCGAAGATGGCGCGGTCCTCGACGAATGCCAGCTTCTTGGCGGCGGCCTTGACCGGGTCCCAGTCGGAGTCCTGCGAGCCGCGTTCCACATTGTCGATTTCGTAGCGTGACAGCGTAAACGGAACTCGCAGCCGCACAAGGGGTTTGCTCGCCCGCAAGTGAGCTACCACGCCATCGGTGGGTGCTTGCACGTCGAGCAGACGGCCGGTGCTGACCGCCGCGGTGACCGGTCCGCCCGGCCCGCTGACGTCGACCACGCGGCGTCCGGCGACATGGCGTTTGAATGTCCGGGTCGCCTCCAATTCGATTTCGTCCCAAGCGGCTTCGGTGACCGGTGCCAGGTCGCGGTACAGGTTGTTCATCAAGAGATTCCTTTCAGGCTGCCGATCGAAAGTGAGCCGTGCCCGGGGGTCGGGGTTGCCGCTACCGGCGCCGCAGGCAAGGGCGGCGGATCGTCGAGGAAGTCGACGGTGGGGGAGAAGAACAGCCCGCCGGTGACCGCCGTGGAGAAGTCGAGGATGCGGTCGGTATTGCCGGGCGGATCCCCGAGGAACATCTTGCGCAGCATCTGTTCGGTGACCTGCGGCGTGCGGGAATACCCGATGAAGTAGGTACCGTAGTCGCCCTTGGCCAGCTCCCCGAACGGCATGTTGTGTCGCACGATCTTCAGCTCGGTGCCGTCGTCGTCGGTGATGACGTTGAGGGCGATGTGGGAATCGGCCGGCTTTTCGTCGTCATCGAGTTCGAGGTTTTCCAGCTTGGTGCGGCCGATCACCAGTTCCTGCTCGGTGACGGAAAGCGAGTTCCACGAATCCATCTCGTGCAGATACTTCTGCACGTGCACGTAGCAGGAGCCGGCGAACCCGGGGTCCTCGTCGCCGATGCTGGTGGAACTGACGGCCAATGCGCCGTCCGGGTTTTCGGTGCCGTCGACGAACCCGAGGAGGTCGCGGTTGTCGAAGTACCGGAATCCGTGCACCTCGTCGACCACGGTGACCGCGCCAGCCATCGACTTCAGGATGCGGTCGGCCAATTCGAAACACACGTCCAAGGTTTCGGCGCGGATGTGGAACAACAGGTCGCCGGGGGTGGCCGGGGCGGTATGCCGCGGACCCTTCAGCTCGATGAACCGATGCAGTTTGGCGGGGCGCGGTCCGGAAAACAACCGATCCCAGGCATCCGAGCCGATCGAGGCGATCGCCGACAACCGTTTCGGCGGCTCGCGGAAACCGATCGCGCGCACCAACCCGGAGATGTCCGGCAGGGCATCATGCACCGTCGCCTCTCCGCCGTCGTCGACGGTCACCACGAGGAAGATCGCCGCAGGCGTCAACGGCTCGAGGATCGGCTGTGGCTGGATGGCAGGCACTCTGCTGACCCTAGCGTGGCGAGGGCGAGCGCCGGAAGCGGCGCGAGCACGGAAGCGACGCCGTCGGGCCCAGCGTGGCGAGGGCGGGCGCCGGAAGCGGCGCGAGCACGGAAGCGACGCCGTCGGGCCCAGCGTGGCGAGGGCGGGCGCCGGAAGCGGCGCGAGCACGGAAGCGACGCCGTCGGGCCCAGCGTGGCGAGGGCGAGCGCTGGACGCCATGATGTTGAACATGTCGGCCAGCGCCGCAGGCCTCTGCGATTTCATCGATGCCTCTCCGTCGCCGTTTCATGTTTGCGCCACGGTGGCTGCTCGGCTCCTCGCTGCCGGGTACACCGAACTGAGCGAAGCTACACGCTGGCCCCAAGAACCGGGCCGCTATTTCACGGTGCGAGCCGGCTCGTTGGTCGCCTGGAATTCCGCCCGGCCCGATGGACCGTTCCGCATCGTCGGCGCACACACCGACAGCCCGAACCTGCGAGTCAAGCAGCATCCGGATCGTGTGATCGCCGGCTGGCGGGTGGTCGCGCTAGAGCCGTACGGGGGAGCCTGGCTGAACTCCTGGCTGGACCGTGACCTGGGTATCAGTGGACGACTGTCGGTGCGCTCGGCGAGTCAAGGCTTCGGGATTGAGCATCGGCTGGTGCGGATAGACGATCCGATTCTTCGGGTGCCGCAGTTGGCCATTCATCTGGCCGAGGATCGCAAGTCGCTGACGCTCGACCCGCAGCGACACATCAACGCGGTGTGGGGTGTCGGCGATGAAGTGAAGTCATTCGTCGACTATGTCGCCGAGTGCGCGGGAGTGGCGCCGGCCAACGTGCTGGCCGCCGACCTGATGACGCACGACCTGACCCCGTCGAGGGTGATTGGCGCCGATGCCTGCTTGCTCAGTGCTCCCCGGCTGGACAACCAGGCCAGTTGCTATGCGGGGGTGGAGGCATTGTTGGCCGCCGAACCACGGGGCTTCGTGGCGGTGTTGGTGCTCTTCGACCATGAGGAGGTCGGCTCGTCGTCCGACCACGGCGCGCAGTCCAACCTGCTGGGCACCGTTCTGGAACGGATCGTGCTGGCGGCCCGGGGCAGCCGGGAGGATTTCCTGGGCCGCCTGCCGGCGTCGTTGCTGGCCTCGGCGGATATGGCTCACGCCACCCATCCCAACTATCCGGAGCGTCACGAGCCCGGCCACCCGATCGAGGTCAACGCCGGGCCGGTGCTCAAGGTGCATCCGAACCTGCGCTATGCCACCGACGGACGCACAGCCGCGGCGTTCGCACTGGCCTGCGAGCAGGCCGGGGTGGCCTTACAGCGGTACGAGCACCGGGCAGACCTGCCGTGCGGATCGACGATCGGGCCGCTGGCCTCGGCTCGTACCGGGATCCCGACCGTCGACGTCGGCGCCCCGCAGCTTGCGATGCACTCCGCGCGCGAGTTGATGGGCGCGCATGACGTGGCCGCCTACTCGGCCGCGCTGCAAGCATTTCTTTCGCCTAAGCCCGTGGCTTAGGGTCGGGCGGTATGGCGCTCAACCTAGAAATGGTCACGTTCGACTGCCGAGATCCCGCGAAGCTTGCCGGATGGTGGGCCGAGCAGTTCGGTGGTAGGGCGCAAGAGCTGCTCGCCAACGAGTTCACCGCGGTGACCTTGCCGGAAGGACCCCGGCTCGGGTTTCAGAAGGTGCCTGATCCCACGCCCGGGAAGAACCGCGTCCACCTCGACTTCAGTGCCGCCGATGTCGATGCCGAAGTGTCGCGGTTGGCCGCGGCCGGGGCCAGCGAGGTCGGCCGGCATCAGTTTGGCGAGAACTTCCGCTGGGTGGTGCTGGCCGACCCCGAGGGCAACGTGTTCTGCGTGGTCGGTCAGTGAGTGTGCGCCGTGGGCGTTGCGTGTGCGTGTAGGGCGGGAAAATCGCCGGTTTTCCGCCACCAGCGCTCACTCAAGTACGTGAGCTCACACTCGGCTCGCCGCTGCGGCGATCCGCTTCGCCCGGCTGCGCCGCGCTCGCCGCTGCGGCGACCCGCGCGAGGATGGGTGGGTCGTAGCGGATGACGTTCTCCACGACGATGCCGTCGCGGATGCGGACCCGGCCGATGACCCGGATCTGGAACGGCCGGTTCGGGCCGGTGCCCCGGCCCACGTACTGCAGGAACACCAGCTCCTCACCCTCGGCCGCTCCGGGAACGGTGGCACTGTCGATGACTTCCAGCCGCAAATCCGGTGCAGCGGCCAGCAATTCGCCGATCTTTGCCGTGTATGCGTCGAACCCGCGGACCGGCTCGGGGTCGTCCGGCCAGTAGCCGATGATGTCATCGGCCAACACTGCGAAGCCGCACGACATGCTGGGCGCGTCCCAATACGCCGCAAACATTTCAGCGCTGAACTTTGGGGCGTCTGAGGCGGTGCGGGCCGGAGCGGATCGAACTTCGGTCATGATTCCTCCGGGTGTCAGGCGCTTCGGTCGAGCGCGTCCGCGACAAGCGTGTCGCGCCCCCGCGCGGCGGCACAATTACCTCCGAGGTCATGGCTGCGGCTGCCCACGCGTGGTTACCGTTACGTCGTGAGCCACGCGACGGTTGGTGTCCTGTTGCGCGAATGGCGGGCGCCTCGACGGGTGAGTCAGCTCGACCTATCGCTGAGTGTGGGCGTATCGGCGCGGCACCTCAGTTTCATCGAGACCGGACGCTCCCGTCCCAGCCCGGAGATGGTGCTTGCCCTCGCCGAGGGCCTCGACATTCCGTTGCGGGAGCGCAACGCGCTGCTGCTCGCCGCCGGGTTTGCGCCCGCTACCCGTCGCGCCCGCTCGAGGACGCCGCGCTCTCCCAGGCTCGCGACGCGCTGCAACGCAACGCCTGCTCGATGTGCACGATCCCTATCCGGGTGTCGTCATCGATCGCCGCTGGAACATCATGGCGGCCAACGCCGCGGCGTCCGCGCTTACCGCGGGCCTTCCCAAGGAGTTGCTCGGGCCGCCCGCCAATATCTACCGGCTGTGCCTGCACTCGAACGGGCTCGCCGGTCGGACCCTGAACTTTCCCGAATGGGCAGGCTACTTGCTGCACCAGCTGCAGCGCACGCTCACCGTCACCGGAGATCCCGGATTGCAGACGCTCGACGAAGAGGTGCGCGGATACCCCGGGGTCGCGGCCGCCGCGAAAGCGTGGAACTCGCCACGCGACGGCACCGCGCTGCTTGTTCCGTTCGAACTTGATGTCGGCAGCGGGCAACGACTGTCGATGTTCACGACGCTGACGACCTTTGGGACGCCGCTCGACGTCACCCTCGCCGAACTCGCGGTTGAGCTGTTCTACCCCGCCGATAAGGAAAGCGACTGCCTGCTCTGCGGCTTCCCGACAGCGGCAGCCGCACCACCATAGACTGTCTCCCGTGACTGTCTCCGCGGCGAGCGCGCGCACCCACGCCATTGACACCGTTGAGCACGCCGCGACCACCCCCGACCAGCCGCAACCGTTTGGCGAACTGGGCCTCAAAGAGGACGAATACCAGCGGATTCGCGAGATCCTGGGCCGCCGGCCCACCGACACCGAACTGGCGATGTACTCGGTGATGTGGAGCGAACACTGCTCGTACAAATCCTCCAAGGTTCACCTGCGCTACTTCAATGAGACCACCACCGACGAGATGCGCGCCGGCATGCTGGCGGGTATCGGCGAAAACGCCGGGGTGGTCGACATCGGCGACGGCTGGGCCGTCACCTTCAAGGTGGAATCGCACAACCACCCTTCCTACGTTGAGCCTTACCAGGGCGCGGCCACCGGTGTGGGCGGCATCGTGCGCGACATCATGGCCATGGGCGCGCGACCTGTCGCGGTGATGGACCAGCTTCGGTTCGGCGCCGCCGACGCGCCGGACACCCGCCGGGTTGTCGACGGTGTGGTCCGCGGTATCGGCGGATACGGGAACTCATTGGGCTTGCCCAACATCGGCGGCGAGACCGTCTTCGACGCGTGCTACGCCGGTAACCCGTTGGTCAATGCGTTGTGCGTGGGCGTGTTGCGCCAGGAGGACTTGCATTTCGCATTCGCCTCGGGTGCTGGCAATAAAATCATTCTGTTTGGCGCCCGCACCGGATTGGACGGTATCGGCGGGGTGTCGGTGCTGGCGTCGGACACCTTCGACAGCACCGGGTCCCGCAAAAAGCTGCCCTCGGTTCAGGTCGGCGACCCGTTCATGGAGAAGGTGCTCATCGAGTGCTGCCTCGAACTATACGCGGGCGGCCTGGTGATCGGCATTCAGGACCTGGGCGGTGCCGGATTAGCTTGCGCAACATCGGAATTAGCGTCGGCTGGCGATGGTGGGATGGCGATCCGGCTCGATGCCGTTCCGCTGCGCGCCAAGGAGATGGCACCGGCCGAGGTGCTCTGCAGCGAGTCGCAGGAGCGGATGTGCGCGGTGGTCGCGCCGGACAATGTGGATGCTTTCTTGGCCGTGTGCCGCAAATGGGAGGTGCTGGCCAGCGTGATCGGCGAGGTCACCGACGGTGACCGGTTGCGGATCACCTGGCACAGCGAGACGGTCATCGACGTCCCCCCACGCACCGTGGCGCACGAGGGCCCGGTGTACCAGCGTCCGGTCGCGCGACCCGAATCGCAAGACGCCCTGAACGCAGACCGCTCGACCAGCCTGTCGCGGCCCGCCACCGGTGCCGAGCTGCGCGCGACTTTGCTTGCGCTGCTGGGCAGCCCGCACCTGTGCAGCCGCGCGTTCATCACCGAGCAGTACGACCGGTACGTGCGCGGCAACACCGTGCTGGCCGAGCACGCCGACGGCGGCGTGCTGCGCGTCGACGAAACCACCGGCCGGGGCATCGCCATCTCGACCGACGCGTCGGGCCGTTACACGCTGCTGGATCCCTATGCCGGGGCTCAGCTCGCGCTGGCCGAGGCTTACCGCAACGTCGCCGTCACCGGTGCCACGCCGGTCGCCGTGACCAACTGCCTCAACTTCGGTTCCCCGGAAGATCCCGGAGTGATGTGGCAATTCGCGCAGGCGGTGCGGGGCCTGGCGGATGGCTGTGCGGCCCTTGGGATTCCGGTGACCGGCGGCAACGTCAGCTTCTACAACCAGACCGGGTCGGCGGCCATCATGCCCACACCGGTGGTCGGCGTGCTTGGGGTCATCGACGATGTGGCGCGGCGCATTCCCACCGGCCTGGGTCGCGAACCGGGAGAGACTTTGATCCTGCTGGGCGATACGCGCGACGAGTTCGACGGCTCCATCTGGGCGCAGGTCACCGCAGATCACCTGGGCGGGCTGCCGCCCAAGCTGGATCTGGCGCGCGAGAAGCTACTGGCCGACGTGCTGACCGCTGCGTCGCGCGACGGTTTGGTGTCCGCGGCACACGACCTGTCCGAAGGCGGCCTCGCGCAAGCCGTGGTAGAAGCGGCACTGGCAGGCGAAACCGGTTGTCGCATCGTGCTTCCCGAGGACATCGATCCATTCGTGATGCTTTTTTCGGAGTCGGCGGGCAGGGTACTCATCGCCGTCCCGCGCACCGAGGAGAGCCGGTTCCGCTCCATGTGTGAGGCGCGGGCACTGCCTGCGGTCCGTGTCGGGGTTGTCGATCAAGCTTCCGATGCGATCGAGGTGCAGGGCCTGTTCACGGTGACTCTGGCGGAACTGCGCGAGACGTCAGAGTCCGTGCTGCCACGTTTGTTTGGATGAGGCGGCTGCAGGCACTGCTGTTAGCTGCCGCCCTGGTCGGTTGGAGCTTCGTCAGCCCGCGACTACCCCCTCCGTTGCGGGTGCCGCTGCAGGCCGGGGTTGGCGCGCTGCTGGTGCTGCTGACGCGTGCGCCGTTGGGCTTGTCCCCACCACGACTTCGGACGGGACTGCGGCTAGGGTCCGCTGCCGGGTTGGGGGCGGCGAGCGTGTCCGCGGCAAGCACTCTGCTGCCGCAGGTGCGCATTTCTATGGCCGACCGCAAGCTGCCCCCGTCCGCCCTGAGCTGGCTGCTGTTGCGGATACCTATCGGCACCGTTTGGGCCGAAGAATCGGGGTTCCGCGCTGCGCTGGCCACAGCCGCCTCTGCTGCCTTCGGGAAGCGCGGCGGAAGGTTGTTGCAGGCCATTGGTTTTGGCCTCTCTCACATCCCGGATGCACGTGCGACGGGCGAACCGGTGCTGGCCACCGTGCTGGTCACCGGTGTCGGGGGCTGGCTGTTCGGGTGGTTGGCCGACCGTTCCGGCAGCCTCGCCGCGCCCATGCTGGCGCACTTGGCGATCAACGAGGCCGGGGCGATCGCCGCGCTGACACTGCGGCGCTCCGGCAAGGAGTGCCGTTAGCTGCTCCACCGCGCGGCTATACTTGCCGAGGTTTTGTTGGCAAACCGACTTACGAGAGGGTTGGCACCTCAGGTGCACAGACTGAGGGCCGCGGAGCATCCGCGGCCGGATTACGTTCTCTTACATATCAGCGACACACATCTTGTTGCGGATGGGTCTCTGTACGGCGCGGTGGACGCCGACGGCAGGTTGGGCGAGCTGCTCGAGCAGCTGACGCACTCCGGCATGCGTCCCGACGCGATCGTCTTCACCGGGGATCTGGCCGACGCCGCTGAGCCCGAGGCCTACCGCAAGCTTCGTAAGGTGGTTGAGCCCTTTGCCGCCGAATTGGGTGCCCAGCTTATCTGGGTGATGGGCAACCACGACAATCGCGCGGAATTGCGCAATTGGTTATTGGATGAGGCGCCCTCGATGGCACCGCTGGACCGGGTGTGCACGATCGACGGCCTGCGCATCATCACGCTGGACACCTCGGTGCCGGGCCATCACTACGGTGACGTGAACCAATCCCAACTGGACTGGCTCGCGGCCGAATTACGGACGCCCGCACCGCACGGCACGATTTTGGCTTTGCATCACCCGCCGATTCCCAGTGTCTTGGACCTGGCCGTCACGGTGGAACTGCGCGACCAGGCTTCCCTCGGGCGCGTGCTCAAGGGCGGCGACGTTCGCACGATTTTGGCGGGCCACCTGCACTATTCGACAACTGCGACGTTCGTCGGGATCCCGGTTTCGGTGGCGTCAGCCACCTGCTATACCCAGGACCTGACAGCGGCCGTCGGCGGAACCCGGGGCAGAGACGGTGCCCAGGCCTGCAACCTGGTGCATGTCTATCAAGACACGGTCGTGCATTCTGTGGTTCCACTTGGCGCCGGAAAGACTGTGGGCACGTTTGTCTCTCCTGCCCAAGCGCAACGCAAAATCATCGCGAGCGGCATGTTCATCGAACCCTCACGCCGAGATTCGCTTTTCAGACATCCTCCGATGGTGCTGACACCATCGGTTGGGCAAACCCCGGCCGATTGACGTCCGCGGTCACCTTCTCCCAAGGCGCCGGTATGGGGAAGTAGCGCTCCAGGAAGCTGGTGACCCGTTCGGCGCGCTCAGCGGCGGAGACTTCGGGGAAGCTGCTGTCGTTGAGGCAGAAGAAATCATAACCGCGTCTCTTCCGCAGCGCGGGAAGCAGGTCGAGACCCTCGCGGGTGGTGGTGTTCACGTAGAGCACTTTGGCCTTCTCCTGCGGGACGGCGCGTCCGGTCATCAACGCGTAGTAGTGGTAGAAGGAGTTGGTGACCGAAATATCGCTGCTGGAACGGAACTGACTTGCCTGCGTGCGGGCGAAGTCCTCCGGGAATTCGCGTTCCATTTCCCGCAGCACGCTTTTGCGTAACGGCACGGCGGTGTGCTCGAGATGGCGAGTGATGACCTGTCCGAACCGTTGCAAGATCAGCTTCCGGTTTACCCGCGCCGCGTTTTCAAATCCGCTGCGCGTCGGATCATTGACACCAAGCCCGATGCGGGTTTTGGCCTCAATGAACCTGGTAACGCCACCGGAGGAGAAGAACATGTTGGCCTTGAGCGGGCGGCCGAAGAACATGTCGTCGTTGGAGTAGAGGAAATGCTCGCTTAGCTCGCCGATGTTGTGCAGTTGGCTTTCCACCGCGTGGGAGCTGTAGGTGGGTAGCGTGTTCGGGTCCGAAAAGTGCTGCTCCGCGGGGACGATGGTGATCTTCGGATGCTCGGCCAGCCATGCCGGCGGGCGGGAATCCGTGGCAATGAAGATCCGACGCACCCACGGCGCGAACATGTTCACCGACCGCAGGGCGTACTTCAGCTCGTCAATCTGCCGGATCCGCGCTTCGGCGTCATCGCCTTCCCCCACCACGTACTGCGACATTTGCGCCGCTCGGCGCGCCTGAAACTCCGGATCACTGCCTTCCACCCAGGAGAACACCATGTCAATGTCGAACGTCACGTCACTGGCGTGCGGAGTGAACATTCCGGCGATGGTCGGCCACTTGTAGCCGTAGAGTTTGACGGTTGCCAGCTTGAATTCACTGCGGGGAAGCACTTTTCGGGTTAGAGAGTTTTCCACGGGGCACCGGATCACCGTGTGCTCGAAGACCCAGAATTGAAGTTCCACCCCAAACGCCGGACCGTATCGCAGGCCCCCTGGCGCGATCCTTCGCCTATACAGCCGCATGATGCGCGGATCCGCCAGTTCCGACAGCCGGCCCTTCGCGATCAGGACCGGCGAAAGCCCCTTCTCGTCAAGAGTTTTGGCATACATGGGTTCGGTGGCGCACGCCCCCACGAGGGCGCACTGGGCGGCCGCGCGCAGCTCGATGTCGACGACCAGGATCGGCCTGTCCTTCGGATTTCGGATCAGCAAGAACGGAATGCTGGCTCTGGTCAAAGTCTTTCGTATGAAGACCAAATCTTCGATCTGGGCTTCGTGCGGAGTCAACCTGGATTCCAGGCGGGCGATCGTTCCCTGCCGGGTAACAATGATCGGGTCAAGCGAACGACCGGCGGGCCGACCATTAGCGCGCGACGCGGACTTGGCCATCGGAAACACCGCCTTACTCATCGCTCCGGGGACTCAGAGAAGCTCAGTCATTGAGCGGGGACAGCGGGCGCGGCCCCGGCCCATCGTGGGGTTGTATCTCTCCATGGTGCCGAGGAAACGACACCACTTGCAAGGCAGTCGATTTAGCGATACGTCGGACATCTGATGGCAACTTGACCGTTGCAACGGTGTCACATTACGTTCAGTCGAGCAGGCTGTCCGCTTTCACGGGTTGATGGTGTAGTCACCCAGTTGGCGCCCCCACACGTAATCGAGCGGGAGTGGCGAGCCGAGTTCGAAGTGGTTGTAGGGGGCGATGCTGGCGCCCGTGTCCATCACCAGAGCCGGGGCGGGCCAGAGTTGCCGGGTGATCGTCTGCCAACAGCCCGGCCACCCATCGGGTCCACCCCGGGCGTTGGTGCGCGGCACGTGCTCCGGCCAGATATATGGGTTAGGTGCTCCCGTGATGGCGCCCGAGGAGCGTGCCCCCAGCGAGTAGCCGTTGTTGCCTAGGTCGGCATAGACCTTCGGCGCGACGTCGTGGTAGTTGCGGATGGTGCAAATAGATCTCCGGACTGTATTCGTCGAGCAGCTGGCTGGTAGGAAGCAGGTCCACCGCCCCACGCGCCAGATACGGCCCGCCACGCCGGAAGATGTCCGCGCCGGCGTCGCCGAGTCCGGCTGCCGCCAGCAGCGTCGCGTCCAGCTCGCGCTGCCGTTGGTTAAGTGTGCGAGCTGTGGTCACCGCATGGTCGAGCGCGTTCCATAAGTCTGGTGAGGTTTCAGCGTAGGTATCACCCAGCGCCGCCAGCCGCGCGATGTCGGCCCGGATTGTCGGCAGTTGCGGGTCGACGTCGTCGAGGATCGTGTTGCCGTTGAGAAGCGAGGCGCCGAACTTGTCGCCCAACCCGGTCAGCGATTGTGCGGCCGCGCCGAGCGTCAAATTCAGCTTGACCGGATCCACCTTCTCTGCAATGGAAGTCAGCGTCTCGAACAACGTGTTGAACTCGGTCGTCACCAAGGTCGCATCGATCACCGTGGCTGAGGTGATCGATTGCGGTGTGGGGTTGGCAGGTGAGCTCAGCGCAATGTATTTGTTGCCGAACACCGTGGTGGCCTTGACGGCGGCCGCCACGTTGACGGGAATGAGCGCGACATATTTCGGAGTGATATCGAGTACCATCTTGGCGGCCGGCTTGCCGTCCCGGGTGCTCTCGAAAATGCTGGCCACCCGGCCGATTTGGACGCCGTTATAGGTGACCTTGGAGCCCGGGTCCATCACCAGGCAGGCCCGGTCAGCCACCATCGTCACCGTCGTTTTCGGCGTCAGGTTGCCCCGGAACCGCAGGTAGAGGACCAGCCCGAGCAACCCCATGACCACGATCGTCACCAGGCCGACGGTCTTGTAAGGGGGCGGCGGCCTCAGGCGACCACGCTGCATGACTTTGAGACCCTAGGGGATGGCCGCCCGTGACAAAGCCGATCCGGCAAAGACGCGGCAGGCCCTGTTGGCCATTGCGGACTGGTTGCGTGACGAATCTCGCCCGGCACCGGACCGCGAGGGCCTGGCGACGGCGGTTCGGCTCACCGCGCGGACGCTGGCCGCGGTAACGCCGGGCCGCAGTGTGGAGGTACGGATCCCGCCTTTTGCCGCGGTGCAGTGTATTTCCGGCCCCAGCCATACCCGCGGCACACCGTCCAATGTGGTAGAAACCGATCCGCGGACCTGGCTGTTGCTGGTGACGGGGCTGCTGTCGTTCGCAGCGGCCAAGGGCACGGGCGCCATGAGCCTATCCGGCTCTCGAGCCGGTGAAATCGAACACTGCCTGCCTCTGTTCGATCTGAGCTGAACATAACCCTGAAGTGCAGCTTTAGGGTGTTGAGTCGGAATTTTCGGCGCCCAACACGCGCTACGGATTGGGCGTGGCGCGCGATCCGCCCGTAGACTCCGTTACGTCACCAATCGTTCCCCGGGGAGCTGCCCAACCGTGACCGTCCAGGAACCCGAGCAGGACCTGAACTCGCCCCGTGAAGAGTGTGGTGTCTTCGGGGTCTGGGCCCCAGGCGAGGACGTCGCCAAACTCACTTACTACGGTTTGTACGCGCTACAGCATCGCGGGCAGGAAGCCGCGGGTATCGCCGTCGCCGACGGCTCCCAGGTGCTGGTCTTCAAAGACTTGGGCTTGGTCAGCCAGGTGTTCGACGAACAGACGCTGGCGGCCATGCCGGGCCACGTCGCCATCGGACACTGCCGCTACTCGACCACTGGTGACACCACGTGGGAGAACGCGCAGCCGGTATTCCGCAACACCGCGGCGGGCACCGGGGTCGCGTTGGGGCACAACGGAAACCTGGTCAACACCGCCGAGCTTGCCGCACGTGCCCGCGACGCGGGATTGATCGCCCGGCGCTGCCCCGCTCCGGCGACGACCGACTCCGACATCCTGGGTGCGCTGCTGGCTCACGGCGCGGCCGACTCCACTCTGGAACAGGCGGCGCTGGACCTGCTGCCGACCGTGCGCGGCGCGTTCTGTCTGACGTTCATGGACGAGAACACGCTGTACGCCTGCCGCGATCCCCATGGAGTGCGGCCACTTTCGCTGGGACGGCTGGATCGTGGGTGGGTGGTCGCCTCCGAAACCGCTGCCCTCGATATTGTCGGCGCCTCGTTCGTGCGTGACATCGAGCCCGGGGAATTACTGGCGATCGATGCCGACGGAGTCCGCTCCACGCGTTTCGCCAATCCCACGCCCAAAGGTTGCGTCTTCGAATACGTCTACTTGGCGCGGCCGGACAGCACCATCGCCGGCCGGTCCGTGCATGCCACCCGGGTTGAGATCGGTCGCCGGCTGGCCCGTGAATGCCCGGTCGACGCCGACCTGGTGATCGGTGTGCCGGAATCTGGTACCCCCGCCGCCGTCGGATACGCCCAAGAGTCGGGCATTCCCTACGGGCAGGGTCTGATGAAGAACGCGTACGTCGGGCGCACCTTCATTCAGCCGTCGCAGACCATCCGTCAGCTCGGTATCCGGTTGAAGCTCAACCCACTTCGCGAGGTCATCCGCGGCAAACGGCTCATCGTTGTCGACGACTCGATCGTGCGGGGGAACACCCAGCGCGCATTGTTGCGAATGCTGCGCGAGGCGGGTGCCGTCGAAGTGCACGTGCGCATCGCGTCCCCGCCAGTGAAATGGCCCTGTTTCTATGGCATCGACTTCCCGTCGCCAGCTGAGCTGATCGCCAATGCCGTCGAAGACAAAGAGGAGATGCTCGAGGCAGTGCGGCACGCCATCGGGGCCGACACGCTGGGCTACATCTCGCTGCGCGGCCTGGTAGCGGCCTCCGAGCAGCCGGCCTCTCGGCTGTGCACCGCCTGCTTCGACGGCCAGTATCCGATCGAACTGCCCGGTGAGAGCGCGCTGGGTAAGAACGTCATCGAGCACATGCTGGCCAATGCCGCGCGCGGAGCCGCGCTCGACGACCTGGCGCCCGACGAAGTGCCGGTCGTGCACTGAGGTTGCGGTCCTTCACAGACGTTTGATACCGGCGGTCAGCGGCGCCCGGTAGCCTTTATCGCGATGACGGATCCCGGAAAAAGCCCCGGACGAAACCCTGGCAGCCAGGGCATCACCTACGCGTCGGCCGGCGTGGACATTGAAGCCGGTGACCGCGCCGTCGAATTGTTCAAGCCGCTCGCAACCAAAGCCACCCGACCCGAGGTGCGAGGCGGGCTGGGCGGATTCGCCGGGTTGTTCGCTCTGCGGGGCGACTACCGCGAACCCGTGCTGGCAGCCTCCACCGATGGTGTGGGAACCAAGCTGGCGGTAGCTCAGGCGATTGACAAGCACGACACCGTCGGCCTCGACCTGGTCGCGATGGTGGTCGACGATCTCGTGGTGTGCGGTGCTGAACCGCTGTTCCTGCAGGATTACATCGCGGTCGGCCGCACCGTGCCCGAACGCCTGAGCGCAATCGTGTCGGGAATCGCCGAGGGCTGCGTGCGCGCCGGCTGCGCACTGCTTGGCGGCGAAACCGCCGAACACCCCGGTCTGATGGAACCGGACCACTACGACATCTCGGCCACGGGTGTCGGCGTCGTCGAGGCTGATGACGTGCTGGGTCCGGACCGCGTCAAACCCGGTGACGTCATCATCGCCATGGGCTCGTCGGGCCTGCATTCCAACGGATACTCGTTGGCCCGCACGGTGCTACTCGAGATCGACCGGATGAGCCTGGAAGGGTACGTGGAGGAGTTCGGCCGCACCCTGGGTGAAGAGCTGCTGGAACCGACTCTCATCTACGCCAAAGACTGCCTAGCGCTGACCGCCGAAACCCATGTCCGCACGTTTTGCCATGTCACCGGTGGGGGGCTGTCCGGCAACCTGCAACGCGTCATCCCGCACGGCCTGGTCGCCGAAATCGACCGCGGCACCTGGACTCCCGCGCCGGTGTTCGCCATGATCGCCCAGCGTGGCCGGGTGACCCGGGAGGAGATGGAAAAAACCTTCAACATGGGCGTCGGCATGGTCGCCGTCGTCACTCCCGAAGACACCGACCGCGCCTTGGCCATCTTGACCGCACGGCACTTGGACTGCTGGGTGTTGGGAACCGTCTGCAAAGGCGGAAAAGAAGGTCCGCGGGCAAAGCTGGTCGGGCAGCACCCGAGATTCTAAGAGCCGGACCTGAGGGGACTAACACTGCGCCGGTGCGAACGCATGGGCGCCGTGGCGTTAGTACTAGCGGCGCCAGTCATCCTGGTCGCGCCAGGACTCGTCCAAGCCGTCGTCCTCCAGTTCGTTGGAGTCTTCGGCACCCGTTCCTGACAGCTCGCGCTGAAGCCGCTCGAAATCGGTCTGCGGAGAACTGTATTTGAGTTCTCGAGCAACCTTGGTCTGCTTTGCCTTAGCCCGGCCGCGGCCCATGGGGGAACCCCCTCGCGCAATAACGGAGCGGCCTAAACTAGGCGGCTCCGATCTCCTGGTGTCGTATTGTCCTGCCGATAGTTTACCGTGCCATGTGGCTGGGCGTTGGCGCCCCCTGCCCGCCGTGGCGCGCGTCGTCGCCGATTATCCCGCACCGCCCCGCAACCGTTCAACGGCTCGCCGTCCGGCGCCGATCTCTTCTGCGGGCGGCAGGGAATCGGCGTCGATCACCGCCGCGACCGAGGCCTGCGGGCCGGTCACCAATTCGGTGCCGGCCGGCAAGCCACGCTTGAGTAGCGCCAGTGCCACCGGCCCAAGGTCCACGTGGTCGACGACGGTGCCGAGGCGACCGACAGGCCGAGCGCCCGCCAGCACCGCATCGCCTGTGGCGGGCCGCTCCACCGAGCCGTCGAGGTGCAGCAACACCAGCATCCGAGGCGGTCTGCCCAGGTTGTGCACCCGTGCGACCGTCTCTTGCCCCCGGTAGCAGCCCTTGTCCAGGTGAACGGCCCCCTCACCCGGACCGCCGATCCAGCCCACTTCGTGCGGAATGGTGCGCTCATCGGTGTCGACACCGAGTCGCGGGCGCAGCGCGGCCACCCGGTGCGCTTCGTAGGCCCATACCCCCGCGGACCGCACCCCCGCCTGCGCCAAGCGGTTCTTCCAGGCAGCCGACTCGGCGCGCGGCACCAGGAGGTCAAGCTCGGTCTGGACGGCCGGGGCGCCGGGCATCCGCCGCACGAAGCCGCCGTCGATGCGAACCGCCCCCAGCCCCGCGGGCAGGGCATCCAGGCCAAGGGCGTCGAGCAGCGCCTGCTCAGAAAGCCGCGGGCCCAGCAGCGAAAGCACCGCCAGGTCCGCGCTGTCCGGCCTGACCTGAGACCAGAACACCATCTTGCGCAGGTACGCCAGCAGCGGCTCACCGCGCCAGGGTTCGGTATCGAGGAAGGTGGTCCCACCCAGCTCGGTCTGGATCCAGTGGTCCTCGACGCGGCCCTGACCGTCAAGGCTGAGATTTTGCGTGCTGGCGCCTTCGGGCAGTTCGCTGACGTATTGGGTGGAGATGCTGTGCAGCCAGCTCTGGCGGTCGCTACCGGTCAGGGTGAGCACCGCCCGGTGCGAGCGGTCTACCACCACGGCATCCGTCTCGGCCGCGCGCTGCTCGCCCAGCGGGTCGCCGTAGTGCCAGACCGCCCCGGCGTCGGGTCCGGGATCGGGTGCAGGAACTGCGGTCACAGGACAACTCTACGGACCCGGAAGGCCCCGTACGACGGTCGTGCGGGTGGCTACCGGTTCGCGGCTAGGCTTTTCCTCCATGGCCGGCCAGATGGGTATGATCGTCACGCTGGACGGCGACATACATCCGCTGGACGTGCCACTGCTGCATGCCGACGACCTCGCGGCCGTGCGCGGCGACGGCGCCTTCGAGACGTTGTTGGTCCGCGACGGCAGGGCCTGTCTGGTCGAGTCGCACCTGCAGCGGTTGACTCTGTCGGCCAAACTGATGGATCTGCCCCAGCCTGATCTGCCCAGTTGGCGAGATGCGGTCGACATCGCCACGCGGCAGTGGGCCGCGGACTCCGTCGACGAAGGCGCGATGCGCTTGATCTATAGCCGCGGCCGCGAGAGCGGTTCGACGCCGACCGCCTATGTGATGGTCAACCCGGTCCCAGACCGGGTCGCGGCGGTTCGGCGCGACGGGCTGGCCGCGGTCACTTTGGACCGAGGACTGCCGGCCACCGGCATTGACGCCATGCCCTGGCTGTTGGCCGGCGCCAAAACACTTTCCTACGCCGTCAACATGGCGGCCTTGCGTCATGCCGCGCGGCAGGGAGCCGGCGACGTCATCTTCGTCAGCTCCGAGGGCTACATCCTGGAAGGCCCGCGCTCGACGGTGGTGATCGCCACCGACTCCGATACGGCAGCAGGCGGCAATCCCTGCCTGCTGACACCACCGCCGTGGTATCCGATTCTGCGTGGCACCACCCAGCAGGCGCTCTTCGAGGTGGCGCGGGCCAAAGGGTACGACTGCGATTACCGAGCACTGCGAATCTCGGATTTGTTTGCAGCTCAAGGAATCTGGCTGGTCTCGAGTATGACGTTGGCCGCCCGCGTGCACACGCTTGATAGTCGGCGGCTGCCCCGGTCTGCGTTGACCGCCGAGTTCGCCGAATTGGTCGACTCGGCGATCGTCAGTGATCGCTAAGCGCTGAATTCTGTTGTCGGCTCGCGGGATCGCGGGTACGGTCGGCCATACACAAGGAAGGAGGTGGTCCGCTAAATTGACAGCTTCATGGACATGTGAGGTGGCTGCGCGCTAGCAGCAGTGGCTCGGACGAGCCGGCGATCAACGCGCGCTGGCGAATTCCCCGCAGTCACCCGGCCCCCGAGCTTCCGGTCTGTCCAACCAGGAGCTTTGCTCGGGGGCCGCACCATGTCGGGACACCGGAGAGCCGTGCGCTATCACTTCACGTTGGCGGCTATCGCATCGACGATCTGACCGCCTTGTTCAGGATGTCTGGGGCGCACGCCCGGACGTCGAGGACGACGTCGGACACCGCACTCAGCACGCGCTGACAGGTCGACACCCCATCTCTGCGCGCGTACCTGCGTGATCCTGGGCGCGGCCCCGGTGAGGGCACCGAAGGTCCAATGACCTATCCCGGCAGTTGGTGGACAGCTCCACGGCCAAGCCGTTACAAGCTCCCCATTTGTCCGCTTGCGCCGCCACGAATCTCGACGAAGCTGTTGCGTCTGCAGCCTTGCGCCAGATGGCGCATCCTTGCCCGGACCGCCGTCGGTGGTTCTGGCAACGCTGGGCCGGGATGGCTCGGAGGCGTTTGCAACCAGGGGGTCGCGCTGGGTTGTGCCTGGGTGGTCGCGTCCGACAGTGGGGTCGCCGAGAGGGTCGGCTGATCCGCCGTGGCGTCGGTGTCGAGCAACAGCGCCGCGACGGGACCCGGCGCCGGTTCGGTGGGTGGCTCCGCTGGTGTCGGTCGCGAAGTGGGCTTCTTAACCGCGTCGCGGGCGGCTTGGGCTAAGTCCGTTGTGATGGCATACCGCTGCTGGGAATCTTTCGCCATCCCGCGCGCGATGACCTCGTCGACCCGAGCGGGCACGTTCGGTTGGGTGATCGAGGGTCGAGGCGGCGGGCTGCTCAGATGTGCGGTAACCAGCTGCGCCATCGTGTCACCGGCAAAAGGCGGCTTTCCGGTCAGGCATTCGTAGAGCACACACAGGCCAACGAATAAATATCGACGCCGGCACCTTCGTCCGTCGCCGTGCCCAAACGTTCCGGTGCGATGTATTGGAAGGTGCCGATCGTGTTGCCGGACTTTGTCATTCGCGTTTCGTCGAGGTCGCGGGCGATCCCGAAATCGATCAAATAGGCGAAGTCGTCAGCATCGACCAAGATGTTGGACGGTTTGATGTCGCGGTGCAGCAGACCAATTTGGTGGGCGGCATCCAACGCATTGGCGATCTGTTCGATGATGCGCACGGCGCGCACGGGATCCAGCGGACCACTGGCCAGCATGGTGTGTAGGTCTCGGCCCTCGATCGACTGCATTTCCACGTAGAGCTGGCTGTCGATTTCGCCGTTATTCGAGCGTGCCGCCGCGTGGGCTTCCCGCCGGAACCGCCCCTTGAACTCCTCGTCCTCGGACAGATGAGGAGGCAGGAGTTTGATGGCCACGATCCGGTCGGTCTCGGTGTCGAAGGCACGCCACACCTCGCCCATACCGCCGCGGCCCAGCAGCTCGATCAAGCGGTAGCGCCCCGATGGCGTCCCGTCCACATCAGCTTCCCTGGCGGCCACGGTTCAAAACGATAAGTCCTCCGATGCCAAAGCGTTCGCTGACGAAACGGTGCGTTATCAAGCGGCCCAAGCGTGGATCAGCGGCCGCACAGTTACTTCACGTTGGCGGCCATCGCATTGGCGATCTGATCGCCTTGGCCCGCAACGCCCGGACCGCACGCCCGGACGTCGAGGACTACGTCGGACACCAGCGCGCAGTACGCGTTGGCAGCTCGACGCCATGTCTTTGCGCGTGCGTACCAGCGTGATCTTGGGGGCGGCCCCGCCGACGTCCCCAAACACCCAATGGCCTGAGCCCCCAGACGTGGTCAGCGTAACGGCCAAGCCGTTGCAGGCCCGCCATTTGTCCACTTGCCCGGCCACGAACACCTGGGCTTTGTGGCGGTGGGAAAGCTCACTGCTGATTCATAGACCCGGTAGGCACCGTCGCCTGAGTTCAACTCCTGGCCACGCACCCCGGTGTAGTCGCTGCCTGCATACACCGAGTTTTGGATGGCATCGAACGGCCCAAGGCAGGCTGGGTTCGAAAGGTTCACGTCTTGACGAATCTGGTCGGTCTGATTGGCAATCTCCAAGGTGCAGACGCCCCGCGATTTTTTCAACCATCCACAAGGTGTTGCGTACCTGGCGCCGATTTCAGGCGCGGTAGAACTCATTAAGGTCGGCCCACAGCATCGCGGCCAGGGACCGCGGCGCCCCCGGGTCGATCGTTGACACATAGCGCTCGTGAATCAGCCTCGCCGCGCTCCCAGGCATCCTGGAGTCGGCCCTCACGACTGTCCAGCACGGCGCTGGTTGCGGGGTCGGCATCGCCAATCAAACCTCAATAGTTCACGCAATTCGGTGCTGAGGTGTGTCGTGAACGTGAAAGGTGCACTGCCTCAACGATAATCGACGTTTGCTGGCGTTCGAGAATCGATCGAGGAGTGCACCTATCAGATGCAGGCTACTACGGATTGGT
>DATJQO010000113.1:0-3737 GCA_035505695.1 Mycobacterium sp.
CTAGACTGCGGTTATGGATTTCGGTTCCCGGCAAGACGGCGCGGCTCCAAAAGGCCTGCTGCTGATCGAGGATTGCCTGGATGCCGACGGAACGATCGCGTTGCCGCCGGGCACCACCCTGATCTCCCTCATCGAGCGCAACGTCGCCAATGTCGGTGACCTAGTAGCGTATCGCTACCTCGACTATGCCCGTTCCGAGGGGCACACCGCCGAAGTGACCTGGTCTGAGTTCGGGGCACGGCTGCACGCCATCGGTGCACGGGTGCAGCAATTCGCCAACGATGGGGACCGGGTGGCGATCGTGGCGCCGCAGGGCATCGACTATGTTTCCGGCTTCTACGCCGCGATCAAGGCCGGCACCATCGCGGTGCCGTTGTTCGCACCCGAACTGCCCGGCCACGCCGAACGTCTGGAGACGGCGCTGCGCGATTCCCAGCCCGCCGCCGTCCTCACCACGGCGGCGGCCAAAGAGGCGGTGCAAAACTTCCTGGTCAATCTGCCGGACCTGCGCCGGCCGCACCTGATCGTCATCGATGAGATACCCGACTCGGCGGGTGCGACGTTCACGCCCGTTGAGCTGGACATCGACCGCGTATCCCACCTGCAATACACGTCGGGTTCGACGCGGCCTCCCGTCGGCGTGGAGATCACCCACCGGGCGGTCGGCACCAACCTGGTGCAGATGATCCTCTCGATCGACCTGCTGGACCGAAACACCCATGGCGTCAGCTGGTTGCCGCTCTACCACGACATGGGCTTGTCCATGATCGGCTTTCCCGCGGTGTACGGCGGACACTCCACCCTCATGCCGCCCGCCGCCTTCGTACGCAGGCCGCTGCGCTGGATTCAGGCCCTGTCCACCGGGTCCAGGCAGGGCCGAGTGGTGACCGCCGCGCCGAACTTCGCCTATGAGTGGACCGCGCAGCGCGGCCTACCCGGCCCGGGTGATGACGTCGACCTGAGCAATGTGGTGATGATCATCGGTTCCGAACCGGTCAGCATTGATGCGATCAGGACGTTCAATAAGGCCTTCGCGCCGTATGGCTTGCCGCCCACCGCATTCAAGCCGTCGTACGGGATCGCGGAGGGAACGCTGTTCGTCGCGACCATCGCTCCCGACGCCGAGGCGTCGGTGGTGTATTTCGACCGTGAGCAATTGGGAGCAGGTCACGCGGTACGCGTCGCGCCTGATGCCCCCAATGCGGTCGCGCAGGTGTCCTGCGGCCAGGTCGCCCGCAGCGAATGGGCGGTGATCGTCGACCCCGATAGCGGGAACGAACTGCCGGACGGCGATGTCGGCGAGATCTGGTTGCAGGGCAACAATGTTGGCCGCGGATACTGGCGGCTGCCTGACGAGACCGCACACGTGTTCGGCGCCAAGCTGGGCTCTCGGCTCGAGGAAGGCAGTCACACCGAAGGCGCGGACGTTGCGGGCTCCTGGCTGCGGACCGGGGATTTGGGCGTCTATCTCGACGGGGAGCTTTACGTCACCGGCCGAATCGCCGATTTGGTGACGATCGGCGGCCACAACCACTATCCACACGACATCGAGGCCACCGTCGCAGACGCGTCACCGATGGTGCGGCGCGGATATGTAGCCGCGTTTTCGGTGCCGACGACCGATGGCGGCCAGCAGCTGGTAGTCGTCGCCGAACGTGCGGCAGGCACCAGCCGCGACGACCCGCACCCGGCGATCGAGGCGATCCGCAAGGCCGTGGCGGACCGGCATGGGGCGGCCGTCTCCGACATACGTTTCCTGCCGGCCGGTGCGATTCCCCGCACCACCAGCGGCAAGCTGGCCCGTAGGGCCTGCCGGAGCCAATATGTGCGCGGCGCCCTGGGCGTTCATTGACCAACCTCAGGGACGCAATACGCCCTGAGCGCGGACACCGCTGACTTAGTGGTCTCGCTCGTAAATTCGTCGGGGGTCATGCCCAGGCGGTTGGGTCGCCGAGGTAGAGGCCGCAGGCGGTGTCGAGGGCGTCTTCGGGTGAGCCTGCTGTGTGGCCGGTGGGCAGTACGGAGTCTTGGTAGCCGTTCTTGCTGGCCAGGTAGATCGCGAAGCCCCAGCGGGTGGCGGATCCGCCGTAATGCAGCCGCATCAGTGGCATGGAGTCACCGTCGGGCAGGCGGGCGGTGACATAGGCGAATGCGCCGCGGAAGCGTACCTCGACATTGTCGAGCTGGGGCCATCGTTGCCGAGCATGGGTGGACAGGCGTTGTAGCAGGGAGGTTTTCGTCGATGCGGGGTGCGGCCATGGTCAGTGATCGTGCCTGAACGCGTGTCGCTGGGCAACGAACCACCTGTGATGGGTGAGGCTGAAGTGTCCAGTGTTATGAATTTGTGATCGTTGCCTCGTGGAGTACCCTGTCATGCCGCCCGCCGACCGGATCACGTTGACCGGGTCGCAGCGCCGGGAACTGCGCCGCCTGGTGCGGGCCGGGCGCACCGAGCAACGCCTGGTCACGCGGGCCAAGATCGTGCTCGCCGCCGCCGAGGGAACCCCGAACGCGGTGATCGCGGCGTCGCTGCGGGTGTGTGAGGACACCGTACGCAAATGGCGGCGCCGCTGGTGCGCGGCACCTGGTGTGGCCTCGCTGGGCGACGCGAAACGCTGCGGTCGCCCGCCGGTGTTCACCGCGGTGCAGGTCGCTCAGATCAAGGCGACCGCGTGCATCCCACCGGCCGATGCCGGGCTGGCGCTGTCGCGATGGTCATGCCCGGAACTGGCCCACTACGCCACCGCAAACGAAATCTGCGCTTCGATCTCACCGGCCACCATCCGCCGCTGGCTGTCCGAGGACGCGCTCCAACCCTGGCAGCACCGGTCGTGGATCTTCATCACCGATCCCGACTTTGCCGCCAAGGCGCACCGAGTGCTCGACCTCTACGACCGCACATGGGAAGGAAAACCGCTGGGCCCGGGAGATTACCTGATCTCCGCCGACGAGAAGACCTCCGTGCAGGCCCGCTGCCGCTGCCATCCCACGCTCCCACCCGGGGTGGCGCGGACGATGCGGGTCAACCACGACTACGACCGTGGCGGCGCGCTGGCTTACCTGGCCGCCTACGACGTGCACCGCGCGTATGTTTTGGGCCGCTGCGAGGCCACCACCGGCATCGATCCGTTTGCCCGCCTCGTCACTCAGGTGATGACCACCGAACCTTACGCCTCCGCCAAGCAGGTGTTCTGGGTCGTGGACAACGGCTCCTCCCACCGTGGCCAAGCCGCTGTCGACCGGCTCGCCACCCAGTTCCCCAACGCGATCATGGTGCACACCCCGGTGCATGCGTCTTGGCTCAATCAGATCGAGATCTACTTCTCCATCGTTCAGCGAAAAGCGCTCTCGCCCAACGATTTCACCGACCTCGACGCCATCATAGACCGCCTGAACGCCTTCGAGGCCAGCTACAACCAGACCGCACGACCATTCAAGTCGAAATTCACCACCACCGACCTCGACGAACTGCTGACCAGGCTCGACCACCATCAACGCGAGCACAACCCCATCCAGCCCCGCGCCGCTTGAACGCGACCCCCGACGAATTTACGAGCGGGACCACTTAGTCTCCATTCGGGAGGCACGACGATGGTTCTGACCCGAAAATCGGATGGTGAGTAGGCAGGCCGAAGGCACCCGGCGTAGCCGGGTCATGTTGTGCCCGTTGGGTTTAGGGTCAGGCGGCGGTGTCGGTGATGACCGCTTTGCCGTCGCGGATAGCGATGTGCTGGCCG
>DATJQO010000114.1:0-3563 GCA_035505695.1 Mycobacterium sp.
CGCATCATCCCTGCTCCTATCCGCGACTGGCTCTATGACCATTTCGCCGATATCCGCTATCGCCTATTCGGTAAATACGAGACCTGTCCAGTGCCGCCGCCGGAGGTTCGCGCCCGATTCGCGGACAGCTGAGACAGACCACTAGTAGCGGTCGACGTCGGGAGATAGGTCGGCTTCGGACTCTTTCCGCTTCAGCTGGGCCAGCTTGCGATCTTCGGCGGCAGCCTCGCGATGGCGGATTGCTGACTTGCGGTGCACGTCGGTGTGAGGCACGCCTTGTTCGACGGTCCAGTCTTGTATCTTCGCGACCCGCTCATGTCGGGCCGCGGATTCCTCGAAGCTTTGCGCTGCAGCGAGTCCGGCGCGTGCCGGACGTTCGCGAGCCGCTGCGGCTCTGCGCTCGGCGAACTCCACATCTTTTGCGGTGATAGCGTCCTCTCCCGGTGACGGTGACTGGTGTCCGGTGGTCATGGCGTCTCCTTTTTAGTCCCGTGCATTCCATGTACCCGGCGAAAAGGGTTTGACGCACTCGTGTGACGCCTGCGCGGATGCGATGCCAAATCAGTGCAGGCGGAGGGACTCGCACCCCAGTAACAATCTCGTCGTGGTTGGCCACGGGTCCTAAGTGGCCGACTCTCCACGCCCAGGTACGCGCTCGCTGGCCTGATGAACCGGCGCTTCCAGATATGCCCTCACAGCACCGTTTGAGCAGCGAGCCAGCTATCGGCCGGTGGCACCGCGCCGTGCAGGCACGCGAGAGGGCGCCAGTAAGCTCGCCGTCCCGCTGGTGGTTCTCTCTTTGTTCGGAAGCGAGATTCGAGTGACTGTCGCCGTTGTCATAGATGCCGTTGAGGCAGGTGTCGTCCTAAGAGAACAATGTGTCGAAAACATTTGTACGGCAGACTAATTAGCGATGCTGCGGACCTTAGATATTTCTCCGATAACTTGCGAAACGGCTGCGGACCAATGCAGTGAACCAGAACAATGAACGACTAGGGGGCACCCCGAAAGGAGAAGGGCCGTGGCGGAAGCAGCAATGTTGATAGGTTGGGGAGAAGTAGTGCGCGGGCGTGAGAAGGCCGCCCTCAAGACATACAACGACGTGATGGAGTATTGGAGTGGCCTCCAGAGGGACGGTCGCATCCAAAACTTCGACGTCGCAGTACTCGGGCCGCACGCACGCCTGGGCGGCTTCATCTTGGCGCGCGGCACGGAGCAGCAGATCGACAGTGTCCGGCGCAGCAAGGAATTTCGGCAGATGATGGCCCGCACCAGGCTGTTCGTGGACGACCTGGTTACCGTCGATGCCTACGTCGATGAGTCGCTCGGCCAACTGATGCAAGAGTACGGACAGGAGGTCGACCGGCTCGACTGACAGAATTGCAGACCTAACGACGGCACGCGGTTAGGTCGGCATCCGGCGTGGCCGGGGCCACGCCGCATGGCAATGGCCCGTGCGGTCGGCCCTGGCCATGCCCCAGATGTTGGGACGTTGATCTGCTGCGAGTGCTCTCCGGTGTCGAGGGGCCGGGTAACAGTAGCCGACTCAGCGGTAGCCTTCCTGCAACTCGGGATGCAGCCCGTACAAACAGTCCAGGCTGCAGAACCAGTCGCCTCCGGGCGGCGACATGCGGCCAACGCCGACCCTCCGGCGGAATGCGATTGCAATTAACACACCGGCTCATTGGCCCTATCAACACCACACTCATCACCGCTCCATGCAACGCACTAATGACCACGTTCGCCGGATCAGTCGCAGCTCTGCGACTGTCTACGCTCTCTAGCCGAACAACCCCGCGATCGGGTCTGAGATCTCAGGTATACCCGCGAGTTGACGTCTTATTCACGCCTGCGGGTAACTCTGGCTTGGGTGGCGAGAGACACGCTGGCAGGACTATAACTTGGCCGCTACCGCGCCGCATGTCGTAGAAGTTGTGCGTTGCGCGCGATCCATCGGCGGTCACGGTCATGGCCATGGCTGTTTGGTACTTGGCCGCATGATTGGGCCATTAGGCGCCGCCCTTTTACCTGTCATCGTCCGAAGCGTCGTCAAGCCACCGCGACGACCGTGCTGACACCCGATGCAGCTTTTCGAGCATTGAGGCCAGCACCTTCGCCGCCGCCGGCTGCTGACTCACTCACTGCCTTCGGGTTGTCCAAGGTTCTGGCCAACGCAACGCCAACGCCATCTGGGGCAGGCCAAGCGCGCCTGGGCGGCTGGGCTGCCAATCTCCTTAGCAGCCGCCTCGACGGGACCGGGGAGTGAGCTTCAGACGTGGGCGAATTGCCCACATCTCGGAACGGGCCGAGGGAGCACCGTTCCCGGGTACCTTCGCTGATACAGATGCTGCGCATCCTTGCAGCGGTCACGCCGGCAGCCGTCGTTGTAGCCTCGCCGCGTACCACGTTACGCTGAGATTTTCGTTCAAACCCTTTGCGTTGCTAACGCATTCACGCGCAAAGCGTGCGCGGAAAGGGTTGACGCAGTGCCCCTTTCATTTCGCTTGGCGAAACGTAGCCGAAGCCGGAGGCTCGTCCCAATTTCGGGCAGTGGTCAGGGGGTCGAGAACAAAACTAGCTGCGCAAAAACAACACCGTAGTTAAGCGATTACTTGTAATTGTTGTCGCGGCGTGGGCTCGAACCCCCTAGCGCACCGCAGCCGCACCGACGAGAAACTGGCAACCGGCCGTCAGTGTGGCCCGTACGCCATGTGACCGTCGCCCTGGCCAGCTGTCTTGCGTCGGCCGTAGGTACCTATCCGACGGAGCGAGCGTTGCGCTTGTGCATAAAATCCGTCCACGACACGATGTCAGGGTGCTGCTTGAGCAGAGCCCTGGCGCCTCACCAGGTCTTTGGGTACCGCGGCGTCCAGGTCGACCACCGCGGTGACCGGCGCGAACCGGCGCGGTCGGCGCGGCGCCGCTGGGCCGGGGTGGGTCCGCTGTCACGGGATTTACGCCATTTGTAGTAGCCCGAGCGGGACACTTCCAGCAGCCCACACATCCGCTTGATGCTATAGGTAGCCTTCTCCGCCTCGATGACCCACTAGGCTTCTACCGGTTGTGTTCGGAGATGAAGAAGGCTGCGGCTTTTTCAAAAACTCGCGGTCTAAACGTAATTCGGCGTTCTCACGGCGAGACGCTCTAACTCTGCGCGTTCATCAGCATCTAGCACCGCGCCAGTATCCCCAGCCGAAACCACTTGGCGTTGGAGGCGCACCCAGCGCCCCAGCAGTTGTTCACCCACACCGATCTCGGCGGCCAAGTGAGCCACCGGGCGACCGGTAGCCTCCAGTTCTGTTCATAACTGGTCGATTTGGTCGCATGCATAAGTCGCCATGGCGGCGGTGGTCATTGTCTCGACCTTGCGGGCGAGCGATTCTGCCTCAGGAATGTAGGTGGCGGTGGCGGTTGGGCCACTAGGTTGGCACGCTTGGTAGCAAGAACAGCCCTTACTTCGCAGGCCTCGACGCGCTGTTCTGGTTGATCGCCTCGATGCAGGCGGGGCTGTCCTCCATGTCGTGCCGCGTACGTGAAGGAGGAAGATGATGAAGGTTCTGAAA
>DATJQO010000115.1:0-28689 GCA_035505695.1 Mycobacterium sp.
GCAACCGCGGCTCCACCAAGCCGACCATGCACACCGCACTGCCTTGACGGATTTCCATGCCGGGAAACACACGGTATTCGGGTTGGCTCGAGCCTGCCCGGCCGCGGCGGTCACCGCGGCTAACGCGACCGCGACCGCTAACCGGCAATACCGGAAGCCGAGGGTTTTCATCGTGCCGCACCACCCATCACGTCCGGCGCGGAGTTTTTCGCATTGTGTTATTTCCAGCCGCATACCCCAGCGCAGCCCCGCCAAACCAGCCCAAAACGCTTCCGGCGGAGGCCATCCACCGGTACCGGAAAGCGACGAAGCCGGGAATACGGGGCAGCCGGAAAGCGAAGGCTTGCTCCGACCCGCGCCGTGAGCGTCGCTCACCGGCGCCACACGACGACGTCGGCGTAGGCTGTTGTCAGGTTGAGTTCACAGCTAAGTCTTTTCCGGAGCGCTGTCTAGCACACCGGTCACTCCGTCTCACCACGTCGATGGGCGTAATCACATGACTACTTTTTATTCCGTAGCTTCAGCGGACCAACGCCAGCCGGCCCGCTGTCGCTACATGGCTGACTTCGCTGGGGCGCAACTATATGTTTGTGCCCGCAGCCTGGGCACACTGTTGCGCGTCGAGGGGGAAATCGACGCGTCGAATGCAGAAGACGTAACTCAAGGGATCCGTCGTTTCGCTCGGCTGAAGACCCCGTTGGTCCTCGACCTGTGCGACCTGAGCTTTCTGAGTGTCGAGGGTTTTCGCGCAGTACTGGTGCTCAACCGCGAGCTGCAGCACAGCCGGGTGCACTGCAGCGTGGTCGCCGGCGAGGCGATGCGCCCACTGCTGCGCATCGTGACCGACAATGGCTTGCCTGTCGTCGGATCGGTGCCCGAAGCCCTTCAGGTCATCGAGGACATCGTTGCAGCCCGCCGCCAGTTCCTGTCCGACCTGCTGCGCAATCGTCAACGTGACCGGCACGCCATGCGAGCCGCCGCATCCTAGCGCCGCTGGCCGCGGGAACCGGGATTTGTTGAGAAGCATTCGGGTCTGCTGGTTTTCGCGGCCTGCACAGCAGCGATCAGTGCTCGACACCGTCCAATTCGCTCTGGAAACGCTGCATCGCTGCAATCAGGGCGGCCAGCACGCGGTGCGCGGCGATTAGTTCCGTATCTGGTAGCTCGGCGAGGGCGACACTGGCGTGGGCACCCAGCGGACCGAAGAACGACCGGGCCGTCGCCACACCGGATTCTCCATGACGCAAGATGACTTTACGTCGATCGCCTGGATGGGACTCACGGCGAATGTGGCCGGAATCGATCAGGCGATCCACCAGGTAGGTGATCGCTGAACCGGTAAGGCCCATCCGGTGGCTGAGGTCACCCGAAGTCATCGGCCGTCCCGCCGTTTCGGCAACCATGATGTAAAGCAAGGCCCGAAAGTCGTTGGGCCGCAAACTATGCGACAGCGCGAACAGGCGGCCGATCTGGTCGGACTCGGTTGATATCTCCCGCAGATCGGCCCAGATCAGCGACTCCAGCGCGTGGCGGCCGGAGGGCTGCTCGTCAGCGTCCATAACGCTGTGCAGCATATCTCGCAACGGGCCATCATTTAAGTTGCTTAACGTTTAATTTGCTGAAACGCTCGCCGGAGACAGGTGGGCAGCTGCAGCGGAGCCGCGTGAGGCCGGCCTCGAGATCCTCAACTCCGAGCCCCTTCGGCTGGCCAAACACCATCACCTTCAGTATCTTAAAGTTTAAATTATTGAAGCTAGATGGTTGTGCAGGGGTCAGACAGTGAGGGCCGGCGTCTGTTTTGTGCACCCGACCAGCGGGTATGCGGCCGGTCAGAACTGGCGACGCCAAGCCGTCCAGGAGGGAGCGCGTGGTCAGTATGTGTGCTTTGTCGCTCAAGCTCGCCGCAGAGTCGCTGGCACCGGCGACGCGCTGGGCAGGCATCGACGACTTCGACGTTTGGCGAGCGACCGTGCGGCGCGCCTTGCTCGCCGAGGTGGGCGAGTTCGTCGCGGCGCGCCTCACCGGCGAGTTGGATGGAACGCGTATCGACGCTACCGGGGACATCTTGGCGAAGTTTGTGTCGGGCGGTAAATGCGTGCGGTCGACGTTCGTGTATCTAGGCTGGCTCTGCGGTGCCGCGCCCAGCGAGGCGGCGTTGCGGGCGGCGGCCAGCTTTGAGTTGCTCCATGCTTTTGCCCTCCTGCAAGACGACGTCATGGACGGTTCCACCGAGCGACGCGGCCGCCCGTCGGCGCACCTTCAATTCGCCCGATGGCACCGCGATCGCGGGTTATCCGGCTCGTCACAACGGTTCGGTGAATCATCCGCCATTCTGCTCGGCGACCTCTGCCTGATCTGGGCCGAGCAGATGCTCCGCGAAAGCGGCGTCGAGCCTCGCCGTCTGCAGCAGGCCTGGCCCCGCTACGATGCGATGCGCACCGAACTGGCCGTCGGTCAGTTCGCGGACCTGACCAGCGATGCGCGACACATGCCGGCGCTGGAAGCGGTACTGGACGTGGCGCGACGCAAGTCCGGCAACTACACGGTGCGCCGACCGCTGGAAATCGGTGCGGCCATGGCCGATTGCGACAGTCGGACATTGTCACAGCTGGGCCGCTACGGAGCGGCCGTCGGCGAGGCATTTCAGCTTCGCGACGACGTACTGGGCGTCTTTGGCTCGCCGGCGACCACCGGCAAGCCGTGCGCCGGGGATCTGCTCGAACGCAAGGCAACCAGCCTCGTGGTGAGCGCCCACCACCTGGCCGATCCGCGGACGCGGGCCGAACTCTGCGAACTGATGAACAGCGAAGTCCTCGAAGAGGATGCCATTGAGCGCTGCAAAGCCCTGATACTGGCGACGGGGGCGGTGCAGCTGATAGAAGAGATGATCAGCGATCGTGTCGCGGCGGCCCGCGACTGCTTGAGCGAGACGGCGATCGACGAGCCCGTCCGGACCGCGCTGGCCGAAATGGCAGCCGCCTGCACGGACCGCGCCCAATGAGCGTCAAGACTTAGGGAGCATGTTGATATGCGGACCATCACGGGACCCAGCGATCATGTCGTGGTCGTCGGCGCCGGTCTGGCGGGCCTTTCCGCGGCGTTGCACCTGGCCGGTCGGGGACGCGCCGTCACGGTGGTCGAGCGCCAGGCGTGGCCGGGCGGGCGCGCCGGCCGGCTTGACGTCGAGGGGTACCGGGTCGACACCGGACCGACGGTGCTCACGATGCCGGACATCATCGACGAAACGTTCGCGGCCGTCGGGCAAACCCGAGCCGACCGGCTGGAGCTGCTGCCGGTCGACCCGGCCTACCGCGCCCTGTTCGCCGACGGCAGTGCGCTCGAGGTGCATACCGATGCGGAGCGCATGACCGCTGCCGTGGAAGAGTTCGCTGGCTTCGGGCAGGCAGCGGGCTACCGGCGGCTGCGGGACTGGCTGACGCAGTTGTATCGAATCGAATTCGACGGGTTCATCGCCGCCAACTTCGATTCCCCCCTGTCGCTGCTCACACCGCACTTGGCACGGCTTGCCGCGATCGGCGGATTCCGCCGCTGGGAGCGGATGGTCGGGCGCTACATCAGCGACCCGCGGCTGCAGCGGGTCTTCACGTTCCAATCCCTGTACGCCGGTGTGGCGCCGCGAGATGCGCTGGCGGTCTACGCGGTCATCGCCTACATGGACACCATCGCCGGCGTGGTCTTCCCGCGCGGCGGCGTACGCGCGCTGCCCGACGCGCTGGCCGGCGCGGCCGTCGACGCGGGTGTCCGATTCTGCTACAACGCGACTGTCACCGAACTGGAACGCATCGGCGGGCGGGTCAGTGCCGTGCGGACGAACCGTTCCGAGCGCATTGCCTGCGACGCGGTGGTGTTGACCACCGAACTGCCGCACACCTATGCCTTGCTTGGGCGCACACCGCGTCGCGCCGTGCCGTTGCGTGCGTCACCCTCGGCCGTCGTCGCTCACCTGGGGTGTCGCACTGTTGCGTCCGAAACAGCCCATCACACAATCCTGTTCGGTGAGGCGTGGGACCAGACCTTCACCGACATCATCCGCGACGGACGACTGATGCAGGATCCGTCCCTGCTGGTCACCCGCCCGACGGCCAGCGATCCGGCGCTGGCGCCCGACGGACGTGATCTGCTGTACGTCCTTGCGCCGGCACCAAACCTGAAGCGTGGTGGCATCGACTGGGGCAGCGTCGGGACTGCATACGTCGACACGCTCATCGACCACGTCGCCGACCGCTTGTTGCCCGAATTGCGGGATAATGCAACGGTGTTGGACGTCGTCACGCCCGCGGACTGGGCCCGTCAGGGCATGGCCGCGGGCAGCCCCTTCGCGGTGGCCCACACCTTCGGCCAGACGGGTCCATTCCGGCCGGCCAACATGGTGCGCGGCATCGACAACGCGGTGCTCGCCGGCTCGTCGACGGTGCCCGGCGTCGGTGTCCCGACGACACTGATCTCCGGGCGGCTGGCCGCCGACCGTGTCACCGGCCCCGGCGCCGGCCGCACCAGCCCGATGCCGACGCACGTCGACATGAAAGCCCGGTTGACATGATCCGCAGCGAGTTGGACGCGGCGGGAATCGATGATCCGCGTCTGCGGGAAGGGTATCGCCGCTGCCGCGAACTCAACGCGGCGCACGGTCGTACCTTCTTCCTGGCGACCCGGCTGCTGGCACCCGACCAACGCCCGCCCGTGCACGCCCTCTACGGGTTCGCGCGCTACGCCGACGACATCCTTGATGACCTTGATCCCCGGGTAGGCACCGACGTTCGCGCCATGCGGCTACAGCAACTGGCCGACCGCTTCTTCTCCGGCACGGATCGTCTCGACGATCCCGTGCTCACCGCGGTCACCCACACCGCCCGCCGCTACCGGATCGGTGCCGAGTTGTTCGATGACTTTCTCGCCTCCATGCGGATGGACCTCACGATCACCGACTATCCCGACCGGCAGGCGCTTAACGTCTACATGCGTGGCTCCGCGGAAGCGATTGGGCTGCAAGTGCTTCCGATATTGGGCACCGTGACGGCCGTCGAGCAGGCCGCACCGTATGCCGCCGCCCTGGGCAGGGCTTTTCAGCTCACGAATTTCCTGCGCGATGTCGACGAAGACCTGCTGCGCGGACGGGTGTACCTGCCGGCCGACGAACTCGCTGCGCACGGCGTCGACCGCGAGCTGCTGATGTGGTGTCACCTGCACCGCCGCACCGATCCACGGGTCCGCCACGCCCTGGCGGCTCAGCATGAAATCACCCGCCGCACTTACCGTTTCGCCGCAGCTGGCACCCCCCTGCTGGCCCCCCGCTCACGACCATGCGTGGCAGCCGCCGCGGCGCTGTACTCGGAAATCCTGGACTGCATTGAAGACAGCGATTTCGCGGTGTTCGGTCACCGGGCCACCGTCGGCAAAGCCCGACGGCTGCAGGTCGCCGGCCTTGGGCTGATACGGTCGTGGCGGGCGCGCAATAGCGCGGGTGTGTCTGATCCTCCGGGGGCCGCATGAGCGATCGGTGGCAATATCTGTTGGTCCTGGCCGCATGTCTGGCGATCACCGCGCCCCTGGAGATGTTCGGCCGCGGCGTCTACCGCCAACCGCGACGGCTGATCAGGGCGGTCATCCCGGTCGCCGCGCTATTCCTGATCTGGGACGAGATAGCTGTCGCCGCGCACGTGTGGACCTACAACAGCGCCTACATCACCGGTGTGAGCATCCCGTTTCGGGTGCCGATCGAAGAAGTGCTGTTCTTCCTCGTCATCCCGATATGCGCGCTGCTGACCTACAACGCCGTGAGCAACATCGTGGACAAGGTCCACCGCCGATGACCGGTCTCGGTTACACCGTGCCGGCGGCGGTGGCGGTATTGGTGGTCTGCGCAATGGAATTGGCGGTGCTGCACACCGGGCTTTTCCGGCGGCCGGCCTACTGGTTGTCGATGCTGATCGTGCTCGGATTCCAGATCCCGGTCGACGGCTGGCTGACCAAGCTGAGCTCTCCCATCGTCAGCTACGACCCGCGCCAGATCACCGGGCTGCGCTTCCCGTTCGACATCCCGATCGAAGATTTCCTGTTCGGCTTCGCTCTGGCCACCGCGGTGCTGCTGCTCTGGGAACGGCAACGTGCGCGTCGGTGAGACCGGCCCCACCCCCAGCGAGTTGTCAGCCGCCTTCGACGCGGGCGCCGCGGCATACGACCGGTTGGTGGGCGCCAGCCCGGGCTACCACGCGCAGCTGCTCCTGTCCGCCCGCCGTATGCGAATCCCCAATGGCGGCAAGGGATTGCGGCTACTCGATGCCGGATGCGGCACCGGCGCGTCGACGGCCGCGCTACTCACCGTCGCACCGGAAGCCGACATCGTCGCGGTGGACGACTCGCGCGGAATGCTTGACACGGCACTTGCCAAGCAGTGGCCCCCATCGGTGCGTTTCGTGCACACACCCGTCGAGCGGCTGGCCGAGCACGGCGTCACCGGACCGTTCGACGGCATCCTGGCCGCCTTCCTGATCCGCAACCTCGCCGACCCGGACTGTCAGTTGCGGGAATTCCGCGCGTTGCTGCGCCCGGGTAGCACCTTGGCAGTGCACGAATATTCGGTCCGTGACTCGCGTGCGGCCGTCCTTGTCTGGCACGCCGTGTGCTGGGGCATCATCATCCCGGCCGGATGGTGGCGCACCCGTGACGCCGCGCTGTATCGCTACCTGTGGCGCAGCGTGCTGGCGTTCGACGGCGCGGCCCGGTTCCGGGCACGCCTTGCCGACGCCGGCTTCTGCGCGGTGTACAGCGAAACGATGCCCGGCTGGGAAGCCAACATCGTGCACACCTTCTTGGCGGATGCGCCGCATGACTGATCGCCGGCGCCGGACCTTCGCTGCAGCAACGGGCTTGCCGGATGCCCGTACGCTGCCGTCGCGGCCGCGCGCGGTCATCGTGGGCGGTGGCATCGCCGGGCTGGCCGCCGCCGCCGGGCTGGCCGAACGCGGCGTCGCGGTCGAGGTGATCGAGCGGGAGCATTACCTCGGCGGGCGGGTAGGCGGCTGGACCGAACACCACGACGGGGCAAAGCGCGCTCCCATAGCGATGAATCGCGGCTTCCACGCATTCTTCCGGCAGTACTACAACCTTCGGGCCCTGCTCGCGCGAATCGATCCGCAACTGCGGATGCTCACGCCCGTCGACGACTATCCGCTCATCGACGGCGCGGGGCGGCGCGACAGCTTTCGCGGGCTGCCACGCACCCCGCCGCTCAATGCGGTGGCGTTCGCGGCACGCAGCCCGACATTTCGGCTCACCGACTTCCTGCACATCGACGCGCGCGCTGCCGCGCCACTGGCCGCGGTGTCGGTGCCCGAGATCTACCAGCGGCTCGACAATGTCGACGCCGCAACCTTTTTGACCAACATCCGGTTTCCCGAAGCCGCCCGGCACCTGGCCTTCGAGGTGTTTTCGCGCAGCTTCTTCGCCGACCCGTCAGAGCTTTCCGCGGCCGAGCTGGCGACCATGTTCCACATCTACTTCCTGGGCTCCAGCGAAGGACTCATCTTCGACGTTCCCACCGCCAATTACGACCGCGCACTCTGGCAGCCGCTGCAGTGCGTCCTCGAAGACCGCGGCGTGCGGTTTCGTCTGGAAACCTGCGCCGTGCGCATCGAGACGAATTCGGACGCACGGTTTTCAGTGCACACCGATGCCGGCGACCAGCTCGACGCTGACGCCGTCGTGCTGGCCACCGACGTCGCCGGCCTGCAGCGGATCGTCGCCGCGTCGACCGGCCTCGGCGGCCAGGCGTGGCGCACCCAGATAGCGCAGATGCGCGTCGCCCCGCCGTTCGCGGTGCACCGGTTATGGCTGGACCGCCCCGTCGCCGCTGATCGGCCGGCATTTCTGGGTACCGCCGGCCACAAGCCGCTGGACAATATCAGTGTGCTGGAGCGCTACGAGCGGGAAGCCGGCGAGTGGGCGCGCGTTCACCGTGGTTCCGTCGTCGAACTGCACTGCTATGCCCTCGACTCTGAGCCCTCCGGCGCGGCTGCGATGCGCCAGCTGCACCGGATATATCCGGAAACACACGCGGTGCAGGTCGTCTGTGAGCGGTCGCTGCAACGCAGCGACTGCCCGCTTTTCGCGCCCGGGTCTCACCAGCACCGACCCCAAGTGGTCACCCCCCATCCCGGTCTGCTGCTCGCCGGTGACGCGATCCGCATCGACTTGCCGGTGGCACTCATGGAGCGCGCCGCGACCACCGGCTGGTGCGCCGCCAATCATTTGTTGAGATCATGGGGGTTGGCCGGGCACCCGCTGCACACCGTCCCCACCCGAGGCCGCTCGCGATTGCTGCGATGGCTTGCTACCCGTGAAAGAGCCAGTCGACCATGAACCTCCGCGAACAGCTCCGACAGTTTAGGCCTAGCCACTGGCCCAAAGATTCACCGCTGCAGCTCCTTCCACGCATGTCGTGGGCCGAGCAGCGTCCGACGTATCGGGAAGCCGACCCCGCCATCATCGAAGCCGCGTTCCAACGGTCCCAGCTCAAACCCACCGGCAACTGGTATGTGTTCGCCGCCAGCAGCGACGTGCGTTGCGGCCGGCCGTTGGGCGCACAGGTGGCCGGGGTCGAGGTGGTCGCTTGGCGGGACCGTCAACGCCGGCTTCGTGTCGGTCCGCGCAGTTGCCCCCACCTGGGTGCCGACCTGGCTACCGGCGCCGTGCAGGACGACGCGCTGGTGTGCCGGTGGCACGGACTGGCCCTGGACGGCACGCAGCGGCAATTGGGCTGGAGTCCGTTGCCCAGCCACGACGACGGCACGCTGGTGTGGGTGCGGCTGGACAAGGCCGGCGGCGAGGAACCGTCGGACAAGCCGGCGATCCCGGCCCGGCCGACTGGTGACACATTGGCTACCGTCACCCGCATGGTGGGCAGGTGCGAGCCGACCGACATCATCGCCAACCGGCTCGATCCCTGGCACGGCGCATGGTTGCACCCGTACTCGTTCACCCGGCTGGAAGTGCTGACCACGCCGTCCGATCAAGCCGACCACTTCCTGGTTGCGGTGACGTTTCGGATCGGCCGCTTCGGCGTGCCCGTCATCGCGGAGTTCACCTGCCCGGAGGCGCGCACCATCGTGATGCGCATCGTGGACGGCGAGGGATCCGGCAGCACCGTCGAAACCCACGCCACGCCAATCGGTTTCGACGCCGCCGGGCGTCCACGGACCGCCGTGCTGGAAGCCACTTTCGCGCATTCGGACCGTCCCGGGTTCAAGCGGGCATCTCGGGCGGCGCCGCTGATCTCACCGTTGATGCGCTACGCGGCCGCCCGGCTGTGGCGCGATGACCTCGCCTACGCCGAACGCCGGTATCAGGTGCGTGCCGGTCTGGTGTGAATGGCCGCGCCCATGAAGCATGTGTATTTCGCCGCCGTGGCAGCCACCGTCGCCGCCCACTTCGGCTACCTCGTGTACCTGCCGGTCGGCGGGTTCCTCGCGCTGCGCTGGCCGCGCACCATGGTGCTGCACGTTCCCATGGTCACCTGGGGGGTCGCCGTCGTCGCACTCGAGTTGCCCTGCCCGTTGACATCCCTGGAATCGTGGGCACGCCGCCGCGCGGACATGGCTCCTTTGCCGTCGACGGGCTTCATTGACCGCTATGTCGCCGGAGTGCTCTACCCGGCCGGCCGCACCGGTGCTGCACAGGCACTGGCATTCATCGCGGCCGCCACCTCGTGGGGTGTCTTCACGGCACGGCATCTGCGCCGGGTAGCGGCGGCCCCGTAGCGGGAGACTCCGGTGCGCCGACCGGTGCCGGCGTGGCGGTAACGGTGTCGGCTTGCCGGCCACTGGATCTTCGCCGGAACGCCCACGATTGCGGTGGGCCAAAGCGCCAACTCCGCAAGCCACAAGCGCCGCTGCAGGCGCACCACTTTCCGCTGACCGCTCCGCACGCCACGCAGCGCCGCCATGAACCTCATCGCGACCCAGATACCCGCGGGCCCGCTGTTCAAACGTCACCGGAACCGCGTTTGGCTGACCGCATTAAGGGCTAGTCACCAGCATGAGCACTGAGCCGCCGATTCCGTCCGAGTCGCCGTCGGGAGCCACCACCGTGGTGACCGCACGGACTTCCCGTTCATCGTTCACGCGGCTGGCGGCGGCGTGGTGGGCACTTGTCGTGGGCCTGGTGATCTTGATCGTCTTGCTTATCTTCGTCGCGCAGAACACCGAATCCATCGCTGTGCACTTCCTCGTTTTGGACTGGAGCTTGCCGGTGGGCGTGGGTTATCTGTTGGCTGCAGTCGCCGGCGCGACCACCACCGTACTGGTGGGTGCCGCGCGGATGATCCAGCTGCACCGGGCTGCCAAGAAAAACATCAGGCCGCTTTGAACCGTGATCCGGCACCACCCAGCGGCTGCGCGATCAAACGCATCGGCCGGCAATGACTCACGCCGGCCCCGAGTGGCGCTGGCCCAATCAGTCTAGTATCTTAACTATTAAGTAATTTAAACGGTTGATCCCAGCGACGCGCACCTAAAGGGCGGTGAGGAAGTCGATGACGCACAGCGATGCCGTCGTAGCGGCGGTGGGCAAAGTCACCGAGGCGCTGGAAACCATCGAGCGCGCCCGGGGGCACCTGTACTCCTTTCACCAGCTCACCGGCCGCGCCGACCTGCAACTCGACGCAGCGGTCGAGCAGTTGGGTGAAATCGGGCACGACGATTTGGCGCAACACATCAGTCGCGAACTGATCGGCCGAAACGTGTTACCGGGTCGATGGAGCTTTCAGGTCGTCGAGGACTACGACGACGGCTACTACCGCTGCTTTCAGGAAATCGAACGACTGGTGCGAAGCCGCCTCACCGACGGTGAACGCCACGTCTACGAAGCGGGACTAAAACAGCGCCGGCGCACGGTAGGCCATCCCGCTCACACCGCGTCTCCCGACGACAACCCGAAGGAGTGAATCCATGCGCTGTGTCGTATTCGGCGCCACCGGCTATCTGGGCACCCGGCTGATTCCGCAGCTGCTGGCAAGCGGGCACTCCGTGCGGGTGATGGCACGAAACCCGGCGAAGCTCGACAACGTGCCCTGGCGCTCGCAAGTCGACGTCGTCGAAGGCGACGTCGTCGACGCCGACAACGTGCGGGGCGCACTCGAGGGTCAGCAGGTGCTGTACTACCTGGTCCATTCGCTGATGTCGTCCGATTTCGTGGACCTCGACGAACGCGCCGCCCGCATCGTTGCCGAATGCGCCGCCCAGGCGGGCTTGTCCCGCATCGTCTATGTCGGCGGCATCATCCCCGAGGGACAGCAGCTCTCCGATCACCTGGCTTCACGCGCCGAAGTGGGCCGGCTGCTGCGCGAGTCGAGTGTGCCCACCGTCGAGTTGCGGGCGGCCGCGATCATCGGAGCGGGGTCGGCCAGCTTCGAAATGCTGCGCTATCTCACCGATCGCCTGCCGCTCATGGTCACTCCGCGCTGGCTGCGCACCTGTGTGCAACCCATCGCCGTGCGTGATGTGCTGCATTACCTGATCAAGTCAGCGGAGCTGCCCGCCGAGGTCAACCGGCCGTTCGACATCGGTGGTCCCGACCGATTCACTTACACGGAAATGATCCGCAAGTATTCCGCGGTGGCGGGCTTGCCCAGGCGGTTGGCAGTGCCGGTGCCGATATTGAGTCCGCGGCTATCGGCGCCCTGGGTCGACTTGGTCACTCCGATTCCTCGCCAGCTGGCTGCCTCGCTGATCAAATCGCTGGAAAACGACATGGTGTGCGCCGAGCGCGACATCGCCCGGTACATCCCCGATCCCGACGGTGGACTCACGCACTATGAGGAGGCGGTCGAACTCGCGTTGGCGCATCTGCGCGAACGAGATCTACGCACCCGGTGGTCGCGTGCCGACACGAATGGCGCTTCGTCGCAGCCGCTGCCCACCGACCCGCAATGGGCGGGTGGCTCACTGTACGAGGATGTCCGCGAACGCCGCAGCAGCACCGATCCCGCCACGCTGTGGCGTGCCATCGAAGCCGCGGTGTCGGAACGGAATTGGTCGGCGTTTCCATTGGAATGGCCGCTGCGCGGATGGGTCCACGGCCTGCTCAGCGCCGTTCGACCGCGACGCCATCGAGCCGACGAGCGCCAGTTGCACGACGGTGAGGCGCTGGACTGGTGGCGGGTGGAGCGCATCGATCCGCCGCTGCTGCTGCGGTTGCGTGCCGACATTCCGCTGCCGGGGCGGCTGTGGCTCGAGTTCTCGGTGAGCGCCGAGGAGAACGGCTCCCGGTATCGTCAGCGCACACTGTTCCAGCCGTACGGGTTGACTGGACAGCTCTTCTGGAGCGCGTCGGCACCCTATCGGGACCTGGTGTTCGGCGGAATTGCGCGTGACATCACCGCCACGGCACGCAAGGGTACGACGCAGGTAGCTGTTCCATCGCACTGCTGAATCGCAACAGGCATGTTCCACAAGGGATTTCACAAAGACAACACCGGTTGATCCGAGAAGTCAGGCCGACCGAAGGTTTGAACGCCGGGCCGCGACATGCGCGACAAAGCCCCTGGTCCGGCGCAACGGATGAACCGTTGCAGCCGCGGACGTGGGCCGATGATGCCGTAGGCTAAGGGCCACCAACCGGCTCCGACCGGCATAAACCGCCGACACCGGGTTTATGCCAATCGGCATACCCACTGATTCGGATTAGCATGTGCACGCAGTCCCCGCCTGATGGCAGGCATTCACATGACTCGTGTCCGCCTGCCGCCCGGCCACAAATGAGAAACGCCCATTGGGGTTCGTCGGCCGTAAGTCGCGGTCGCCGATACGCTGGTCGGCGTATCTCATGATAAGGATGCGGGTAAGTGACCAAGCGCGGAGCTGCTGATCGGCCAGACCGAGCCGAACTCGAGAAGTTGATGTCGGCCGACATGCGGGCACTCACTGCACAATCGGACCGGATCGGCCGCTACTTCGCTCGCCAAAACGATGTCAGCGGCACCGACTTCCACGCATTGCTGCACATCATGGTCGCCGAAACGGCCGGGACACCGTTGACGCCGGCTCAGTTGCGTCAGCGCATGGACGTGTCCCCCGCTGCGATCACCTACCTGGTGGACCGCATGATCGACGCCGGCCACGTGCGGCGCGAACCCGATCCCGCAGACCGGCGCAAGACGCTGATTCGGTATGAAAAGCCCGGTATGGCGTTAGCCCGATCTTTCTTCACTCCCCTTGGTGCTGAAATGCGCTCAGCCCTCGCCGATCTGCCGGACCGGGATCTGGCTGCTGCACACGGCGTTTTCACGGCGATGATCGACGCCATGTCGACCTTCGAATCCCACCTGGCTGAGCAAAGCTCCAAACCGTCAACGACCGAGGCGAAAAACGCCGCGGAAAAGGTCCGACGCCGCGCGGTGCGCTGAAATCGGCGGGCGCGGGGCCTATCGAACTCGTCGCTGGGCTGCCGAGCCGATCACCCGCTGCTCGATCAGGTCAGCTCCGCGCTCGACACCTCCGGTCGCGGCGAATCCCGCGGCCACCCGGCGCGCGCCGTCAACCATCGTCAATGCCTGGCCGACCTTCGCCCTGAGCCGTGCCGGGGTGAGCTTCTTCGCCGTCAGGCGAGTACCGCAGTGAGCGACCTCGACGCGGCGGGCAACTTCGGCCTGGTCTCGCGCGTAGGGCACGACGCACACGGGCACGCCGCGGTCCAGGGCTTTCAGCGTCGTTCCCATCCCTCCGTGCGTGATGGCGCAGCTGGCGCGATCCAGGACGGCGCTGTGGGGCACGAATCGGCGCACGGTGGCGTTCGGCGGTCGCGGCAGGTCGGCAGGTATGCCGGCCGGGAAGGTCGCCACGACGTGAACCGCCTCGTCGGCCAGTGCGTTCAACGCGATTCGCCCCAGCGCGGCGTCCGGCTGCCTGATAGAGGACGTGTTCACCAGCACCACGGGCCGGTCGATGGCCTCGATCCACTCCGGAATGGTTTGCTGTGTCGGCTCGAATACGCATGCCCCGATGTGATGCACCGCATCGCCCCAATCAGGGTGGCGATATTCGAATGGCTCTCCGCCGACCGCTAGCAGCAGCGGGGCCCGCCGCATGAAGTCGTCCACAGACGCTATCGGCGTCAGACCCAGTTCAGCGCGAACGGCATTGACGCGCGGGATCATTGGCCGATCGAAGAGATGCCGCACGATCGGGCGCACCGAAGCGTCACGGATGTCGCCGGCAATGCCCGGCCAGGGCCGCAGTCCCGGGCCGAACGGCGGCACGCCGCGAGATCGCAGGTAGGGGGTGAATGGCGAAAACACCAGCCAGGGAATGTCTCCGGCCTCGGCCGCCGATATCGCGCCCCAGCAGTTGGCGTCTACGATCACCGCATCCGGCCGGATCATCTCCACCGCGCGCCGCAGGTCCTCGACTTCCAGCGCCGCTCGCCGGCACAACACATCGAGGGATAGCTTCAATATTTCCAACGCGTTTCGAGCCTGCCAGTCCTGGCCGGCAATTGCCTCGATTTCCGGGGCGACGGGCTCGGCTGCTACGCCGACGGCGCGCATCGTCGCGACCCCGGCCGACATCGTGCGCATATGCGTATCATGACCGCGCTGGGCGAGCTCCCGCAGTAACGCGCCGACCGGCAGCAGATGGCCCAGGGCGGGCGAGCCGTACGCCAAAATCACAGCCACGTCTGCAATTATCTACCCGATTGGTGTGACGCCGATGCCCCGCAACCCCGAAAGGTCAGCGGCGCCACAGCCGTGCAAGCACACCCGGAGCTCCTCGATGAACGGCTCTAGCCAATCAACCACGGCAGCGGCGGATTCGATCGCCGCCGGCAGGAGTGGTCGGGCCATTGCTACCACATCGGCGCCGAGTGCGATCGCCTTGGCGGCGTCCATCCCGGTGCGGATGCCACCGGAAGCCACCAGCGGGATTTCCGGTAGTACCTCACGCACTTCCACGATTGCTCGCGCGGTGGGGATGCCCCAATCAGCCAGGTGCGGGTAACGCAGTTCGCCGTAGCGGACGAACTGCTCGACCCGCGACCATGACGTACCACCGGCGCCGGCAACGTCTATTCCGGCCACCGGCAGCTCTTCGACGGATCCCAATTCCGCGGCTGCCGCACCACCGATGCCGTGGCCAACCTCCTTGAGCAGCACCGGAAAGTCCAGCGCGTCCGTCACGTCCCGCAGCCGGCCCAGCGAGCCGGAAAAATCGGTGTCGCCGCCCCGCTGGATCGCTTCTTGTAACGGGTTGGTATGCACGGCAAGCGCATCGGCGCCGACCCGATCGAGCGCCTCGGAAAGATCCGGCACGTTCGCCTTCGTCAACTGAGACAAACCGATGTTTCCGAATAGCAACACGTCTGGCGCGACCTCACGAACGGTGAAGCTGGACGCCGCCCGCTCGCCCAATGCACTGTCCAGCATGATCCGCTGTGAGCCGAGCATCATACCGATGCCCAGTTGTTGAGCGGCCACCGCCAAATTCCGGTTGATCGTCCCGGACAATTCGGCGCCGCCGGTCATCGCGCCGATAATGATCGGGTATCGAAGGTTTGCCCCGAAAAACGTCGTGGACAAGTCGATGCCGCTCAGACTGGTCTGGGTCAGTGCGTTGTACGGCAACAGGTAGCGGTCAAGTCCAGTGCTGACACCGTCATAATTGACTTGCTCAGCGAGGCAGACATCGATGTGCCGCCGCTTGCGCGTCGTCATCGGGCCCCCGGTCATGGCAGCAGCGGTCCCGGTTCCGCCGGCTTGGGCCGGCGCATCGATGATGGCCATATCCATCGATTCCATGGTGCCTCCTCCCGCAAACCAGCGCGCATAGATCGCGTCGCCGCGAACAACAGGCCGATGGCGCCACCATAGCATTTCATTTGATTAATTGTTAACTAACTGAAATGCTTGGCTGGTGTTGTGGGATGGCGCGGCCGCTGCTGTCACGGGACGACGTTCCTGGCTGCTCGCCGTGGGCACGGTTCTGCTTGGCACCCTTTTCATGGTGCTCGTCGGCGCCAACGCAGCTGCAGGTCAGGCGCCGCTATCGGTGCCGGTCGACTCCGACTCCGCGAAGGTCGACGCCCTGGTCCGGCAGTTTCCCGGGGGCGACCGGGTGCCGTTGATCGTGGTGGCCAGCCGCATCGATGGCGCGGCGCTGAAGCCAGCCGATCTCGCCGCCGCCCAAGCTGCCCGGGATCGGATGCAGGCGGTAGCAGAGCCGGGCGTGACCGTCGCCGCGGCGCCGGCACGGGTGTCCGGCGACGGCAAGGCGGCGATCGAAATGGCTTCACTTGACGCCGACCTGTCGGGGTTGGCCCTGGCCGACGCGGTGGTCACGCTGCGCAAGGCCGCTCACACCGGCCTCCCACCCGATCTGCAGGTGCACGTCACCGGTGGGCCGGCGTTCGGCGCCGACATCGCCAACGCGTTCACCAATGCCAACGTCACCTTGTTGGCGGTGACGGCGGCGGTGGTGGCGCTGCTTTTGATCGCGACCTATCGCTCCCCGGTGCTGTGGCTGGTGCCGCTGCTGGTGGTCGGATTCGCCGATCGGGTGGCGGCGGCGTTGGGGACCGCGGTGTCGTCGGTGACCGGGTTGAGCTTCGACGGTGCGACGTCCGGGATCACCAGCGTGCTGGTTTTCGGTGCGGGCACCAATTATGCGCTGCTGCTGATTTCTCGCTACCGGCAAGAACTCGGGCGCCACCGCAACCATCGAGATGCGCTACGCCAGGCGGTGCGCAGGGCGGGACCGGCGATCGTCGCGAGCAATGCCACCGTCGTGCTGGCGTTGCTCACTTTGCTGCTCGCCCGGACGCCAAGCACCCGCAGCCTGGGCGCGTTGGCGGGGTGCGGGCTGATCATCGCCGCGTCGTCGGTCCTGGTGGTGCTGCCGCCGCTGCTGGCGGTGTGCGGCCGGCGATTGTTTTGGCCCTTCATCCCCAGGGACGGCGCAACCACGGACTCCGGCGCCTGGCAACGGGTTGCCGAGTGGGTGGATCGGCGTCCCGCGCTGGTGGCAGCGGTCGCGATCACAGTTCTCGCCGGCCTTGCCGCCGGTCTGCTCGGTACCCGAGTCGGGTTGTCACAGACCGAGCAATTCCGGGTGCGCGCCGATTCGGTGGCCGGTTACGGCGTTGTGGCGGCGCATTTTCCAGCCGGTCTGACCAACCCCACGCTGGTCGTGGCCCCTACCCCCGCGCACGTGCTACAGGTCATCGAAGCGACCCCCGGTGTTGTGTCGGCTACCGAGTCGGGCCGCTCGGCGTCCGGGTTGACGAAGTGGTCGGTGGTGATCGACGCCCCGCCGTCGTCCGATCAGGCATTCACAATCATTGCGGCACTGCGTGATTCGACCAAGTCTGCCGAGCCCGAAGCGCTGGTGGGCGGGCCCGACGCACAGGGTCTTGATGTCCGCGACGCGGCCACGCATGATCGGCTGGTGTTGATCCCGGCGATTTTGGCGGTAATCCTCGGCGTGCTCTACGTGCTGCTGCGTTCGGCGCTTGCGCCGCCGACGCTGCTGGCCGCGACGATCCTCGGCGCGCTGGCGGCACTGGGCATGGGCGGCTGGGCCAGCATGCATGTCTTCGGCTTCCCGGCACTGGACAACAGCACGCCGTTGTTCGCCTTCCTGTTCTTGGCCGCTCTCGGCGTCGATTACACCATCTTTCTGGTCACCCGGGCCCGCGAGGAGGCGGCCCGGCACGGCGCACGCGGCGGCATGCTGCGCGCGGTCTCGGCCACTGGCGGTGTAATCACAAGTGCGGGAGTCGTTTTGGCCGCGGTGTTCTGCGTGCTCGGGGTGTTGCCGTTGATCGTGCTGACCCAACTGGGCATCATCGTCGGCCTCGGCATCCTGCTCGACACGTTCGTGGTCCGCACACTGGTCATTCCCGCGCTGTTCGCCGTCATCGGGGAACGCATTTGGTGGCCTACTTACCCCGTGCAGGCCGAGAGCCTGCAGAAACAACCGGATTCCGCCCAACACGAACGGAGCATTCGATGAAAGGTTCAACACTTGCCGCAACGACCGCCGCCGTCGCCGCGACCGCCGGCACCGGAAGCATCGCCAGCGCGAGAAGCGTCCCGCTCTGGTACGCGCGGCTTCGTACGCCGCCGTACCGGCCGCCGAATGCCGTCTTCCCGGTGGTGTGGACTGCGCTCTACGGCGACATCGCAGCCACCTCCGCGGTGGTCATCGACCGGTTTCGGGCAGTGGGACAAGATGACAAGGCGCGCAGCTACGTCGCGGCGCTCGGCTTGAACCTGGTTCTCAACGCCGGATGGAGTTGGCTCTTCTTTCGCTTCCACAAACTCGGCGCGTCGGCGATAGGCACTGCGGTGCTGACGGCCAGCAGCGCCGATCTGGCACGGCGGGCGGCTCAGGCCGACCGGCGGGCCGGCCTGGCACTGACGCCGTATGCGTTGTGGTGCGCCTTCGCGACCGTCCTGGCCACCAGCATTTGGCGACGGAACCGCTAGAGGCGCATATGAATCCGGCGTTGTTGTGGTTTCGTCGCGACCTGCGCTTGGGGGATCACCCCGCGCTGGCCGCGGCAGCCCAACACGGCGAGGTGCTCGCCTGTTTCGTGCTCGATCCGCGCCTGGAGGCGTCCTCGGGCGATCGCCGCCTGCAGTACCTCGGTGACGCGCTGCGGCAACTGCGGAGCGCCCTGGACGGTCGTTTGCTGGTGACCCGTGGACGACCCGAAGAGCAAATCCCCCGTCTGGCCGGCGAGATCGGCGCATCGTCGGTGCACATATCCGACGACTTCGCGCCGTTCGGGCGGCGCCGCGACGAACGGGTGCGCGCGGCACTGGGTTCGGTGCCGCTGGTGGCGACCGGCTCACCGTATCTGGTGTCACCCGGCCGGATCACCAAATCCGACGGCACCCCGTACCAGGTGTTCACCCCCTTTCTGCGGAAATGGCGCGAAACGGGTTGGCGTGCACCGGCTTCGTCAGGTGCTGAGGCCGTGTCGTGGATCGATCCGGCAGCGGTCAGGATCGAACGATGCAGCATTCCCGACCCGGGCGCCGCACTCGACATCGGCGCCGGCGAGCCCGCGGCAGTGCGGGATTGGGCGGCTTTCGTCGACGACGGGCTTCAGCGTTACGGGCAGCACCGCAACCGCCCCGACCTCGCGGGCACCAGCCGGATGTCGGCGCACCTGAAGTTCGGCACCATCCATCCCCGCACCCTGGCCGCCGACCTCGACCTACGAAACGGTGGAGCGCAGGCGTACCTGCGCGAGTTGGCTTTTCGCGACTTTTATGCTGATGTGCTGTATAACTGGCCGGCCAGTGCCTGGCGCAACTGGAATGGCCGCTTCGACACCATCCAGACCGACACCGGCGCCGAGGCGAAATGCCACTTCGAAGTTTGGAAAGCCGGCGAAACCGGATTTCCATTGGTGGACGCCGGGATGCGCCAACTGCGCCAGACCGGCTTCATGCACAACCGGGTGCGGATGATCACCGCGTCTTTCTTGGTCAAGGACCTTCACCTGCCATGGCAGTGGGGAGCCAAATGGTTTCTGGATCAGCTAGTAGACGGCGACATGGCCAACAACCAGCACGGGTGGCAGTGGTGTGCGGGATGCGGCACCGACGCGGCACCCTACTTTCGGGTGTTCAACCCCCACACACAGGGCGAAAAGTTCGATCCGGCAGGCGATTACATTCGTCGCTGGGTGCCCGAGCTGCGCGCGGTGGATGACGTGCACCTGCGAAACGGGGAACGGCCGTCGGGTTACCCATCCCCGATGGTCGACCACGGCGCCGAGCGGGCCGAAACGTTGCGGCGGTATCAGCGGATCTAACCCCCGAAGCGGACCGGCCATGGCCCCTGACGAGAACCTGGTTCGGGTGATTGTTCGCTGAATCGCGTTCCCGAAGCCATTTGGCGTGGGATTATCAGCCGTTCCCAGTTGTCAAGCCGGTCGGGAGGCATAGTGGCACACTTCATCATTCGGACATTGCTCGTTTCAGGCGCGGCCGTGGTTATAGCCGGCGTTGGCGCCTGTTCGTGCTCAATCGGCTCATCGCACGCGGTGAGTAAAACCGACGTCGCCAGTCAGATCACCTCCAAAATGACCGACGCCGCCGGCAACAAGCCCGACTCGGTGAACTGCCCGAACGATTTGCCCGCCAAAGTGGGGGCGCAACTGAATTGCGAAATGAAGGTCAAAAATCAGACCTTCAATGTCAACGTCACGGTGACCAGCGTCAACGGGAACGACGTCAAGTTCGACATGGTCGAGACCGTCGACAAGAACCAGGTCGCCAGCATCATTAGCAACAAACTGGCCCAGCAGGTGGGCAGACGACCCGATTCGGTGATCTGCCCGGACAACCTGAAGGGCACCGAGGGAGCAACATTACGGTGCCAACTCACCGACGGCTCCGACAAGTACGGCGTGAATGTGACCGTCACCAGCGTCGACGCGGGCGACGTCAACTTCGATTTCAAGGTCGACGACCACCCCGAACCAGCCGCCTAGGGAGTCAGTAGCCAACCGCCGCAATTTAACCGGCGACGCCGACCACCTCGGCCACGACGGAGGCCGTCAACGTCGCGGCAGCATAAGGCCACGCCGACCGCTGGCGAGCCATCCGAATGATCGTCCACACGGCTCCGATGATTACGAATGCGGCCGCCGCCAAGATTGACCCGGTGACGGCCGTGGCGGCCCGGTCTACCCTGCATCGTTCCGGCGGGCAGTAATCGGTGAAGGCCAGTAGCAGTATTTCCGTGCCGCTGGCCGCGACCCAGCCCAGCGCGGCGATCACCAGCAGCACGATGGAGACCGGCACGTCCCACCGGGGGCGCACCGGCTCGGCGCCCGCTGCCGCCGGCACCCCTGCAGCGGTCAACGGGCCGCCTTTTTGCGCTCGATATCGGCCAAAGCGGCGGCCAGTTCGGCGCGCTGCGCGGCCGAACTCTCCCAGGCCAGCTGGCGGTTCTTCACTACCTTGGCGGGTGCGCCGACCGCGATCGAGTAATCCGGGATGACCCCGCGGACCACCGCATGCGACCCCAGCACGCAACCGCGTCCGATGGACGTGCCGCGCAGCACCGTCACCTTGACCCCCACCCAGGTGTCCGGCCCGATCCGAACCGGGGATTTGACGATGCCCTGATCCTTGATCGGCAGGTTGATGTCATCCATGCGATGGTCGAAATCGCAGACGTAGCACCAGTCGGCCATCAAGACCGAATCGCCGAGCTCGATGTCGAGGTAGGCGTTGATGACGTTGTCGCGGCCCAGCACCACCTTGTCGCCGAACCGCAGCGACCCCTCGTGTGCCCGGATCGTGTTCTTGTCGCCGATGTGCACCCACCGGCCGATCTCCAGCTGCGCCAGTTCCGGTGTGGCGTGAATCTCCACGTCCTTGCCGAGGAACACCAGGCCGCGAGTGATGATGTGCGGGTTGGCCAGCTTGAACTTCAGCAATCGCCAATACCGCACCAGGTACCACGGGGTGTATGCGCGATTGGCCAACACCCACTTGAGCGAGGCCAGGGTGAGGAATTTGGCCTGGCGTGGGTCTCGCAGCCGTGATCCACGCCAGCGGCGATGGAACGGGGCACCCCACATGGTCGTCATGGCCGGACAGCCTAGCCCGCCGACGATGCGCGCCAGAACGGCGGGCTGAGGAGGCGGGCGATCAGATACAGCCCGCCGACGATGCGCGCCAGAACGGCGGGCTGCGGGGGCAATCCGAAATCGCGGGGACGCCACGCGTTACCCTCACCTGTACTCGATCGCTGCGCATGCCGAACGCCGTGGAAGAAGGATCTGGGACATCGAGGTGCTTGCCCGACATCTCCTGCGTGAGCTTCGGCGTTGGTCATCGGCGGTGCTAGCAGCTGGGATGACGGTTGGCCTGGGCGGCTGCGGCAACACCGACTCGTGGGTGGATGCGTCACCCGCTCAAGGCTGGCCGGCGCAATACGGGGACGCCGCCAACAGCAGCTACACCACCACCGGCGGCGCGGCGAAGCTCTCCTTGCAGTGGACGCGCTCGGTCAAAGGGAGCCTGGCGGCCGGGCCGGCACTCAGTGCGCGTGGCTATCTGGCGCTCAACGCGCAGACCCCGGCCGGATGCTCGCTGATGGAGTGGGAGAACGACGACAACGGCCGGCAACGCTGGTGTGTCCGGCTGGTCCAGGGCGGTGGCCTCGCCGGCCCGCTGCTCGACGGTTTCGACAACCTCTACGTCGGCCAGCCAGGTGCCTTCCTGTCGTTCCCGGTGACACAGTGGACGCGGTGGCGGCGGCCGGTGATCGGAATGCCGACAACCGCACGGTTTCTCGGGTACGGGCAACTGCTGGTCGCCACCCATCTGGGCCAGGTGCTGGTTTTCGAGGCGCACCGCGGCGAGGTGGTGGGCAGCCCGCTGGATTTGGTGGAGGGCGTCGACCCCACCGACGCGACGCGCGGTTTGGCCGATTGCGCACCGGCGCGGCAAGGTTGCCCGGTCGCGGCCGCACCCGCTTACGCACCGGCCAGCCAAACGGTAGTGCTCGGCGTATGGCAACCGGGCGCCGCGGCGGCGGGTTTGGTGGGGCTGAAGTACCACCCCGGGCAGACGCCGCTGCTGGTCCGCGAGTGGACCAGCGACGCTGTCAGCGCCGGTGTCATCGCCAGCCCGGTGCTGTCCGCCGATGGCGCCACCGCGTATGTGAATGGCCGCGACCAACGGCTGTGGGCGTTCAACGCCGCCGACGGGAAGATGAAATGGTCGGTACCGCTGGGATTTCTGGCGCAGACGCCGCCCGCGGTCACCCCGCAGGGCCTGATCGTGTCGGGCGGCGGCCCGGACACCCGGTTGACGGCGTTCAAGGACGCGGGTGATCACGCCGACCAGGTGTGGCGTCGCGACGACGTCGTGCCACTGTCGTCGTCCAGCCTGGCGGGCAGCGGTGTCGCCTACACGGTGATCAGCGGGCCGCCGGCAAACGGCGCGCCGGGTATGTCGTTGCTGGTCTTCGATCCCGGCAACGGGCACACCCAAGCCAGCTATCCGGTTCCGGCGGCCACCGGGTATCCGCTCGGGGTATCGGTGGGCACCGATCGCCGTGTGGTGGCCGCCACCAGCGACGGTCAGGTTTACGGGTTCCGGCCCGCATGACCGCTGGCTTGGGCGCTTAGACGGCCAGCGGCGGGATGGCGTTGCGGGGCACCTGGGCTTGGGCCGGCCCCGCGAACGCCGGCAGCATCTCCCCCGGCGCGAAGTAGAAGATCAGCTGATCGTCGGTGATGGCGAAGTTCTGATAGTGCGACGGGTCGTGCCCGGTCGACGGCAAAATGGTTGCACCCAAGGCGCTTTGCCGTTGCAAGTCGCGTTGCACGATGGGAAAGATGGCATCCAGCGGCGCCGTCCCCGGCGCGAACAGATTGTCGAAGGTGATGGGCTGCTTGGTCCCGAGGTTGTAGTTGAACGCCTTGTACCACACCGACGGGTGTGATCCGCCGACGTCCTGGAACAACTTGAGCACCACGCTACGGGTGTCGTGCGGCGGCTGACCCGAGCTGTGTTGCTCGGTGGTGGCCTCCAATTGGTAGGGCTGGTCGCGCGGCCCGGAACTCTGGGCGACGTTCACGAAACCGTCGCGGTTTTGCGTGATGTAGTCGGTCAGCGCTTGTTCGTCGGGATAGTCGGTGGGAAACGTCATGTCGAGGGTGTAGGTGGGGCCACTGGTGTGCACATGGCACATCTGCCCGGCTTCGACGCTGCCGCCCAAGCTGGCACACGATGGTGGCGCGGCGGCCGCGGGCCAGCCCAACAGCACCGCCGGTGCCAGGAGCGCGGCGGCCATCAGATAACGCATCGTCGAATCGTCCTCGCAGAGGAGTTGGGCTGTGCGCCTGGAAGAGTGATGGCAGCCAGCGTACCCGGCGCTACCGGGAGGCACGGCAGACGAACGCCGTCCGGCGAGCGGCGCCGCCCGACCCGATGCGGGTGATGACCACCGACAGCGGCCGGCTGCCGCGCGGGAGGATCCGGCGCCGCAGCGCGCCGGGGTCGACTCGCACGCCGCGGACCAACACCTCCAGCGGCCCGCAGTCCAGCGCCGACAATGACCGGCGGAGTAGTCGTTCATCGAAGGGCAGCTGCTCGAGTACTTCGAAACCGCGGACCTGTGGCGGCAGCCGATCCCCCGACAAGTAGGCGATCTCGGGGTCGAGTTGCCACAGCCCGTACCGCGCACCGTAGTGACGTACCAGACCGGCGCGGACGACGGCGCCGTCCGGGTCGACGATCCACCGGCCGGCCGGCCGTGCCGGGCAGTCGTCGGGGTCCGTGTCGGTGATCTGTTCGCCGCGATCAAGGATGCTCGCCCGGCGGCGAACACCCGGCTGCGTTAGTCCGGCTGACCAGAGGCAGGCTTCGCGGACCGAGCCGCGATATGACGTCACCTCGATCTCGCCGTCGAAACCCAGGCGTCGTACCTGATCGAAATCGATTCCGGGAGCGCACTTTACGACGAGATCTCGGCCCCGGTAGGTGTCGACCAGCTGGCCCAGGCCGGGCCGGTAATCGTCGACGTGCCAGCGCCGCCGCCCGCCCAGACGGCGCGCCGGGTCGAGCAGGACCACCGCGTCGCGGGTCACCGGGCGCAGGGCGTCGGCACGGCACAGGAGGGCCTCCGCGCCCAGGTTGTGGCGCGCCATCGCCAGCCGCACCGCATCGATGTCGCTGCCCACCGCGGGGACCCCCGCGCCGCGCAGCGCGGCCAGCTCGGTGCCGATCGAGCAGGTGGCGTCGTGGACCCGGACTCCGGCTTCGGCCAGCCGTTTGGCGCGGTGCACGGCCACCGGCGCCGCGGTGGCCTGCTGCAGCGCCTCGTCGCTAAACAGCCAACTCGACACCCGGACCTGGGGGACCAACTGCCCCAACTTCTCGGCAGCGCGCCGGCGCAGCAGCGTCGTCTCGACCAACACCGGTGCCCGCTCGCCGAATCGGTCACGGATCGCGGCGATATCGGCGAGGCGGGTGGCGTCCGTCAGCTCGAGTTCGGCGACCGCGGCCAGCGCCGCAGCACCCGATTCCGACCGCAGGTAATTGACGTCTTCGATGCTGAAGGTGAGGCCGGTGGAGCCGCTGTTCAGGAGGGCTTGACCCCGGTGATCATCACGTTGTAGAACCAGCCCTTCGGCAGCAGGTGCCGCCAGATGTTGGCGTCCACCCAGCTCAGCGTCTTCCAGCCGTTGAACGCGAACTTCGCCCAGCCCCAGCCCAGGCGCTCCGGGGGCACCGCGCATTCGAAGGTGCGAAGCGGCCAGCCCAGCATCGCGGCGCTGAATTCCACGGTGGCGGTCCGCGCGTCGACCGCGCCGGCATGGGTGGCCATCCGCTCCAACTCCTCCGGCGTAAAGGTGTGCAGGTCGACCAGGGCCTCCAGCGCCGCGGCGCGCGAGGATTCATCGAGCTCGGCCTGCGGGCGCCGCCAGCCGCTCAGGCCGGGCAGCCGGGTGGCGTTGGTGACGATCCGCCAGGTCAGCGTCGACAGGGTGCGGGCGTAGGCGTCGCCGACGGTGGTGGGCTCGCCGGCGAAAACGAAACGACCGCCCGGACGCAGCACCCGGATCGCCTCGCGCAGTGAGAGCTCGACATCGGGAATGTGATGCAGCACGGCATGCCCGACCACCAGATCAAAGGTGTTGTCGTCGTAGGGGATACCTTCGGCGTCGGCGACCCGGCCATCGATGTCCAATCCCAGCGACTGCCCATTGCGGGTGGCCACCTTGACCATGCCAGGAGACAGGTCGGTGACCGAGCCGCGCCGAGCCACACCAGACTGGATCAGGTTGAGCAGGAAGAACCCTGTGCCACAGCCTAATTCGAGAGCGCGGTCGTAGGGCAGCTCGGTGATGACATCGTCGGGCACGATGGCGTCGAAGCAATCCCGGGCGTAGTTGATGCAGCGCTGGTCGTAGGAGATCGACCATTTCTCGTCGTAGTTCTCGGCTTCCCAGTCGTGGTAGAGCACCTGGGCGAGCTTGCTGTCGTGCCGTGCCGCCTCTACCTGCTCTGCGGTGGCATGTGGATTGGGAAGAGCGTGGGTCGAACTCGTCGTCATGCAGGGCAGCCTAACCGCCGCCCGGACGCGGGCGAGTGTCAGCGTCGTGACCAGCGACCTCAAAAACCGCGTCGATGCCGGCCTTGGCGGCGGCCAGGGCATGTCGCGGGCCCTCCAGAAACCGGCGTGCCCAACTTGCGGCGGCGTCGTAGACGTCGTCCGGGGCCACCATCTCGTCGATCAGGCCCAGCGCCAGCGCCTCCTCGGCGTCGAAGAAGCGCCCGCTGAACACCAGTTCCTTGGCCTTGCTCGGGCCGGCTACCCAGGCCAGACGGTCCATGCCGCCGCCGCCAGGGATCAGGCCGGCGAGGATCTCGGTGGCACCGAACTTCACGTTGTCGCCGCTGACCCGCCAATCGGCGGCCAGGGCCAGCGTCAGCCCGGCGCCCAGCGCGTATCCGGTGATCGCGGCGACGGTCGGCTTGGGGATGTGCGCCACGGCATCGATGGCTTCCTCCCGCACCCGGGCCGCGGTCGCGGCTTCCGGGGCGGTAAGCGTCTGCAGCTCGGGCATGTCGTCGCCGGCCGAAAAGATTTCGTGGCCGCCGAACAGGATCACCGCGGCCACGTCGTCACGCCGACCCAGCTCGGTCGCCGCGGCCGCGATCTCCCGATAGACCTGGCGCGTCATCGCGTTGGTCGGCGGCCGGGACAGCAGCAGCATGGCCAGACCGGCATCTTGCGAGCCGTCGCTGACCACGACGCTGACGAACTCGCTCAATGCCGCCACCCCATCCCGCCCGATTTGCGCGCCTGGTGGTAGCGGTCGGAATCGAAAAACTCGAACACCCAGTTGTCGCCCTGGATCTGCAGGTGGGGCTGCACCGGCACGATCTGGCGCTCGACCGCCAGCACTTCGGCGACGGTCCGGCCGGCCAGCGAGTCCAGTTGTGTCCAGGTCGGCGGCAGCAGAAAGACTCGGCCGGCCGCGAAGTCGTCGATGGCGGCCTGCGGGGTCGTCCAGCCGGCACGATCGGATTCGGTGTTCTCGCCATCGGCCCGCTGCCCGGTCGGCAGGGCACCGACAAAGAAGTAGGTGTCGTAACGGCGGGTACGCTCGGCCTCCGGTGTTACCCAGTTGGCCCACGGCCGCAGCAAGTCCGATCTCAGCTCCAGCTTCTCGCGGCGCAAGAAGTCCGCGAAGGACAAGGTCCCGTCGGCCAGCGCGCGGCGGTCGTCGCCGTACACCGAGGCGTCACCGACGATGCCCTCCGGGTCCCCGGCCGGCCCGGCGAACAGCACCCCGGTCTCCTCGAACGTCTCGCGGGCGGCGGCACATACCAGCACCGCGGCCAGGTCGGGTTCGATGCCAAAGCGCTGTGCCCACCACTGTGGCGGCGGGCCGGCCCACGCCCCCCGTCGCTCCAGGTCGGCGTCACGGTCGCGGTCGTCGACGCCGCCGCCGGGAAACACCATCGTCCCGGCGGCGAACTCCATCCGGGCGTGGCGTCGCATGAGGAAGACGGCGATGCCCTCGGAGGTGTCGCGAATCAGCATCACCGTCGCGGCCGGCCTCGGGACCAGCGGGGGCTGCTCGCCTGGTGACGTCATTGGGGCCTTCGGTGGGCTGCGCGGGTGCGGACTCGCCGGGCGAAATATCGCCCGTCGACGACTTCGAGGGCGATCGCTTGGCCGAACGCGGTGGACAGGTTCTCAGCGGTGAGCACGTCGGTCAGCAGCCCCGCTGCGACCACTTGCCCTTCCGACAGCAGCATGCAGTGGCTGAAGCCCGGCGGAATTTCCTCGACATGGTGCGTGACCAACACCAACGCGGGGGCGTCGGGGTCGGCCGCCAGGTCGGCCAGCCGCGCCACCAACTCCTCGCGCCCACCGAGGTCCAGACCTGCGGCCGGTTCGTCGAGCAGCAACAGTTCCGGATCGGTCATCAACGCGCGCGCGATCAGCACCCGCTTGCGCTCACCTTCGGAGAGCGTCTCGTAGGTGCGGTCGGCGAGGTGTTCGGCACCCAGGCTCTCCAGCATGTCGATCGACCGCTGGTAGTCGACGTCCTCGTAGCGCTCCCGCCATCGGCCCAGCACCGCGTAGCTGGCCGAGACGACCAGGTCGCGCACCAGTTCACCGCCTGGCACCCGCTGCGCCAGCGCCGACGAGCTCAGCCCGACCCGCGACCGTAGCTCCGAAACATCGACCCGGCCCAGCCGCTTCCCGAGCACGAAGGCGACGCCGGCCGAGGGGTGCTCAGCCGCGGCGGCGATTCGCAGCAGCGATGTCTTGCCAGCTCCGTTCGGGCCGACGATCACCCAACGTTCGTCGAGTTCGACCGCCCAATCCAGCGGCCCGACGAGGACATGACCATCGCGGCGCAACTCCACGCCCCTGAAGTCGATCAGCAGATCGGGATCCGCCGGGGCGTCAACGGTTTCGGGCACCCGACCATCGTGCCGTACCGCGGCGCTTCGGCACCTGCCGGGTCGTGATGCCCCGCGAGCAGACGCAAAAGAAGGTGATGGGAGCTGGCGCGCCTGCTCGCGGTGGATGAGAATCGGCGCGTGCGCTGCGGTGTCGACGTCGAAGGGGCTTGGCCGTGCCTGGCCGTGCAAAAGAATGATGCTGGAGCCCTCTA
>DATJQO010000116.1:0-3781 GCA_035505695.1 Mycobacterium sp.
GCCTTGTTCAGCCGTGCCGGAATCGATTCCCAGCTACTCCCGGCGGTCGCCGATGCCTCGCCCGCGAAGCAGGGTAGGCGGATGCCGGGCACGAACATCCCGATCGTCTCGCCAGAGGAACTCCTCGCGGCGAAGCCGGACGAGGTGCTACTGACGCTCCCGGATCTGCTGCCCGAAGTCAGCATGCGTTTTCCCGAACTTGAAGGCCGATGGACAGTCGATGGGCAATGGCTCTCGTCTGACGTTCGACCATCTTGAGGCACACCAATGGTGGCGAGATTGCGATTCGACCAGACGCTGATTTCGGCGCTGCACCAAGGAGTGGCCGCGTGAAAGGGTTTGCGCCCCCTAGCGAGGAGCCAACGGCGCCGGGATGTCGTCTTCGCGGTCGGGTCGCGGTGGTGACTGGCGCATCCAGTGGCATTGGCCGGGCCATCGCATTGCGGATGTGTGCCGAAGGCGCCACCGTCTACGCCGTCGGGCGGGACAGAGTTCGGCTTGACGAGTTGAGGTCGTCCCCGCTCGCAAAGGGTGGATCTGGCGAAATCATGCCCGCCCGCGTGGATCTGACCGACGACGATGCGCGCACGGCTTTCGTAGCCGGCCTGTCAGCCGAGCCGAGGGTGGATCTCCTAGTCCACGCGGCCGGGGTGCACGGCCGCGGCGAGCACGCCGACGCTCCTCTGCGTGACATGGACGCCATGTATGCCGCCAACATTCGCGCACCGTATGCGCTCATTCAGGAACTGCTGCCCCGGCTCCGGTTGGGCGGAGGTGACATCATCGTCGTGAACTCGATGCAGGCCATCACCGCGACCGGTGGGGTGGGTCAGTACGCGGCCACGCGACACGCACTGCGCGCCATCACCGATAGCCTCCGCGAGGAGGTCAATGCGGACGGCATCCGCGTCTGCAGCATGTACTTGGGCCGGACTGCGACTCCGCTTCAAGAGGCCAATTGTGCCGAGGAGGGGCGGCCATATCTGCCGCATTTGCTCGTGCAGCCAGCGGACGTGGCAGAGGCGCTAATAGCCATTGTCGCGCTGCCGAAAAACGCGGAGATCACGGAGATCCGTTTACGGCCTGCCGTCAAGAGCTACTGATAGTCCTGGATTTCGGGAGCGCTCGAGGGTGTTTGCAACCTACTTTCTCGCCGCTGGGGCAGCGCGTGGTCACTCGATCGCCCGGGCGGCAGGGTTCTGGATCGGTCGCGATGGGGCGGGAACGATTCCGTTGAGTATCGGGTATCGCCTGGCTGATAGGCCGAGCGCAAGGGCTTGGTGAACCAGGTGGGTTACCACTATCGATTCGTCGCGGCATTCAACGAGGCCAAACGTCTGATCGACGGCAAGGCCATCGGCGAAATTCATCACATACGGGCGGAGGCCTACGGGCCCAGGACTCTGGACATAGAGGCGGCTCCCTGCTGACGAGTTTGGCGTTTTTCCTGGTAGCCGCCTGTTTCTGGGTGTGTCGTTAACGGGATTCGATTGCGGTTTATGCGATCATTCATGTGATGATTTGCCTCGGATCGATGTGGTCGAACTAATGGCAGTGGTGACCCAGCCGGTGTTGCCGCTGACTCCTGCAGGGGCGACACCGATCGGCCCGATCGCCGCGCTGGTGGCCGATCCGGATGGGGGGTCGGTGGTCTACGTCAACGGGCTGGCCACATTTTGTTTCGACGCCGACGATGAGGTAGGGCGCCGGTTGGCGGCGGTGCAGCTGGTCGAGACCGAGATCGCGCGGCCCTCCCAGGTCGCATCCGCGTTCGCGGTCACGTGCAACACCTTGTGGCGCTGGCGGTGCGGGTTCGCCGCCGACGGAGTGGCGGGGCTGGTACTGGGCAAACGCGGCCCGACCGGGCCGTTCAAGCTGACCGAGGAGGTGGTTGCCCGGATCCGGGAACTGCAGCAGCAGGGGTGGACCCTGGCCACGATCGGCGCCGAGACCGGGGTGTCGACGGCGACGGTGCGGGTCGCATTGGGACGCTGCCGCGGCAGCATCGGGTGGGAGACGCGCAAGACCGCTGCCAAAAGCCCCATCGCTGTCGACGTCGAATCGGCCTGTGCCGCCAGTTCAATCACCGATGAGGTCGAATCTATCACTGCCGCAGACCAATTCGTCGATGACGCCGATGAACACGCGACGGCGTCGATGCTACCGGTGTTGGCGGATCCGGTGCCGCGCACCGGTGAGCGGGCGTTGGCGCGCTACGGGCTTTTGGCCGAGGCCGAGCCGGTGTTCACCCAGGGGGCTCGGCTGCCGCTGGCCGGGTTGTGGCTGGTGTTGCCCGCACTGGCGGTGACCGGGCTGCTTCAGGTGTTCACCGACACCTACGGCCGGTTACGTAACGGGTTCTACGGGTTACGGCCCGTGGTGTTGACGCTGCTGTTTTTGGCGTTGCTGCGCGATCCGCGCGCCGAGGGCCTGACCCGGCTGACCCCGGCCGATCTGGGCCGCCTACTCGGATTGGATCGAGCACCCGAGGTCAAGACCCTGCGCCGCAAGCTTGGTGAGCTGGCCGCCTATCGGCGCGGCGCCGCGCTGCAGGGCGCGCTGGCCGCCGCGCACGCCGCGGCGCGACCCGACGCGATCGGCTACCTGATGATCGACGGTCACATGCGCGCCTACTTCGGCACCCGAGACCTGCAGAAAACCCATGTCGCCCGGCTGCACATGGCCGCCCGCGCGACCGCCGAGACCTGGGTCGCCGACGCTGACGGGCAACCGGTCATGGTCATCACCGCCGCGCCGTCAAGCAGCCTGGCCGGCGAGATCGAGCGGCTGCTGCCGGCGCTGCGCGCCACGGTGGGCGCCCAGCGGCGGGCGACGCTGATTTTCGACCGCGGCGGCTGGTCACCGGCGTTGTTGAAGAAGATCATCGACGCTGACTTCGACGTGATCTGCTGGCGCAAGGGCGATTTCGAGCCACTGAGCGACACCGACTTCACCGAGTGCAGCTTCGCCGACACCGACACCGGGATCGAACACACCTACACCCTCGCCGAAACCACCACCGAGCTCGACTGCGGCAAAAACGCCACGCTGCCGCTGCGTCAGATCCACAAACGCGGCCGTGACGGCACCCAGCATCCGCTGGTCACCTCCCAGCGTGACCTGCCCGCCGCCGAAATCGTCTGGCGCCTCGGTGGCCGTTGGCGCCACGAGAACTACTTCCGTTACGGGCGAACGCATTTCGCGCTCGACGCGCTCGATGACTACACGGACAAACCTGACGACCCCACCCGGCTGGTGCCCAACCCCGCCAAGACCGGCGCCGCCGCCGCGGTGAGCACTGCCGAACAGTGCCTCGCCGACGCCGAAACCGTGCTCGCTGCCGCCATCTCCGCCGCTGCCGCGGCCGCCGGTCGGCCCGACAACCACGGCTCGGCCGCCGTCGACCCGGCCGCGGTCACCGCGGTCGAGACCGCCCGCAGCCAGCTCGACCAGGCCCGCACTGACCGAGCCGCCACACCCGCGCGAGTCCCGCTGGCCACCGTGCGCCCTAACGCACGATTGCTCGACGAGGAAACCAAGCTGATCACCCACGCCATCCGTATGAGCGCCTACAACGCCGAAACCACCCTTGCCCGCCTGCTGCGTGAGCACTACTCCCGCGCGGCCGATGAAGCCCGCGCCCTGCTGCGTGAAGCGATGCGGCTGCCCGGCGACATCCACATCACCGGCGACATCCTGCACTTGCGGCTGGACCCCGCGACCGCGGCCCGCCGCAGCCGCGCCATCGCCGGCCTCTGCCAAGAACTCACCGCCACCGAAA
>DATJQO010000117.1:0-3950 GCA_035505695.1 Mycobacterium sp.
GCCCACAACCTCGTCAAGATCAGCACCCTCGCCGCATGATCGGACACCACCCGGGCCGGTCTTAGCCCAACACAGAAACGGCCTCATTCGCCAACCACAGGCGACTCAGCCACCGCCGACTTTTTCAGGTCGAAGTAGCTACCGATTACCGGATGATCGGGGCCGAGGATCACCGGCAACCCGTTGCGCGGCACCTGAATTGCGCCGCGGGTCACACCCTCGCTCGGCAGCTGGCGATCCGGCCAGCGATGCTGCAGCTTCCGGCCTTCCAGCCACATGCCAACCCGGTCGCAGCGGTCGGAGGCCACCCATTCGGTGTGCACCAATGCGTCGGGATCGATGAACCAGTCGTCGCGCGGCCCGGGTACCACGTTGAGCTCGATCGGGTCCTCGGTGAACGATGCCGCAGGGGCGTAGTCCAGTTCGGGAAAGTCCGCGGTGTGCTCGCCGACGGACAGCACGTCACCGGGCTGCAGCGGCTGCGGGCCGATCCCCGCCATCACGTCGGAGCTGCGCGAGCCGAGCACAGGCTCGACATTGATTCCGCCGCGCACCGCCAAGTACGTGCGCAACCCGTAGTGCGGCGAGCCCATCGAGATCACCTGGCCGTCATGTGCGTAGTGAATGCTGTTGATGCCGAAGGGGATTCCGTTCACCACGGGATCGGTGTCGGCGCCGGTCACGGCGATTGCGATGTCGCCGCCGCGCACCCGTGCGGTCAGCCCTCCAAAGGTCACCTCAATCGTGGCTCGGTCGGCGGGGTTGGCTACCAGCCGGTTGGCCAGCGCATGCGAGCGCCTATCCGCGGCGCCGGAGCGGGTGACCCCAAGATCCGCCAGGCCGGGCCGTCCGAGGTCTTCGATTAGGGCCAGTGGCCCTGTGCGCACGATTTCCAGCGTCGGCGGACGGGATCGGAGCGATTGGGTGGTGAGCTTGGTCGTCATCGCGCCTCCCAGAATTGCACCCACTTGCGGGACGTCGGCAGCGCCCGGTCGGCGCGGTGGACGTACCGCACCACCGCATCGCTCTGCTCGATCAGCTGCCAGCAGCCGAGGCATTCGCGCGGAGAGATGCTGCTGAAGTCGTCGGCAAACCCCGGAGAACTGCTGGGCACCCTGGTCGGGGTTTCGTCCTATTGTAGGACCAGCGGTCGCGGGTCACCACCGACGTACTCCAGCACCCTTAAACCCGCTGCGACCGTCATATATTGAACTTATCGCCGAGTAACTGTTGGTGCTGCAAACTTTCGAGCCGATTTTTTGGCCGTACGTCGTGTTGCTCAGGTGCTTGGCAACGTGTGGCGCCGTCATCGGCTGGCGTGGGCACGGTTTCGACGCCTATGTCGTCGACGAACACGTCCTCCCGCGCGACACCCTCATCCACCCGGCGTATATCGGACGGTACGGCCCCTGGCCCGTAAGCACGTTCCACAGGCCTGATGCTGACGAACGAGGCACAGTAGCGGCCACGATTGCGACCCCGCTCGAGAGAGAACGAGTAGGGGACCATTTTGGGACCACACCTCATGCGCGATGGTGAACGACCTGCATGTCTGTGCGCGTTATGCACGGCCACAACAAGGCCGATGACTGCCCCTGACCTAGGAAAACGCATTACCGCTATTTACTGGGGGTCAAGTGGTCGCAGGTTCAAATCCTGTCAGCCCGACAACACGGAAACTTCGGTTTACCAGCGCGGATGCTGTTTCTGGCAAACCTTCGCTGAGTTCTGCTTGAGGAAAATTTTGGGACCACAGACGGTTCGAACGCAGCTCTCGGGCTCCATAATGGACTGCCGATCAGGTTGAAACGACGTTGCTTAACGGTCGGGCTTTCGCAGGCTGCGGTCAAACATACCTGCTGTGAACTGGACAAATAAAGCGCGTGGCCGATGTGCTGCGTCCATGGAGGGCTCCACGTCGACATCGGTTTATGCGTCCGACTTGACCGCTGGTCAAGTGGGGTGGCGGGCAGTTCTATCGGATCATCTTGCGCGGGTCGGGGAAGCCCATCTTGATGTAGCCGGGAGCTCGTTTCTTCAGCGATGAGGCGATAACAGGGGTGCGCTCGTCGTGGTAGTCGTGCACGGTTGCGGTTGTCTTTGAATGGTAGGGCCGGGTGACGCGGCCGATGTATTGGACGAGCCGGTTCTTGAAGGTGATCGGCGCGGCCAAGAACAGTGTGTCGAGGGCTGGGCAGTCGAAGCCTTCCCCGATGAACGAGCTGGTGCCGAGGATCAGGAGTGGATCCGAGTCGGGCGTGTGGTTGGCAAGTTGGTCGGCGATTTGGCGGCGTTCACGAGCCTTCATGCCGCCGCTGAGGACGGTGATGGTCTTTCCTGCGGTCCGTAGCCGGTCGGTGATCGCGTTGAGGTGATGAACCCATGTGGTGAGCACCAGGATGTTGGCGCCGGTTTCGGCGGCGGTCAGGACATCGGCCACGATTTGGTCGAGTCGTGCGTGATCGGCAAGGAGGGCTCGATAGATTTCGGCCATTCCACCGGGTGCAGTGGGATCGGCGTCGCCGCGGTATTGGAATTCAGTCGGGTGCAGGTGCAGAACCGGATGGGGCGTCAGTAGGTCGGAGCTGTCGACCGGGAGTTGTCCGGTACTCGGCTGGTCGATCGCTACGTGGTGTGATCCGAGTTGGTGATAGATCAGGTCTTCGAGCCCGTCGCGGCGTTCCGGAGTCGCGGTCAGGCCGAGCCAGTAGCGCGCGGCTATGCGGCTCAGGACGCCGAAGAATGCGCTGGCGGCGACGTGGTGGCATTCGTCCACGATGACGAATCCGTAGTTGGCGGTGATGTCTTCGACGTTGTCGCGGCGGGCAAGTGTTGGCAGTAACGCGATATCGAGAATGCCTGTGGTTTTCGATCGCCCACCGCCGATTTGACCGCACTTGAAACCAAGGTGGCTGCTGATCCGGTCGCGCCATTGGTCGGCGAGGGCTTTGCGATCGACAAGGACCAGAGTGGATGTGGACCGGGATTCGATTGCCGCGCAGGCGATCACCGTCTTTCCGGTACCCGGTGGCGCGATAAGGACGCTGGTCTCTTGTTCAAGGAGTTGGCGCAGTGCGCTGGTCTGCACGGTGCGCAACGGCGTCCTGCAGCTGAACTCGTGGTGTTCGCCGGTGATGCGCTTGTCATCTACGCGTAGTGTGCTGTCGGCCGATTCGACGAGTTCGGTGAGGAGCGGATGGAGTCCGCGGGGCAGGACGAGATCACCTTCAGCTGTTTCGTCGTAGCTGTAGAGGAACCGTGGTGTGTCCCAAGTGCTGCGGCGGGCGCGTTGGCGGGCATCGAACTCGGGGTTGCGTATCGATGCGGCGTGTTTGACCGCCGAGATCATGGCTGGGCCAAGATCGTTGGCGGTCAGGGCCGAGTCGGGATGTGAACTCTGCGCGGATGATTGCCGCAGGCCGCGGAATGATGCGTGACGACGTCGGCAGCTGCAGGCGCCGGACGTTGTGGCCGATCTGCGGGGCGGGAAGTTGACGCGCCAACGCGATCACGTCTTTGGTGGACAATCTGGCGATGCTTGACAGGTATGCCCACTGATCCTCGTATGGCTCAAGGGTAGCGGGATCGAGGAAGACGGTGGTGCCGTGTTGACGACGCTTGCCGTTCATCGGTGCCGCGATGAGATTGCCCACCCCACGCCCGGTGTGCACATCCTGAGACGGGAACAAGCGGTCATAGCTACTCAGATGCATGCTGCCACGAAGCCGAAACGCCTCACCCAGCAGACTTGTAGCGATGCTGCGGGTGACCGATGCCGCGATCGCGTGAGCGAAGAAGATCCAGACGTGAGCTCCTCGTCCGGATTGTGACACCTCTAGCGCAGCCGGAATTCCATGGGAGCGAGCCGCTTTCATGTACGCGAGTGCATCGAGCATCGCGGCTTCTTTGTCGAAATCGGCCGCTATCCACCAGCAAGTGTCGTCATCGCT
>DATJQO010000118.1:0-4475 GCA_035505695.1 Mycobacterium sp.
CCTTCTCCGGGGTTTCCTGACCTGTTGCACGATGTTGCCCAACCCGGGTGGCTCGGCCGGTGCTTCGGCGTTTCTCCGGGGGTGTGGTGCTCGTGGCTGGTAGTCGTTTGTGACTGTCGACCAGAAAGCGAGAGACCATGCGAGCATTCCCGGTGAGTTTGCCGTCCGGGCAACGGTATTGGACGGTGCTGGACGATGACCTGCAGGTGATTAGTGTCGCCGACGAGTATCTGCGGCATCTGCGATTCGGCCGCGACGCGGCGGAATCTACGACGAAGGCATATGCACACTCGATCGGCGTTGTTCCTGCGCTGGTGCGCCCGGTCTGGCCGCTCGTGGAAGGTCGGGGTCGAGCAGTTCGCCCTGTTCATGACGTGGCTGGCTCACGGCCGGGCATCGGTTGGTGCCGCCGCCGCGAGCGTGGTCGTCACAGGTCCTGGTGCGTCGGTGCGATGCCCGTCGCGGATCAACGGTGTGCTGACCGCCGTGCGGGGCATGGTGGTGCACGCGGTCGCGGCCGGTCACGGTGAGCCGGGGCTGGTGGCGATGCTGTATGAGGTCGCCGACGATCGGGATCTGCCAGCCGAGGCCCGCGGCGAGGACGGCCGGATGGCGTGGCGGATGCGGGCGCGGCATCGGCTGCGGGAACCGGAAACGACGGTGGAACGGGCCGGCGACGCCCAGATCGTCGCGCTGCTGCGCGCGTGCCGGTCCGCGCGGGACCGGCTGATCGTGCTGCTGCTGGCCCGCGCGGGGCTGCGGCGTGGGGAATTGTGCGGGCTGCGGCGCAGCGACGTGCACTTGCTGGTGGATTCGCGGCGGCTGGGCTGCGAGGTCGAGCGGGCGCATATGCATGTGGTGCGCCGCGAGGACAACCCGAACGGCGCCTGGGCCAAGTCCCGGCGCCAACGGGTGGTGCCGCTGGATTTCCTTGTGGTGCAAGCCTTCGACACCTACGAGTTCGAGCGCATGCGCGTGCCCGGGGCCGCCGACAGCGACTTCGTGTTGGTCAATCTGTTTCGCGGGACCATCGGCGCGCCGATGCGTCCGGACGCCGTCGCGGAACTGATGGCCACCGCGTCGCGGCGCGCCGGGCTCGACAGCCCGGTCCGGCCGCATCAACTGCGGCACGCCTTCGGCAGCAACGCCGTCGACGCCGGAGCTGGCATCGACGTGGTCGCCGACCTCATGGGACATGCCGCGATCGCCTCCTCGCAGGTCTATATGCATCCCGACTCCTCCCGGCTGCGCGCGGCCGTCGACGCCGTGCCCAGTCCCCGCGAACTCGGCGCGGTGAACCGGTGACCGCCGCCGTGGCCCGCGCCGCAGGAGGGATCGGTCAGGAGGCGATCGAGTTCCCGCATGTGCTGGCCGGTGTCGGTCTCGACGGCCCCGCCGCGGTGCTGGCGCGAGCGCTGGACAAGGAGCTGCTGGCCGAGGCCGGATGGGATCCAGCTACACGGATCCTGTTCCTGCCTGCCGAGCACCGTCTCCTCGGCCGGAAGGTATGCCGTGTTGATCAGTGCACCGGAACCGCCCACAACGATTACCCGGACATCTGCGTTCGATGCTCCACCAGGCTGACCCGCATGGGCATGACCATGGCCGAGATCGCCTCCAGCGACACGCTTCCCGCCGCGCCCGTGCCCGCGTCGCAGTGTGCGGTCCCTGAATGCCGGTGCGTGCCCGTCGTTCCGGGTGCGGAGTTGTGCGAACCCCACGCGGCCAACTTCCGCACCAGGCGCATTCGCGTGAGCGTCGCAGAGTTCGTGCGGCATCCGCGTGTTCGGCCCCACCCGCCGTCGCCGCCCTGCCTGGTCTCGGCATGCACCCGCGCGGCCGACGGGGCGGTCGGTTACTGCGGCACCCACTATCAGCGGTGGACGGTAGCCCAGCGCAACAATCCAAGCATCGACGAACGATCCTGGTGGACAAGGGAATCGGGAGTGGCCGAACCCGGGCAGGTTAACCTGCGGGCACTGCCCGAGCTGGTGGTCGTGCAAGTGCTGATCGGCTTGCAGACACGCCTGCGCGACGGATTGCGGCTCACTGATGTCGTGCTGCGGGCAGTCTGCGACACCCTGCGCCGCCACCAGGTCGCCACCATCCACGACTGCGACCCGAAACTGGCACCGGCCCCGCGGCCGAGGTCGATCATGACCTCGTTCGCCCGCGACGCCCGACGCGTGCTCAGCGATCCTGGCACCGAACAGGCCAAGGACACTTGGGATCTGGCGGTCTTCGGTCACCCGGGGAGGCTGTCGTTCACCACGATCACCCAGCCCTGGTTGTCCAACGCGGCGAAGCGGTGGGCCGCCGAGCAGCTGCCGCACCACCGAGGCAGTGGTGCTGCGCGGGTTCGCGGCAAAATCAACAACATCGGGCGGCTGTCGGAACACCTCGCTCGCCGACCCGACCGTGGTCTGGATCCCGCCGCACTCGGGCGCCTCGACCTGGAAGGGTTCCTCAACCGGCTCGGCCACCTGGAAGCCACCGGACGGATCGGCCGCTATCAACGCAACATGATCTGCCGCGACGTGCGCCAGGTGCTCGCCGGAATCCGATCTCTGGGCCTGACACGGCCCGGTCAGCACGCTGCCGGACTGCCCGGCGACTTCGCCGTCGAACACGTCGATATCCCTGCCGATCCCGAACGCGGCGAACCCGGACGCTGCCTGCCTCCCGAGATCATGACCGTGCTGTGCGCCCACCTCGACACCCTCGAACCTGCCGAGGTTAGGGTTGCCACCCAGATCGGCATCGACACGGGTCGGCGTCCCGAAGACATCCTCAACCTCACGCTGAACTGCCTCGACCACGACAAGGACGGCGGTCCCGTACTCGTCTACGACAACATCAAAGCCAACCGGCTCGGACGACGGCTGCCGATCAGCAAGGCCACCGCCGACGTCGTCATCGCCCAGCAACAACGGGTCCGTGAACGGTTCCCCGATATCCCTTTGACACAGCTGAGACTGCTGCCCACCAAATATCGAAATCCCGACGGGCGCAAGGCGATCAGCAGAACCACCCTGCAAGCGCGTCACCGTGACTGGCTGGCCACGCTGCCGACCTTGCGCACCCGCGACGCCATCGAGTTCGACAAGTCGCGGGTAGTGCCCTATGGATATCGTCACACCTACGCCCAAAGACACGCCGACGCCGGGGTTCCGATCGACGTGCTGGCGGAGCTGCTCGATCACCGCAGCTTCTCCATGACCCGCAGGTACTACCGCATCGGTGAAGACCGCCGCCGCGCCGCGGTCGATACTGTCACTGCGCTCAGTTTCGATCGGCACGGCAACCGGATCTGGCGCAACGCGCGGATGCTGCTGGAATCCGAACGCGCCCGCCACGCTGTCGGCGAGGTCGCCGTCCCCTACGGCACCTGCACCGAACCGACCAACGTCACAGCCGGCGGCGGCGCCTGCCCTGTCCGGTTCCGCTGCGCGGGTTGTGATCATTTCCGCACCAACATCGCCTACCTGCCCGACCTGCAAGCGCACCTCGATGATCTGCTGCGCACCCGGGAACGCCTGTCGGCCGCCATCGACGGAGTCGACGACTGGGCCCGTGTCGACGCGACCCCGACCCAAGAAGAAATAACCCGCATCCGGCGGCTGATCAGCCGGATCAAAGGCGACGTTGCCGATCTCGACGAGGGCGAGCGAGCCCGCATCGACGAGGCGGTCGCCATCGTTCGCCGTCACCGCGCCGCCCACAGCGTCCCGCTGGGCATGCCGACTCTCACCACCACACCCACCACGGAGGCCAGCGCATGACTCCCACGAAATCCACTCGCGCGCAACACACCACGAGCACCGGGCCGATGCTCGACGGCCGCCGTGACGACTCGATACGCCGACACCAGCGCGTCATCGCGGTCCTCGACAAGGCAGCGGCCGACGGTGAGCCGGTCAGCACTTCCGCCATCGCTCGCGCTGCTGGGGTCGACCGCACTTTCCTCTACCGGCATCGCGACCTGTTGGAGAAGATCCATGCGCTGCAGGCAGATTCAGCCGTCGGCACCGGCAGCGGCATCGGGCCTGCGGTCACCCGTGCCTCGTTGCAAGCCGACCTGCTCGCCGCCCACGAACGCGCTGCCCGGCTCCACGCCCGAGTCCAGCACCTCGAGAAACGGCTGTCCGAAGCCCTCGGCGAACAGACCTGGGGCGAGTCCGGGCTCGGCGCCCCGGCCGACATCGACGCCCTCCACCAGCGCATCAACCAGCTCGAACAACACAACCTCGACCTGCAGCAGCAACTCGACGAACGCAACGAAGACCTCACTGCGGCCCGCGCTACCAACCGCGAACTCATGGCCCGGCTCAACACAACAACCCGAACGCGATGACACGCCGCGAAACCGCTTGCACCACACCTGTTGCGACCGCTAGCATTCCCCACATCAGCTTCTGAGCTGCACAAACTCAGAGAATCGCGGAGGCGCACGCGGCCGGAGCCCCGGAGAACAG
>DATJQO010000119.1:0-83987 GCA_035505695.1 Mycobacterium sp.
CACAACGAGCACTGATCGCCTACAGTACGAAACACGATGGCCTCAATCCCTTCCGCAACAAGGGCATTGAGGCCATCCTCCCAGCTCAGCCCCATCCGACCGTGCATCAACGCGCCGACTTTTTCAGGTCGAAGTAGCTAAGCGCCCACGCTCGAGGCGGGCTAGGAGTGATAGGGCTCCGCGCTGACCAACGTCACCTCCACGGTGCTGCCGTTGGGCACCGTGTAGCTGCGGGTCTCACCCACTTTGGCGTCGATCAGGGCGCCGCCCAGTGGCGAGTTCGGCGAGTACACCTCGAGCTTGCCGTCGTTGACACCTTCCTGGCGGGTGGCGATCAGAAACGTCTCGGTGTCCGACTTGTCGCCGTTGTAATAGACCTTCACCACCGAACCCGGCAACGCGACGCCGGACTGCTTGGGCGCTTCGCCAACTTTGGCGTTGTTGAGCAGGTCTTGCAGTTGGCGAATGCGGGCCTCCTGCTGTCCCTGCTCTTCGCGGGCGGCGTGATATCCGCCGTTTTCGCGGAGGTCGCCCTCTTCTCGGCGGTCGTTGATCTCCGCGGCGATGACTGGACGGTTTGCAATCAACTGATCGAGCTCGGCCTTGAGTCGGTCATGTGACTCTTGGGTCAGCCAAGTCACGTGAGTATCCGTCATCTCGTCGTGCTCCTCATGGTGTCGTTCCGCGTATCCGCGTAAGTTCTGTTAGCCCCCGCCGGCGCGAGTATCCGGGTGTCCCCGTGGGCTGCCGCTCCGTTCTCCTCGCGGCCTTTAATGCAGCAATACACGGTCCCATCAGGAACCGTGCATTCACCCATGTTACCACCGCGCAAACAGTTGATGACTCCATATTCACACTTCGTCCTTTGTCACGGACTCACGCCGGTCGCAGGTAGGCGGGTACATCGGTGCCACAGCCGTACACGTCAGCCATCACCGGGGGTTTGCTCGATTTCACCGTGGTGGTCACTTGCACCGTGCCCGACTCGGATGGCGGGATCAGCACCTCACGCCTTCCCGTCTCGCTGCCGTCGTGCGAGCGGACCCGCACGATGCAGTCCACCGGCCGTGATGGGTCGGATCGGGTCACGCTGATCGTTATCGACGCCGTCTCGTCGTCGATCACCCGATAACTCGCCAGCGACCCCATGACGTCGCTGGTCGCCAGGCGCCGGTAGCCGACGATCGCAACGATGAGACCGGCCCCAACGACGAGCAGGCCCAGCCCGATGACCACCCAGCGCCGGGATACCCGCGAGAGTCGGGAACGCCCGTAGCGGGTCTCGGGACGCGACAGGGGAGGTTCAGTCATGCCTGGGTATGCCTGGATGTGGGCTGCCGGACGCCGGCCGACAGCATGCAACGATCGGGAACTGGAATTATAGGGGTCAGACCCGGCCACCAGCAGACCGACAAGGGGGCACGTGAGCGAACTGCGGTTGATGGCGGTGCACGCCCACCCCGACGACGAGTCCAGTAAGGGTGCGGCCACCCTCGCCCGCTACGCTGACGAGGGCCATCGGGTACTGGTGGTGACGTTGACCGGCGGCGAGCGCGGCGACATTCTCAACCCAGCGATGGACCTACCCGACGTGCACGGACACATCGCCGAAATCCGCCGTGACGAGATGGCGAAGGCCGCCGAGATACTCGGCGTCGAACACACCTGGCTCGGCTTCGTCGACTCCGGCCTGCCCCAAGGTGATCCGCCGCCGCCGCTGCCCGAGGGCTGCTTCGCGCTGGCGCCGCTGGAGGAGTCGATCGAGGCGCTGGTCCGCGTGGTCCGCGAGTTCCGCCCCCACGTGATGACCACGTACGACGAGCACGGCGGTTACCCGCATCCCGATCACATTCGCTGCCACCAAGTCTCGGTCGGTGCCTTCGAGGCGGCCGGGGACTACCGGCGGTTCCCGGACGCCGACGAGCCGTGGGCGGTGTCCAAGCTGTACTACAACCACGGGTTCCTGCGGGCCCGGATGCAGTTGTTCCACGACGAAGCCATCAAACGGGGCCAAGAGCCGCCGTTCAAGAAGTGGCTGGAACACTGGGATCCCAAACATGACCCGTTCGAGTCGCGGGTCACGACGCGCGTCGAGTGCTCGGCGTATTTCAGTCAACGCGACGACGCGCTGCGGGCACACGCCACGCAGATCGACCCGGACCACGACTTCTTCGCCGTTCCCATCTCCTGGCAGCAACGGTTGTGGCCCACCGAGGAATTCGAGTTGGCGCGCTCACGCGTCCCGGTGCGGTTACCCGAGGATGATCTGTTCGCGGGAATCGAGAGCGACGGGTGAATACCCTTTTTCTGGTCATGAATGCCGCCGCGTGGGCAGGCTGGCAAGCTGACGGCGCGCCGCGGAACACCGGGCCCGACTTCGGCAAGGCCAGCCCGGTCGGGCTGCTGATCGTCGTGCTGCTGGTGATCGCCACGCTGTTTCTCATCCGCTCGATGAATCGGCAACTGCGAAAGGTGCCCGAGTCGTTCGACCCTAAGCACCCTGAGCCGGATCAGGCCGCCGACGAGGGCACTGATGCGGTCGATGAGGAGCCGGGGCGCGCCGACGGTCCCACGCGGGGGCCAGGTTCCGGCGATGAGCCCAGCTGACGCCTCGTCGAGCAATACCCTGGGGCTGGCCGCTAGCCCGTATTTGCGCCAGCACGCCGACAATCCGGTGCATTGGCAGCAATGGGGACCCGAGGCGCTCGCGGAGGCTGCCGCACGCGACGTGCCGATCCTGCTTTCCGTGGGCTACGCCGCTTGCCACTGGTGCCATGTCATGGCTCACGAATCGTTCGAAGACGACGCGGTGGCCGCGGCGATGAACGCCGGATTCGTCTGCATCAAAGTCGACCGCGAGGAACGCCCGGACATCGACGCGGTGTACATGAACGCCACCGTCGCGCTCACCGGGCATGGCGGGTGGCCGATGACGTGCTTCCTGACACCGGACGGCCGCCCGTTCTTCTGCGGCACCTACTACCCGAAACAGGGTTTCTTGCAACTGCTTTCGGCCGTGTCCGCCACCTGGTGGCAGCGCCGCGGTGAGGTGGAGGAGGCCTCCAGCAGGATCGCTGACGAATTGCGCGAGATGGCGTCCGGGCTGCCGTCGGGAGGCCCCGACGTCGCACCGGCACTATGTGACCACGCGGTCGCTTCGGTGCTGGGCGACCAGGACACGGTGCACGGCGGGTTCGGCGGAGCGCCGAAATTCCCGCCGTCTGCGCTTCTGGAGGCGCTGTTGCGCAATTACGAGCGCACCGGCTCAACGGCGGTGCTCGAAGCGGTCGCGCGCACCGGCACCGCGATGGTCCGTGGCGGCATCTACGATCAACTCGCCGGCGGCTTCGCCCGCTACAGCGTCGACAATGCCTGGGTGGTACCGCATTTCGAGAAGATGCTATACGACAACGCGTTGTTGCTGCGCGCATACGCGCACTGGGCTCGGCGTACCGGGGACCCGGTGGCAAGCCGGGTCGCCACACAGACCGCGCGGTTCCTGCTCGACGATCTTGCCGACGGCGGCATGTTCACGTCCTCGCTGGACGCCGACGCCGACGGTCGCGAGGGCTCGACCTATGTCTGGACGCAAGATCAGCTGACCGAGGTGCTCGGTGTGGACGACGGACGTTGGGCCGCTGAGGTTTTCGCGGTCACGCCGTCCGGCACCTTCGAACACGGCACCTCGGTGCTGCAATTGCCCGCCGATCCAGACGATCCGCAACGAGCCCAGCGCGTCCGGGCCGCGCTGCGGGCGGCCCGGCTCACCCGAGCCCAGCCCGGACGCGACGACAAGGTCGTCACGTCGTGGAATGGGCTGGTGATCACGGCGCTGGCCGAGGCCAGCGTGGCGTTGAGCGACCCGCAGCTGGCGGACGCCGCGCGCAGCTGCGCGCACGCGGTGCTGCGTCTGCACCTTGTCGACGGCCGGCTGCGGCGCGCCAGCCTGGGCGGGGTGGTGGGGGACAGCGCCGCCATCCTCGAGGACTACGCGATGCTGGGCACCGGACTGCTTGCGCTATACCAGCTGACCGCCGACGAGGCCTTGCTGGCGACGGCAACCGAGTTGCTGGACACCGCGCTACGGCACTTCGCCGACCCCGAGCGGCCCGGGCGCTGGTTCGACACCGCCGACGATGCCGAGCAGTTGGTGCTGCGGCCCGCCGACCCGCTGGATGGGGCGACTCCGTCGGGCGCATCCTCGATCACCGAGGCGCTGCTGACCGCGGCGCACCTGGTCGACGGTGAGCGCGCCGAGCGATACCTGCAAGCGGCGGCCGACACGCTGCGCGCGCATTCCGTCCTGCTGGACTGCGCGCCCCGATCGGCCGGGCACTGGCTGGCCGTCGCCGAAGCCGCCGTGCGTGGACCCCTGCAGATCGCGGTGGTGTGCGACCCGTCACGGTCGCCGTTTTTGGCCGAGGCGCGGCGGCTGGCGCCGGGCGGGGCGATCGTCGTGGGCGGCGAGAGGGATTCGTCGGCGCTGTTGGCGGGCCGGGACCGGGTGGCCAGCGCGGACGCCGCCTATGTGTGCCGTGGCCGGGTGTGTGACTTACCGGTAACCGGGGCAACGGAACTGGCGACCGCCATTGGTCTGCCCGGGTAGTAGCGTGGCGTCATATGCCGAATGCCGCGGACAACACCCAAGCAATCACCGACACGGTCAACCGCTACATCGAACTGGTTGCCACCGGCAGCGCCGACGACTTGGTCGAGCTGTACGCCGGCGACGCCACCGTGGAAGACCCGGTGGGCGGCGAGGTGCATATCGGTCGTCAGGCCATCCACGGCTTCTATTCCGCGGTCAACGATGTGCAACGGCAATGCGAGCTGGTGTCGCTACGGGTGGCCGGTAACGAGGCGGCGTTTCAGTTCCGGCTGACGGTGACCGCGGGCGAGCGTCGGATGGTGATCGAGCCGATCGACGTCATGGTCTTCGACAACCGGGGCAAGATCGCCTCGATGAAGGCGTACTGGTCGGCTGCCGACGTCACCCAGCTGTAGCCCGTCGACGATGCAGCCCGCCGGGCGGGCTCAGGAGGAGTCGGGCAATCCAGCTGTAGACGGGCAATCCGGCTTTAGACGTGAGATCCGGCTCAGGCGAGCCATGCCTGGTGGCCCACGTAGAAGACGGCAAACCACATCGCGATGTAGTGGAGGATCGCCGCCACCGCGGTGAAGGCGTGGAAGAACTCGTGATAGCCGAAGGTCCGCGGCCAGGGGTCCGGCCAGCGCAGCCCATAGAACACGCCACCGACGCTGTACAACACGCCGCCGACGGCCAGCAGCACCGTGGCCGCCACCCCGGCCTCGTGCAGGATCGTCGGGCAATACCACACCGCGACCCACCCCAGCAGCAGGTAGAGCGGCACACCCAGCCAGCGCGGCGCCGACGGCCAGCACACCTTGAGCAAGATGCCGGCCAGCGCACCGCCCCACACGATCCACAGCACCTGCACCCCGGTGTTTTGCGGCATGGCCAGCCGCGCGAACGGGGTGTAGCTGCCGGCGATGAACGCGAAGATCATTGAATGGTCGAGCCGCTTCATCCGGTTCCGGGCAGCCTCGGATTTCCAGTGCACCCGGTGATAGGTGGCGCTCACGGCGAACATCGCCACCGTCGCCGCCGCATAGACCAGCGTCGAATGACCGGCGCGCGGCGAGGAGACCGCCCACGACACCGACACCAGGGTGGCGCCGGTGATGATCGCCAGCCACGCCGAGACGAAGTGGATCCAGCCACGCATCCGCGGCTTGGTCAGAACTTTGGCGGCGCCTTCGACAAGCTGCTCGACGGTATTGCCGGGCGTGATCGCCCCGGATTCGGGCTCAGGGTTGGTAACTGTTCTGGTCTGGCTGTTCATGTCTCCTGTGGCCTCGTCTGACAGGTCGGAAGTTGCCAGGGGTGCTTTTCTCAACAGTAGCCAGCGATGGTTACGGCGCGCTCACGCCTTCGGTGTGGGATCGCCGAACCTATGGGCCGGAATTTGGTCCAGCTCACAGTAGGCTGGATCTTTGTGGAAATTATCCCGCCACGGCTTAAGGAGCCGCTGTACAGGGTCTATGAGCTGCGGCTGAGGCAGGGTCTGGCCGGCGCCAAGTCCCAACTTCCCCGCCATATCGCTGTCTTGTGCGACGGAAACCGGCGCTGGGCGCGCGACGCCGGCTACGACGACCTCAGCTACGGCTACCGGATGGGTGCCGCCAAGATCGCCGAGATGCTGCGCTGGTGCCAGGAAGCCGGCATCGAAATGACCACGGTCTACCTGTTGTCCACCGAAAACCTGCAACGCGATCCCGGCGAGCTGGCCGGACTCATCGAAATCATCACCGATGTCGTGGAGGAGATCTGCGCACCCGCGAATCACTGGAGTGTGCGTACCGTCGGCGACCTCGAGCTGCTCGGCGAGGAACCGGCGCGGCGGCTGCGCGAAGCGGTCGAGTCCACGCCGGTCGCGGCACCTTTCCACGTCAACGTTGCCGTTGGCTACGGCGGCCGCCGGGAGATCGTCGACGCTGTGCGGGCGTTGTTGAGCAAAAAGCTCGCCAACGGGGCGACCGCAGAGGAGTTCATCGACGCGGTGACCGTCGATGGCATCTCCGAAAACCTCTACACCTCCGGGCAACCCGATCCGGACCTGGTGATCCGCACGTCGGGCGAGCAACGCCTGTCCGGGTTCTTGCTGTGGCAAAGCGCGTATTCGGAGATGTGGTTCACCGAGGCGCACTGGCCCGCGTTCCGCCGCGTCGATTTTCTCCGCGCGCTGCGTGATTACAGCCAGCGGCACCGCAGGTACGGCAAGTAACCTGCCGATCGCAATCGCGGCGTAGCCGGGCGCAGCGGGTCGGCACGAATCAGACGCCTCGACGAGGCTTAGCGGCACGTCATCTGCGTGACACACTGGGTTCATGGCTGCACTGTCGGCGGTGGTGTTCACGCTGAGCGGGTGGCTTGGGTTGTACCTGCTGGCCCGCGATCCGCGTAAGCCGGTGCTCGTGCTGGCGGCGATCGGGCTGTGCGGTTTCGCGATGGTGGTGGCGCTGGATGCGGTGCGCACCGCCGGCGTCACGCATGCCGGGCTGCTCAGCCGGATCGAGATCTACCTGGTCGTCGTTCCGAGTGTGGCGTGGTTCGCGGTGCTGATCGAGCTGTCCCGGCCGGGCGACCGCTGGCGCGCGCGCACCCAAGAATTGCTGCTGGTCGGCGGTGTCGGCGCGCTCACCGTGGTCGGTGCGACGATGGCCGGCAGCGTCGACGGACCGTTGCGGGCGGGCCATTTGCTGATGTTCGCGGTGATCTCGGTGTCCACGCTCGGCGCGATGGTTTTCGCGTTGCGGCGGCCCGCTCAGCCGGTGCCGGTGGCCGGCATCGTCATTGTGGCGACGCTGTTCTTCGCGCTGGCCAATGCCATTTTGGTCGTCCCGCTGGGCCTGCTGCCCAGCGGGCTGGCGTTGGCGTCCACCGGTTTCGACGTGCTGATGCTGGGTGTGGCAGTGGCCTTGTGGGACGCGTTCGACGAGGGCCAGGCGCTGCGCGCGGACATGCTGCGCTCGTTCGTCGGCTCTATGGCGGTCGCGGTGTTGTTCGGCGGCCAAGCATTGATCGGTCTGACGGTAACCCGGCATGAGCCCACTGCGCAGACGGCGCTGACCGTGCTGTTGTTCAGCAGCCTGGCGATCGCTATCGCGGTGCAAGTGCTGGCCGATCCGTTCGCCGGGTTGCTGGACCGGCTGGCGTTCTCGAAATCGCCTACGTTGCGGGCGGACCGGGCCGCGTTGCGGCACACCGGGGCGGCCTTGCCGCTGCGCTCCGACGATCCCCTTAGCAGCCTGCAAGGCCTCGACGACGAAACCTTCGTCAGGCTCACCCGCCGGGCATTGGGTCACTATGGCGACCTGACGAAACTGGTGGCCAGCCCATTGACCGCGTTGCCCGTGATCAATGAGCGAATGGCCGCCCGCGGCGCGCCCGATCACCCGCTGGAGCGCGCCAACGAACTCAAGGCCGTTTTGGCGGACGCGATCGGCCGGCTCAAGCCGCGCGACGCAGGTGATTTCGGGACCACCGAGCAGTGGCGGTACTACAACTCGCTGTATTTCCCTTATGTCGTGGGCGTGCGCGCGTATGCGCAGAACGCCACCGCGTCGGGATTGGATCGCACTGCCCGGCAAGCGTGGCAGTGGTTGGTCACCGAGGTCCCGCAGCGCTCGCTGCACAATTGGCAAAACGCCGCGGCCCGGCTCGTCGCAGCCGATCTACGGGGACGGGTCCCGGTCCCCAGCGACTGAGCGGGCGCGACGCCGGGGTCGCCACCCCGATCGCGCCGCCGACCCCACGTTTTGAGACGTCTTGCAATACCACTGCCGCCGACGGGAATAGCCGGCGCAAATACCTGGTCGTTGTGTCCGTGGCAGTAATTGGCAGTGCCACGAGTCGATATGGCAGTGCTACGGCGGCACGCTCAAACCTGTTCGACCCTATCCGCCATCGCGAGGAGTAATCACATGACCGCAACCTCTGGTCTCCCCAGCCGACCCCTGTACGACTCGACCGACTCGCTGCTGCGCTTTGCCATGCGTGCCGACGCGACCTTGACGGGATTGTGCGGTTTGGCCGTCGCATTCCTTGCCGACCCGCTCTCGTCGCTGACCGGGCTGACCTCCGGCCAGCAATACGCGCTGGGCGCTTTGTTCGTCCTCTCCGGCCTGGTGGTGTTCAGCCTCGCCGCGGCGCCCAACCTGCGCCGGGTCGGGATCGGCATCATCGTCGCCAACGTCGTCTTCACCCTGGCGGCGGTCGTGGCCGCCCAAGCCATCCCGCTCACCACCTTCGGGGTGGCGCTGACCCTAGCCATCGGCGTGTACACCGCGGCGTTCGCCCGGCTGCAGTACGTGGGATTGCGGCGGTTGCAGGGGTAGCCGGCCGTCTCAGCGGGCCCCGTCCCTACAGTTTGCGCAGCCGGAGCCGATTGATGGAGTGATCGGCGTCCTTGCGCAGCACCAGGGTGGCGCGGGGCCGCGTCGGCAAGATGTTCTCCACCAGATTCGGCCGGTTGATCGACCGCCAAATCTCGCCTGCGGCGGCCACCGCCTCGGTGTCGTTGAGGGCCGAGTAGTGGTGGAAGTGTGATTCCGGGTCGGCGAACGCGGTGCCGCGCAGCGACAAGAACCGCGACACATACCACTGCTCGATGTCTTCGATCCGTGCGTCCACGTACAGGGAGAAATCGAACAGGTCCGACACCATCAGGGTCGGACCGGTCTGCAGGACGTTGAGGCCCTCCAGGATCAAGATGTCCGGATGCCTGACGACGTGCTTGGCCCCGGGGATGATGTCGTATTTGAGATGCGAATACACCGGGGCGCACGCGTAGTCGGAGCCGGATTTCACCGAGGTCACGAACCGCATCAGCGCGCGCCGGTTATAGCTTTCCGGAAAACCCTTGCGATGCATCAGGTTTCGCCGGTCCAGCTCGGCGTTCGGGTACAGAAAGCCGTCGGTGGTCACCAGGTCCACCCGGGGGTGGTGATCCCAGCGGGCCAACAGCGCCTGCAGCACACGCGCGGTGGTCGATTTCCCGACCGCCACGCTGCCGGCCACGCCGATGATGAACGGCACCGGCCGATCCGGATTTTGCTGCGGTTCGCCGAGGAATTCGGCGGTGGCAGCAAACAACCGCTGGCGCGCGGCCACCTGAAGATGAATCAGCCGGGCCAGCGGCAGGTAGACCTCTTCGACCTCGAGCAGGTCGATTTGCTCACCGAGACCGCGCAGGCCAACGAGTTCCTGTTCGGTGAGGGCCAGCGGCGTCGACATGCGAAGCGCGCGCCATTGCTTCCGGTCGAACTCCACGTAGGGGCTCGGCTCGCTAAGCCGCGGCATGGTGCCAGTGTTGCAGGGGCAGACGCGCGCCCGACGGCTGGGCTGGCTAAGAGCGCGCTCGCGGGCGTGGGAACCCTGTCGACCGGCCACCAGGCCCGCTGGGCGATCGGCCGGCCGGTGGTGGCCTGACCGAACCGTCGGCGGCCTGCCCTACCAGCCGCTGAGCCCGTGCGCGTTACCGGCCGACTAGTCTCATTTTCATGCCAGCTGACTTGACCCGCACCGCATCACCACCCATCGAATACGTCGATACCGCGAACGCTGCCTACCGCGCGGCATTGCAGGTCGTCGAGTCCGTCGAACCGCGCATCGCCGCCGCGACGCGCAAAGAGCTTGCCGACCAACGGGATTCGCTCAAGCTGATCGCCAGCGAAAACTACGCTTCGCTAGCGGTGTTGCTCACCATGGGCAGTTGGCTGTCGGACAAGTATGCAGAGGGCACCATCGGGCATCGGTTCTACGCCGGCTGCCAAAACGTCGACACCGTCGAGAGTGTGGCCGCCGAGCATGCCCGCGAGTTGTTCGGCGCGCCGCATGTCTATGTCCAGCCGCATTCGGGTATCGACGCCAACCTGGTTGCGTACTGGGCCATCCTGGCTACCCGGGTCGAGGCGCCCGGCCTGGCCGCGGTGGGTGCCAGACACGTCAACGACCTCTCCGAGGCGGACTGGGAAGCGCTGCGCACCAAGCTGGGTAACCAGCGGCTGCTGGGCATGTCTCTGGACGCGGGTGGCCACCTAACTCACGGTTTCCGACCCAACATCTCCGGCAAGATGTTCCACCAGCGCAGTTATGGCACCGACCCGGAATCAGGGTTGCTCGACTACGATGCCGTCGCCGCCGCGGCTCGCGAATTCAAGCCGCTGATCCTGGTCGCTGGATATTCGGCCTACCCGCGGCGGATCAACTTCGCCACCATGCGAGAGATCGCCGACGAAGTGGGCGCCACGTTGATGGTGGATATGGCGCATTTCGCCGGGCTGGTGGCCGGGAAGGTGTTCACCGGAGACGAGGACCCGGTGCCCTACGCGCACGTCACCACCACCACGACGCATAAGTCGCTGCGCGGTCCGCGCGGCGGCCTGGTGCTGGCCCAGCCGGAATACGCCGACGCCGTGGACAAAGGCTGCCCCATGGTGCTTGGAGGGCCGCTTCCGCACGTCATGGCGGCCAAGGCGGTGGCCCTGGCCGAAGCCCGCCAGCCGGAGTTCGAGAGCTATGCCAGGCGCGTCGCGGACAATGCCCAGGCGCTCGCCGACGGGTTCCTGCGGCGCGGCGCCCGGCTGGTCACCGGGGGCACCGACAACCACATTGTTTTGTTGGATGTCACGTCGTTCGGACTGACCGGGCGCCAGGCCGAATCGGCCCTGCTGGACTCCGGCATCGTCACCAACCGTAACGCCATCCCCGCCGACCCCAACGGCGCCTGGTACACCAGCGGCATCCGGCTCGGCACCCCGGCGCTGACCACTCGCGGCTTCGGTGCGGCCGAATTCGACCGAGCCGCCGAGCTGATTGTCGACGTGCTGACCAACGCAGCACCAGAGGGCAGCTCCAAGGCTAAGTACTCCCTGGCCGACGGAACCGCCCAACGGGTCAATGCCGCCGCCACAGAACTGCTGGCCGCCAACCCGCTTTACCCGGGGCTCACGCTCTAGCATGTGGATGTTTTGGGTCGCGGCAACAGGTGATGCGGCTGGCGGGGATTCCCGCTGTACCAGCGACCGGTAAGCCGGCTCGGGGCTAATTAGGGACCAAAGTCACCACTTGGCCCGACACGGGCCGGATGATTTCACGAACCTGTGTACGCGGGTTACAGTTACCCCATGGCACAGAAACCTGTTCCTAACGCGCTGACCCTCGAACTCGAGCCGGTTGTCGAGCGGCTCATGGACCATCACCTGTCCACCGAGGAGCTTTGGTTCGCGCACGACTATGTGCCGTTCGATCAGGGCGAGAACTTCGCCTTCCTCGGCGGACGCGACTGGGACCCGTCCCAGGCGACGCTGCCCAGGACGATCACGGACGCCTGCGAGATCCTGCTGCTGCTCAAGGACAACCTCGCCGGCCATCACCGCGAGCTCGTCGAGCACTTCATCCTGGAGGATTGGTGGGGTCGCTGGCTCGGCCGGTGGACCGCCGAGGAGCACCTGCACGCCATCGCGCTGCGGGAGTACCTGGTGGTGACCCGCGAGGTCGACCCCACCGCCAACGAAGAGGCGCGGGTCGAGCATGTGATGAAGGGCTATCGCGCCGACACCTACTCACAGGTCGAGACCCTGGTGTACATGGCCTTCACCGAGCGCACCCACGCGGTGTTCTGCCGCAACCTGGCCCCGCTCATCGAGGAGCCTGTGCTGGCCGGTCTCATCGATCGCATCGCTCACGATGAGACGCGCCACGAGCAGTTGTTCTCCGACCTGGTCGCGCACTGCCTTGAGTACACCCGCGACGAGACGATCGCGGCGATCGCCGCCCGCGCGGCCGACCTGCAGGTCGTCGGCGCCGACATCGACGCCTACCAGGACAAAGTGCAGAACGTTGCCGACGCGGGCATCTTCGGTCCCGAGCAGCTACGCCAGGCGGTCTCCGACCGCATCACCGCATGGGGCGTCGCCGACGAGCCGGCGCTGCGGCAATTCGTCGTCGGCTGAACCGGTCCCCCCGCACGCACCCTGGGGCGTCACCATGCTGACGTCGGCGCGCCTGCGCAGCGGGCGCGCGGCCACGAGAGTAGCGTCATTGTCGATGGCCAGCGACATGCTCTGCTGCCAGGGCGGCACCTCCCGTCACGACAACGGCAGGACCGGCCCCGGTCCTGGTGCCGCATTCCCGCCCACATGCCTGTGCGGGTCCGCGCGGGCTTACCTCGCTCGAGGAGCGCTACGTGACCGAAATCCGGACCTACGTGATCGACACGTCCGTGCTGCTGTCCGATCCATGGGCGTGCAGTCGGTTCGCCGAGCACGAGGTGGTGGTTCCGCTGGTGGTGATCAGCGAACTGGAGGCCAAACGTCATCATCACGAGCTGGGGTGGTTCGCCCGCCAGGCGTTGCGTCTGTTCGACGATCTTCGGCTCGAACACGGTCGGCTGGATCAGCCCATTCCGGTTGGCACACAAGGCGGTACGCTTCACGTCGAACTCAACCACACCGACCCGACGGTGCTGCCCGCCGGTTTTCGCAGCGACAGTAACGACTCCCGGATTTTGAGTTGCGCCGCCAACCTCGCCGCCGAAGGCAAGCGGGTTACCTTGGTTTCCAAGGACATTCCGCTTCGGGTCAAGGCCGCTGCGGTAGGACTGGCCGCCGACGAATACCACGCGCAAGACGTGGTGGCCTCCGGATGGTCGGGGATGCATGAGATCGAGACCGCCGCCGAGGATATCGACGCGCTGTTCGCCGAGGGCGAGATTGACCTGGCCGAGGCCCGAGACCTGCTCTGCCACACCGGTGTTCGGCTGCTGGGCGGCAGCTCGCATGCGCTGGGCCGGGTTACCCCCGCCAAACGCGTACAGCTCGTTCGCGGTGACCGCGAGGTGTTCGGCCTGCGCGGCCGTTCCGCCGAGCAGCGGGTAGCGCTCGACCTGCTGCTCGATGAGTCGGTGGGCATCGTGTCGCTGGGCGGTAAAGCCGGCACCGGAAAATCCGCGCTGGCGTTGTGCGCGGGTCTGGAGGCGGTACTGGAACGCCGGACGCAGCGCAAAGTGGTGGTCTTCCGTCCGCTCTACGCGGTCGGCGGCCAGGAGCTGGGTTACCTGCCCGGCAGCGAGAGCGAAAAGATGGGCCCCTGGGCGCAGGCGGTGTTCGATACCCTCGAGGGCCTGGCCAGCCCCGCGGTGCTTGAGGAAGTGCTGTCGCGCGGCATGCTCGAAGTGCTGCCGCTGACCCACATCCGGGGCCGCTCGCTGCACGATTCCTTCGTCATCGTCGACGAAGCGCAATCGCTGGAGCGCAACGTCTTGCTGACGGTGCTGTCGAGGTTGGGCGCCGGGTCGCGGGTGGTGCTGACCCATGACATCGCCCAGCGCGACAACCTGCGGGTCGGCCGCCACGACGGAGTTGCGGCCGTTATCGAAAAGCTGAAAGGCCACCCGCTGTTCGCCCACATCACCCTGTTGCGCAGCGAGCGCTCGCCGATTGCCGCGCTGGTCACCGAGATGCTCGAGGAGATCGCCGGACCGCACTGAGTGCGTTTCGTCGGCGCTAAGTGTGTGCACACGGCGGGAACTTCGCAGATCTCGCCGTGTTTGCACACCGAAAGCCCGCAGAGCACACTCGGCGCGGATGTCGCAAGCGGAGCTTCGGTAAACTTCCAGCGTGCCGAAACGACGGGACAATCAGGCCTGGCGCTATGGGCGCATGGTTGCCGGTATCGTGGCGGCCGTTACCGTGCTGGTGGTCGGCGGGCTGACCGGTCACGTGACGCGCGCCGACAACCTCAGCTGCTCGGTGGTCAAGTGTGTCGCGCTGACGTTCGACGACGGTCCGGGACCGTACACCGACCGGCTGCTGCAAATTCTGAAGGACAACGACGCCAAGGCCACCTTCTTCCTGATCGGCAACAAGGTGGCGGCCAACCCGGCGGGAGCCAAGCGCGTCGCCGATGCCGGCATGGAGTTCGGCAACCACACCTGGGAACACCCCAACATGACGACGATCCCGCCGGAAGACGTCGCCGCTCAATTTTCCAGGGCCAACGACGCGATCGCCGCCGCGACCGGCCGCGCACCGACCCTGTGGCGTCCCGCTGGAGGACTGTCGAACGATGCGGTGCGCCAAACCGCGGGCCGGTTCGGCCTCGCCGAAATCCTCTGGGACGTCATCCCGTACGACTGGATCAACGACTCCAACACGGCCGCAACGCGATACATGCTGATGACCTACATCAAGCCAGGGTCGGCCGTCTTGTTCCATGACACCTACTCGAGCACCGTCGACCTGGTGTACCAATTCATCCCCGTGCTGAAGGCCAATGGCTACCGGCTGGTGACGGTGAGCGAACTGCTCGGCCCGCGCGCGCCCGGCAGCAGTTACGGCGGCCGGGACAACGGACCGCCCGCCAACGCACTTCACGACATTCCCGCCAGCGACATCCCGCCGCTGCCCAACACGTCCTCACCGAAGCCGATGCCCAACTTCCCGATCACCGACATCGCGGGCCAGAACTCGGGCGGCCCGAACAATGGTGCCTAGAGGAAATCTAGGCGCCCGCGCGGCTACCTTTGTAAGGTGATCAAGCCGGGCTGGCTGCGGGCTTTGGCCCTCCCAGTAGAAGGTCCAGCCGCCGGAGCACGAAAGTCGGCTCGCCGGTTATCGATTGAGTATGGGATCTCCCTGGCCCTGGCTTATCTCATCGCCGTTATTGACGCGGCCGCTATCTTGATTTCCCTGAGGGGCCACACGTCCGCTCCGGCAACCGCCGACTTCGCGGAGAAGAACACCGCGGTGGTGCTGGTGCTGCTTGCGGTGGGCATCCTGAGCGTGGCGCTGGCCGGGGTGCTGAGTGTGGCGCCCACGCTGCGCTGGTATGTCGCCGGTGACGCCCCGACGCCCGCGCAACGGGAGGCCCGCGATGAGGCTCCCCGGCCGGCAGTCGGCGATCCTGATGGTCGGGTGGGGCATCAGCGGCGGCATCTTCATGCTGCTGAACCTTGGCGGCGGCACCCAGCTGCTGCTGCCGATTCTGCTCGGCGTGCTGCTGGGCGGGCCGGCCGCGGTCGGCATGGGGATGCTGGTCGCGCAACGCACCCTGCGCCCGATCATGGGTGTGGCGACGCTGGGTGGTGAGCCTCGGCTGGCGGTTCCGGGCGTGTTCGCGCGGCTGGTTCTGCTGTGGTTCCTCTGCAGTGCGGTGCCGATCGGCGTGATCGCTGTTCTGGTCGTGCTGCGCTCGTCCGGCTGGCTGATTGAGCGGTCCGCATCGCTGGACGTGCCCGTGTTGGTGGTGTCGCTGGCGGCGTTGCTGCTCGGCCTGCCGACCATGATCCTGACATCGCGATCCATTTCCGATCCGCTGCGCGAGGTCGTCGACGCGATGGCCGAGGTGGAGCACGGCCGGATGGGAACGTACGTCGGCGCATACGAGCGCTCCCAAATTGGGCGGCTGCAAACAGGATTCAACCGGATGGTGGCCGGACTCGCCGAGCGCGACCGGTTACGCGACCTGTTCGGACGCCACGTCGGCACGGACGTCGCCCACCGCGCCATCAAAGAGGGTGCCTCGCTATCCGGAGATGTGGTGGAAGCGGCTGTGCTGTTCATCGACCTGATGGGCTCGACGCAGCTCGCGGAAAGCCGGTCGCCACAAGAGGTTGCCGAGGTGCTCAACGATTTTTTCCGGATCGTCGTCCACGCCGTTGACGAACATCACGGTCTGATCAACAAATTCGCCGGGGATGCCGCACTGGCCGTCTTTGGAGCGCCGTTGCCGACGAGCGAGACGGCGTCGGCGGCTCTGGCGACGGCTCGTGCGTTGGGCACCCAACTGCGGCGATTACCGGTCGATTTCGGCATCGGTGTCTCGGCGGGCCGGGTGTTCGCCGGCAACATCGGTGCCGAGAACCGCTACGAGTACACCGTGATCGGCGACCCCGTCAATGAGGCCGCACGGCTGGCCGATCTCGCCAAAACAGCGGACCGCCGGATCTTGTGCTCGGCGGCCGCTATCGAGCGAGCCGGTGAGAGCGAACAATTGCACTGGGCCGAATGCTATTCCACGGTCCTGCGCGGGCGGTCCGAAGCCACCCATGTCTCGGCGCCAGCGACGCCGAACGCCCCAGATTAGCCAAGCGGCGTCAGGATTTGGCGACCTTCAGGGCCGCAATGACCTGGCTGATGGTGGCCGCCGAACGGGGATCACCGATGGGTGTTGAGCCGATGAAGACGGTGACCGGTTTGGTGTCGACCGCGATGACGGTGACCGAGTCGCCTTTGACGTTGCGGGTGGCGTCGGCGATCGTGACATCGGCGTCCACCCGGGCGGCCTTGGTCCCATCGACCGTAATCGACGACGTCTTGGTCGGACCCAGTGTCGGTGACGCGTTCGCATAGCCGGCCCCGTTGGCGACGCATTGCATCAATTTCGCCGCCTGTGCGGTGATGTCCATGCTGGCAACGAAATTGGTGACGGCGACCTCGGCCGTCATCATCCATTGGTTCGCGCCGGGCACCTCTTGGGCGACGCCCACCGCGCCAATGAGGTTCGGGTTTTGGTCGTCTGCGAACGGGGTCCAGCCGGGAGCGGCGCTGGCCGGGAACGAGAGCCTGCCGGCGACGATGGTGTCGCCTCGCGGCGTCTCGCCGCCCGACACATTGGGGGTGCAATCGGTGGCGTTCTGTCCAGACCCTTTCGGCGGCGAGACCGGGGCGCTGGTCGTCGGGGTCTGGGCGGCCGACGGCTTGCTGTGGTTGTTGCCGCCATGCATCAGCATCAGGGTCGCCACCAGCGCGATGACGCTCAGCACAATGAGACCGCCGACGATGAACCACGGCAGATTCGAGCGCGGCCCTTTGGCCGGCGGCCCAGGAGGGTAGGGCCCACCCGGGCCGCCGGGCGGAAACTGAGGTCCCCCTTGCGGATACGGCTGAGGTGGGTAGGCATTGGGGTACGGGGCGCCCGGCGGATGGGGTACGGGGCCGCCGGGCTGCGGGTACGGGTTGGGACCGGTCTGCGGGTAAGGCGTGGCGCCGCCGGGCGGGTACGGGTCGGCCCCGCCTGGGGGCTGTCCCCAATAGGGTTCTTGCCCATACGGATTGCTTCCGTAAGGCCCCTGACCGTAGGGACCGCCGGGAGGGGCCGTCATCGCTGAACCATCCTTAGTCTTGCGGGTTGACCTTGGCCATCGCCAGCACGTCGAGCCGGCGGTCCAGCTCCTCGATGGACAACTTGTCCCCGATCAGGCCGCGGTCGATGACGGTCTGGCGAATCGTCTTGCGCTCCTTGAGTGCTTGTTTGGCCACCGCGGCGGCTTCCTCGTAGCCGATCGCCGAGTTCAGCGGCGTGACAATCGACGGCGACGATTCCGCCAACTCGCGCAAGTGCTCGACATTGGCCGCGAGCCCGCTGATGCAGCGCTCGGCGAAAAGTTTCGAGACATTGGTTAGCAATTTGAAGGATTCCAGGATGTTGCGGGCCATCATCGGGATGTAGACGTTCAGCTCGAAGGCGCCGTTCGCTCCGCCCCAGGCGACCGCGGCATCGTTACCGATCACCTGCGCGGCAACCTGCGTAACAGCCTCCGGGATAACCGGATTCACCTTGCCCGGCATGATCGAGCTGCCGGGTTGCAGGTCGGGTAGCCGGATCTCGGCCAGCCCGGTCAGCGGGCCCGATCCCATCCAGCGGATGTCGTTGGCGATCTTGGTCAAAGACACCGCGATGGTGCGCAGCGCACCGGAAGCCTCCACCAGGCCGTCGCGCGCCGCCTGCGCCTCGAAGGAGTTTGTGGCCGTGCGCAATTCGCTGAGACCGGTGGACGCGATCAGCGTCTCGACCACCTTGGCGCCGAAGCCGTCGGGTGCGTTGAGGCCGGTGCCCACCGCGGTGCCGCCGATCGCCAGCTCACCCAGACGCGGCAGCGTGACTCGCACTCGTTCGATGCCCGCCTCGATCTGGCGGGCGTATCCGCTGAATTCCTGACCGAGCGTCACCGGGACGGCGTCCATCAGATGCGTTCGGCCCGACTTGACCACCGTGTGCCACTCCCGGGACTTGCTCGCCAGCGCGTCGTGTAGCACCTCGAGCGCCGGGATGAGGTAGCGTACCGCGGCCTCGGTGGCCGCGATGTGGGTCGCGGTCGGGAAGGTGTCGTTGGACGACTGCGACATGTTGACGTCGTCGTTGGGATGCACCGTGACACCGTTGGCGGCCGCGATGGACGCGATCACCTCGTTGGTGTTCATGTTGGAGCTGGTGCCCGAACCGGTTTGGAAGACGTCGATGGGGAACTGGTCGTCGTGCTGGCCGTCGGCGATCTCGGCCGCGGCGGCGATGATCGCGTCGGCCTTCTCCGGTGCCAGCAGCCCGAGGTCTTTGTTGACTTGCGCGCAGGCCCCTTTCAGCAGGCCCAAGGCGCGGATCTGGGTGCGCTCCAAGCCGCGGCCGGAGATCGAGAAGTTCTCCACTGCGCGCTGAGTTTGCGCGCGCCACAATGCTTTTGCGGGGACCCGGACCTCGCCCATGGTGTCGTGCTCGATGCGGTACTCGGTGTCGGCGGCGCTATCGGCCATAGGTGGCAGTCCTCGCTTCGGGTTAGGTTCAGGGCAGGGGATAGGCGGCAGAGCTGTCGCCGGTGAAGTCGATGGCGGAGTATTCGTTGAGCTTCGAGAGTCGGTGGTAGGCCTCGATCATGCGGACGGTGCCGGACTTCGACCGCATCACGATCGACTGGGTGGTGCAGCCGCCGGGGTAGTACTGCACACCCTTGAGCAGGTCGCCGTTGGTGACCCCGGTGGCGCAGAAGAAGACGTTTTCACCGGACACCAAGTCTTCGGTGGTCAGCACCTGATCGAGGTCGTAGCCGGCGTCGATGGCCTTTTGGCGTTCCTCGTCGTCCTTTGGGGCAAGCTGCGCCTGGATGGCGCCGCCCATGCAGCGGATCGCCGCGGCGGCGATGATGCCTTCGGGGGTGCCGCCGATCCCGGCCAGCATGTCGGTGCCGGACAGGTACCTGCAGGCCGAGATGGCGCCGGCGACGTCGCCGTCGGTGATCAGCCGGATGCGGGCCCCGGTTGCGCGGACGTCCTCGATCAGTTGCGCGTGCCGTGGCCGGTCCAGGATGCACACTGTCATGTCGCGCACCGAGAGGCTCTTCACCTTGGCGACGGCCCGGATGTTCTCGGAGATCGGCGCGGTGATGTCCAGCACGTGCGCTGCCTCGGGTCCGACGGCGACCTTGTTCATGTAGTAGACCGCCGACGGGTCGAACATCGCGCCCCGCTCGGCCACCGCCAGGACTGAGATGGCGTTGGGCATACCCTTGCTCATCAGCGTGGTGCCGTCGATCGGGTCGACGGCGAAGTCGCACTCCGGGCCGTCGCCGTTGCCGACCTCCTCGCCGTTGTAGAGCATTGGCGCGTTGTCTTTCTCGCCCTCGCCGATGACTACCACGCCGCGCATCGACACCGAGTTGACCAGCTCGCGCATCGCGTCGACGGCCGCCCCGTCGCCGCCCTCTTTGTCGCCGCGGCCCACCCAGCGGCCGGCGGCCATGGCACCGGCTTCGGTGACGCGTACCAGTTCCAGCGCCAGGTTGCGGTCCGGGGCTTCACCGCGTGGCCGTGCCTGCGGTGCGGCTCGGCCAGTGGCGGCGGCCGAGTGGTCGCCCTCAACTGTCATGGTTGCAGATTGTCCCAGAAGCAGATCTGTCCGCTGGAACTGGGATACTCGGGGGATGACCGAGGAGCCGCAGCTCAACGCCAGCTCGCGAGCCGAAGTAGCCGCCGAGCCGGCTCCGGCGGCGGGGCCTGTTCCGAAGCCGGCCAAACCGCGGTTGCTGCAGGACGGCCGCGACATGTTCTGGTCGCTGATGCCGCTGGTGCTCGGCTGCATCTTGCTGGCGGGCCTGGTGGGTATGTGCTCGTTTCAGCTGGGCAACAACAAGGGCGTGATCCCGTCCTACGACGCGGGGACAGCGCTGCGGGCAGACGCCGCGACGCTCGGCTTCCCCATTCGGCTCCCGCAGTTACCCGCCGGCTGGCAAGCCAACTCCGGGAGCCGCGGCGGTATCGAAAACGGCCGAACCGATCCCTCGACCAGTCAGCGGCTCGACGCAGCCACCTCCGTCGTCGGATACATCAGCCCTACGGGGATGTATCTGAGCCTGACCCAGAGCAACGCCGACGAGGACAAACTGGTCCGCTCCATCCATCCGTCGGCGTATCCGACCGGAACGGTCGACGTCGCCGGAACCACCTGGGTCGTCTATCACGGTGACGGCCAAAGTGGCGCCGACGCCGAGCCGGTATGGACCACCCGGCTTGCCGGCCCGTCCGGCGCTGCCCAAATCGCGATAACCGGGGCCGGGAGTGCCGACCAGTTCCGTACGCTGGCATCGGCGACGCAATCGCAACCGCCACTGCGCCCACGCTGAAGAGAAGGCAGAGCGTGACCGCACCCGAAGCAGACCTCTCCGGATGGTCGGTGGCACCTTTCACCGACGGCGGCTACACCCATGACGTCTACCGCAAGGGCTCCGGCCCAGGGGTGCTGCTGATCCCCGAAATACCCGGGGTGCATCCCGGGGTGCTGGGCCTGGGAAACCACCTGGTGGACAACGGCTTCACCGTCGCCATCCCGTCCCTGTTCGGTGAGCCGGGCAAACCAGCGACGCTCGGCTACGCGCTCGCCATCCTCACACGGGCCTGCATCACAAGGGAATTCGCGGGATTTGCGACCAATAAGCAGCGCCCGGTGTCGTTATTCCTGCGCGCTCTGGCCCGCGACCTCAACGCGTCGACCCCCGGAAAGGGCGTCGGCGTCATCGGCCAGTGCTTCACCGGCGGCTTCGCGCTGGCCGCTGCGGTCGATGACAGCGTGCTGGCTCCGGTGGTTTCGCAGCCGACGATTCCAGTGCCGCTGGGCCGTGCCCGACGCAGCAGTCCCGGCCTGAGCGAATCGGAGCTGACCACCGTTGCCGATCGCTGCGCCAACGACGGTTTGTGCGCCATCGGCCTACGGTTCAGCGAGGACAAGATCGTGCCGCGCGAGCGGTTCGCGACGCTCAAGGCGCGCCTCGGTGACGCCTTCGAGGTCATCGAAATCGATTCCGGCCCGGGCAACCCGGGTGGTTTCGCCAAGAATGCGCACTCGGTGCTGACCGAGGAGGTCCGTGAAGTCGACGGCCAGCCGGCTTACGAGGCCCGCAAGCGGGTGGTCGAGTTCCTGACGCAGAGACTTGGTTAGGGAAAGCTCGGCCTATGGCGATCGACAATTGTGTGGTCGAAACCACCTTCGGACCGGTTCGCGGCGCCGACGCCGACTGGATGGACGGCCGCATCAGAACGTGGAAGGGCATCCGGTACGCCGCCCCGCCCGTCGGCGACCTGCGGTTCCGGGCCCCCGAGCCCCCCGAGCCGTGGACCGAGGTCGCCGACGCCACCTCGTTCGGTCCGGCCTGCCCCCAACCGTCTTTCCCGAACACGCCGCTGGACTTGGGGTCGCCGCAGGGCGAGGACTGTCTGCGGCTGAACATCTGGGCAACGTCTGACACCCGGCCCGGCGACCGGAAACCCGTGCTGGTGTGGCTGCACGGAGGCGCCTACGTCCTGGGATCGGCCAGCCAGGCCCTTTATGACGGTCGCAGGCTGGTCGGCGGCGGCGAGGTCGTCGTGGTGACGGTCAACTATCGGCTTGGGGCGCTGGGTTTTCTCGACTTGTCGTCGTTCAATTCGGCGCGGCGGCGCTTCGACTCGAATACCGGGCTGCGTGACGTGTTGGCGGCACTCCAGTGGGTGCGAGAGAACATTGGGGCATTTGGCGGGGACCCCCGAAGAGTGACCCTGTTCGGTGAATCCGCGGGAGCCGGGATCGTCACGACGTTGCTCGCAACCCCTGCGGCCGAGGGCCTGTTCGCCGGCGCGATCGCGCAAAGCTCTCCCGCCACATCGGTTTACGACCGCGGCAGCGCCCAGCGCGTCGCCGCCGCGTTTCTGGACAAGCTCGGCATTGCCGCCGCGGAGGTGGAGCGGTTGCTGCGTGTGCCGATGACAGCGATCGTGGCGGCAGCGCAGCAAGTGTTCGACGAAGTGCCGGTGCGCAATCCGGGCCGGCTGGCGTTCGTGCCGATCGTCGACGGCGATCTGCTCAGCGACTACCCGGTCAAGCTGGCGCAGCAGGGCCGCTCACATCCCGTCCCGCTGATCATCGGCACCAACAAGCACGAGGCCGCCCTGTTCCGGCTGATGAAATCACCGCTCGTGCCGCTCACCGCGCACGCGTTCACGGCGATGTTCACCGAGATCGCCGCCGAGCAGCCCGACCTGCAATTGCCCACCGCGGACGAAATCGAATCGGCATATTCGTCTTCGCGATTACGGCGCAAGGCAAGGTTTTTGAACATCGCGACCGACGTCGGCTTCCGGATGCCATCGGTGTGGCTGGCCGAGGGACACAGCAGAGTGGCGCCGGTGTATTTCTACCGCTTCGACTACTCGACCCCGCTGCTGAAGGTGCTGTTCATCAACGCCGCTCATGCTACCGAATTGCCGTATGTGTGGGGCAATCTCGGTGGGCCGAAGGACCCCACCTTGCTGCTCGGCGGCGCCAAAACCGCCAAGGCGATTTCCAAGCGAGTCCGGAGTCGGTGGATCAACTTCGCCACAAGGTCCCAGCCCACGGGTCCGGCCGGCACCCCCGATTGGCCGCGCTACCAGAACACCAATCGTGCCTGCCTGATCATCGACAAGCGCGACGCCATTGCCCATGATGTCGATGTGCACATCCGCGCCGCATGGGGTAGCGAGATGCTCAGTTTCCGGTAGTCCGCGGCTGGTCTAGCGTACTCCGCCCAGCGCCGGCTTGCTGGCGGCTTTTTCGGCCAGCACTTGAGCTTTCATGCGTTGGAACATCTCCACGTAGTACGGCAGGCATTGCGACAACGCCTGCTCCGTAGTGAACAGCGGCTGATACCCGAGGTCACGGGTGGCCTTGGCGATGGAAAAGTAGTTGTCCAGGTACAGCCTCTCGACGGCCAGCGGCTCGAGCAGGGGCGCGGGTATGCCGAACCGGAAATGCAGCCGCTGCCAGCCGGTCATCGCCGCGCGGATCATCGGCCCGTTGACCCGCACCCGGGGCCAATTCTCGCCGCAGGCCTCGATCACCGGCCGGGCGAACTCGAACATGTTGACCGGTTCGTTGTCGTTGATGAAGTACGCCTGACCGGGCGCGGTGCCGCCGGGCACCAGATGCTGCGCCGCCAGGATGAACCCGTGAATCAGATTGTGCACGTACGAGTTATCCAGCCGAGCCGACTTGCGTCCGATCAGCACCTTGACGTGTCCGGCGATCACGCTTTCGAACAGCTTGCGGAACATCGTCTGATCACCGCGGCCCCAAATGCCGCTGGGCCGGATCGCGCAGGTCAGTATGCCGCCAATACCGTTCTGCGACAAGATGAATCGCTCAGCGACCCCCTTGGTCTCGGTATAGAGGTCGTTGAAGCGGTTGGTGTAGGGCAACGTCTCGTCGCCGCCGGCGATGTTCTGGCCGCCCATTACGACGCTGTTTGAGGAGGTGTAGACGAACCGCTTCACCCCGGCTGCCTGTCCGGCGTGCAACAGGTTTTCGGTGCCGCCGACGTTGACCGCGAAGCTCCGCTGCCGGTATGCGTCGGTCACCGACGGGCCGCCCATCAGGTCGATGATCGCTGCGGTGTGGAAAACCGTGTCGATGCCGTCCACCGCTGCGGCGCAGTCGGCGGTGTCGGTGATGTCGCCCTGCAACACGTCCAGTTGCGGGTGCTGCGCAAGCGGTGAGGGGACGCGGTCGAAGGAGCGCACCGCGTACCCGCGCTCCAGCAAGGTCGTTACCAGGTTTGCCCCGACAAACCCTGAGCCGCCGGTGACCAGGACGCGGCGCAGTTCGGTTGTCAGTGCTGCATCACCCATGCGGCGAAGCATAACTAAAACGTGTTCCAGTTCGGGAACGGGTTTGGATCGACATGCGCAACGAGGCTCGAGTCAGGCTTCGTCCGCCTGCCCGCCGGCAAGCGCATCTTCGATGCGCTTGCGGGCCCCAGCTAAGTGTTCCTCACATCTTTTGGCGAGCTGTTCGCCCTTTTCCCATAGCTTCAGCGACGCATCAAGGTCCAGCCCGCCCTGCTCCAGCAGTCGTACCACTTCGATCAGTTCGTCGCGGCACGCCTCATAGCCAAGCTGACTAATGGGTGTAACCGATTGTGCCCCATCGTCTGGGCTAGACGCCATCGGTGGGTCCTTCGCTTACCGCGGCAATGGCGCCGTCGGCGACCCGCACCCGCAGCTGGGTTCCGCGGGGCGCGTCATCGACCGAACGCAGCACGGCCGCAGCGCCGGGAACCGTCTGAGGGACGGCTTGCACAATGGCATAGCCGCGGGCCAGGGTGGCCGCCGGGCCCAGTGTGGCCAGGCGAGCGCTCAGATGACCGACCCGCTCGCTCTGCGCGTCGAGAAGCCGGGCGATGTCCCGGCGAATCGCCGACCGGGCGCGGTGAACGTCCTCGGCGCGCGCCGTCAGCGCCGTCAGCGGCTCGGCCAGCACCGGGCGGCTGCGCAACTGCTCCAACGCGCGTTGTTCCCGAGACACCCAGTTGCGCAGTGCCTGCGCGCTTCGGCGGCGCAGGTCATCGATTAGGCGTTGCTCGGCGGCGGTGTCGGGAACCACCTTCTTCGCCGCGTCGGTGGGAGTGGCGGCACGCAGGTCGGCCACCAGGTCGCACAGCGGGTTGTCGGGCTCGTGACCGACCGCACTGACCACCGGTGTGCGGCAGGCCGCGATGGCGCGGCACAGCGTCTCGTCGGAGAAGGGCAGCAGATCCTCGACGCTGCCGCCGCCACGTGCCAGCACGATCACATCGACGTCAAGGTGGCGATCCAGCTCGTAAAGCGCTTCCACGATCTGGGCGACCGCGTTGGGCCCCTGGACCGCGGTGTTGCGCACCGTGAACCGCACCGCGGGCCAGCGTCCGGTTGCCACCGTCGTCACATCATGTTCTGCGGCGCTCGCCCGCCCGGTGATCAATCCAATCATGTTGGGCAGGAAGGGGATTGGTCGCTTGAGCCGGGGATCGAAGAGCCCTTCGGCATCCAGCAGCCGACGCAGCCGATCGATGCGGGCGAGTAGCTCGCCGACACCGATGGCGCGAATCTCGCTGAGCCGCAATGAAAAGGTGCCCCTTCCGGTGTAGAAGGACGGCTTGCCGCACACCACTACCTGAGTGCCTTCGGTCAACTTCACCGGCGCGCTGGCCACCAAGTCGCGCGAACATGTCACGGTCAGCGACATGTCAGCAGCCGGGTCGCGCAGCACCATGAACGCCGTCTTGGAGTCGGGCCGCATCGTGATCTGGGCCAGCTGACCCTCCACCCAGACGATGCCCAGCTTGTCGATCCAGCCGGCGACCCGAATTGCCACCGCGCGCACCGGAAAAGGGTTTTCGGCGGAGTTCGGTTCGGAATGTGCGGCTCGGGTCACTTCGCGTTCGCGCGGGTGATCCTGTTGGCGAGCAGCGTTTGGAACGGTGCACGGGCCTTGGTGGCCTGCTCGTAGGCCAGCAGCGCTTCGAGTTCGTCGACACTCAGCGACTGCAGACGCGCCCGCAACTGCGCCAGGGTCAGCGTCGAATAGTCGAGTTCGTCGACTACCGCCGGTCGCGGGACCGTCGATTTCGCGCCCGATTCCTTGGATTGCCGGGTTGGTTTGACCAGTGCGCTGGCGGCCTCGTGCGCGTCGGCCACCGAGTACAACGCGAACCGTCCCTCGGCGCGGCGGCCGCCGTCGCCGACCCCGTCCTCGGCGGCGGTTGTCTCGATGGCGTCGGGCAAGTCCTCATCGAAAGTGGCCCATTCCGGCTTCTCATCCTTGGGCGGGAAAATCGCCTCCAGGGTGCTGTCGCCCTTGATCACCAGCTCGGCGAGGTTCTGCTGAAATCGCATCACAATGTGGGCTGCCGTGCTGGCCAGCGTCATTGGATACATCAAAATGGTTTTCGGCAGCTTCATGGTCTCCACTACGGCGACTGTCGCCGCGCCGACCAATAGCCGAACTCCATACGGTGCAGTAGCCATGGGTCCAAGATTGCCTTAACCGGCGGCTAACTCCAAGCCCATCGGTGTGAGCTGGCAAGCCTGTGCCGACAGAACGTACCCTGGACACCATGCCGCCGACTGTTGACATGGGTATTCCCGGCGCCTCCAGCTCGGTAGCCAACGATCCCACCGGTAAGAGAGTGCTGCTGGCCGAGCCGCGCGGCTACTGCGCGGGTGTGGATCGGGCCGTCGAGACCGTCGAGCGTGCGCTCGAAAAGCACGGCGCGCCGGTCTACGTGCGCCACGAGATCGTGCACAACCGGCACGTGGTCGACACCCTGGAAAAGGCCGGTGCGGTCTTCGTCGAGGAAACCGACGAGGTTCCCGAAGGAGCCATCGTGGTGTTCTCCGCGCACGGCGTCGCTCCGACGGTGTATGCCGCAGCGGCCGAGCGCAACTTGCACACCATCGACGCCACCTGCCCGCTGGTGACGAAGGTGCACAACGAGGCCAGGCGATTCGCCCGGGACGGCTACGACATCCTGCTGATCGGCCACGAGGGCCACGAGGAGGTCATCGGTACCGCCGGGGAGGCCCCTGAGCACGTGGAACTGGTCGACGGTCTGGCCGCGGTGGATGACGTGACGGTCCGAGACGAGAACAAGGTGGTTTGGCTCTCGCAGACCACCCTGTCGGTCGACGAGACGATGGAGATCGTTGAGCGGCTGCGCCAGCGTTTCCCCAAGCTGCAGGATCCGCCCAGCGACGACATTTGCTATGCCACCCAGAACCGGCAGGTGGCGGTCAAGGCCATGGCGCCCAAGTGTGAGCTGGTGATCGTGGTCGGATCGCGCAATTCGTCGAATTCGGTGCGCCTGGTGGAAGTCGCGCTGGGCGCCGGTGCCGCGGCCGCTCACCTGGTCGACTGGGCCGACGATATCGATCCGGCCTGGCTGGAAGGCGTCACCACGGTGGGTGTCACCTCCGGTGCGTCGGTCCCTGAGGTGTTGGTGCGCGGTGTGCTGGAGCGGCTCGCCGAAGGCGGCTACGACGTGGTGCAACCGGTGACGACGGCGCAGGAAACCCTGGTGTTCGCGCTGCCGCGGGAGATCCGCTCACTTCTCTGACCCGCCGGTCAGCGCTTAGACGTCGTCCTCCCAAGATTCCGCCAGGGGCCGCCCCTGCGACCGGCCAGCCGAGCGTGACCGGCTGTGGCGCTCGGGCCTCGGCTCGGCTCCGGGCTCTTCTGGGGCAGCGGTCCCCCGGTAGCGGACCTGCGAGATGGGGTGATGCGTCGGGCTGGCGCCGTTGCTGGGGCGCCGCCGCCGCGGTTCGTAGAGCGGCTCATAGCGGTCGTAACGCTCGGAAGCCTCGTAGCGGCCGAATGGCTGAGGAGATGCGGGCGGATCGTAGGTGTCCCCGTACCCACCCGAGCCATCGAATCGGCTACTGCGCGGCCCGGGACGCTCGTAGGGACTACGGCGGGTGCGTGACTCGCGTCCGGCCTCCCGGGGCGATTGGCTGCGCAGGTCTGGATCGGTCTCCGGGCGGGTGCGGCGACGGGACCGTCGGGGCGGCTCAGCGCTGTCGTAATCGCGGGCGGCGGCCGCGTTTCTTCGACTCGAGCGCCGCGGACGCTCAACCGGTTCTTGCCCGTCGTCTCGCTGCTGTCGACCGTGCCGCGAGTGGGTCCGGGTGGAACGGGTGCCAGACCGACCGCTGCGTGACGTTCGGCGTCCTCTGGGGGACGACCCGGCGGTGCGGCTCCGCCGCGTCTCGGCGGCGGGTGCCTCGTCTGGGTCGCCGGTCGAATCGGGCCGCAGCATCGCCTGCAGCTTGGCGATGATGGTGCCGGCGACGGATTTTTCGCCGGTGCCGGCGGCCGTGGTGTCGCCGGATGTGTCTGTCGGGGTCGGCGGCTGCGCCTTGCCGAAATACCACCTGGCCAGCCCGATCAGCAGCACGCCGCCGGCGGTGCCCAGCATCAGCGGGAAGCGCTCGATCAGCGGATAGCCACAGTCGATCAGCAGGTCTTTGAGGTGGCCCATCTTGCCGCCGTGGAACATCCAGTAGGCGCCTGGCACCGCACAGAAAAGTATCAGCGGTGGCTGGATGATCGCGGTGAACAGGCCGTCCTGACGCACCGCCAGTACCCCTATCACACAGCCGGCTATATAGAAGCCGGCGAAGACATGGGTCAGCTCCTTGTGGCCGGCATCAATTCCGTAGCCGATGGCGGTGGCAGTGACGGCGATAAGCAGGGCTGCATACCAGGGCACACCTGGGATATCGGGAAGGATCGAGCGGTGGGCAGCCTCCACTGCCGACCTTGCCCGCTGTGCTGACACATCTAGACCGTACCGGCAATGGGCCGAAAGGCCCGTATATATGCCTTGCAGCGATCCTGGGCGTGTACGCCTGCGCGCTGCAAAGGTGCCCGAAAGCCGGCGGCGGCGCCGAGCCCTAGACTTGGGTTCCTGTGAGCCTGAGCCTGGGAATAGTGGGTTTGCCCAATGTCGGCAAGTCGACTCTGTTCAACGCGCTGACCCGCAACGACGTGGTGGCGGCCAACTATCCGTTCGCGACGATCGAACCCAACGAGGGCGTCGTTCCGCTTCCGGACCCGCGTCTGGACAAGCTGGCGGAGCTGTTCGGATCCGAGCGGATCGTCCCCGCGCCGGTGACCTTCGTCGACATCGCTGGACTGGTCAAGGGTGCGTCCGAGGGAGCCGGGCTCGGCAACAAATTCCTGGCCCACATCCGGGAATGCGACGCCATCTGTCAGGTAGTCCGGGTGTTCTCCGACGATGACGTGACCCACGTTGCCGGGCAGGTGAACCCCAAGTCCGACATCGAGGTCGTCGAGACCGAGCTGATCCTCGCCGACCTACAGACCCTGGAACGCGCGTTGCCGAGGCTGGAGAAGGAAGCCCGTACCAACAAGGAACGCAAACCGGTCTACGACGCGGCAGTCAACGCGCAGCAGCTACTCAACAGCGGCAAGACACTGTTCAGTGCCGGTATGGATGCATCCCTGCTGCGGGAGCTCAATCTGCTGACGACGAAACCGTTCTTATACGTCTTCAACGCCGACGAAGCGGTGCTGACCGACGCGGCGCGGGTCGCCGAGCTGCGGCAGCTGGTCGCGCCCGCCGACGCGGTGTTCCTGGACGCCGCCATCGAATCCGAGCTGGTCGAACTCGACGACGAGTCGGCGGCCGAGCTACTGGAGTCTATCGGGCAGACCGAGCGCGGGCTTGATGCGTTGGCCCGGGCCGGTTTTCACACGCTCCAGCTGCAGACTTTTCTTACTGCGGGGCCAAAAGAGGCGCGCGCGTGGGTGATTCACCAGGGTGACACCGCGCCGAAGGCCGCCGGGGTCATCCACAGCGACTTCGAGAAGGGCTTCATCAAGGCCGAGATCGTCTCGTATGACGACCTGATCGCCGCCGGCTCCATGGCGGCGGCCAAGGCGGCCGGCAAGGTCCGCATGGAAGGCAAGGACTATGTCATGGCCGACGGCGACGTGGTGGAGTTCCGCCATGGACAAACGTCTAAGACTAAGCAGTAAGCCCTTCCGGCTAGACACGTGTCCAGCTATCGTTCCAGGGTGAACCATCACCAGCGACGGAGCGGAGAAGGGCAATGAGCAAGGTCCCGAGCCGTCAGGCTCGCCCGGCGCACGCATCCAAGCACGCGGAGTTGTGGAATGCAGGGAAGAAGGACGAATGGGTGGCGTCGTGGCGCACCATCTGCCCTGGCGAGGTCCGGATGTTCGACCCGGTGGGCACCGAGGAGAAGCACGGTTTTGCCGCCGCCACGTCGGACGCTTTTGATATGTTCCAGCCGATCCTCAAGATCAAGATGATCACGGTTCAGGTCAACGGGAACGAGATGGCCTGGGTCTGCGAGAACCACTTCGGCACCGAGCCGAACGTCCAAATGGCACACAGCATTGAGACGTTCGCCTGGGACGACGACGGAAACTTGCTCATCAAGAGCTACTACCCCATGCCTGAATCGGTCGGCGCCGAGGCAGAGCCCTACGCCCATCTGATGGAAGGGCAGCAGTAGTCCCCGCGGACGGCGACGTGGTGGAGTTCCGGCACGGATAAACGTCTCGGCGAGGACGCACAACCGATCGCGAGACGAATAAGCCTGGGCTCGCTGATCTGCCCTCCTTCGATCGCGAGAGCTTTACCATCAGCCCATGAGCTCAGGGGACAGCATCAACGGAATCCGGCGCGCCGACCTGCAATCACGTGGACCCTGGCGACGGCGAATCTTCTGGTGGATGGGTGGACCCATGTTTGCGAGCAAGACGGGTCTAGCGGTCTGGCGCAAGATAGCGGCGCCCCTGGAAGCACCTTTAATCAAAGCTTCGGGCGGCCGCCTCAAGCTCAACCTGGCGGTGCCGATGGTGGTGTTGACTTCGCTGGGCGCGAAGAGCGGCGAGCGCCGCGAGGTCCCCCTCGCGTATTTCACCGACGGTGATGACGTCATCCTCATCGCATCGAATTACGGAAGCACGCGTCATCCGGCGTGGTACCACAACCTGCGGGCCAATCCGAAGTGCGAGTTGCACATCGGACCTCGCGGTGGTTCGTTCGTGGCAAAGCAAGTCACTGACAACGCGGACCGCGACCGGCTGTACGGGCTCGCATGCGATCGCTTGGCGGGGGTGTACGCCGTGGAGGAAAAGCGAAGCGGAGCGCGGACGATTCCAGTCATGCGGCTGACGCCTGCCGAGTGAGGAAGCTCTTCCTCATCAAGCCGACGGGGATGTGGTTGAGTTCCGCCACGAACAACTGCGCAAGCGAAAAAGTAGGCCAGGCGTGTGGTGAGGTTTCTGTAGGTAGCTTCGTGAGATTCGTTCGATCCGAGGGAGAGACCATGACCAGCGCCGCCCCGCTAGACACATACCGCACGCATTGGCCCCGGGTCGGTGCCGTACTCGGGATGGCGGTCGGTGGTGCCGCCACCTTGGCCGCAAGAAAGCAGTTGACCAATCTGCGTGCGCTATCGGTCATCAACTTCATCGCGCTACTCGTCCACCAGTACGAGGAGTATGAAGACCCGGGCTACTTTCCCGGACAGTTCAACCGCGGGATCTTCAAGGGCGACCAGCCCCGGAACTATCCTCTGAACACCAACACTGCGATGTGCATCAACACCGCGGTTGCCTACCCGTTCTACATCGCTCCGATCCTCTTCCCGAGGGCGAAGTGGCTTGGGCTACCGCCAGTGCTGTTCGGTATCAGTCAGTCCGTCGGCCATGGTGTGGTCTTTCCGCGGATCGCGAACGCCAGGTACAGTCCCGGGTTTCTCGCGTCGATCCTCCTGCACGTTCCGATTGGTTTTGCCTATATACGCGCGCTTCGCCGCCGAGGCCCAGTCGGTCGTTCTACTTGGTTGAGAAGTTTGGCCGTGACCGTGATCTTCGCGGTCCTCGGCGTTGCCGGGCCAAACTTTCTCGGCCGCGATCGGAACAGCCCTTACGCCTTCACGGCCAAGCAGATGGGAAATTACGACACAATTGCTACCGCGCTTACGAACCCATGAAACCGGCGATGACCGTGGTTCGCGACGTGGTCGAATTCCGCTTCAACGTCTAGGCAGGCGACGAAGTGACCAACGTTGTGCCGTCCAAACGCGGCCATCGTAGTAGCGCATCAAACGCGGGTCGTTCTGGTCCGGCTACCACCCCGGGGCTAGACCACTGACGGCCGGCGGGGCTTGGCGCACGACTGGCTGTTCCACGACGGTGGCACTCTTCGGTCTCGGCATCGCGAACGACGGCGACGACGACCGCAATGATCGCGATGAGGAGCAATATCCAAATGAGGGAGCCAATAGCGCCGGACAGCAGGGGCCCGCACCTCCTGTGTGGCGGCATTTGCAACGGCGTCTAAGTACCCGAGGCATCCACGCATCTAAACGATGATGCCGCTGGATCAGGGCGGCACAGGCGGCCGGGTATGCCTGCAGGTGCCAACCAGACGTCAGCGATCTGGTCGAGTTCGGGTTCATCAGCACTTGCCTGGATCGCGGTCGAAGGGAAAGGGAGATGGCGACTATGAAGCCAAAGATTCGGTGGTCTGCGTGCGTGCTGGCCTGGTCCGCTTTAGCGCTGGCCGGCGGGATCGCCGAGGCCGCCCCTGCGCCCAGCTTTCACTGGTGCCCGGGTGATCAATGGGACCCCAGCTGGGGCAACCCGTACAACTGGGACTGGAATCACTGCCACGACTGGCAGGGGTCGGCACGCCAAGGGGGCCCGGCGGGCTGGGGACCCTGGGGACCGCCGCCGGTGTGGGCGCCGCCGCAGCCGCCTCCACCGGCCTGGGCGCCCGGGGCTCAGCTGATGTGGAACCCGACCAGAGGTTGGGGATTCTGGAACAACGGGATATGGACTCCCGCCTGATCACACGCCGGATTCCGCCAGGCAGCGACAGCGGCCCACGCTGATCGGGGTGATCAACGACCGGGAGCAACGTTGCCCGCCATGCACAAGACACTGCACGGAGACAGGCCGCCGACCGGCCCACCTGGGAGAGCTTGATGAAGTTCGTTTCAACTCGCATCATCACTGCCGACGTCCGTCGGCTGGTGGATTTTTATGAGATGGTGACCGAAGTCTCCGCGGTATGGGGCAACGAGCTTTTCGCCGAGATTCCGACGCCGATGGGCACGCTCGCCATTGGCAGCGACAAGACGGTACCGCTGTTCGAACCCGGGTCGGCCGAGCCGGCGGCCAACCGCAGCGCGATTGTGGAGTTCATCGCCGAGGACGTGGACGCTGAATACGAGCGGCTCGGCGAGCGCGTCGGCGAGGTCGTGACCAAGCCGACAACCATGCCGGGGGCAACCGTGCGTTGTTATTTCGCGATCGCGATGGAAACCTCGTCAACCTGTTCACTCCGGTCACGGACGCGGCCCGGGCCAAGTTTGGGGTTTGACCCCGTCGGGCGAGACGGCCGCAAATCGGGCGGGGTGTTCACTGAAAGTGAAAGCAGTTTGTTGCAATAAATATACCTGCAATGTAATAGCCTTCTATACTTGCTGCGCACACCATTAATCCCTGCCGCGAATGACGTGTGCCACAAAATTTGATTAGGAAATAGCCTTATTGCTAGCGTCGCCCGCCATTGTAGTTATTGCAACCTTGATGTCACTCATCAATCAGGTCTCCGGGACGCCTTATATTGTGAGTGGGGATTCTCCCACCGGGACCGATTGCTCTGGGCTGGCTTCCTGGGTTGCCAATGTGGCGACGGACAGGCCGGTGTTCGGGAATCGGTTCAACACCGGGAACGAGGAAGCCGCTTTGTTGGCGCGAGGGTTTCAATACCGAACCGCTCCCAATGCGTTGGTCATTGGATGGAACGGTGGTCACACTGCCGTGACGCTGCCGGATGGAGCCCCGGTATCCGGTGGCGAGCGTGGCGGCGTACACATCGGTGGTGCCAGCGCGTACCAGCCGGGATTCACCCGCCACATGTTTCTGCCGATGCCCGTCGAGGGTGAGGGTGGTCTTCCGGCGCTGCCCAACGCTGCGCCTGCGCCGCCGGATGCCCCACCGGCGCCGGACGCATCGCCCGTTCTGGTCGACGCCACGGCTCCCGCACCGCCGATCCCGGTTTTACCTCCGCCCGGCGACCCGGCAATTGCAAATGCCTAACGAATTAAAATCGCGGATGTGATTGTTTCCGCCAGGGATCCACGCTGCGATGTAGATCACAAAACGGCCGTTCTTAGGCCGCTGCCGTGAGATATTCCGGAATTCATTTACACTGTGAGGTTTCGTCACTTTGTCACCGCAATTAGCCGGAAAGAAGTTAAGTCCAGCGTGAGACCAACATGTGCCCGGTCGTCAAGGAAGTCGTCCGGGCACATTTTGCTGTCGACGATGCAATGCCTGTTTGCCATCGCGTCCCGTCGTGACGATGTGGGGATGGCCGTATATGCTGGCGCTGCTCCCGGGGATTGAGCGAGCGCAACCGAAAGCAGCGAGCGTAGGCGGGGACCGGCAATGATCTTCATCGTCGTCAAGTTCGAAACCAAACCGGACTGGACCGACCGCTGGCCAGACCTCGTCGCCCCGTTCACCGCCGCCACCCGCGCCGAGGAAGGCAACTTGTGGTTCGAGTGGTCGCGCAGCCTGGACAACCCCGCAGAGTACGTGTTGGTGGAGGCGTTCCGTGACGGTGACGCGGGCAGCGTCCATGTCAATAGCGATCACTTCAAGCGGGCCATGCAAGAGTTGCCACAGGCGCTGAAGTCCACGCCGAAGATCATCAGCCAGACGATTGACGCGACCGGGTGGTCGGCGATGGCCGAGTTGTCGGTCGGCTAGCCACGGCTAGCCTGAGACAACCTCGATTTCGTCGCCGAGCTGATATCCCGGTGTAAGCGGAAGCCTGTCGCCACTCCAAAACGAGCCTGGATCAAACCAGTTTGAGTACTTTTCGGTAGCGAGCAACCCCATCTCCTCGTAGGTGATCGCGACCGTCTCCGCGCAGTACGCCGCTTCCAGGCCGCCGCGTTGACGTGCTTTACGTCGTTGCGTCGACTTACGAATTGTGTTGTCCAAGAACGGAACTCCACGCGTCCAGTCGTAGGCGGTCGGGAGCCGGCCGCGCAGCCACCGACCGGTCAGGCGCATGGTGGTGGGAAACGCCGTGCCGTCCATCCGGGCGATCACGCGCAGCAATTTGTTCTCTTGCTCGCGGCTGACCTCAGGTGTCAGCTGACGCAGCCAGCATCGCTGCTGGTAACGCTGTGTCCATTGCCAGACGGCTTGGTGCAGGTCATTGAGTTGTACGCCGCGGTGGTTGGTTCCGGTCCACATATCCACGAGTTTGTCGCCTAATTCGGCATGCCACATCAACGGCGGCAAGTCGTCGATGGCCACCGTCATGCCGACGTGGTTCACCGGGCTGTTCGTCAACGTCTGTATGGCTCGGTCGGGTCCGGAACCGCCGCGAAACAGCCACAGATCGCCGGTCCGGGTTTCGTCAAGCGCTTGGTTTAAGGTGAGCATCTGGTGTGTAAGCCCGTTCGCCGCTGCGGCTTTCGTGGTCCTGGTCGCCAGCCGTTATGAAGGCACACAAGTTAACCACAACCGGGCCCATTGCGACCCTGTTACGGATAGCCTGGTGTTCATGCGCGGAGTATGGAAGTGGCTCGGGCTGGCCGGCGTGGCCGGTGTCGTCGCCGGTGGCGCGCTGGTGGTTCGCGACCAACGCAGACGGCGGGCGTACACCGCCGATGAAGTCCGTGCCCGGCTGCACCAGAGGTTGGCCGAATACGACGCGGAGAGCTTTCAGTCGAAATCGGGCTCGGCCGAAGCTTCCACCGCGAACAACCGGTAGCTGCCCGAAAAACCTTTCAACTCGACATCGCGGCCGTCGTCGAATTGGATGTCTTCACAGTCGGAAACGGCATCTCGCACCGGCTGACTCACCAGGATCTGGCCGCCGAGGGCTTGTGCTGCGACGCGCGCTGCCATTGCCACGTTGCGACCGAATAGATCATCGCCGCGGCGGACCGAGCGGCCCATATGAACGCCGATGCGAACGCGAATCTCCTCCTGCCGCTTGCGCTTTGCGTTCTTGTGTAGCGCGTGCTGCAGGTCGATGCCGCACCGCACCGCTTGTTCAGCGCGCGCGAAGGCGATCATGAACCCATCGCCTTGACTCTTGACCACATGACCAGACCGCCGCTGCACGAGATCGGAAACCAGCTTGTCGTGCCCTGCGATGAGCTTGACCCAGGCGCGGTCGCCGATCCGCTCGTTGAGTGCGGTGGATTCCTCGATGTCGGAGAACAAGATGACCACCCGGCCGTCTGGGGTGACCCGGGCAAGGTCGGGCCGTTCCACCTCCGCCCAGTCGGCGAGGTCCTCGATCGAGCTGCGCACGGCCGCACCGAAGCCTTCCTTACGCACCAGGTTCGCGGTTTGCCACACCGTCTTGACGGCCTCGCGGCCACCGGACAGCAGCCAATTGCGCGCGTCGGTTCGCTGCCGCAACTCCTCGATCTCCTGCCCCCTACGCACTAGCAGCCTGCAGAGCACGGCCAGGGCACCGGCTTCGACCGCGGCAATCCCGGCCAGCACGTAGACCGCGATATGCAGCACATCTTCCACCCCAGGCATCCTGCCAAAAGCCGTGATCGCTTCCGCTTGTCGGGCCTGTACGCGGTGTCTAGTGTTGACTCCAACCGCCGCAGGTAGTGAGTCTCAAGAGCCAATCGGGTGACTTTTCGGAGGTGCGGGCTTGGCTGACGGCGGCGACAATTCCTCGGAGAAGCTGGTGATCTTCGGTATCACCGGCGATCTAGCCCGCAAGATGACCTACCGCGCCCTGTACCGGCTTGAGGCGCGCAACCTGTTGGACTGCCCGATCATCGGTGTGGCCAGTGACGACATCGCGAAAGAGAAGTTGGTCGAGCGGGCGCGCGATGCCATCAAAGCCTCCAATGAGAAGTTCGATGACGCGGTGTTCGACCGGCTCGCGGGCCGGTTGGCCTACCTGCACGGCGACGTCACCGATGCGGCGCTGTACAAAGAGATCGCCAAGGTGGTCGGTCCGGACTGCCGTCCGCTGTACTACCTGGAAATGCCTCCATCCTTGTTCGCGCCGATCGTGGAAAACCTCGCCAAGGTCGACCTGCTGGACTGCGCACGCGTCGCGGTGGAAAAGCCGTTCGGTCACGACCTGGCCTCGGCGCGCGACCTGAATGCCCGGCTGCGCGCGGTGCTCGACGAAGACCAAATCCTGCGGGTGGACCACTTCTTGGGCAAACAGCCCGTCGAAGAATTGCAGTACCTGCGCTTCGCCAACAACGGCCTCGCCAAAGTGTGGGATCGCGACAGCATTTCCGAAATACACATCACCATGGCCGAGGATTTCGGGATCGAGGACCGCGGCAAGTTCTACGACGCGGTGGGCACATTGCGTGACGTCGTGCAAAACCATCTGCTGCAGGTTTTGGCGCTGGTCGCAATGGAGCCCCCGGTGGGTCCCGGCGCCGACGACCTGAACGACAAGAAGGCCGAGGTGTTCCGCGCGATGCCGGCGCTGGATCCCGACCGGTGTGTGCGAGGTCAGTACCGGGGTTATACCGAAGTCGCCGGGGTGGCGGAGGATTCGCAAACCGAGACCTTCGTCGCACTGCGGACCGAGATCGACAACTGGCGCTGGGCCGGGGTGCCGATCTTCCTGCGCGCCGGTAAGGCGTTGCCCACGAAAGTCACCGAGGTGCGGATGTTTCTCCACCACGTTCCCGGTTTCTCGTTTCTGCCCAACCGCCGCCCGCCCGAGCCCAACCAGATCGTGCTGCGCATCGATCCCGATCCGGGCATGCGACTGCAATTGTCTGCGCAAGCCGGCGATTCGTGGCACGACGTCCACTTGGACTCCTCGTTCGCCGAAGACCTTGGTGAGGCGGTACGGCCGTATGAACGGCTGCTGCACGCCGCCCTCAACGGGGACCGTCAGCTCTTCGCCCGCGAAGACGCCATCGAAGAAACGTGGCGAATCGTGCAGCCTGTGCTGGACAAGCCGGGCCGGATCCACCACTACGACAAGGGATCCTGGGGACCCGACGCGGCGCAGTCACTGATGCATGGTCATCGCAGTTGGCAGGAGCCGTGGCTGCCTAAGCGCACGAACCCACCACAGTAAGGAGACAGGAAAAGATGCAGCTTGGGATGATCGGTCTCGGCCGGATGGGCGCCAACATCGTGCGCCGCGTGGCCAAGGACGGACATGAATGCGTGGTCTACGACCACAACCCGGACGCGGTCAAGGCAATGGCCGGGGAGGAAAGGACCACCGGCGCGTCCTCGCTGCAAGAGCTGGCCGAGAAACTGACAGTTCCGCGAGTCGTGTGGGTTATGGTGCCGGCCGGGACCATCACCACGGGAGTCATCGAGGAACTGGCGAAGACCCTGGAGTCTGGGGACATCGTCATCGACGGCGGCAATTCGTACTACCGTGACGACATCCGGCACTCAAAAACTCTGGCGGAGAATGGGATTCGCTTGCTGGACTGTGGAACCAGCGGCGGTGTGTGGGGCCGAGAACGTGGCTACTGCCTGATGATCGGCGGCGACAAGGATGCTTTTGGGCACGCCGAACCCATCTTTGCCACCGTGGCGCCCGGGGTGGACGCGGCGCCGCGTACGCCCGGCCGTGACGGCGAAGTTGGCCAATCGGAAAACGGCTATTTGCATTGCGGGCCGTCGGGTGCGGGGCACTTTGTCAAGATGGTGCACAACGGAATTGAATACGGGATGATGGCTTCGCTTGCCGAGGGGCTGAATATCTTGCGCAATGCCGACATCGGCAAGCATGTGCAGGAGGGTGACGCCGAAACCGCCCCGTTGTCGAATCCCGAGTTCTACCAGTACGATTTCGACATTCCGGAGGTTGCCGAGGTATGGCGCCGCGGCAGCGTCATCGGCTCCTGGCTGCTGGACCTGACCGCGATCGCGTTGCGGCAATCCCCCGACCTGAAGGAGTTCTCCGGACGGGTCTCCGACTCCGGCGAGGGCCGTTGGACTTCCATCGCGGCCATCGACGAGGGAGTCCCTACGCCGGTGCTGACGACCGCGCTGCAGTCCCGCTTCGCCTCACGTCATCTCGATGACTTCGCCAGCAAGGCGCTCTCGGCGATGCGCAAGCAGTTCGGCGGACACGCCGAGAAGCCGGCCAACTAGCGGCGATCGCGAGGGCGGCGGTAGCCGGGCGAAGCGGGTCGCCGCCGTGGGTCTAGCGGCGCTTGACGAACGCCACCACGGCGTCGCTGAAGGCGTCGTTGTCGTCGCCGGCCGCGGTGTGACCGGCGTTCGATAGCTCGACGAACTCCGCGCGCGGCACGGTGGCCAGGAAATGCCGAACGCCTTCGGGGCTGACCACGTCGGACAGCTTGCCGCGGATCAGCAGGACAGGGATCCTCAGACTCTTGGCGGCCTGCTCGAATTTTTCGGTGCGCAGTTCGGGGTCGTCGCCGGGCTTGGTCATGAACGCCGGATCCCAGTGCCAGTACCAGCGACCGTCACGCAGGCGCAGGTTCCTTTTCAGTCCCTCCGGGCTGCGGGGCTTGGCCCGGTACGGCAGGTAGGCGGCGACGGCGTCGGCGGCCTGGTCCAGCGAGTCGAACCCGTCGATGTTGCCCATCATGAAATCGCGGATGCGGGCGCTACCGCCCTTCTCGAACCGAGGTACCACGTCGACGAGCACCAGCCGGCTCACCTTGACGGGCCCCGCCCGATACGCGGCGAGAATGCCGGTCAGCCCGCCCATGCTGGCCCCGATGATCATCACCGGCCGCCCGATCGCGTCAAGAACACACATGACGTCGGCGGTCAATGTCTCAACGGAATAGTCGGCGGCGGGGGCGCGGTCGCTGTCACCGTGCCCGCGGCTGTCTATCGCCACGACGTGCAACCCCTCGTCAGCCAGGATCTGGCCGGTGCTTTTCCAGGAGAACCGGTTCTGGCCGCCCCCGTGCAGCATGAGAACTGCCGGCCGAGCGGCCGCCCCGGGCGAGCCGCGATTCCACTCGTCGGCGACGAGGGTGATCCCATGGGGACCGGAAAACTCGACCGTTCGGGGGCTGCTGCTCACCATGCTCACGGGCGTCCTCTTTCCTAGATAGCCCTTCGACGTTACCTAGGTCGGCTATTCACCGTCCGGGCTGGTCCCCGATGGGCGATGACGCGGCCGCGGTGAGTTTGTCACCACCCCGTTCGTCGGCAAAGACGTAGAGATGGGGTATACAGCCAAGGTGCCCGAGGCGCATCCTAATGCCAACGCCGTGGGCACCGAGAGGAGAAGCCGATGGCCCCAGACCGTCTAAATGGTCTCGTCGGTTTGTGCGCCGCGTCGCTCACGATGGCCCTGTCGTTGCCCCCAACCGCCTCCGCCGACACTGCGTCCTGGAATGGTGAGTATGCGATCACGTTCATGGTTGGCCCAAAGTCCGGGACCAGCATGGCCGTGGGGGACCCCGAGGTGCAGCACACCGATATCTATGGTTTTCGCTCGAGCTGTACGAGCGGAAAATGCGTCGCCACAATTGTCAGTGGCCCTCCACCGAGCAATCCGACGGTTCCGCAACCGGTGCAATTCACCTGGGACGGGTCATCCTGGACGCAAGTCAACGATTTTCAGTGGGACTGCATGATGCCCGATACCACGATTCAATGGAGTCCGGCCCGATCCAATGTGCGCTACACGCCACAAGCCAATGGAACACTTGCCGGAGTCATGCATACCGATATCTTCAGCGGCCCGTGCCAGGGCTGGATCGAGATGGACATGACGGCCGAGCGGGTGTGACGGTATAGCTGGGACCGGCGTTCATCGGGAATAGCGGTGGTCCTGATTTCCGGTACCGGCGCTACGCGTTGCCCGGGATCCCGATCCCGCCCGTGCGGCAGCTGCCACCAAAGCGGCACGCTCACGCCGTAGGCCGGCCGATCCACCCGTCGTCGCCCCCACATCCTAAAATAGATTGCTGCAGTAAGGATTTAGCGAATCGTGCACCGCAGTCGGTGCGTATTGGCCCCACACGGGTTAGGTTGGTCGGTGCGGACGCGGAGGCGGGAGTGAAGATGGGTCAACCAGGCTGGATCGACGTGCCCAGCCCGGCCGGGGACTTCAAGGCGCTCACCTGGGGCCTCGCGGTGCGCCCGTCGCGTTATGCCTGCACGGCTTCCCCGACACTCCCTACGGGTGGCGCAAGATCGCTCCCCGACTGGTCGAGTCGGGGTGGCGGGTGGTTGCGCCCTTCATGCGGGGATACGCGCCGTCGTCCATTCCGGTCGACGGGAGCTACCAGGTCGGTGCGCTGATGGACGACGCCCTGCGCGCGCTCGGCTGCGGGCGGCACCGAGCATGACGTCGTGATCGGTCACGACTGGGGTGCGATCGCCGCCGCCGGCCTGGCCGCAATGCCCGACAGCCCGTTCGTCAAGGCGGTGATCATGTCGGTGCCGCCGTCGGCGGCATTTTGCCGGCGCGGCGGTGTGGCCGAGCCGGGCCGGCTGGCCAGTCACCTGGCGCGTCAGCTACTGCGCAGCTGGTACATCATGTACTTCCAATTACCTTGGTTGCCGGAACGTTCGGCGTCGTGGGTGCTGCCGCTGCTGTGGCGGTGGTGGTCGCCGGGCCATCACGCCGAGGAGGATCTGCGGCACGTCGACGCGGCGATCGGGGCCCCGGAGAGCTGGCGGGCGGCGCTGGGCCCGTACCGTGCCACGATCCGCAACACACCAGCGCGGGAGCCGTATGCCAAGTTGAACGAGCTGTCGACCCAAGAGCCCGTGTGGCCGTGCCTGTACCTGCATGGCCGCGACGATGGTTGCATGACACCAGCTTTCGTGCGCTGGGCGGAAAAGGTGTTGCTCCCGGGCAGCGACGTGGCCATCGTCGAACGTGCGGGGTATTTCTTGCAGCTCGAACAGCCGGACACGGTCGCCGACCTGGTGCCGGCCTTCACCGGCTCACCCGGCTGACGCCGTGGCGGCGGACCGGATGGCGCCGGTCGACGCACAGTTCTACTGGATGTCGGCCAAAATCCCGAACGACCAGTTCTTGCTCTACGCGTTTGACGGTGAACCCGCGGATTGCTCGCATGCCATCGAGCAGGTTTGCCGGCGGGCACGCGCTTGCCCGGAGCTGACGATGCGGGTCCGGGATCGTGGTCAGCTGAGCTATCCACAATGGGTACCGACCGAAGTTGGGCCGGAGTGGGTGAGCAGCCACCACCTCGCCAACAGCAGCTGGGATGCCTGTCTGGCCGCGCTCGTCGGCCTCGCCGATGACCAGCTGGACATTCGCCGGCTGCCCTGGCGACTGCATGTCTTCACCCCGGTGCTGGGCATTCCGGGTGTCACCGGCGCGGGAACCGTTGCCGTCATGCAGGTCGCGCACGCACTCGCCGACGGCGCTCGAGCCTCCGCGATGGCAGCCTGGATCTTCGGTCGGCCATGCCCCGTGCCGCAGGTACAGCGGCTCGGGGCGGGACTGCTGCCCTGGCGTGCCGCACAGGCGGCTCGCGCCCAATGCCAGCTGGACCGCGATATCCGGGCGGGGCGGCTGGTTCCGGGGGCGGGTTCCCGACCGCTGCTGCCCACAAATTCGCGTCCAGACGGCGTCCGCTCGGTGCGCACACTGGTGCGACAACGATCGCAACTACGCTGTGGCACAGTCACATTGAGCGTGCTGGCCGCGGTATCGTCGGCGCTGTCCACTCTGCTCGGCGACGTCGCCGATTCGCTGGGCGCAGAGGTGCCCATGGCCAAACCCGGTGTGGCGTTGGCGCATAACCATTTCGGCAACGCCGTGGTCGGCATGTACCCAAAACTCGACGCCGCCGTCCGCATCGAGCGAATGGCGGCCGAGCTGGCCAATGCCCGCCGTCGCTTCGAGCATCCGGCGACGCGCTATGCCGATCGCGCCTTCGCCGCTGTTCCAGCGGCGCTGCTGCGTTGGGGCGTCTCGCAGTTCGACCCCGACGCGCAGCCGATCGAGGTGGCCGGTAACACGGTCGTATCCAGCGTCAACCGGGGTGCGGATGACTTGAGCCTCGGAGGTCCCCGAGTGGTGCTGACAGCCGGATATCCGGCGCTATCGCCGGTGATGGGCCTGACACATGGTGTGCACGGGATTGGCGACACCGTTGCCATCAGCGTGCACGCCGCCGAGTCGGCCGTCCCCGACATCGACGCATATCTGCGGCTGCTCGACACGGCGCTGTAGTTAATAAGCGTCGCCGGACCTGGCCGCTGTTCTCGGGTCAGGCCAACGGCGCAAACCAGTTCCTCGTGCAGCTCAAACCAACCGGTGTGGTACGAGTCGACGAGCATCCTGGACAGCCAAGTGGAGTCACTGGCCTTCACTTTGTCAAGCGCGACAAGCAATTTCGTCGAGTAGGCGTTCAAGCGCGGTGGTTGGGCCGTGGCCCGGGACCACGGCGGCATATTCGGCGTCATCGTGAGTATTGGGAACGCCCTTGAAATCGATGTTGACGGCGCGAAAGTCGGCGTAGGCGGCGGCGAGTGCCGCTTGATCCGCAACGTCGTGCCGTCAATCAGCAGGGACGATCCCACCGATATCGCTGAGGTCTTGGGTCAATGTCGCGGCCAGGTCGGCCAGACGTACCCGACCTTGGGCCGAACCGCTTGCAAGACAGCCAGTTCGGTCATCAAGTGGACAGAAGTGACAGCCGCAACGTGCTCAGCATGTGATCAATAGCGCCAACCTCGGAACGCCCACTATGTTCCCGCACGGATAAGCTGTGTTAGCTGCTCGGCGCTCCCGCTATCGGATGATCTAGGTTTGCAGGTATGACTCCCTACGACGTCGGGTTATTGATCCTGCGGCTGGTGTTGGGCTTGACGTTGGCTGCCCACGGCTACAACAAGTTCTTCGGCGGCGGCCGCATCCCGGGCACCGCACGATGGTTCGAAAGCATCGGCATGAAGCCCGGTAAGTTTCATGCCACGGTGGCCGCCACGACGGAAATGGCCGCCGGCCTGGGCATGGCGGCGGGGTTGCTCACTCCCATCCCGGCCGCAGGCTTCGTCTCCCTCATGCTCGTCGCAGCCTGGACCGTGCACCGTGCCAACGGCTTTTTCATCGTCAAGGAAGGTTGGGAGTACAACCTGGTACTGGCGGTCAGTGCCGTCGCCGTGGCCATGCTGGGCGCCGGGAGACTCAGCCTGGACTGGCTGATCTTCGGCAAGAACTGGATGGACGGCTGGAACGGGTTGTTCATCTCGGTGGGGCTGGGCCTCGCCGGGGCGACCGGCCAGTTGCTGATCTTCTACCGACCACCGGCTAAACAACCCGGGTAGTTACGGGTCGTCGTCCTCCTCCCTATCCGCCAGGACCGTTTCGGGGTGGTGGTAGGTGTTCGTTCGTGGCTGGTCATGGTCCAAGTGGGGTGGCGGGATCCACTGGGTGTCGCCGTTGGCCCGGATGCGGGTGGTCCATCCTTTTTCGAGGAGTTTGTGGTGGGGGCCGCAGGCAAAGGTGAGCGTGTTAATGTCGGTGCGGCGCGTCTTTGCCCAGTCTTCGACGTGGTGGACCTCGCACAGGTAGCCGGGCACGTCGCAGCCGGGTGCTGAGCAACCGCGGTCTTTCGCGTCTACGCCGAATCAGCCACCGGACCCGACCGCGCCTCGATGACCCCAGGACAATGGCGGGCCGGGCGCTGGGCACTACGCACCGGAGAAAACAAACTCAGCGACGACAAACGCGCCCTGGTCAACCAAATCGCCCGCACCAACCGACAGATCGGCCGGGCCTGGACACTGAAAGAACAACTCCGCGACCTCTACCGCATCCAGCACCCACCCGACGGCGCCCGCCAGCACCTGCGCCGCTGGATCACCGCCGCCAAACGCAGCCGCATCCCAGCGTTCGTCGCCCTCGGCAAACGCCTAGACGTCTACTTCGACGCCGTCATCGCCGCCGTCGAACTAGGCCTGTCCAACGCCCTCATCGAGGGCATCAACGCCAAAATCCGCCTGATAAACGCCCGCGGTTACGGCCACCACTCTGCCCAAACACTGGCCTCGATGATCTACCTGACCCTCGGCGGAATCCACCCACAGCTACTCACGAGAAGCTGAGGAGCCGCCACCCATGTTCAAATACTATGTCGCCCCGCCGACAAGGATGCCGCGCTGAACCTTATGCGACCGCCGCGATCTCGGCTTCCCGTACCTCGGCCGCGGCGCGCTCACCGGAGCGGATGGCGCCATCGATCCACCCGCACATGATCGCCGAGCTCTCGGCGCCGGCCCAATGGATGCGACCGCAGGGTTCGCGCAGGGTGTAACCGAACTCGGTCAGCACGCCCGTGGGGGTGTGGCTGATCATGCCGCCACCGGAGTAGCGCTCGATACTCCAGTTCTGCGTGTGGTATTCGACCGGCGTTCTCGCCTTATCGCCGAACCGGTCGACCAGTTCGCCGATGACCGCCGCTGTGCGCTCGGACTCATCGAGTGTGGTCAGCCGACGCGCGGCCGGTCCCTCCGTGATGACGCACATGATCCCCGGGTCCCCGGTATCGGTGCAGGCGTCGATGGTCAGCGTGGCTGGGGACCCCGGCGCGGCCGATTGGCCGGACAATCCGTCGGCACGCCAGAATGGCTCCTCGTACACGATCGAGGTCTTGATGACCGCGCCGCTCGGCATCCGCTGATGCAGAAAAGCTCGATCCACCGGCAGCATCGGCTCGTAGACGATCGAGCTAGCGATCGCCATCGGGATCGCGACAATGACGCGCCGCGCCCGTACCGTCATGTCAGTCGCGGTGACCGTCACACCGTCGGCGTCCTGGGTGATTTGCCGGACCGGCTGCGACAGGTGCAATGCGTCGCCGAGCTCGCCTGCGATCGGACGATAGATGGCACCCATCCCTCCGACCGGACGAGCGTCTTGGGCGCCCCCCTTGCCCGAGATGACAAAGGTCGGCCCGCCACCGGAAGAGCCCATCTGCGCCAACACCCACAGCAATGACGTCTCCGAGGCTGCCGAGGTGTAGGTTCCGGCCAGGGCCATGTCCAGCATCTCGCGCGCCGGCCTCGACATGGTGTTTCTGTCCAGCCATTCCCCCAAACTGATGCGGTCCCACTCCTGCGCTTTCTTCGCCTCCCACGGGGCTTCACGCGGAATCGCTTTGCACATCTGGTCCACTTCCAGCAAACCGGCACCGAGGTTGGCGACCGCCCACGGGCTCATGCTCCACGGGATGGTGCCGCCGTAGCGGTGCTTCTTGCCGTCGATGATCATCATGGCGTCGCCGTCATGGTTCTGCTTGTATTCCGGCACGCCAAACTCGCTCATCAGCGCGTAGATCCGGTCCTGGCCTGGCCCGATCCACGCGCCGCCGCGATCGATCCACGTCCCATCCGGGCGGTACTCGGTGAACGTGCGACCGCCGACGCGGTCGCGGGCTTCCAGCAAGGCGAACGACCGGCCCGCTTGCTTCAAGCGCAGGGCGGCCGTCAAACCCGCGAACCCGGCACCCACCACGCAAAAATCGACCTGTGACACGACTGGCTCCTCACCTGGCCCCGCCCAAGCAGCAAACTACACCGGTCGCGACACCGGCAGTAGCGGGTTCACGGTGATTTCTCGGTGGGTTGAGAGCCGACCGGCCGCATATGACAGACCGCGCGCTCGACTGGCAAGACCCTGGCGGCGCGCTGGTCGGTATGCGCTCCGTCATAGCCTGCGAAGCCGGCGAAGGATATCCCTAGCTGCGCCGAGGCGGCCGGACCGCGACTGAGGCCACTGAAGACGCTTCGCGGGCGCCTCGGCTCTGCCGGTTCGCCTCACCCCCGAGCACGATGATTCCTACTCCAGGCGCGATCCACGATCGCCGTCCTATGCTCCGCAAACCATGCTGGTGGGGTCAGCGACGTTTCACTTGGGCCCGGATTGGTTCCGCGGCGACGGTTGTGAAGGGGACGATCATGGGGAAATGCTGTTGTTTAGAACAGGTTTCGGTGCGGCGAATGATTGTTGCCAGCGCCAGGGTAGCTTCGAGCATCGCGAAGTGGTCGCCGATGCACGAGCGGGGTCCGGCGCCGAAAGGTAGGTATTGCCAGCGGTCACGAACGCCGGAATTCTTTTGATTGAATCGGTCGGGGTCGAAGGTTAATGGATCGTCCCACAGGGCCGGGTCACGATGCAGCGCGTAGATGCCGACGATGAGCATCGTCTCCGCTTTTACGCGGTAGCCGTCGACCGATAGGTCTTCGATGGCCATCCTGGCGGTCGCGGCTCCGGGCGGGCACAACCGTAGCGCCTCGTGCAGTACCTGAACGGTGTATCGCAAGGCGGGGACATCGTCGGGTGTGAGTTCGCGATCGCCTAGCGCGGCAATCTCGCCGCGGACCTTGTCTTGCATGTCGCGGTGGTTGCCCAGCGCCCACAGGGCGTAGGTGAGTGTGGTGGCTGTGGTGTCGTGACCGGCCAACATGAACACGATCAGTTCCTCGCGAATCTCATCGGCGGACAGTGCCTGTCCAGTGGCAGGATCGCTGGCCGCGATGAGTGCCCGCAGCAGCGGTGCGTCGCGCGTGGGATCGACGCGGCACGCCTGGACCCGCTGCTATCAGTCGACCGATCCCGCCGAGAAGGCGTTCGGGGCGCGTGAGGAGGTCACCCTGTACAGCGGGGAGGTGATCGTCGACGAGCTGGCGGTCGCGGATGCCCACCCGTTGGGCGCCCGGCCGTTGCAGCGTCGACAGTATGCGCAGAAATTCACCGAGCTTGCCGGCGACGTCGTGGCACCGGGGGAGCGGGATAGGTTCTTGTCCGCCGTGCAGTCGCTGGCCGATCTCGAAGCCGTTGATGCGCTGAACATCGTCGTCGATCCACGGGTGCTGGCGAAGGCGCCGGCGAACCCTTCGGGCATCTTCGGCGCCTGAAAACCACTGTGAACTCAGGGCTTTCACTGTGAGAACAGGGCGGCGCGGCCCGGCGTGTCGCCGCCCTCAGCTCACGGTGGGATACCGGGTAAGTCTTATGACGGCCCGCCATACTGCCACACCAGGGTGTGGGCGCCGGTCATCGTCGGGTTGCACCACATCGTCCGGCCGTTGACGTCCTGGGTGGTCGCGTGCAACACCGTGCATGCATCACCGGGTGCGGGTGCGTCGGCCCAGGCAATCCCGCCGCCGACGGCGACCGGAGCGGCGGCGGCGATCGTTGCCAATACGAATCGAAGCGTGGTCATGATGGATCTCTCCCCAGGTATTTGCCGGCTCGGCCTCACGGTATTCGCCCGCGGACGCACCGGTGAAGGATTCGTTGCGCACCGCCCTAGAGCGGGTTCTAGTCTTTGGAACCATGGGATTTCTGAAGCCCGAGCTGCCGCAGGTCGACATGGACGAGTGGAACAAGGGCACTCGCAGCGAGAAGATCCGCCCGATGGCGCGGCACTGGGCCGAGGTGGGCTTCGGCACGCCGGTCGCGCTGCACCTGTTCTACGTCGTCAAGATCCTCCTGTACATCCTTGGCGGGTGGCTGTTCGCCTCGGCCACCAACGGACTCGGTGGGTTCACGCACGTCGCGTCCTGGTGGTCGGAGCCGATCGTCTTCGAGAAGGTCGTGCTCTACACGATGCTGTTCGAGGTGATCGGGCTGGGTTGCGGTTTTGGGCCGCTGAACAACCGCTTCTTCCCGCCGATGGGCTCGATCCTTTACTGGATGCGGTTCGGCACCATCCGGCTGCCACCGTGGCCCGATCGCGTTCCGCTGACCAAGGGCACCAAGCGCAAACCGATCGACGTCGGGCTGTACGCATTGCTGCTGCTGGTGACGCTGGGGGCGCTATTCTCCGACGGCACCGGACCGATACCCGAACTCGGCACCACGGTCGGGCTGCTGCCGGCTTGGAAAGTCGTGCTGATCCTGCTGATTCTCGGCGTGCTGGGCCTGCGCGACAAGGTGATCTTCCTGGCCGCCCGGGGCGAGGTCTACGCGACCATGGCGGTGACGTTCTTGTTCGGCGGGGTCGACATGATCGTCGCGTCCAAAGTGGTGTTCCTGGTGATCTGGATGGGCGCGGCGACGTCAAAGCTCAACAAGCACTTCCCGTTCGTGATCTCGACGATGATGTCGAACAATCCGTTGCTGCGGTCCCGGTGGCTGAAACGGCGCTTCTTCGAGAAGTTTCCGGACGATCTGCGGCCCGGTCGGCTGTCACGATGGCTGGCGCACGTGAGCACCGCCATTGAGATGCTGGTGCCGCTGGTGCTGTTCTTTTCCCATGGCGGCTGGCCCACCACGGTAGCCGCCATCATCATGGTCTGCTTTCACCTCGGCATCCTGGTGTCCATTCCGATGGGGGTGCCGCTGGAGTGGAACGTATTCATGATTTTCGGCGTGCTGTCATTGTTCGTCGCGCACGCCCGCCTGGGGCTCAGCGATCTGAGACACCCGGTGGTGGTGGCTATCTTGTTCGTCGTCATCGCCGGAATCGTGGCGCTGGGCAACATGTTTCCGCGCAAGATCTCGTTCCTGCCGGGGATGCGTTACTACGCCGGAAACTGGGACACCACACTGTGGTGCATAAAGCCGTCGGCGAACGACAAGATCACCCGAGGCATCGTGGCGATCGCAAGCATGCCACAGGCTCAGCTGGAACGGTTTTACGGCAGCCCGGAGGCGGCGCAGATCCCCATCTACATGGGGTACGCGTTCCGCGGATTCAACACACACGGCCGGGCACTGTTCACGTTGGCGCACCGCGCCATGGCGGGCCAGAACGAGAACGACTACGTCATCACCGACGGAGAACGAATCTGCAGCACCGCCATCGGCTGGAACTTCGGCGACGGCCACATGCACAACGAGCAGCTGATCGATGCGCTGCAGCAGCGCTGCCACTTCGAGCCGGGCGAAGTGCGAGTGGTTTTACTCGACGCGCAGCCGATCCACAAGCAGACGCAGGAGTATCGGCTGGTCGACGCGGCGACAGGCGAATTCGAGCATGGATACGTTCGGGTGGCCGACATGGTGACGCGGCAACCCTGGGCCGACGACGTGCCCGTCCATGTGCTGTCCGAGCCGGCCGCAGAGCCAGCCGACGAGGCGGAGGCGACTTAAGCCCTGGCCTCCGGTCAGCCGGCAAGCGCCTCGCCGATGGGGATATCGCCATTGTTGAAATCGATGGTCCGGCCGATCGTCGAGTCGTCGGCCAGCGCGGCGGCCACCACCAGGGCGACGTCGGCGCGCGAGACGTCCCCTTTTCCCTCGCCGAGCATGATCCGGCCGGTCGGCGGCTCCAAGGTGAGCCGCCCGGGTCCCAGGATGGTCCATCTGAGGCCGCTGGCGCGTAGGTGGGCATCGGCTGCGGCCTTTGCCTCCGCATAGGGGAAGAACGAATTATCTTGTGGCACAACATGATCCTGGCCAGCGCCGAAGTATGACACCATCACGAACCGGTGGACATCCGCTTGCGCGGCGGCATCGATCACCCGGATCGCCGCGTCCCGGTCGACGGCATAAGTGCGGGCGGGATTGCCGCCGCTGGCCCCGGCGGAGAAGACCACCGCGTCGTGGCCGGCCAGCAGATTGGCGAGCCGGTCGGTGTCGAGCTGCTCGATGTCGGCGACGACCGGCGCAGCGCGGTGGCCGCGACATCGTCGCAATGCTCAGGATTGCGGAAGGCCGAGCTCACTTCGTCGCCCCGTTCGGTCAGGATGCGGGCCAGTTGCAACGCGACCTTGCGCGGCCGCCGATGACGACGATGCGTGCCATACCTCCGACGGTACCGCTATGTCAGTTGGACCCGGCCCATGATCAGATCGATGATGGGCTTTCCGGGTGCGAAGGCGCCGGTGAGTGATGCCATCGTGTGCCCGTAGTCCACCAGTAGCGTGATCCCGTTGATGCCGAAGGCGGCGGCGCTGTTGAGGAAGCACATGACGTCGCCCATCTGCTCCGGTGTGTGCACCTTGGAGCCGGTCTCGTCGCGATAGTCCTGCGCGAAGGTGAGCCATAGGTCCGCGTTGGCCTGGGCCAGCGGGGTGTCGGTCGGCCCCGGGCAGATCGCGTTGATCCGAATGCCCTTTTTCAGCAGGGGGTAGCCCTGCGTCGCCACGTAGGCATTGACCACCTTTTTGCTGAAGCCGTAGTGGATGATGCCTTCGGCCTCGTGCGCCGCAACCCATTCCTGGGCCGCGGAGAAGTCGGGTGTGGCCAGGAACTCTTGCAGCAGGGGCAGATCATTCTCCCATCCCATGCCCGCCACCGACGAGATGAAGCAGATGGCCGAGCCGGACGGCAGCCAGCCGTTGTCGATCAGCCGCTCGATGAGATAGCGGTGGCCGATGAAGTTGATTTTCATCAGGTCTGGACCCTCGGCGACTCCTGCGGCGGAGAACACCGCGTGCACCGGTCGGCCTACCTGCTCGAGCGCGGAGTCGATGGAGGCGGGGTCGCGCAGGTCGACTTGTAGCGCCTGGGCGACGTCATAGTTCACCGGCGCGTAGTCCAGCACGATCACTTCGGCGCCGAGCTCGGCTGCTGACTTGGCCGCCGCGGCGCCCATGCCGGTCGCGCCGCCCACAACGAGCGCCCGCTTGCCGTCGTAGCGCAACCGATCGATAACAGACATTGAGTTCCTCTCCGGGACCGTTACTAGCTGCCCTACTGTATTTAGAACAGTAATTCGGTTCAATACCTACCTGCCCCGAACCGCAATACCCCGCAACACGGTGTCACGCGCATGCAGCAGTGCCGCGCGTTTGCCCACGTCGCGAAGAATGTTCTCCGGTATCCATTGCAAACCGATGACGCACCGTGCCAGCATCGCGGTGGACGCGGCATCGGCAGTTATTTCGCCGGACCGGACGCCTTCGGCAAGAAGCGTTTTCATCTGCCGAAGGCGCGTGGCATACAACCAACCGGGGTTGGGCGTGTCCGGCGGCGATTGGCGCATCCAGGCGAGCTGAATCCTGAACTCGTCGGAAAACCGATCGAGCGCATTGACGTTGACCCAGCTCAATGCATCCAGCTTCTCGATGGCGGTGGCGTCGGAACGCAGCACGCTGACCCAACCCGCCTCCACCTTCCTGCCGAACGATTCCATGATCGACGCCAGGAGTTCATCCTTTGATCCAATCACCCGATAAACGGTGCCGGTGCCCAGACCGGCCGCCGACGCGATGTCCCTGATAGTGGTGACCTCATACCCTTTGCGGCCGAATTCCGTTCGGGCCACCGCACGGACCAGGGCCGCTTTGTCGCTCGGGTCGGCGTCGGTGTCGTCCGACCAAGTGTTGATGACGTCATTGGCGGCCGCAAAGGCAGAGGACCGGTCGAGTGCCGAGTCGGTGGGCGGCCGGGTTGCCAATCCTTGCAAGATGATTCGGCAGAGCAGACCGGCCACTTGGTCGGCCGGAGATTTGTGGCGCATCACGTCAAGGCCAACTTGCAGCATGGTCTGGCAGATGCGGTCGGCCAGCGTGGGAAGGTCGATGTCTGCTTTGATGTAGCCACTCCACCTGCCGGCGCGCAGCGTTTGCAGCATCGCTTCCTGTATCGCTACGGGTCGCTGCTGCGTCAACTTGATCAACTCGGGGTCTGTGCTCGGTCCCTCGTAGAACGACATCTGCAGCGCCGCTTGATGCTGCACGGCGCAGCGGGCGATCGCTGATCCCAGCTCGACGATCTGCTCAGCGACCGGACGGGGGTCAAGTTGGTCCAACCGCGCCAGCGCGGCTTGCCCGATACGATCCAGGTCATCCTGATAGCGGCGGATCAGCTCGACGAGGATCGCCTCTTTGGACTCGAAGTGGTGATACAAGCTGCCGGGAAGAATGCCCGCTGCATCTGCGATCTCCTGCAACGATGTCCGCAGTCCCGACGTTGCGATCAACGACGCCGCGGTTGACAGGATCTCGGCCCGGCGCGTCCCGAAATCAGCTGTGCTACCGGCGCGCAACGCCTCGGTTTTCGCCATAATCAGCGGTACGCAGGTCCGGACGATTGCGGATACGCGAACATTCGCATTCGTCCTTTCTTGCCCGAACCAAATCGTTGTTAGAGGTTATCAGACTTGCAGGTGAACGAATGCCTTGTACGAACCGGCAGCGCTGAGCGGGTCTGAGGCCTGCATCAAAGGCGCCTCTTGCCAAGGCGGCCACCGACTTCGGTGAGGTATCGGTCGTGCCCACCCAGGAAGGCGCTCCAGCTCAGTAGGCGCTTGAGGTAAAGGTGAGCATCGTGTTCCCAGGTGTAGCCGATGCCTCCGAAAACCTGGATGGCAGTGTCGCCCACGGTGGCCAGTCGACCGGCGAACGCCTTTGCCCGAATCGCGGCAAGATACCGTTCGCCGGGAGTGGCATTATCCGCCGCCCATAGCGCGTGGATGACGCCGCTGCGGGCCAACTCGACGGTCTTGTACATGTCCACACACAGATGCTGGACCGCTTGGAACGAGCCGATGACCTTGCCGAATTGCTTTCTGAATTTCGCGTATTCGACGGCGAGGGTGATGACCGCCCGTGCGGCCCCGAGTGCATCCGCGGCCATGGCGATGAGCACATCGTCGACCACCGCAGCGATGGCCTCTGGTGATGCCGTGGCCAGCCGATGTGCGGGCGCGTCGTCCAGCGCGACACGGAACTGCTTGCGGGTCGGATCGATAGCGTGCTCCGGGGTCACCGTAATCGCGGTCGACTGGGTCGCCACCGCGTAAAGCCCAGTGTCGTGGGTGTCTTCACCGAGCATGAGCAGGGTGTCGGCGGCCACGGCGTCGGGTACCGCGGCGATCTCGCCCCGCAACGCCACCTGGTCGCCCCGCTTGATCGCCGCAACCGATGTGTGCCTGTGATCCAAGAAGCCGACGGTGGCGATCGTGCTGCCGTCCGCGATTCCGCTGAGGAGCTTGGCGGCTGCCTCGGTTGCGTCGAGCCGCGTCAGCGTTCGGGTCGCGGCGATCGCCGTGGACAGCCACGGCCCCGGATGCAGCGCGGCGCCGAGCTATTCGGCGACAATTCCCGCCTCGACCATGGTCATGCCGGCACCGTCGTACTCCTGCGGCACCAACAGCCCGGTCGTTCCGAGGTAGGCAAGACCACGCCACACGGCTTCGGTGGTACCTGCTGGATCCTCCAGCATTTGGCGCACGTGCCCCGCGATCGGCGCTTTTTCGGCCAGAAAGCTTCGCGTGGTGTCCCGTAGCGCGACCTGCTCGTCGGTGAATTCGAGGTTCATGTGCGCGGCAACCCGAGGACGCGCTGCGCGGTGATGTTCTTGTTGATCTGGGTGGTGCCGCCCGCGATGGTCAGTGAGCGTGACGTCAGGCGGTAGTTTGCCCACGGGGCATTGCTGCCGCCGGTGCCCAGGACGTCGAAGGCCAGGGCAGCCAGGTCTTGGCCGATCTCACCCCACACTGTCTTGGCGAGGCTGGCCGACCCGAATGCGTCACCTCCATGCAGTGTCGCCGAGATCGATCGCTGGCAGAGCACTTCCAAATACTTGATGCGGACTGCGATTTCGCCCAGCCGACGCAGGGTCACCGGATCGTCAAGGGCATCGCTGTGCTCGGCCATATCGTCGACCAGTTCTTCCAGACGCACCTGCATCTCGGCATACAGCCGTGCCGCTCCGGCCCGCTCGTGACTCAGTGTGGTGGTGGCGACCTGCCAGCTGGCATTCAGCGGTCCGAGCAACGCGTCGGCCGGCACCCGGACGTCGCGAAAGAACACCTCGGCGAAATCCGTTTCACCGTTGAGCGTGACGAGCGGACGGACCTCAATGCCGGGCAGCATCATGTCGACGATCAAACACGAGATTCCCTTGTGCTTCGGGGCGTCGGGATCGGTGCGCACATACAGCTGGCACCATCGGGCACGATGCCCCAGCGAAGTCCAAATCTTCTGGCCGGTGACCACAAAGTGGTCACCATCGGCCACCGCCCTGGCACGTAGCGAGGCGAGATCGGACCCCGCTTCGGGCTCCGACATGCCCTGACACCAGATGTCGTCGGCTCGCATCATCCGAGGCAGGAGCGTCTTCTTTTGATCCTCCGTGCCGTACTGCATGATGGCCGGAGCGATGTTGTTCATCCCAATAACGTTGAGCGGCATGGGAGCTCGCGCGCGTGTGGTTTCCTCTGTGTAGACCAGCTGCTCGAGCACCGTCGCGCCGCGACCGCCGTACTCGCGGGGCCAGGAGACGGCGGCCCACCCCGCGTCGGCCATCGTCCGGTTCCAGGCGCGCGGCATCTCGAGTGCGGCATCGTCGCGGCCAATGGGCCGACGGGCGGCGATCAGTTCTTCGGTCAAGTTACCCGCCAGCCAGTCGCGCAGCTCGGCGCGGAATTGTTCCACTTCCGCAGGATAGGAGAAGTCCACTTTTGCGGACTTTACGTCGGAGCAGATATTAGGTCAACGGGGAGGAAATGCTACCTCGCCGTTACCCGGCATCGCGCTGACGCCCCGTCGCTCACACACCTCCAACACCTCGTCGACGATCGAGGTGGGAACGATGAACTTCTCCGTGGTTGACATCTGCTCGAGATGGGCCTGGATGTCTTCCGCCGTCGGTTCGCTCTCGGCGTCGGCCAGCCACCCTTCGCTCAGGCCGACGAACACCCGCGCGTACCGTCCGGCGGCCGCCGAGTAATTGCGGTGGGTGAACGTACAGGCGCTGCTGGCCAGAAAGGTGACGAGCGGCACCACGAGTTCGGGTCGGATGGCCCGCATAAAGCCGGATTCGGTGAGAAACCGCTCGTCGCCTACTGTCTCGGCAACCATCCGCGAGAAACCAGTCGGCATAACGGAATTGGCGAATATTCCATGCGCTTCACCTTCGATCGCGATCACGTTGGTGAGCCCCACCAGACCGGCTTTCGCCGCGGCGTAGTGAGCCTCCATCGGCTGGCCGAAGATCCCGGCCGAGGACGAGATGAACACGAATCATCCGCCCCCGCTGTTCTTCATCACGCGATAAGCGGGTTGCGCCAGAAAAAAACCGCCGTCGAGATGCACGCGCAGCACTCGACTCCAATCGTCGTGCGAGAGCTCGTCAAACGGCACACTGCCGAAGATTCCCGCATTGCTGACGACCGCGTCCAGCCGCCCGAATGCGGCCACCGCGGCATCGATGATCGCCTGGCCGCCCGCTGGGCTGTCGACCGACTCATAGGAGGCGATGGCCGTGCCGCCGGCCTTCTTGATCTCGTCGACCACCTCATCAGCCACCCTGGAGTCAGAGCCCTCCCCGCGCATCGAGCCGCCGAGGTCGTTGACAACCACCGCGGCACCGCGGCGCGCCAGGTCCAGCGCGTAAAGCCGACCGAGTCCACGTCCGGCACCGGTGACGACAGCCACGCGATCGGTGAAGTCGATCATGCAGCACCCCCACGCAAAGTCAACCGGATTGACCTCAGGTCGCACCGGACCATACGCTCGGAACAGATATTTGGTCAACAGTGGTTGGGAGGCTGATGGCAGACGACGCTCCCGGCGGCCGGCTGGCAGCCGTCGGCATGTTCGCCACGGCACTTGCGGGACAGCCCGTGGCGGTTGCCGCTGTGCATGCCGGTGAGCCCCCGTGGACGGATGGCCAGACGATCTACGTCGACGCCGGCGTCTCCCGCGCGACGCTCGAAGCGGTTGCGGTGCATGCGTCGATGATCTCCGTCGGCAGCCTGGATCCCGACGTCCTGCGTCGCCTGGTTCGTCACCCCCGGCTGGCCCGGCGCTATCTGGCGATCGAGGGGCATCGTGCGCTGGTCGCCAATAGCGCTGTGCTGCCGGGCTTCCTGGCGTTGTTGGGCAGCCGCGATATCGCGGGGCGCAGCGACTCGCCCGGCGCATCGCTGGAAGTCGCTGGCGGACCGGCCGCAATCGGGGACCCGCCGCCGGAATTCGGTGTGATCCGAGCGGGCCAGGCGCTGGCCGCGTGCTCGCGAGCCGCCGAGCGAGCGGACCAGGAGAATCTCCATGCCCCGCGCGGCCTCGGCAGAAACGATCTTGAGGAGTTGGACGACGGCGAGGTCGATGATTCCGACGATTCAGACGTGTTCACCAGCCCGGTCGGTGGGGGCGGCTTGATCGGCAGGTGGTGGACGAAGATGCTTTCGTCGGTGCGTAAGACGGGGAGCGGCGGCGCGCCGCCCGGCGCGGATACGCCGACGCATCGGACCAATTCGGCGAACCGGGGTTTGCATGCCGTGTCGTCGTTGGCGTCCACCTCGAGTGAGAAGGTCAGCGACGACGAAGCCGTTGGGAACGGTGTGAAGTATCCGGAATGGGATGCCAAACGCAAGAGTTACCGGCCCGCGTGGTGCACCGTGCGTGAGGTTGAGCCGGATACCAAAGCGCAAGCGAGCCAATCTATCCCAGACATACATGCCTCCAATGGCATACGGAGGCCGTTGTCGCGGCTCGGCATGGGATTGGACCGGCGGCGCCGCCAGTCGCAGGGCGACGACATCGATATCGACGCCGCAGTGGAAGCCCGCGTCGAGGTGCGCGCCGGGTCCGTCCCCGACGAGGCGGTGTACCTCGACAGTCTGCGGCGCCGACGCGACCTGTCGGTCTTGCTGCTTCTGGATGTGTCCGGGTCGGCGGCGGAGCCGGGAACTGCTGGCCGAACGGTGCACGAGCAACAGCGTGCCGCAGTCGCCGGCCTCGCCGTGGCGCTGCACGACCTGGGCGACCGAGTTGCGCTGTACGCCTATTACTCACAGGGCCGGCGCGCGGTGAGCATGGTGCCCGTCAAACGGTTCGACGGCCGCCTCGACGCCCAAGTCATGAGGCGGCTGAACAGCCTGCAACCTGGCGGGTACTCCCGTCTGGGTGCGGCCATCCGCCACGGCTCGGCGGTCTTGGAGGCGCGCGGGGGCGCGTCACGGCGGCTGTTGGTGGTGGTTTCCGACGGACTCGCATATGACCACGGCTACGAGCGCCCGTACGGCGCCGCGGATGCGCGGCGCGCCTTGACCGAGGCCCGCCGCCGCGGCACCGGTTGCGTGTGCCTCACGATCGGCGCGGGCACCGACGTGCAATCGTTGCGCAGAGTCTTCGGCAGCACCGCCCACGCCACGATCGGACGCCCAGATCAACTCGCTGGTGTGGTCGGACCGCTGTTCCGGTCCGCGCTGCGCTCGGCCGAGGTTCGTCGGAGGATGTCGTGAGGCCATGTCCCAGAATGCAGTTCGCACATCAGGCAACCAAACCCGCTCGTCAGGGCTATTGAAACAAACATCTGTTCGCAGATAGGCTGCGGTCAAGGCGGCAGAAGGAGAGTTATGGCCGACGAGTCCGGGGTGGTGTACCGGAACGGCGTGACCGCCGAGGCGGAGACGGCGCGGCCCTACTACAAGGCGATCGGCAGCGAGGAGGCCATCTTCAAGGCGGCCTACCATCAGGGACTGGCGCTCGTTCTGAAGGGGCCAACGGGTTGCGGCAAGACGAGATTCGTCGAGGCGATGTCCTACGATTTGGGCCGGCCGCTGATCACCGTGGCCTGTCATGACGACCTCACCACGGCTGACCTTGTCGGTCGGTACCTGCTCAAGGACGACGAGACGGTGTGGGTGGACGGTCCGCTGACCCGGGCGGTGCGCGAGGGAGCAATCTGCTATCTCGACGAAGTGGTGGAAGCTCGGCAGGACACCACCGTGGTGCTGCATCCGCTCGCGGATCATCGGCGGCAGTTGCCCCTCGAGCGTCTCGGTCTCACTCTGGAGGCGGCACCCGGGTTCGGGCTGGTGGTGTCTTACAACCCCGGCTATCAAAGCGTGCTCAAGGACCTCAAGGATTCCACCCGCCAGCGGATGGTCGCCATTGAATTCGGCTTTCCCGCACCCGATGTCGAAGAGGTGATCGTTTCGCACGAGGCGGGCGTGGCGGGTGCCACCGCGGCGGAACTGGTCCGTTTGGGGCAGGCCATCCGCCGGCTGGAAACCGGTGGACTGCGGGAGGTCGCTTCGACGCGCGTGCTGATCGCGGCCGGCATGCTGATCGCGGCAGGACTGACGATGCGAGAAGCGGCTCGGGCGGCGATCGCTGGACCGCTCACTGATGACGTGGTGGTGGGCAGGGGTCTTAACGAGATGATCGATGTCTATCTGGGGGATGGATAGGTCTCATGATTGACGCTGCATACCGCCATCGCTAGGGTGTGAACAAATATTTGGTGTCTTGCCGGTGCAACCCGGGAGGTGCGATGTCCTACGAAAACAGCGCGGAACCGATCAAGGTCGGCTACTTGATGGACTTCACGTTGCCGTCGGGTTTTCCCGAGGAGATGCGGGCTGACTTCACCCGGTGCTTCGATCTCATCTTCTCCGAGGCCGTCGAACACGGGGTGCTGGATCGGCCGGTGCGGATGGTCTACCGCGAAGTGGAGGGATTGCCCAAGGGATCGGTCAAGGCGGTGATCGATGCGTTCGGCGATCTGGTCGACGAGGGTTGTCTGGCGGTGTTCGGACCACACATCACCGACAATTGTGTGCCCACCCGCGAAGCGATCGAAGATCGGTTCAAAGTCCCGGCAATCAGCGTCACCGGCACCGACGATTGGTTGGGCGAATGGACATTCTCGTTCCCGCAGGGATCGATGACCGACGAGCCGATCTTCATCGCGGATCTCGTTGCCAAACGCGGGCTTGCCGAGATCGGGGTTCTCGTCGAGCAGAACCTGATCGGCGAAAGCTACCTGAAGAATCTGCGAAGCGCATGCCGCCGCAAGGGCATTCGCATTGTGGCGGAAGCGGCGATCGCGCAGACCGCCCAGGACATCAACGAAGCCGTACGTACCCTGCACGATGCGAAGGCCGAGGCGATCGTGCATCTGGGCTTCGGCTTCGGCATCGTGTTCATCAACCCGGCGTTGCAGGCCGTTGATTGGGACCCGCCGCGCTTCACCACCACGGCCTTTCAGAATGCGTGGGTGAATCCCATTATGTGGAACGCATTTATGGGTTGGATCGGGGTCGACCAGTACGACGAACAGAATCGGCTCGGCCAGGAATTCCTCGACCGCTACGCCAAAAAGTACGGCGGCAGGCGTCCCAAATACTGCGTACCGGTGGTCAACCGTGACGTCGCCGCCACACTGGTGCGCGCGTTCTCGGATGCCCACCCGCTCAGCCCGCGTGGGGTCAAAGAGGCGTTGGAGCGGGTGAAGATGATGCCCGCGGCCGCCGGCGCACCCGGCACCCGAGTGTCGTTCGGCAAGTGGACGCGGCGGGCATGGATGGGTGCCGGCTATCTGGTGGCACGCACGCTGGATGCCGACGGGTTCAACTCACACCTGGTCGATCGCTTCGGACAGGAAGGCTGACTCGTGTCCACGGAACAGTCCACGCGGACGAAGGCAGACGAGCAGGCCGCCCGGACGCGTCCAAACGATAAGCGTGGCTCGGGTGGATGGGTCGCTGGTGCAGCCCTGGCGGCGTTCACCCTGTTCTTCATCGCGAACTGCCGCACCGCCCTCGACCCGCGTGTCGCCAACCCGAACGTGCAAGGCCGGCCGCGCCCGGTGAAGTTCCTCTTCGGGTTGGACTACATCGCCTTCCTCGAGATTTCCACCGTGATCATGCTGATCGTGCTGCTGGTGGTTTTCATCGTCGGCTGGCGGCGCAACCCGGGCAGCCCGGTGATGTTGATGTTCCTGTGCACCACGCTGATCGTGTGGCAGGACCCAATCATGAACTGGGCGCCGTTCGCGGTTTACAACCCCGCACTGATCCACTGGCCGGAGTCGTGGCCGCTGGTGTCGTTGTCGCCAACCGTGGAACCGTTCGTGGTATTCGGGTACGTGACATTCTATTTCGGTCCTTACTTTCCGGCGATCTGGGTCCTGCGGAAACTGCAGGCGCGCAACGGCCCCGAAGCCTTTGTGTCGCGGCACCCGTTGGTCAGCCTGGGACTGCTGACGTGCGCGATCGGGTTCGTCTTCGATGCATTGCTGGAAAATCAGCTCGTCCACATGGGCATGTACATCTACTCTCAGGTAATTCCGTGGGGTTCGGTATTCACCGGCAACACATTTCAGTTCCCGCTGATCTGGGAGTCGTTCTCGGTGACGTTCGTGATGGTGCCCGCGGCGATCCTGTGCTATCGCGATGACACCGGCAAATCGGTGGCCGAGAAAATGGCCGCGAAAGCGCGGATCTTCCCGACCCGCCCGGTGTTGGGCACCTTCCTGGTGATGTTCGTCATCATCAACGTGTCCTACTTCGCGTATGGGGCGTGGTTCGCGGTCATCAAGGCCAGTAAAGCCGCCACTTCCGTCGCCTGCCCGTGGCCCTACCCCGAAGCCAAAGTCTATGATCCGCAAGGCTTCTACGAGAAGGCGGGCGCGCAAGGCCCGTTTTCGGTGGGCATCTGGTCGACGTGGATGAGTGGGCAGCCGAACGGCCGGCCGCGCGTCGACCCGCCACCGCCGGGTGAAGGTTCCTGTGCCACTACTTCTTCGGCTCCTAATGGCTGAGCCCCGCACGGTGGTCATCACCGGTTCGTCCCGCGGGCTGGGGTTCGCCTCGGCCATGCGCCTGTATCGGGAGGGGTGGCGGGTGGTCGCGGCCATGCGCACACCCGACCTAGGGATGGCGCGGCTGCGTGACGCGACCGGGACCGGTCACGATGACGACCGGCTGATCGGTGTGCAGCTCGACCTCTTGGACGCCGGATCAATCTCCGAGGCGGCCAAGGCAATCGAAGAGGCCGTCGGTGCTCCGTATGCACTTGTGCACAACGCCGGCATCTCCGCCGCCGGAATGGTGGAAGAGACCGATATTGCGCTATGGCACAACATGTTCACCACCGGCATCATGGGTCCCGTCGCGCTGACGAAAGCCTTATTGCCGTCGATGCGCGCCGCGGGGGAGGGGCGCATCGTCCTGGTATCCAGCGCGGCCGGGGTGCGCGGTCAGCCCGGCACCGCGCCGTACTCCGCAGTCAAGGGCGCCCTGGAGCGGTGGGGTGAGGCGATGGCCTGCGAGATCGCGCCCTTCGGCTTGGGTGTCACCGTTTTGGTGGCCGGCATGTACGACACCGACATCATCACCGACGCCAGCACCACCGACGACCGCAATTTCGATGGGCCCTACGCCCGCCTGCACAACACCATGGACCGCCGGGGGCGCTTCGCCATCCGCTTCGCCAGGCAACCGGAGCGCTTCACCGACGGTCTGCTCAAGGCCTTCGATGACCGCGGACCGTTCCGTCGCCGCGGGGTCGGCCCGGACGCCGTGATGCTGCTGGCGCTCAACAGGATCCTGCCGTCGCTGGCAATGCACCACGTGTCGCGAATCGTCCTCGGCATACCCAGGCAGGGTGCGATCCGGGGCGGCGCCGTGCCGAAGCGGACTGAGGAGCAGTGATGGAACAACTTTTCGACGACCTGGAAGACTTCGGCGCCTTCGACGATGCGGTGTCCGGGGACGTGCGCGACCCCTACACGGAACTGGCGCGGCTGCGCCGCGAGGAGCCCATTCAGCGCCTGGATACCTCCGGGATGCCGCACCAGGAATCCAAGCCGGTCTTCATCGTGTACCGCTACGAGGAAGCGCAGCAGATGCTGCGCGACAACGAGACGTTCTCGTCAGCGGCCGTCATCGCCGCGTTCGGTCCGGTATTGGGAGAACGCGTGATGCTCGGCATGGACGAACCGGTGCACGGGCGGCTGCGGTCGCTAATATCAAAGGCCTTCTCGCAGAAGGCTTTGGCGCGCTGGGAGGACGAACTGGTTGGGCGTGTCGCCAATGGCCTGATCGACAAGTTCGCGGCCAACGGCAAGGCCGACCTGGTCAAGGAGTTCACCTTTGACTATCCCAGTCAGACCATTGCCGGCCTGCTGGGTCTGCCGGAGGAGGACTACCCGCAGTTCCAGCGCTGGTCCATTTCGCTGCTGAGTTGGATCCTGAATCCCGAACGCGGCCTTGCCGCCTCGGCCGCGCTGTGCGACTACTTCGCACCCATCCTGCAAGCCCGCCGCGCCCAGCCCAAGGACGATCTCATCAGCGCGCTGGCGCAGGCCGAAATCGACGGCCAGAAGCTTGAGGACGAGGAGATCTACTCGTTTTTGCGCCTACTGCTGCCCGCCGGCGTGGAGACGACCTACCGGGCGCTGGGCAACTTGCTCCTCGCGCTGCTGTCTGATTCCGCGCAATTAACTGCCGTTCGCGCAGACCGGTCGCTGTTGCCCCAGGCCATCGAAGAGGCGGTGCGGTGGGAACCCCCCCTGCTGACCATCACCCGGGTCGCCACCCGCGACACGAGGCTCGGTGGTGTGCCGATACCGGCCGGCTCGACGGTGATGCCGATGCTGGGTGCCGCCAACCGGCAGGAAGATCGCTACCCCAATCCAGACACGTTCGACATTTTCCGCGCACCCAGGGGACACCTGGGCTGGGGCCATGGTGTGCACGTCTGCCTCGGCATGCATCTGGCGCGGCTGGAAATGCGCACCGCCGTCAACCTTCTGCTCGATCGGCTGCCGAACTTGCGGCTCGACCCGGACGGGGACGACCCGCATATCCGCGGGCAGGTTTTCCGATCGCCGACGGCCCTTCCGGTGCTGTTCGACCCGCAGTAGCGAACCCCCGCAGCGCTTGCACATTGCCAATCGGCTAGTTTCCAGTAAGGCTCTCCGTAGCCCCTCAACGACTCAGAAGAGAATGACAAACATGACTGAGGCTGTAAAGGTCCGCTTCGAGCCGAAGATGATGATCGACGGCGAGCTGGTCGCCGGCCAAGCCGGCACCTTCACCAACATCAACCCGGCGACCGAGGAGCCGCTCGGCGAGGTCGCCGACGCGTCGATTCAGGACATGCATCGTGCCATCGACGCCGCCCGGCGGGCCTTCGACGAAACCGACTGGTCGACCAACCGGGAACTGCGCAAGCGTTGCCTGCTGCAGCTGCATGAGGCGATCGAGGCCGAGAAGGAGGAACTGCGCGAGGAGCTCATTCTCGAAGTCGGCTCCCCCCGGGCGATCACCTTCGGCCCCCAGCTCGATGCGCCGCTGGAAGACGGGCTGCGCTATCCCGCGAGGCTGATCGACGAATACCCGTGGGAGACCGACCTGGGCGACAAGGTCATCAGCCTCACTGGCACCCTGACCACGCGCAAGGTCTGGCGCGAACCCGTCGGGGTGGTCGGCGCCATCGTGCCGTGGAACTTCCCGTTCGAGGTCACCATCAACAAGATCGGCCAGGCGCTGGGTACCGGCAACACCGTCGTGCTCAAACCTGCACCGGACACGCCGTTCAACGCCACCCGGCTGGGGCGGCTGATCGCCGAAAAGACCGACATCCCAGCCGGTGTCGTCAACGTCGTCACCGCGTCGGATCACCTGGTCGGCGAGGAGCTGACGCTGTCGCCGAAGGTCGACCTGATCTCGTTCACCGGCTCGACGGCGGTCGGCAAGCGGATCATGGAGAAGGGTGCCGCCACGATGAAGCGGCTGTTCCTGGAACTCGGCGGCAAGTCGGCCACCATCGTTCTCGAGGATGCCGATTTCGGGATGGCCTGCGCGATCGGCATCGCGCCGTGCATGCACGCCGGGCAGGGCTGTGCGAACCCGACCCGGATGCTGCTCCCACGGTCGCGCTACGACGAGGGGGTGGCGATCCTGAAGAGCATTTACGAGAACGTCATGCCGGGCGACCCCCAGGACCCCGGAACCCTGTGCGGCCCCGTCATCTCGGACAAGCAACGCAAACGGGTGCTGGGCTACATCAATAAGGGTGTCGAGGAGGGCGCCACGGCGCTCGTCGGCGGCCCCGACGCGCCAACCGTCTTCGACAAGGGATTCTTTGTCAGGCCAACGCTTTTCGTCGACGTCGACAACTCCATGACGATCGCCCAGGAGGAGATCTTCGGCCCGGTGCTTTCCGTCATCCCGTTCGACGACGAGGACGACGCGATCCGGATCGCCAACGACAGCGCGTACGGCTTGGCCGGCAATGTGATGTCGGGATCGCTGGAGCATTCGTTGGCGGTGGCTCGACGGCTGCGCGCCGGCTTCATCGGAGTCAACGGCGGTGCTCCGTACGGCGCCGACACACCGTTCGGCGGCTACAAGGCCAGCGGCGTGGGCCGCCAGAACGGGGTCGTCGGCTTCGACCAGTACACCGAGGTCAAGTCGGTCGGCTACCCCGCCGTGTGAAAGGCGTTGGAAGCAACCAGATTGCCTCGGCGACATCGTCGTGCCCGCGCGCGGTTTGGCAGCCAATGAGCGGCTTTGGAATGCGCTAACACATGTGCTATCGCATTCGCGGATCGCTCAGTGGTCTCCCCGAGGTACGCGTTGGCCAGTGTGGCTTCCGACGGCGCATCCATGGTGGCGACCCGCGGCGCCCGGCTACGCCGCGCTTGCGATCGCCACGAGACCACCCCGCCCCTCGACCGTCCAACCCCTTGGTTGACAATCGAGACCAGACCCCACTCAAAGGAGAGACACCATGGCTGAAGCCGTCATCGTCGAGGCAGTGCGATCACCGATCGGGAAGCGCAACGGCGGATTGTCCGGCGTACACCCCGCGGACCTGTCCGCTCAGGTGCTCAACGGGCTGGTCGACAAGGCGGGCATTGACCCGGGGATCGTGGACGACGTCATCTGGGGTTGCGTCATGCAGGCCGGTGAACAAGCCCTCGACATCGGCCGCACCGCGCTGCTGGCCGCCGGCTGGCCCGAGACTGTCCCGGGCGTGACCGTCGACCGCCAGTGCGGGTCGAGCCAGCAGTCCATTCACTTCGCCGCCGCCGGGGTGGTGGCCGGGCATTACGACGTCGTCGTTGCCGGCGGTGTGGAGTCGATGTCGCGGACGCCGATGGGTTCGTCGCTGGCCAATGGCGGGCGTCCGTATCCGCAGTCGTTCATCGACCGCTACGAGGGCCAGATCCCCAACCAGGGGCTCGGTGCGGAGATGATCGCCGAGCAGTGGGGGCTGGACCGCACCGCCCTCGACGAGTTCTCCCTAGGTTCGCACGAAAAAGCCGCGGCCGCACAGGATTCCGGCGCCTTCGACGACCAGATCGTGGGTATCAAGGACCAAGACGGAAACGTGGTGCTCAAGGACGAAGGCATCCGCCGCGGCACTCCGATGGAGAAGATGGCGTCGTTGAAGCCGGCCTTCAAGGAAGACGGTGTGATTCACGCCGGCAACTCCTCGCAGATCTCCGATGGTTCGGCGGCGATCCTGTTCATGTCGGCCGAGAAGGCGAAGTCGTTGGGCCTCAAGCCCATTGCCAAGGTGCACACCGCGACACTGGCCGGAGCCAACCCGGTGATCATGTTGACCGCGCCCATCCCGGCGACCCAGAAGGTGCTCAAGAAGTCCGGTTTGTCCATCGACGACATCGGCGCCTACGAGGTCAACGAAGCGTTCGCCCCGGTCCCGTTGGCGTGGCTCAAAGACGTCGGTGCCGACGAGAAGAAGCTCAACCCCAACGGCGGGGCCATTGCGCTGGGCCATCCGCTCGGCGGCTCGGGGGCACGGCTGATGACCACGTTGCTGTATCACATGAGGGACAAGGGAATTCGCTACGGCCTGCAGACGATGTGCGAGGGTGGCGGGCAGGCCAACGCCACCATTGTGGAATTGCTGTGACGGACGTCGACACGGTCCAGCCGGGAGCGCTGGCCGAGCGTCGCGGCAACGTCATGGTGATCACCATCAACCGCCCCGAGGCCCGCAATGCGGTCAACGCCGCCGTCAGCATCGGCCTCGGGAACGCGCTGCAAGCAGCGCAGCACGACCCCGAGGTGCGGGCGGTGGTGATCACCGGCGCGGGTGACAAGTCCTTTTGCGCCGGCGCCGACCTCAAGGCGATAGCGCGGCGGGAGAACATCTACCACCCCGACCATCCCGAGTGGGGCTTCGCCGGATACGTGCACCACTTCATCGACAAGCCCACCATCGCCGCGGTCAATGGCACCGCGTTGGGCGGTGGGACCGAGCTGGCCCTGGCCAGCGACCTGGTGGTGGCCGACGAGCGGGCGCAATTCGGGCTGCCGGAAGTGAAGCGGGGACTGATCGCCGCGGCGGGCGGCGTCTTCCGGATCGTCGACCAGCTGCCCCGCAAGGTGGCGATGGAACTGCTGCTGACCGGTGAGCCGCTCAGCGCGGCCGCGGCCTGCGACTGGGGTCTGATCAATCAGGTCGTAGCGCCGAGCTCGGTGCTGGACGCCGCGCTGGCACTGGCCGAGCGGGTGACCGTCAACGCGCCGCTGTCCGTGCAGGCCAGCAAGCGCATCGCCTACGGCGTCGACGACGGAGTCATCGTCGACGACGAAACGGGCTGGGAGCGCACGGTGCGCGAAATGCGGGTGCTGATCAGGTCGGAGGACGCCAAGGAGGGACCGCTGGCGTTCGCCGAGAAACGAGAGCCGGTCTGGAAGGCGCGCTAACGCGCCAGCACGTTCACGCCCCACCGGAACAGGGCGGGCAGCGCCGCAGACGCCGGCACGATGGCCCGGCGCGTGACCGGCGGGGTGCTGGTCAGCACCAGCCCTCGGGTGAGTAACCGGTAATTGCGGGTAACCCGGTGCCACGCGGCCTCATACGACGACGGGTCGTCGTTGACGATGGCGTCGACGGCCGCCGCCGCTTGCTTGACCGCCAGGCTGATCCCTTCGCCGGTCAGCGCGTCCTCGTATCCCGCCGCGTCGCCCACCAAAAGCACCCGGCCCGCCACCCGGCGCGAGATGACCTGGCGCAACGCGCCGCAGCCGCGCGCGTGACGGCGACCAGCGCCCTGCAGATGTCGCGCCAAGCGCGGAAACCACGCCAGGTCGGGGCGGCCACGCGACAGGATGGCCACGCCGACCAGGTTCGGCTCCACCGGTGTCACGTACGCCTCGCCCCACCGCGACCAGTACACCTCGACGAAATCCGACCACGCCGGCACTCGGTAGTGCCAGCGCACGCCATAGCGCCGCGGTGTTCCGACCGTCGCCGTGATGCCGACGGCGCGGCGGACTTGTGAATGCAGTCCGTCGGCAGCCACCATCCATTTCGCGCGCAAACCCGCGGCCGTCACCCCATGCGCGTCTTGCTGGACGGTGGTTACCCGCGCCGGGATCCATTCCGTCTCTTGCTCTTTGGCCCGAGCCGCCAGCGCCGCATGCAAGGTGGTGCGGCGTACGCCACGGCCCGGGCCGCCGCGGAATCGCGCTTGCGCCCGACGTTGTTCGCTGACGTAGGCGATGCCGTGAAACGGCATACCGGCCGGGTCCACGCCCAGCGACGTGAGCTCGGCCAGGCCGCCCGGCATCAGCCCCTCGCCGCACGCCTTGTCGATGGGGCTCTCGCGTGGCTCGGCGACGATCACCGAAAGTCCTTGCCGGCGAGCGTGTAATGCCGTAGCGAGCCCGCCGGGGCCGCCGCCCACGACCAGCAAATCGGCGTCGTAGCTTGTCACGTGTAGCCCAAAGCCGAGTTTTCCACCCGCAGCCGTACCCTGAGCAGAAAGGCGTTGGCCACTGTGAACGCGACCGCTGTCAACCACGCCGTGTGTACCAGCGGCAGCGCAATCCCTTCGGCCGCCACAGCAACATAGTTGGGGTGGTGCAGCCACCGGTAGGGGCCCTGGCGCACCAACGGCGCGTCCGGCAGCACGATCACCCGCGTGTTCCAGCGTCGGCCCAGCGTGGTGATGCACCACCAGCGCAGTCCCTGGCTCAGCGCCACCACAGCCAGCATCGGCCAGCCTAGCCACGGAATGAACGGCCGCTGCAGTGCCCACGGTTCGACGACACACCCGACAAGCAGCGCGGTGTGGATAACGACCATCACGGCGTAATGCGGCCGGCCGAATTCCTTGGCGCCCTGGGCGAACGACCATTCCGCGTTCCACTTGGAGACCACCAGCTCGAGCAGACGTTCGATGGCGACCGCCAGGATCAGCAGGTAATACATGGCTCCAGTCTTTACCAGCTCTACCAGGCCAGCAGCGCGAGCTCGGAACAGAACGCCGGACCGATCGCAATCATCAACCCAATCGACCCTGACGGTGGCGGGTCAGCCAGGTGTGCCCGAAGAACGTCCAGTAGCGACACCGAAGCGAGGTTGCCGTTGTCACGCAACGACTTTCGAGTGCGGTCGAGGGCATTCCCGGGCAGCTGCAACGCCTTCTCGACCGCCTCGATCACCCGGGCGCCGCCGGGGTGGCACACCCAGGTGGCCACCTCGCGCGGGGCCAATCCGTGGTTGGCGAGAAATGCGCGGACATCGTCGCCCAGATATTTGTCGATGATGGCGGCGACGTCGCCCGACAAAGCGCTTCGGAAACCGTCACCGCCGATCTTCCAGCTCTTGACTTCGTCGATGCCGGGGTGGATCCGGCTGTGGGTCGCCAGCACCCTTGGCCCGCTCCGGCCATCACCGGTTCGGTTGGCGCCCTTGGCGATGACGGCGGCTGCTCCGTCGCCGAGGAGGCTGGTAGTGACCAGCTTGGTGCCCGAATTGTGTTGGCGCTGAATGGTCAACGAGCACAACTCAACCGCCAGCACGGCCGCCACCTGATCGGGGAATGCGCACAGATGGTCGTGCACGTGTGCCACGCCGGACGCACACCCCGAACCGAACAGCGGGATGCGTTTGACGTCAGCTCGGAGCCCGACCCGCCTCGCCAGGCGCGCCGGCAGCCTCCGGACGGCCGGTCCGGCAACCGTCGTCGAAAACAGGATGTCGAGTTCCGACGGCTTGACCTGCGCCTGGTCAAGCGCTGCCAGCAGTGCCCGCTCGCCCAAATCGAGCGCTATTTCCAGGTAGGCATCGCTCGCCTCGGTCAAGCCGCTGAATCGCGATGGCCGGGTCTCGAAATTGGTCAGCGCACTGATGGCTTCCTGCTGGGTGCAGCGGTGTGGCGGGAACCGCACCGCCACGCCCGCGAGGGACGGATGCGCCGTTGCAACGGCCGTTGAGCACGCAGTAGCTCCCTGCGACAGCTTGTTCACATACCGGGTCACGGCGCCGCAGCGACTTCGGTTCAAATGCTGGGCCGCGAGCCTAACGTCAGGGCGAAAAATCGACCCGGAAATCGCCGTGACGTTAGGTACGCGTGCCGCCGCTCCGCGGCGTGTATCGTCGCCGGGCTAGGGTGAATTGCCCGCCTTCTCCTCACGCCGCTCCGCGGCGTGTATCGTCGCCGGGCTAGGGTCGACGGTATGCGGATACTGGTCACCGGTGCCACTGGCTATGTGGGATCGCGGCTGGTCACCTCTCTGCTGGCGCACCAGCACCACGTCATAGCCGCCACGCGAAAGCCTGAGCGCATCAAGCGGTTCGGATGGTTCGACGACGTCACACCGGTGGCCCTCGACGCCGCCGACCCGGCATCAGTCGGGGCCGCCTTCGCCAGCTGCGGCCCCGTCGACGTGGTGTATTACTTGGTGCACGCAATCGGTCAGCCGGGCTTCCGCGACGCCGACAAGGTCGCGGTGGCAAACCTTGCAGCCGCGGCCCGCAACGCCGGGGTTCGACGCATCGTCTACCTCGGCGGCTTCGTACCAGCTGACGAGGCGCTGTCTGAGCACTTGACCAGCTGGGCCGAGGTGGCGCAGGCCCTGTCGATCCCTGACGGCCCGCAACTGGTTTGGCTGGGCGCAGCAATGATCATTGGCGCCGGCTCAACGTCGTTCGAGATGATGCGATATGTCGGGGACCGGTTCCCGCTCATGCCGTTACCGAGCTGGATGGACAACCCGATCGACCCCATCTCCATCCGCGACGTACTGCACTATCTCGTCGCCGCGGCCGATCCCGACTCGGTACCGGCCGGGGCCTATGACATCTCCGGCCCCGACACCACGTCCTACCGGGAGCTGCTCAAAACCTATGCGCGTACCGCCGGCAGGTGGCATACCGGTTTGCCGGTCGGCAGGATCGACACCGGGCTGGCATCGCTGATCACCGGCGTGGCACTTCCGGTGCCTCCCGGACTGGCTGGCGAGCTGGTCGAGTCGCTGGACCATCCGATGGTGGCATCCGTCAGTGATCTGCGCGACCGGGTACCCGAACCGCCGGGGGGTTTGCTCGGCGTCGACGAGGCCATCGCTTTGGCCTTGGCCGACCGGTCGCACGCTTCGCCCCGCGCCATCAACAGCCTGGCCGACCCCCATCATCTCGCCAACACCGATCCCGCATGGGCCGGCGGTGACGCGCTGCGTATCCGCCAACTCGCACGGGTGCTTCTCCCGTCGAGCGTGGGGCCGACCTTGGGGCTGGTGAACATGGTTCCGGGCCCGGTGGCCGGGGCGCTGCGAACCGGCCTTGACATCCTGATCGCCGTGACCGCAAAGGTGCGTCCTGCATGAGCCAATCCACCAGTCCCTACGACACCAGCGTCTTGAGTGAGTTGCGTCGCGCCATCACCAATGTCGCTGTGCCGCATAATGAACCGCCGTCCGTGGTGCGACGCCGACGCGTCATCGTCGCTATCACCCTGGTGATCGGCGCCGCGGTCCTCGGGTTTTCGTTGCGGCGTCATCCGGGGGAGTCCAGCTTCTACTGGTTGACCCTGGCGCTGGCGGCGGTGTGGACCACTGGCGCGTTGGTCTCGGGGCCGCTGCATCTGGGTGGCATCTGCTGGCGCGGCCGCAACCAGCGGCCCGTCATCACCGGAATCACCGTCGGTCTGCTACTTGGTGGCGTGTTCGTACTGGGCGGAGTGATCGCCAAGGAGATACCGGCCGTGGCGGAGCTGATCACCCGAGTGCTGCTGTTCGCCCACCACGGGTGGTATCCGCTGATCGTGGCGATCACGCTGATCAACGGGGTCGCCGAGGAACTATTCTTCCGCGGCGCGCTCTACACCGCTCTGGGCCGTTATCACCCTGTCGTCATGTCCACGATCCTGTACACCTGCGCGACCTTGCCCAGTGGCAACCCGATGCTCGGTTTCGCTGCCATGATCCTCGGGACGGTATGCGCTTTGGAGCGGCGCGCGAGTGGGGGTGTGCTGGCGCCGGTGCTGACCCACTTCGTGTGGGGTCTGATCATGGTGCTCGTGCTGCCGCCTATGTTCGGGGTGTGAAACTGGCTTATTGGGCCGACTCGACGATGTTGCGTGCCAGCGCCCTCAGCGCCGCGGTGCGGACGGGCCACCACAAAAACCAGGCCAACCGACCCGGAATGCCGCGCGGAAAAAAGATCGCCCGCTGCGTGTAGTGCGTCCCACCGCCGTCGCGTGGTGTCACGGTGATCTCCAGCCACGCGCGCCCGGACGGCCGGGTTCGGGCACGCAGCCGCAATTTGCTTCCGGCCTCTTGTTCCACCACGCTCCAGCGCTTCAGTGACCAGGCGCCCACCCGCTGGTCATACACCGCTTGCTCGGCAGACTTCCAGACGTCTTCGGGTTCGGCAGTCGTCGCGGCCGTCCGGAGGGCGGTGTAGACGACTTCGCCGGCCCAGTCTGGATCGGTGGGCAGTGAATCGGCCGGCTGCGACCGCAACGAGGACCACGTCGCGTCGGGGAGGCCGCGAGCCGGGCGGTTGAGCGCCAACTCGACTGCGCGGCGGTAGCCGGTGGGGCCGCCGGATGGTGGTTCGATGATGCTGTCGATATCAGAATTGCGCATCACCGCATCGCATTCCAGCGATTCGATCAGCGGCCGCGCGAGCCCGGGCGGTATCGGGGTGACGGTTCCAACCCACAGGCTGGCGATCGTCGGTGTCAGAAACGGCAGCACAACCAAATACCGCTTGCCTAACCCCGCGATCTCCGCGTAGACGCGCATCATGTCGCCGTATTCCAATACGTCGGGCCCACCGATGTCCCAGGTCCGCGATGACGGGACGTCGGCCGCTGCCGCCGCAGCCAGGTAATACAGCACGTCGCGCACCGCGATCGGCTGAATGCTGTTATGCACCCACTTCGGCGTAGTCATGACCGGCAACCGGTCGGTGAGGTGCCGGATCATCTCGAATGATGCCGATCCCGATCCGACCACTACCCCAGCCTGCAACACCAGAGTCTCGATGCCGGAGTCGATCAGAATGTCACCGACGGCTTTACGCGAAGCCAGATGGGGCGAGAGCTTGCTCTTGGCGGGGTGCAGCCCGCTCAGATAAACGATCCGGCGCACGCCCGTACGGCGAGCGGCGGTCACAACGTTACGGACGGCGCGCGTCTCGTCGGCGGCGAAATCCTTGGCACTACCCATCGAATGGACCAGGTAATAAACGACATCTATCCCCTCGAACGCCGCGATGAGCGAATCGACATCACTCAGGTCACCGCGCGCCACCTCAGCGTGTTGTCGCCATGGCACGTCTGCCAACTTGGCGGGGTTGCGTGCCAATGCGCGGACTTGATGGCCTTCGTCCAGCAGTCGCGGCACCAGCCGACCGCCGATGTAGCCGGTTGCTCCGGTCACCGCGCAGCGAATCTGTTCAACCATCGATACTCCGTTCTGTGCTTGCCGGCTTGGAACTGACACGAATGGACTGCCAGATCGGTTCGCGACCAGTCTCTCGATCGGACCGGCGCAAGGGGTCGGTGGTCGGTGAAGTTGGGAGTGTGGCGACCAGGCGCGGGTGGCGATTCCCGCCTTCGGCATCAGCCACAGTAGGTGACCGGGTTGCATGCTCGCCGACGGCGACTGCGAAGATGCGAACGGCGTCAAAGCGGACGAAAGGTCGGTGCATCATGGCGGGACCACTGATCGGGTTGCGTGTTGTCGAACTGGCCGGCATCGGGCCGGGCCCGCATGCCGCGATGATCCTCGGGGATCTCGGGGCCGACGTGGTGCGCATCGACCGGCGCCCGAAAAGCGGGGGCGGCGGCGCCGCCAAGGACGCCATGCTGCGCAACCGTCGGGTGGTGACCGTCGACCTCAAGGCCGACGCGGGACGAGAGCTGGTGCTCAAGCTCGTCGCCAAAGCCGACGTGCTGATCGAGGGCTTCCGACCCGGCGTCACCGAACGGCTTGGCCTCGGCCCCGAGGACTGCGCCAAGGTCAACGAACGGCTCGTCTACGCCCGGATGACCGGCTGGGGACAAACCGGTCCGCGCAGTCAGCAAGCGGGCCACGACATCAACTACATCTCGCTGAACGGGATCCTGCACGCCATCGGACGGGTGAACGAGCGGCCGGTGCCGCCGCTGAATCTGGTGGGTGACTTCGGCGGCGGTTCGATGTTCCTGCTGGTCGGCATTCTCGCCGCGCTGTGGGAGCGGCAGAATTCGGGCAAGGGCCAGGTCATCGACGCCGCCATGGTCGACGGCTCCAGCGTGCTGATCCAGATGATGTGGGCGATGCGGGGGATGGGCATGTGGTCCGACGTCCGCGGGACCAACATGCTCGACGGCGGCGCGCCCTACTACGACACCTACGAGTGCGCCGACGGACGCTACGTCGCGGTCGGCGCCATCGAGCCCCAGTTCTACGCGGCGATGCTGGCCGGGCTGGGCTTGGAGGCCGGCAACCTGCCGGCGCAAAACGATGTCAGCCGCTGGCCGGAGCTGCGGGCGGTGCTCACCGAGAAGTTCGCCAGCCGGGAGCGTGACCACTGGGCCAAGGTGTTCGCCGATTCGGATGCTTGCGTGACACCGGTGCTGGCCTTCGGCGAGGTGCACACCGAGCCGCACATCACCGAGCGGCACACCTTCTATGACGTCGACGGTGGTCTGCAGCCGTTGCCGGCCCCACGGTTTTCCCGCACCGTGCCCGACACCCCACGGCCGCCGGCGGCACCGCTGAGCGACGTCGAAGCGGTAGTCAAGGACTGGGTATAGTCCCGACCAACTGGTTGGCCGGACGTAATAGGGAAGGATCACATGGAGATCAAGGACGCCGTAGCAATCGTCACCGGGGGCGCATCAGGCCTCGGCCTGGCCACCGCCAAGCGGCTGCTGGATGCCGGAGCACAGGTGCTGGTGCTCGACCTGCGCGGCGAAGAAGCCGTTCGCGAACTCGGTGATCGCGCCCGCTTCGTGCAAGCCGACGTCACCGATGAGGCCGCGGTCAGCAAGGCGCTCGACACCGCCGAGTCGATGGGCCCACTGCGCATCGTGGTCAACTGCGCCGGCACCGGGAATGCCATTCGAGTGCTCAGCCGCGACGGCGTCTTCCCGCTGGACGCGTTCCGCAAGATCGTGGACATCAATCTGGTCGGCACCTTCAACGTGCTGCGGCTGGCGGCCGAACGGATCGCCAAAACTGAGCCGATCGGTGAGGAGCGTGGCGTCATCGTCAACACCGCGTCGGTCGCGGCGTTCGACGGCCAGATCGGCCAGGCCGCCTACTCCGCGTCCAAGGGCGGCGTGGTCGGCCTGACGTTGCCGGTCGCGCGTGACCTGGCCAGCCACCTCATCCGGGTGGTCACGATCGCGCCCGGCCTTTTCGACACGCCGCTGCTGGCGTCCCTACCTGAGGAGGCCAGGGCATCGCTGGGCAAGCAGGTGCCGCACCCGTCACGGTTGGGAAACCCGGACGAGTACGGCGCATTGGCGGTGCACATCATCGAAAACCCCATGCTGAACGGCGAGGTCATTCGGCTGGACGGCGCCATCCGGATGGCACCCCGCTGAGGCGGTCAGCGCCGAGCCGGGAAAACGAAAGCCCCCCGCACCGAGCGGGGGGCTGACTTCGTCAACAAGATCAGAGTTATCGACGGAACCATCGACTGACAGCGGGTTCGGCCATCAACAGCCGGGCAAGCACACTCATGGGCTCAACCTGTCCTGGGTCAGCTTGCCGTTTGCAGCGGTTGCCAGTCTTCGAACTGCTCCGAGGTCTCACCTTCCACCAGCACGTCGCCGTGGTAGAGGGCCTCGAAGTCAGCCTTGATGACGTCGGCGCTTGTGTCGTCGATCCACATGTCACTGAGCGTATGGGCCACCATTAAGGAATCTTTGAGTCACGATTCGGAAAATGATGGCAATTTACCGACGGGTAGGTTCTGCGTCGTGGAGCCGGCGATTTGACCGGTGAGCTGCTTAGTTGCGGCTCACTTTTCTTGCCGGACTCTTAGCATTTCACCGGTTTAAAAACTGTGTTTGAACCGTCTGGTTAGGTGCATCCGTGGTTAAGGGAGGCATTGTTTGACATCTGGTTGGCGTATGTTGTCGCGGACAGCGGCTGGAGGGCTTAGGGAATGCTGCAGGGGATAGCCCGACTGGCCATCGCAGCGCCGCGACGCATCATCGCACTAGGGGTGTTGGTCTTCGTAGCCGCTGCCGTCTTCGGCGTTCCCGTCGCCAAGAGTTTGTCCGTCGGGGGATTCCAAGACCCTGACTCTGAGTCGGCCCGCGCGATCAATGTGCTGACGGACAAGTTCGGGCAGAGCGGTCAGCAACTGCTGATAATGGTGACGGCGCCCGAGGGCGTCAACAGCGACCGGGCGCGCAAGGTGGTGACCGACCTCATCGACCAATTGAGTCAGTCGCCGTTGGTCTATAACGCATCCTCTGCGTGGACTTCTCCGCCGCAGGCCGCGGCCGATCTGGTCAGCCGCGACGGCAAGTCGGGGCTGATCGTGGTCAACCTCAAGGGCGGTGAGAACAACGCCCAAAAAAACGCCCAAACCCTGGCGGACCAATTCGTCCACGACCGTGACGGCGTTGCCGTGCGCGCCGGCGGCCCGGCGATGCAATACGCCCAGATCAACAAGCAGAACCAGGACGATCTGCTGGTGATGGAAGTGATCGCGATCCCGCTGAGCTTCCTGGTGTTGGTATGGGTGTTCGGTGGCTTGCTGGCGGCGGCGTTGCCAATGGCGCTGGGTGCACTTGCCATCGTCGGCTCCATGTCGGTGTTGCGACTGGTCACGTTCAGCACGGAAGTGTCGATCTTCGCGCTCAACCTGAGCACCGCCCTGGGCCTGGCGCTCGCCATCGACTACACCCTGTTGATCCTCAGCCGCTATCGCGACGAGTTGGCCGAGGGCAGCGACCGGAACGCGGCATTGATCAAAACCATGGCGACTTCGGGCCGCACAGTGTTGTTTTCCGCTGTCACCGTGGCGTTGTCCATGTCAGCAACCGTGGCGTTCCCGATGTATTTCCTGAAGTCGTTCGCCTACGCCGGTGTGGCCACCGTGGCTTTCGTCGCCACCGCGTCAATCGTGATTACGCCGGCCGCGATCGTGCTCCTGGGTCCCCGGCTGGACGCATTGGACATGCGCCGGCTGGTGCGGCGCATCCTGCGACGTGGCGAACCGGTGCACAAGCCGGTCGAGGAGCTGTTCTGGTACCGGTCGAGCAAGTTCGTGATGCGGCGCTCGGTGCCGATCGGCCTGGCCGTGATGGCGCTGCTGTTGCTGCTCGGGCTTCCCTTCTTATCGGTGAAGTGGGGCTTCCCGGACGACCGGGTGTTACCACCTTCGGCGTCGTCGCATCAGGTTGGTGACGAGTTGCGCAACGGTTTCGCCCACGATTCCGCGACGGCGGTGCCGGTCGTTGTCCCCGACGCCCGCGGACTGAGCCCGGCGGACCTGGACGCGTACGCCGCCGACCTGTCGCGGGTTCCCGGCGTGTCGGCGGTATCGGCCCCCGGTGGGACGTTCTTCAACGGGCAGCGGGTCGGCCCACCGGCCGGCGCCACCGGATTGGCTGACGGCAGCGCCTTCTTGACCGTAGGCAGCACGGCGCCGCTGTTTTCCCGGGCCAACGACGTCCAGCTCGCGCGGCTGCACCAGGTGCCGGGGCCGGCCGGGCGGTCCGTCGAGATGGCCGGGGTCGCGCAGATCAACCGGGACAGCGTCGATGCGGTCACGGATCGGCTTCCGCTGGTACTCGGATTGATGGCGTCCATCACTTTTATCCTGCTGTTCTTGCTCACCGGGAGCGTCGTGCTGCCGCTGAAGGCGTTGGTCTGCAACGTTCTTTCCCTGACCGCAGCTTTCGGCGCACTGGTGTGGATCTTCCAAGAGGGCCATCTGGGCGCACTGGGGACCACCCCGAGCGGAACATTGGTCGCGAACATGCCGGTGTTGTTGTTCTGCATCGCCTTTGGGCTGTCGATGGACTACGAGGTTTTCTTGATCTCCCGGATCCGCGAATACTGGCTGGCGTCCGGGGCCGCCCGGCCGGCAACGGCTAGCCCAAGACAGGCACACGCCGCCAACGACGAGACTGTGGCCCTCGGCGTGGCTCGCACCGGACGGGTGATCACCGCGGCGGCGTTGGTGATGTCGATGTCGTTCGCCGCGCTGATCGCCGCTCACGTGTCGTTCATGCGGATGTTCGGTCTCGGTCTGACGCTGGCGGTGGCCGTGGATGCCACGCTGGTGCGAATGGTCCTGGTTCCGGCGTTCATGCATCTGGTGGGCCGGTCGAATTGGTGGGCGCCCAAGCCTCTGGTGTGGCTGCACGATCGGTTCGGAATCAGCGAGCGTCCAGCAGAGATCGAATACGTCGCACCCGACGAGGAACCTGTCGAGCACAATGGCCGCCCGGTGAGGCAGCCGTTGACGAACATCGGTTAGCCTGCCGATCGATCATCGCTGGCCCGCCTATTTTGAGCTCACAAAGTCGGAAGGTTTCACACGTATGGCAACTGCGATCGACAACCCCTTCTTCGCACGGATCTGGCCCGTCATCGCCACCCATGAAACCGAGGCGGTGCGAGCCCTGCGCCGGGAGAACCTGGCCGGCTTATCTGGGCGGGTGCTCGAAGTTGGCGCCGGGATCGGCACCAACTTCCCGCACTATCCGGAATCCGTTGAGGAGGTGCTCGCCGTGGAGCCCGAGCGCCGACTGGTGGCCCAGGCCCGCGCCGCGGCAGAGGTGGTGCCCGTTCGGGTGGTGGTGAAAGACGAGACGGCAGAAGGGCTCAGCGGCGAGCGGCCGTTTGATGCGGTGGTGTGCTCGCTGGTGTTGTGCTCGGTGCACGAACCCGACACCGTGCTGCGGTGTCTGTTTTCGTTGCTGCGACCGGGCGGCGAGCTGCGGTATCTCGAGCATGTGGCCAACGCCGGTGCGCGCGGCAGTTTTCAGAGGTTCGTTGATGCGACGCTGTGGCCCCGGTTGTTCGGCAACTGCCACACCCATCGCGACACCGAGCGCTCGATCATCGAGGCCGGCTTCGAAGTGGATACCTCCCGCCGCGAACTTACGCTGCCGCCTTGGGCGCCGTTTCCGGTGTCGGAGCTGACGTTGGGCCGGGCGCGCAGGCCGTAGCGGCTATTTCAGCAGCGCGGGCAGCCGCTGCAGCAGCTGCGGCAAGGCCTGGCTCGCCGTCTCGCGCATGCTGATCGTCGCGCTGCGCGACAGCGGCGTGACCTCGGGGTTGACCTCGATGACGGCCGTGCCACGGGAGAGCGCCAGCTCGGCCAGTCCGGCCGCCGGATAGACGATCGCCGAAGTCCCCACCACCACCATCACGTCGGCGGCTTCGGTCGCCTCTACGGCGCGCTGCCACGGCTGGTCGGGCAGCGGCTCACCGAACCACACGATGTCGGGCCGGATCAGGCCACCGCAATGGCACACCGGAGGTTCCACCTCCAACGCCGGCTCGGGCATTTCCGGCAGCGCGCCGGTGTAGGGCATACCGCAACGCTCACAACGGAATTCGAACAAGCTTCCGTGCAGATGGTGAACCGGCGTGCTACCGGCGCGCTCGTGCAAGTCGTCGACATTCTGGGTGATGACGCTTACCTCGACGTGGTCTTGCCAGGCGGCGATGGCCCGGTGCCCGGCGTTGGGTTGGACGTTGGCTACCAGATAGTGACGCCACAAGTACCAGCCCCACACCCGCTCCGGGTTGTCGCGCCAGCCTTCGGTGCTGGACAGCTCGTAGGGATCGAAACGGGCCCACAATCCGTTCTTGTCATCACGGAATGTCGGCACACCGCTCTCCGCGGAAATCCCCGCGCCGCTAAGCACCGTAACTCGCATCCCACAAACATAGCCTTGCTCAGCGAGCGCTGGGTGATACTGGGTTTGTGGAGCTAATGGATTTCTTGAGAGTCGAGGCGAAGGCACGCAAGCCGTTGTTCGACCAGCTCAGGACGCAGGTCATCGACGGGGTACGCAGTGGTGCGCTGCCGCCCGGCACCCGGCTGCCCACGGTGCGAGACTTGGCCGGTCAGCTTGGCGTTGCGGCCAACACCGTTGCCCGCGCCTATCGTGAATTGGAGTCGGCGGCGATTGTCGAAACACGGGGACGCTTCGGCACTTTCATCTCGCGCTTCGATCCGGCTGACGCTGCGATGGCGGCCGCCGCCAAAGAGTACCTCGAGGTAGCCCGGGCATTGGGGCTGACCAAGTCCGACGCGATGCGCTACCTGACGAACGTGCCCGATGACTGAGCGTTGAGGCGAATCGGGTTTACCGCAACACCTTCTGCAGCGTGCGCAGGTTGCGGGTCGTGGTCGATGATTTGTAGCGCGGCTTGCCCATCGTCTTGCCGATCATGCTGTCCAGGGTGCTGCCCTTGGGTACCTGCCAATTAATGACGCCGTTACCGCGGCTGATCCTCTCTGCTGGACCGGCGTCCTCGGCCAGTGCCGTGAGTTCGTCGAGCACCGCGGCGTCGGCGACGAATGTCACGTAGGACTGGTACCCCTCGACCTCGCGCTCGAACGGGTAGGCATCGACCACGGCGCGCACCGTGTCGATGTCATAGACGAGCACCCAGGCGTCATAGCCGAACCTGGCACGCAATGTGGCTTCAATTTTCTTGCGCACCGCGGCCGCCCCAGCCGATGACTCCAGCAGAACGTTGCCGCTGGCCAGGATGGTGCGCACGTTGCTGAATCCGGCCTCGGCCAGCGCGCCGGCTACCTCGGCCATTTTGAGGTTGACGCCGCCGACGTTGACGCCGCGCAGGAACGCCGCATAGGTGGTCATGTCTAGATTTCACCAGTTGACGCCGATTGACGATCCCGGCCCGGCCCGGTGGAGTGCAACGTAGGCTTTCGGGATGGGACGCCAAGTGATCGACGACAAGCTGCTCGCGGTGATCAGTGGAAACTCTCTCGGGGTGCTGGCGACCATCAAAGCTGACGGGCGACCACAGCTGTCGAACGTGCAGTATCACTTCGACCCGCGCACGCTGGTGATCCAGGTATCGGTCACCGAGCCGCGGGCCAAGACCCGCAACCTGCGCCGCGACCCGCGGGCGTCCATCCTGGTCGATGCCGACGACGGATGGTCGTATGCCGTTGCCGAGGGCACAGCAGAGCTGACGCCTCCCGCTGCCGCGCCGGACGACGCCACCGTAGAGGCGCTAATTGCCTTGTATCGCAACATCGCCGGCGAACACCCGGATTGGGACGACTACCGTCGGGCGATGGTCACCGACCGGCGGGTGCTGCTGACACTGCCGATCTCGCATGTGTACGGTATGCCCCCAGGCGTGCGGTAAACCCCGCGCCAGGCGTGGCCGTCCAAGATAGGCTGCCGCTATGGCTGAATCGAACCCGAAGCAAGAGGACGAGACCAAGCGCAGGTTTCGCGAGGCCCTCGATCGCAAGAGGGCCAAGTCGGCGGGCGGATCCGATCACAAGGACGGTGGCGGAAAGCAGTCGCGTGCACATGGTCCGGTGGAGAGTCGCCGCGAGTTCCGCCGCAAGAGCGGCTAATTCGGCTGCCGTCAGGCTTTGTCTGTCCTGTCCACCAGCGGTGGGGTCAAGCCGAATTTCTTCACGAGCAGCAGCCAGTCGCCGGCCGCGACCGAATAATCGGCCGGTTGGTTCAGCCGTTCGGGCACCTCGCCGCGCCACGCGAACCGGGGGATGAGGGCCAGTGCGGCGAATGTGAAGTCTTGACATCCGATGGTTTTGGGCTCCACGCCGGGAACGGACATGACCATAACGGGCGTCGGTGGCGGATCTTTGTACTTTGGGCGCATTCGCGAGCGCCGGCAGTGGCAGGTTTTCCGGTCGCGCGGTCACCGCACGCGGCGCCGTAACGATGACGGCGTCGTTGCTCGCATCGATCACGCGGATCGAGTCCGTGCCCACATCGAGGGCCGCGAGCGGTTGTGAGGCCGCTCGCCACGACGACTCCGGGCCCTCGGCTCGATTAAGTCAGCGGTGTTCCGGTCCCAGCAGCCGACGGATCAGCGAGCGGTTTTTGTCGTGTTCCCGCTCCTCGAGCAGGAACTGAATGCCGTACTCGACCGCGGTCTTGGTGGAGTCTCGCACCTGGCGCACCGTGGCGTCGTCGTTGTGGCGGCCCCTCACCGAAGTGGTCTGCATCTGCTCGCCGAAGCAGTAGTACTGACGTTCGGGCCGCGGAATGGGCGTCGGTCCGATTCCGCGCCAGATGGGCCACGAGTCCGGGCTGCCCAGTACCTTTTCGACGAACAGCCGTTCGGGGGCGAGTAACGGATTGTCCGCGTCGACAACGATGTCCACAGCATCGTCGGCGCCGACAGACGCGAACGGGACGATCGGGTAGCTGTATTGGATGGCCATGCGGGCGAACCCCATCCGGTTCTTCCATACCAGCTTGTATTGCTCACCCTTGCGCTTGGCCACCTCACGCCCACCGCCCGGAAAGACCAGGATCAGCTCTCCGCGTAGCATCAGCTCAGCGCAGTTCGCCCGCGTGCCCTCGACAACGCCGACGCTCTTCAGCATGTCGCGCCAACCTGGGACCTTGAATTGGGCGTGATCGCCGAGCGCCCGCACGATCCGCCCGCGCTCCCACAATTCCGCGCAGATCAGCGGCAAGTCCAGCACACCCAACACTGTGTGGTTGCCGACCAGCAGTGCGCCCCGCATGGGCACGTTCTCGATGCCGTACACCTTGGGGTTGATGAGCTTGCGCAGCGGCTCGATCAGCCGCAGCGTGCGCTTGACCTCAGTGGCCGACGGCGCGTCCGGAACCGAGGGGGCGGCGTCGTTCGCACTCACCACAGCATTATGGCAGCACGCACACCGTTGCGGGGGCCATCTCGTCGGGCCACTTCTCCATTAGCCGGTAATGGGAGCAGATCGGCTCGCCCTGGTTAGCCTGAAACGTCTCATCGAGAATCGTGCGCCCGGGAGTCTGTAGCGAGGGCACCTTTTCGCACAGGTACCAGAGGCATTCCCTCCACGCCTCGAGCTCGCGTTCTCCTCGGCTGGTATAGCCTGCGGGATCGCCTGCAGCGTCCATCGAGCCGCCCACCATGGGCAAGGACTCATAGATCGTGACATTCTGGGCGGGCATATGCTCCTCAGTGACCAGAAACGCTGCGCGGACAGGCCAGCGATGCCCCCGCCGATGATGTGCGCGTTTGCGCTCGATGCCCTCGGGCGGCAGCGCGTTGATCCGGTCATAGTTCCTCATAATTAAGCCCCTTACGCGACGCAATTATTATTGGCTCAAAGGCCAGGTCGATTTATCGAAGAAGCGGGAGTGCCGTAGGGCAGCCTCTCTGTTAGCGTCGCGCTGCGCAACGTCTTGGCGTAGGGTCCAAGGTCATCGAGTGCATAGCTACATCGGCCGCCGTATTCGACGAAATAGCTGCAGACGAAAAATTTTACAAATTTCAGTACTGATCAATCGTCAGAAACGACGTTTTGGATTCGCCGAAGTGACTTGTCCCGTCCGGTCACACCGGCACGACGTCGACCAAGCGATCAAGCTGGGCAAGAAGGTCACCGAGGTGGCCGCGGTCGTGGCGGGAATCGTCGCGATCTTCTGACAGCAGTGGTGTGAGCCGCTCGAGCTTCGCGACGTCGTCACCAAGATCGTTGACGAAGCAAGTAGACTCAGTAGTCGGCTACTCGAGTCTTCACCCCTGCGTCGTATGCGCCGTAAGAATTGAGCAGTTCACTATTCATGTGCGCTAGTGTCTTGTGATTCTGTTAGCTTTACATGCGGGTAGTCTGTTGGGGTGGAGTTGACCGTGGAGCAGCTCGAGGAGCTGCGTGAGCTGACCTACTGCGCAGACGTGCCGGCTACCGTGGGCGGAAGGGCGCGAATTGT